>WHTZ01000024.1 GCA_009377495.1 Luteitalea sp.
CGCCCCACCGTGGTGCGCCATAGGCTCGGCGGTTTGAGGCGGAGCTTCGCTACTAATACCGGTATATTACCATGCCTACTCACCACCTGTTTCACTTGCCGCGTTCGTGCACGATGCGGCCGTCGAGGACGGTGTAAAGGACGTTGATGTCCTTGATCTCCGCGGGCTCCACCTCGAACGGATTACGATCGAGCACCACGAGGTCCGCGAGCTTGCCAGGCGTGATTGACCCCTTGACGGCTTCCTCCGCCGCGGCCCAGGCGTTGTTCACCGTATAGGCCCGCAGCGCGGTCTCGACGTCGATGCGCTCCTGAGGAAACCAGCCACCCCGTGGGTTGCCGTCCAACGTCTGTCGCGTGACCGCAGCGTAAATGCCGTGCAACGGGTTCACCGAATACCACGACGCGTTGGTGCCCGGCCAGTCGCTCCCAAAAGAGAGCCGAACGCCAGCATCCTTCAGCGTGCGAAAGGCGTAGGCCCCGCGCGCCCGGCGGCCGATGCGCTCCTCCATCCAGCGCATGTCGTCAATCGCATGATACGGCTGGACCTCGGCGATGACGCCAAGTCGAGCCATGCGCGCCGCAACCTTCGCATCGCGCAACACCTGAGCGTGGATGACCCGAAAGCGGCGTGGCTTCGACCCGTTGGTGCGCGCCACCCTTTCGTAGAGATCGAGCAGCACGTCGATGGCCTCATCGCCAATGGCGTGCACCTGCGGTGAGAGCCCCGAGGCGTCCGCCGCAAG
The DNA here is from genome assembly GCA_009377495.1 of Luteitalea sp. Classification (GTDB taxonomy): domain Bacteria; phylum Acidobacteriota; class Vicinamibacteria; order Vicinamibacterales; family Vicinamibacteraceae; genus WHTT01. Next base: position 746 of record WHTZ01000024.1, read on the forward strand.
CAGCAGCGAGAACATCCGATCGCGTGGCTCCATCATCGGCCGCCAAGTGCCGCGCTCGCCCGTTGTCTCGTACGGCTCGTAGAAGCGTGCCGTGGAGTTGCCCATGATGCCATCGACGAACCCCTTGAGCCCGCCAAACCGGATCCAGTCGTCACCGCGCCCGAGCTTCTCGCCTTTCTGACTTTCCTCGTACCACTGGTCGAGCGTCGGACGCGCGTACACGCGAACCGTCAGCTCTTCGGATGAGCGCAGCCAACGAAACACCTGGAGCGCGGCCCGCGACGTGTTGTCGTGGATGGTCGTGACGCCGAAGGAGCGGAGCTCGGCCAGCGCGGCGCGCGCCTCGTCGAGCCGCTGCTGCAACGACGGCGACGAGCCCGCGTCGCGCACGCGCTTGGCAGCCTCTGGCGCGAGACGGCCGGTCATCTGCCCTTCGGCGTCACACTCGACCCCGTCCCACTCGCAGGACGCCTTCGCGAGCGCCAGCGCCCTGGCATTGGCAAGGAAGATGGACTTGTCCCACTTCGAGAGCAGGACGGGTGTGTCCGGCGTGATCGGGTCGATCGCGAACCGGTCGGGCCGGAACCCTCCTTCCCGCTCCTGTCGTGGGCTGCCGCGACCCACCGAGCCCTTCCCCCATGCGTCATACGCGCCCCAGTCGCCGTCCAGGAGCCAGGCACCCTTGGGCAGCCGGTCGCGCGCTTCGCGCACACGCTCGACAAGGCGCGCCTCGTCACCAACGTCGAGGAGGTTCACGCCCAAGAGGAGGCGGCCAGCTCGGTCGAAGTGCGTATGGCTGTCGATGAAGCCAGGTGCAATGAACCGGCCATTCAGGTGGAGGACGCGCGTCTCCGGCCCGCGATGGCGGAACACCTCTTGGCCGTCAACCGCGACGATCTTGTTCCCCTGGATGGCCACGGCTTCGGCCCAAGGCCGGTCAGGGTCGCCCGTCCACACGCGCGCGCCAAAAAGGATGAGATCCGCACGCTGCTGCTGCCCAATCGCCACCGCGGAGGACGACACCGCAAGCGCCACCAGCGCCCCGATCGTGAGAAAGCCATTCGCGCTCCGCGGTCTCGGCATCGTCACTCCTCCAAAGACTCGATACGATTCGAACGCGCGCGCCGTTCGTCACGATGGCGCCGCGCTCCATACTAGGCCCTGGTATAGGCTACCTGCAATCGCGGGAGTGCTCAAAGATGACGGCCGTCTTATGAAGCGGTCTCTATCCAGCAGCCGAGAAAGCGAGTGTCCTTGTGGCCGGGCCAGATGGTGGCGGGCACGGCGCCGTCGGATGTGGTCACGCGCAGGCGGCCCACTCCCCGCGCATCCAGTGGAATCCACGTGTCAATGCTCTCGCCGGCACCAAGCGTGTGGCGCTCACGCGTCGCCGCGGTCACCACGGTCACCGTGGTCGGAACGAGGCGGGCATGTACGGCCAGCCTGGCGCGACGACTTCCTGGCTGCCAGATGGTGAGCGGCACGTCCGCGCGTCCCCGCACCCAGAGCCCGTCTGGCTCGAGCCAGGCGCGATGGTCGTGCGCGATGATCTGTGTCGATCCGTAGGCGCGCGCGCTGGCGACGTCGAGGCGAGGCTGCCGGCTTCGCGCGTCCACAATCGCGAGCGGCGTCACCCGTACGTCGGGTGCAGCCCGCTCGAGCGGCGGCGAAGCGTGAAAGCCAAGGTAGTTCACGTCTATGGGTAGCTCGAATGTCGCCTGCCACGATACGGCCGGGGTGAGGCGGACCTTCCAGCGCTCGAGCGGCCCGCCGTCCCGACCAAGCTGGAGCCCGAGCTCCCCTTCCACTTCCGATACTGATAGGTCCCTCAGTCGAAGCTCGACGCGATACCGTCCCGCGGGCAAGGAGAGCCGCGTCCCGAATAACCGGCCCTCATGCGGCTGCTGCCCAGCACGATGCGCGATGAGCGTGAAGAGCGAAGGCAACTCGCCCGCATCGATGGCTCGCATCGGATCGTAGCGGATGGCCCACGGGCGCGCCGTGCGGTCGAAGCTGTCGAGGAACGATGTCGGCGCGGGACGCACGACGGGACGGCTGCCCACTATCGGCACGAGCCATGAAAGCACCATCACGGCGGCCGCGGCGGTCGTGAGCGCCGCAAGCGACGCATACTCCGCGCGCACGCGGGCACGGCCCATACGCGCCAGTCCCCAGCCCGCACCAAGCGCAACAGCGACCCAGCAGGCGGTCAAAGCCCAGGCCTCCGCGACGCTCGAGCGGATAAAGGTGGGAACGATCGCCGTCAGCGACCAGGTAGGCGAGAGGTACTCGAGGAGCTGCGAGGATCCGTCTCGACCGGCATTCAACAGCAGGCCCTGCTGGGCCACCGCGATGGTCCCGGTGACCCCGAGGCTCATCCAGAGAAGCAGACGATGCGCGGCGTGTCGAAGCGGCTCCGCCGCTAGGCGTCCGTATTGCCACGCAATGGGCAACGCGAGCAACCAGAGTGCCGACACCACCGGGCGCCCCACGGGGGCGCTCCCACCCCACCACAGATGGAACGCTCCGACGACACCGAGCAGCGCGGCAAAGACCGCGACAATCTCGATGCCGAGTCGGCGGAGGTCGCCACCCTGCCGAATCAGCGAGACAAGGCCGGTCAGGCCAAGGAACAAAATGGGCGCAAAGGCCACCACGCCGTACTCCTGATCGAAGAGCAGGCCGGGGCCGCCATAGGGCAGGTACTCGAGACGCGTCTCACGCTGTGTCCCGTAAGGTGCAGTAGGCGACCAGCGCCCCCAGATCAACCTGAAGAAGAGAAGCCAGCCGCTCAAGCTGACCAGGCACGGTACAGCGAGCGCGAGCGTCGCGGAGATACGGCTGCGACGGGCCGTGCGGTCGAGCGGCCACCAGACGCGAGCCAGCACGACAAGGCCGAGGGCGCCGGCCATGAGCGCATACTTCGTGCTGAGCCAGGGCAAGGCAGCAATGGCCAGCCCGCACGCGAGCGCCCGTCCCGGACTGACGAGAGGCTCTCCTCCCTCGGCGGTCCGGCCAAGCGCAGGCCACGAGAGCGTAAACGCCATCGTCACGGCAAGCGCCGCGGGAACCTCCGGGTAAATGGTAAAGGCGTTGTAGAACAGAGGCGCCCCGAGAAAGAGCGCCGCCCACGAGAAGGTCGCCGCGCTCCGGTTGCCCGTAACGCGAGCAACCCAGGTGGTCATGAGCGCCGCGGCCACACAGGCCATCAGCAGCACCACGAAGGACGCCCCGCGGTAGCCCACGACCGCGTAGATGGGCGCGAGCAGCACGGCCAGCCCGACAGGATGGACGGAATAGATCTCGCCATCCACACCGCGAGCGAGCATATGCGGCTCGAGCGCGCGGCCGGTGAAGTACTCCTTGTAGTCGCCGCGGCGATGGTTGTTCTCAATCTTCAGGTCGCCATCGCGCCAGAGGCTCTGCGCGATGATGAGGTAGTGTGGCTCGTCACCGCTGGGGAACAGCGATGACCCGGTGAGCTTGAGCGCACCGGGGCCGTTCGCCAATAACCCGGCGATGAGGATGGCCAGTGGAAATGGCGCCAGCCATAATTTTCGGGACAACCTCCCCTCGTGGCCCGACCGCACACGGTGGACCAGCAACCAGGTGGTTTCGGCGACGGCGACGCCCCACACCAGCCAGCGGGCAGGTCCGGCGAAGATGGTCAGAAAGGGCAGGTGGTCTGGAAGCCAGGGGAGATATGGCAGCGCGATGAGAGACAAAGCTGCCATCGGCCAGAGCGCGCCTCGAGCAGCCTCGGGGCTGACGGGAGCATCGTGCAGCCGCCGCGCCAAGCGTGAGACCACGTAACCAACGAGCGCCACAACCCCGCCGCCCAGGGTCACCGACAGGACGAGTAGCCACATCGGCGCTACCATGGCGACACGAATTGGACCATCCGCGCCGGGCGCGAGGTCGAGTCGAGCCGCGGTGCACCACGCCCCGAGGCCGGCCAGCAGGCCCGGAAGTAGAGAGCGAAGCGCGGAAATCACGCCCGAAGTTTAGTGGAACCAGAGTCGGCGCGCGAAACGAGGAGATTACGAAGGACTTTTCTCGAAGAGCGTTCTCACCACCGCAGGTTTACCTACCTTGACCATTGGGCATTGGGCATTGGGCATTGGGCATTGGGCATTGAGGTTGCGGTAGCATACGAAGTATGCCTGCTTCTCGTTCGATGCCCAGGCACGCGCCCGCCATTCATGTCACGACTACCCTCGTCTTGCGCTGCCTCGCCCTGATCACGGTCGTCGCCCTTGTCCAGCCGCATCACGCGGCACCCGTCCATGCGGCACGCGCGGTTGGCCAGAACGTGAGCGATTCACTGTGGGGAGGCGATCAGCGACCGCTGGTCAGCGGCTGCGTTCGTCACCAGGAGGGCCCGACACATCAGCGCTACGAGTCGGCTCACCGCGACTCGACGCTGGCCATCGTCTCGCGCGCGAGGCGGGGTGAGAACGTGGCCGCGTGCCAGTCGGCGCCGATCCCATTCGAGATGACACGCGGATTGACGCTGGCGTTCCTGCTGAGCGCCGACGTGGACGCCGACGTCCACACATGGCAGCTCGAGGTGGGCCCGAGCACACGGTTCGCGCTGCAGAGCCCAGCAGACGAGTCGCAACGCGCGATAGCGCTCACCGCGCCCAACGGCGCCGAGCTGATCGTTGACCTCTTTCATCCCGACAGAAACGGCGATCTCTCCGGTCACGCGCTGCTCCGGCTGCCTGCCGAGGCGTATCGGCCCGGGGCGCCAATCACGCTTCGCCTCGTCGGCGAGTCCGGCACGAGCGACCGCTGGCTGATGATGTTCCCCTACGACGTCCAGCCACGCGCACACGTCCGCGCGTTGCCGAGCATCATCCGGAGGTTGGACGGCACGCTGCAAGAGCTCCGAGTCGAGGTGGCCCACTTCGGGCGATCCAAGAGCGTGACCGTTGAAGCGGGCACGACCCGCCTCCAGCAGCGTGTCCCGCGCGGTTACTCCGAGATTCGTCTGCAGGTGCCCGAAGCCACGACAAAGACGACCCTGCCCATGCGTGTCAGCGTGGACCAGACGACCGTGCTCGATGAAGCGCTCCCCATGGCGCCCGTACGACGTATGACCGTCTACCTGCTGCATCACTCACACCTGGACATCGGTTACACGCACGTGCAGGGCGAGGTGGCCAAGATTCAAGTCGAGAACCTGCGACGCGCCGTGCAGCTCACCGAGCGCGCGACTGGCGCTGCAGATGATTCACGTTTCCGATGGGTACAGGAGGGCATGTGGCCCGTCGAGCGATTCCTGGAGCGCGCCTCGCCGGAAGAGCGCGAGCGCTTCGAAGCGGCCGTGCGATCGGGCGCCATCGAGATCCCGGCGCTCTACGCGAATCAGCTCACGGGCCTCGCGCACGCTGAAGAGCTCTTCGAGATGACGGATGCCGCACAGCGGCTGACGCGCTCGCTCGACGTGCCGCTCCGCACGGCGTGGATCAGCGACGTACCCGGGTACACGTGGGGTATGGTACCGGCTCTGGCGAGCCGCGGCGTGAAGTACTTCTCGATGGGCACGAACCGCGGCGATCGTATCGGCCACATCATCGAGGAGCTCGGCGATCGACCGTTCTACTGGGAGTCGCCGTCGGGACAGGAGCGCGTGCTGTCTTGGGTGCACCTGGCCGGGTACTCGCTCTTCCACACGGGCCTGCACTACCGCGAAGCCAGTCGACTGGACGAGCGACGGCTGCTCGACTACCTCGACAGCCTCACGCGCCGCGACTTTCCGTACGATCTGACGCTGCTTCGCTACAACATCGGCTCAGACAATGGCCCTCCCGATGAGACGTTGACGAACGCCGTCTACAATTGGAACGCCACACACGAGACGCCGCGGCTCGTCGTCGCCACAGCCTCACAAGCGTTCGAGGCATTCGAGGAGAAATATGGCGAGTCGCTGCCGGTCCGCCGCGGCGAGCTGACACCTTACTGGGAAGATGGTGCGTACTCGACCGCCGCGGAAACGGTGATGAACCTCGCCGCCTCCGCACGGCTCGTGCAGGCAGCAACGGTCGCCGCTATTCGCTGTGGCGGTCAGCCGTGCAAGGGGTCGATCGCACCTACTCGGTCGCCGCCATCCGACGTCGCTGATTTCTCCGAGGCGTGGCGGAACGTGTTGCTCTACAACGAGCACACCTGGGGCGCATGGAACAGCATCAGCCAGCCAGACGAACGGTTCGTCCGCCAGCAGTGGACAGCCAAACGCGCCTTCGCAGAGGCGGCAGACGCGCAGTCTCGAGCGCTCCTCGAGCGCGCCCTCGGGGGAGCCGAGCTCACTCAGGGGTCAGGGGTCAGGGGTCAGGGGTCAGGGGGTAGTCAGGAGTCAGGCGTCAGTTCAGAAGAGCCGCCGAGCCCGCCGGTCACCGCCATCGACGTCTACAACACGCTGTCCTGGCCGCGCACCGAGCTCGTCCTGTTGCCTGCCTCGCTCCTCGTCTCCAATGACCTCGTCACCGACGAGCGCGGACGCACGATTCCAGCCCAGCGCCTCGCGTCGGGTGAGCTGGCGTTCCTCGCAGAGAACGTGCCCGGCCTCGGCGCGGCGCGTTATCGCCTCGGCTCTGCTCCGGCTGTAGAGCGACCTGACGAGACGGCGAGCGATGAATCTGGGGGCGCGGACACAGCAACACAGAGGATTCAAGTCAATCCTGCGGCCGTAACGGTCGTCGGCGGTTCGTCCAGTCACGGCATCGACAACGGCTCGGTGGCCGTGGACATCGATCCGCAGAGTGGTGCCATCGGGCGACTGCGCGTGAGGGGCATGGATGGAAGCTGGGTCGACCGCTCGCGCTGGCCAGGGCTGAACGCCTACATCCACCAAGCAGGACGCAAGCCGGATCCGGCTCACCTGAAGACAGCGGCATCGCCGCGGATCGTCGTGGAAGACGCCGGACCACTCGTGTGGACACTCGTGGTCTCGACAGACCAGGTGCCGGCCGCGAGCGCGTTGCAACAGCGCATTCGCCTCGTGCGCGGCCAGCCTCGCGTGGAAATCGTCGACAAGATCGTCAAGCAAGACGTCAGGGATCCGGAGTCGGTCTATTTCGCGTTCCCGTTCGACTTGGGCGGCGGCATCACGCGCGTGGGCACGGCGTGGGGGCACTATCAGGTCGGCGACGAACAGGTGCCGGGCGCGTCGAGGAACTATCTCACGGCGCGCGATTGGGTCGATGTCTCGACGCCAGAACGCGGTGTGACGCTGGTGACGCCTGATGCGCTCATGGTGCAAGTGGGCGAGATCGCCACGGACGCGAACGTGGCGGGCTGGAAGTCGACGCTCGCCAGCTCGCCGCTCCTGTATTCGTGGGTGATGAACAACTTCTGGACCACGAACTACAAAGCCAGCCAGTCTGGCGCGGTCTCGTTCCGCTACACCGTCGTGCCGCACGGCGCCTTCGACAGCGCGGCCGCCTATCGCGCAGCCGCGCAGGTACGACACCCTCTGCTCGCGACCGGAGCGAACCCAACCGACGGCGCGCCAGCGCCATTGCTCACGCTCCGCGATGACTCGGGGTCGCGCTCGCGCGACACGACGAACGGCGAGGAGGCGCGCCCGTCGAGGTCACCGCTCGTCGTGACGTCGGTGAAGGCGTCAACGGATGGCAGCTCGCTGCGCGTGCGCCTCTTCAACGCGGGCGCCGAGCCCGCACGGCCATCGCTGACATGGCGGCTGCGACCGCGCCGCGTCACCGTGGTGAACGCAAACGGTGAACCGATCAAGGGCGCGAAGCCTGACGCTCTCGTGCCTCCGCTGGGTGTGCTGACGCTCGACGTCGTGCCGTGAGCGTCCGCTGGGTCAGTCGTTGGTGGGACGAGCGGGGTTGGCCCAGTGCCGATCAGGATCGGTCCCGAGAAGGACCACACCCTTGGCATTCCAACCATCGTAGGCACGGACATCCGTCGTACAGTAACGCAGCGTGAGACCGCAACGCCGACGGGTCGACTCGTTTGCCTCCGAGCCGTGCAGCAGAAGGTCCGCGTGAATTGAAATCTCGCCCGCCTCGAGCGCATCGTCCACCACGGCGCCGTACTGCTCTGGATTCTCTATGGTTTGTGTGAGGACGTTGTGCTCGGCGGGATCGCTGGGCCGGTACGTGAGGTGTCCGACCCAGTGCGAGCCGGCAATGAAGCGCATGCAGCCGTTCGCACGATCTGCGCGGTCGATGGCGAGCCAGACCGTGGCAGTCTTGGACGGGGTCAGTGGCCAATAGCTCGCATCTTGATGCCAGGCCACGGCCTTGCCGTCTCCCGGCATCTTGCAGAAGAAGTGCGAGCCCCAACCAACCACACTCTCACCCAGGAGATCGCGCACACACGCGACGATACGTGGATGGGCCAAGAGGTCGTAGACGCGGCCGTAGCGGAGGTGGGCCGAGCTAATGGAATAGCTGTCGCCACCCGCGGCCACTGTCCGCGCCAGCAGATCATCGAAGTAGCGACGAATGCCCGCAATCTCCTCGTCATCGAAGATACGAACGGGCTTCACGTAACCGTCACGGTTGAAGGATTCAACCTGTGCCGCGGTCAACGTGCGCGGCGCGGTAACCGGCGCCGGACGGAAGCGGAGGTCGCGCTCGAGCGCGGCGAGCTGACCCTCATCGGGCGTAATGGCAAACCGGGGTGCTTCGGCCACAGTACGCGCATGCTACCAATGGGCTTGGGCGGTGTCAAAAGCCGTTACAGCGATCGGCTGTGCTGGCGGAACCAGATGGCGAGCGCCTCGGGCTCGACCTTGCCTTCAGCGGTGGCCAACGTCACCGCAACGAGCGCTTCAGGTGTCGCGAGGAGCTCGACATCGTTCACGGTCAAGAACAGGACGGCCGCGTGTGCCCCTACCCGCTTGTTACCATCGAGGAAAGGATGATTCAGCACGAGCGAATGGAGCAGCGCAGCCGCCTTCGCCGGAACGTCCGCGTACAGGTCTTCTCCGCCGAACGTCATCGCAGGACGAGCCAGTGCCGCCTCGAGCGCGCCACGATCACGAAGGTCCTTCGCTCCACCGTAATGAGCGATTTGCGCTGCATGGAGCTCGAGGACTTGGCTCATCGAGAGGTAGACGACCACTATTTCGCGAGCTCCTCGAAGGCCTTGTCGTATCGCACACGCACGTTCTCCGCGAGCTCACGAAACCGCTTGGTTACCTTCCCGTCGTCGAAGTACTTGACGCCTGCTCGAATCACAATGGCGCCGGTCGTTGGGTGAACCGTGAGGTCCACGTCCTGCCCCTTCTTCAGCCCGAAGTCCTCGACCACCTCGGCCGGCAGCGTCACGGCGAGCGAGCTCCCCGTCTGAACCAGTTTCCGCTTCATGTAAGTATTGAATACTGACGCGACGGTGGTGTCAAGACGGCTGAGCGTCCGATCGTCACGAGCCACGCCGCCTGAGGGAATACCCTCCAGCAAGCCATTGCATACCTGGGTTAAGCTACACGTCCTGCTGAGTTAATTTTTTATGCATTAGTGGAGGGCACCAATGACACGACCTCGCGTCCTTGCTTGTCTTGCTGTTGTCACGATGACCGCAGCGGCAACCGGCGTGGCCCAGACGCCCATCGGCCGCGAGGTGGCCGTCGCGCGCCACCTTCAGGATGGCGAGGAGCTCACCATGCCGCTCCGGGGCCTCATCCGATTCGGCGAGGAGGTGTTTCGGGCCAACTGGACGACCCAGGAAGGGGCAGGCCGGCCACTCGTCAAGGGAACGGGCGCCCCGCTAGCGGATTCGACGCGCCCGCTCGTGTTCCCGCGCAACTTCAATCGGGTGTCGGCTCCCGATGCCAACTCGTGCGCGGGCTGTCACAACGCGCCGTTTGGCATCGCGGGCGGTGGCGGTGACGTGGTGGCCAACGTGTTCGTGCTCGGGCAGCGCTTTGATTTCGCCGCCTTCGATACGAGCGATCCGACGGGCACGGGCAGCAGCGTGGACGAAAGCGGCACGCAGACCACACTGCAATCGATCGCGAACTCGCGGGCGACGCTTGGCATGTTTGGGTCGGGCTTCATCGAGATGCTCGCTCGTCAGATGTCGACCGATCTCCAGCGGATCCGCGACGCGACCTCACCGGGTGGCGCTCGCCAACTGATGTCGAAAGGCGTCAGCTACGGCGTGATCGCGCGTCACGCAGACGGCACCTGGGATACGACGGGTGTGGAAGGCCTGCCGGCCGCAAGCGTGGCGACGACGGGACCCCAGGATCCGCCGAGCCTTCTCATCCGTCCGTTTCACCAGGCGGGAAACGTCGTGTCTCTACGACAGTTCACCGTGACCGCGTTCAACCATCATCACGGCATCCAGGCAACCGAGCGTTTCGGGCAGGACGCGGACCCGGACGGCGATGGCTTTGTGAACGAGCTCACGAGGGCCGACGTGACCGCGGCGACGATCTTCCAGGCGACGATGGCGGTGCCAGGCCGCGTGATCCCCCGCGACCGGGCGATCGAGGCGGCGGTGGTGCTCGGTGAGCAGCGCTTTGCGACGATCGGCTGCGCCACGTGTCACCGCCCGAGCCTCCCGCTCGACGACACCGGTTGGATCTTCACCGAGCCGAGTCCGTTCAATCCGGACGATACGCTCCGTCCCGGCGATGCACCGACGCTCGCCGTCAACTTGATGGATCCCCGGCTCCCTCAACCACGCCTCAGGCCCGTGCAGGGCGTCGTGCACGTGCCCGCCTTCACCGACCTCAAGTTGCACGATATCTGCGATGGTCCTGATGATCCGAACATCGAGCCGCTCGACATGAACCAACCGCACGGGTCGCCCAGCTTCTTCGAGGGCAACCGCCTGTTCTTGACACGCAAGCTGTGGGGTGTCGCCAACGAACCGCCCTACTTCCATCATGGCCAGTACACGACGCTCCGCGAGGCGGTGCTGGCTCACGGTGGCGAGGCGGACGGCTCGCGGGCGCTCTTCAAGGCGCTGCCAGCCTCCGAACAGGACGCGGTCATCGAGTTCCTCAAGACCCTGCAGGTGCTGCCGCCTGGCACGCCATTTCGCGTGGTCGACGAGCGCGGCTTGCCTCGCCTCTGGCTTGGGATGTACGGCGAGCACTCAGGTAGGCCAGGTTCGTGAACCCTCTGTCAGTCACCGAACCAGGAGGGAATGGGTAAGCTCCGCATGGTGTGCAGGCCTGGTGGGGCGGCGATGACCTTGGGGATGGAGTTCACCGTGACTGCTGCCGTCGCGATGTCGCCCGGCACGCCGCCAGCGATCTTCGAGTAGAGGTTTGGCACGCCCGTAATGGTGATCGCGTCGTACGATTCTGGCGCCCCAAGGTATGCTTCCATGTGCAGCGTAATCATAGGCTCGCCGCGGCGATACCCGACGCCATCTTGAATGATGCCGGCCACCTGTCCCTTCTTGACCGCCAGGAATGGGCTCTTGACGGGCCGCGCGGCGACCTTCGGCTTGATGACGTCGGTGATCTTGTCCAGCTTCCAACCCATGGCGGCGGCTATCATCGCCACCGACTCGGTTAGTCCTACGTGCCGTACGCTGCCCGTGTCGACCCGTGTCTGAAACTGCTCTTCGGTAAGACCTGCGCCGATCTTCTGCTGAAACGGTAGGCGCCGCGCCGAAGCGTCCTGCACGCGCTCGACGAGGACCTTGTCGACACGCTCGCACGCGCCGCTCAGCGTGATGGGTAGCGCATCCATCGTGAAGCCCGGGTTCACGCCTGTTCCGAGCACGGCCACCTTCGCGCGCGTTGCCATTCGGTTGATCCGATTCGCGAGGCGCCTGTTCGCGTAGAAGGGATACGCAAGCTCCTCGGTTGTCGACACGGTTGGAACACGGCACGACAAGATCGCTTGGATCTGGGGCACCACCTTCTCGAGCGATGAGCTCGTGCACAGCACCACGATGTCAGGCCGTGCCTTTCGGATCGCCGGCACGATCTCGGGCGCCACTTTGACGTTGAGCTTGTGGTCGATCTCTGCGACATCAGCCAGATCACGGCCGACTTTGGCAGCATCGATGTCGACCGCGCCGACTATCTTCAACCGTCGACGCGAGGCACACTGTCGCACAATGGCGTTACCGATCGGTCCGAGTCCCACCTGGAGCACGCGAATTGGCATCTATCTCCTCAGCGTCCGCTATCTGATCCCGGCGGACACGAAACGCGGATTATACTCTGCCCCATGACGCTTCGCCTCGCGGCTCGTGTACTAGTTGGAACAGGTCTCGCGGCCAGCGTGCTTGCCAGCCCGTCGGCCGGGGTCCGCGTGCAGACGCCCGAGGGCCTCACCCGATCGGCCGGCAACGCGAACTACTCGATCGACGTCACGCTGGATCCTTTACGTCGTCTGCTCGAAGGCCGCGAGGTCATCACGTGGCGCAACATCACCAGCGCGCCCACGTCCGAGCTGCGCCTGCACCTCTATTACAACGCCTGGCGCAATACACGGTCGACCTGGCTGCGCGAACGTGCGCTCGGAGACTTGACCGGAGACTTGACCGAGACGTTGCACCTCGACAGTCGGCCCGCGCGCGAATGGGGCTGGAGCGACGTCCGCGCGGTGCGCCTGCTCGGTGGGGCACCGCCCGTCGATCTCACGCCCAAGAGCCGCTTCGTCTCGCCGGACGATGGCAACGCGGAGGATCGGACACTGCTTCGTGTGCCGTTGCCCACGCCTGTCGCACCCGGTGCCACGGTGAACCTCGAGGTCGAATGGCGCGCGCAAGTGCCGCACACGTTCAGCCGGACAGGTGCGCGCGGCAACTATTTCTTCCTCTCGCACTGGTTCCCCAAGGTCGCCGTGCTCACCGACAACGGCTGGCGCGCACACCAGTTTCATGCCACGACCGAGTTCTTCGCCGATTACGGCACGTACGACGTCCGCCTGCGCGTGCCACGAGGCTGGAGGGTGGGCGCGACCGGCCGCGCGCTCGGCACGCGGGACAACGGCGACACGACGACGCATCGCTTTCTCGGGGAGGATGTGCACGAGTTCGCCTGGACGACGAGCCCCGACTTCGTGGAACGACGCGCACGATTCGAGCACGCGTGGCTGCCGCCGGTCGAGCTGCGACTGTTGCTGCAACCCGAACACGCCGGTCAGGCGGATCGCCACTTCGCCGCCACGCGCGCGACCCTGCGCTATTATGGCGAGTGGTACGGGCCGTACCCCTACGACCACCTCACCATCATCGATCCGGCCTGGGAGAGCGGCAGTGGCGGCATGGAGTATCCGACGCTCTTCACGTCCGGCACGCGCTGGCTCCAACCGCGAGAGTCCGGTAGTCCCGAAGGTGTGACGGTGCACGAAGCCGGCCATCAGTTCTGGTACGGCCTGGTCGGTAGCAACGAGTTCGAGGATGCCTGGTTGGATGAAGGCATCAACACCTTTTCAACGTCGCGTGTGATGTCGATCGTCTTTCCGCAGCACGAAACACTACGCCTCTTCGGCGGGTTCGTCCCGTGGTTGATACGCGATCTCCCGGTCTCGCGGCTTGGCCGTCACGGCCTGGCGCGGTATCGGATCGAGGCCGAGTCGGATGTGCCAGAGACACCCACCTGGCGCTATTTTCCTGGGACGCACGCGACGATCACGTACAGCAAGACGGCGCTGTGGCTAGAAACGCTCGAGCGCTTTCTGGGGTGGCCAACACTCCAGAAGATTCTCTCGACCTATTTCTCGCGTTACAGCTTCAAGCACCCGACACCTGACGATTTCTTCGCCGTCGCCAACGAGGTGAGCGGACGTGACCTCACGTGGTTTTTCGACCAGGTATATCGTTCGTCGAACGTGTTCGACTATGGAGTGCAGGACGTTCAGTCGGAGGCGGAGCCCACGCGGGGGTTTGTCGACAGCCCCGAGGGCCTCGTGTTTCGAGACGAGCCCTCTAATGGGCAACTTACACGGTATCAAACACGTGTCGTCGTTCGACGGTACGGCGAGGCGACCTTTCCGGTGGATGTCGTCGTGACGTTTGCGGACGGCCAGCGCGTGCGTGAACGGTGGGATGGACGCGACCGGTGGCGAGCGTACGTGTACGACGACCGCCCCAGCCAAGCGGTTTCCGTTCAGATCGACCCGAAGCGCGTGCTCGCGCTGGACGTCAACTACACGAACAACTCGTGGGCAGCCGAGCCGCAAGCGGAAGTTGCGGCGCGCCGCTGGTCACTTACTTGGCTGACGTGGCTTCAGAACCTGCTGCTGACGTACGGGTTCTTTGTGTAACGAATATGTCCGCATGGCACGCATTCCGCGATGGCCTGAGGCGCGTCGCTGACGCGCCGGCTGTTCTGGTGGGCGCGTGGCTCGTGACGCTCGCCGTGGGGCTTCCGCTGGCCGCCGAGATCAATCGGCAGATCGAAGACCAGCTCGGAGACAGCTTGATGGCCGAGGCGCTCGCCCGCGGCGCGGACCACGACTGGTGGAGCGAGCTCTCGGCACACGCGCACGGCATCGCCACCTCGTTCACGCCGGCGATCCTTGGATTTGCAGCCGTTCTGGGGAACGTGAGCGACCTGCTCGACAAGGAGGAGATCCTGCCGAGCCTCGCTTGGGTGCTGGCAGTCTTCCTCGTCGTGTGGACGTTCTTCTCGGGCGGGGTCCTGGATCGCCTTGCACGACAGCGACGGCTCTACGCGTCAGGGTTCTTCGGGGCATGTGGCGGGTACTTCTTCCGACTTTTGCGACTCGCGCTGATCGCGCTCGGGGCGTACGCGCTGCTCTTTGGTCTGCTGCACGGCTGGCTCTTCGACGATCTCTACGAACGGCTGACGCACGAGGTCACCGTCGAGCGCACGGCATTGGTGGTGCGAGTCTTGCTGTATGGCATCTTTGGCTTGCTGCTGCTGGTCGTCAACGTGATCGTCGACTACGCGCGCGTCCGACTCGTGGTGGAAGATCGCCGCAGCGCGACCGGCGCCCTGCTCGCCGGTGCACGATTCGTCGCTCGACACGCGGTGAGCGCGTCAGGCCTCTATGGGCTGAACACGCTCTTGTTCTTGTTGCTCGCCGCGTGTTATGCGCTGGTCGCGCCGGGTGCCACGTGGCCCGGGTGGCTCCTTCTGCTCATCGGACAGTTGTGGATCCTGGCGCGGCTGGCGGTCAAGCTCCAGTTCTATGCGTCGGCCATCGCCCTCTTTCAGAGCCGGCTCGCCCATGCCCGGTACGTCGCAGCACCGGAGCCGCGTTGGCCCGACTCGCCGATGGCCGAGGCCATAGGCAGGCCTGACAATCCGCGTAGCGAAGCTCCGCCTCTAACCGCCGAGCCAAGCCGAAGGGCGGTGCGGGCGGATCTTCGCTACTAGATGCGCGGCCGCCGTAGGCGGCCGCGCCTAAGACAGATCCTAAGGCCGGACGTACAGAAACTTGCTTCACGTGTCACGAGTCCGGCCTTAGGAGATGTCTAGTTACGAGCGTTCTTGATGGATTTGTCGTACTCGCTGTTGCTCCTCCTCCTGTTCGGCTGTTTGCTCCTCGTGCTGATCACGACGACCGGCGCGCTCGTGCGGGCGGCGCGTGCGCTCGACATGGTCGATCACCTAGAGCGTGAGCTGCGCGCACTCGGCGACGAGGTCCGTCAGTTGAGCGAACGCGTCGAAGCGCTCCCAGCGGCGTCTCCGCCGAGAACGGACGAGGAACCGGCGGAAAGCGCGCGAGACGACGAGACGTGGCGCGAGACCGTTCGTCGCATGCAGGCTGCGACGCCCAGCCCCGAGTCGGAGGTCACCAGCCCTCAGCCGATGGCATCTGCCGAGGCGGCGAATGTCGTAGCGGGCGGGTCGCCCGAGGCGGCGATCGCACCAGGCGTGCCTGGAATCTCTCTCGAGCGACGCATCGTGGCGCAGTGGTTCCTGTACATCGGCATGGCCTTGATGGCCCTCGGCTCTGTGTGGATGTTCGAGTATCTGGTGAGCCGCGATTGGCTTGGCGCGGCGGCTCTCGTCGCGACCGGCGCCGTGCTGGGCTTGGGCCTGCTCGCGCTTGGTGAGCGTGCGGCGATCGGGAACCGACCCACGCGCTCCCGCTTGCTCATCGGCGTCGCGCTGGTGATGCTCTACGCGAGCGCGTGGATGATCGGACCCGGCTCTTGGATGCTCTCGCGTTGGCCGGCGTTCGCACTGCTGACGTCGGTTAGCGGGCTCGCCTTCATCGAGGCGGCGCGGCATCGCTCGCTCGTGTTGACGCTGATCGCCCTCGCTACGGCCTTCGCCACGCCCGTCTTGATCGGCCCGGAGCACTCGCCCCTGGCGCTGTTCGTCTATCTCGGCGTGCTTGGCGGCGTCGCACGCTGGCTCGCACGTCGCGGACGGTGGCCGCTGGTTGACGTGTCGGCTTACGTGCTGACCGTATGCGTGCTCATCTGGTGGAGCGAGCGTGCATTTACCCGCGACCAGTGGTGGATGCTCGAGCTGTTCCTCACCGCCTACCTTGCGCTGTTCCTCATCGCATGGCGGGAGACGTGGAAGGCCACGACACGCCACGCGCGCCTCGCGGGTATCGCGCTGGCGAGCGCGCCGGTCGCTTACCATCTGGCATCGGTCGCGATCCTGCTGCCGCACCCGGCCGGCTGGCTCGTCTACGCGATTACGGCGACGCTTGCGGGCCTGGTGGCAGCGGCGCGCCTCGGCTCGCACCTCGTCCGCTGGCTGACGTTCGCGGCCGTCTCGGTTCCGCTGATGGCGTGGTGCTACGCATCGCTCGATGGCGAGTGGTTCGTGGCTGGCGTCGTGGCGATCGTGGCCGTGAGCGCGCTGCACGTGGTGTCGGAGTGGGAAGCGCTCGGCGAACGGCCCGTCACGGGCACAGAGATTGCGCTGAGCCATCTCAATGCGTGGTGGGCATTCTTCGCGCTCGGACTGCTCCTCGCCCCGAGGTCGGTCCTGTGGCCAGCGTTCGTGGGCGTGCCTCTGGTTGCGGCTCATGTGGTGCTGGCCGCGTGCTGGTGGCGCCGGTATCTGGAGGCTGCCCGTCACCACCTCGGCATCGCCCTCGCTGTCGGTGCGACGGTCGTTGCGCTATGGGCAGGCGGGTTCGCGCCAACGGTCGCACTCGCCGTAGAGGGCGTCGTCTTGCTCTCCCTGGGTGCGTCGCGGACGGGGCTACGCACCGGAGGTGAGGTCCTCCTGGCACTCGCCTGCTTCAACGCGCTGCGCGCGTTGTCCACCCAGACCAGCCTGCTCACTCTGCCGCTCGTCAACCATCGTGCTGGGCCGACCTTGGTCGTGGCTGCGGCGCTGGTGATCGCCTGGTGGCGCCTCGGGCGCGGAGATCGCGCGGGGTCGAGACGTACAGCGCTGCTCCTTGGTGCACACGTCTTGATAATCCTCGCGCTCACGATGGAAGGGGCCGTGTGGCTGCAGCAGCGAGCCATCGACGCTGCAGTCTTCGAGGCATCGACGAGCGCTCGCTCATGGCAGACAGCACGGCTGCTCGGTCCGACACTGCTGTGGGCGAGCTACGGCTGGGCGCTCGTGGCTGCGGGCATCTGGCGACAGCATGCCGCCTTGCGGTACCTCGGCGTGACGTTGGTGATACTCGCGCTCACCAAGCTGTGCGTCATTGACTTTCCCACCATTGGCCCAGTCGCACGGCTCGTGATCGCCCTCCTGCTCGGTATCTTGCTCCTAACGATGGCGTACCTCTCCCGCAGGGCGAAAGGCGGGCCCGATCCGCTCACGGACGAGGAAGGCCGGGCCTCCTCTCAAGTTTCGTAAAGCCTTACGAAGGGCGTAAAGGGCCGATCCTCCGAGCGGCCCCAAGTGCTTGAATCTGCGTGCTCGCTTGCGAGGACCATCCCTTCGAAGGCTGGTACCCGTGTTGCGCCTTTTGGCCGCAAAGGAGCCTTGCTCATGCGTATATGGACGGTTAGTCTCGGGGTCGCCCTGCTCTGCATCGTCTTGTCCGCTTGCGACGGCGATGACTCACCCACGGCACCCGATCCTCCGGGTGGGGGACAAAGCGGCGCAACGATCACGATCACCTCGGATGGTGTCAGCCCGGAGGAGGTCACGATCGAGGTTGGGCAGATGGTGACGTTCAGGAACAACGACAACACCGGGCACGAGATGAGGTCGAATCCGCACCCGACGCACGGGCAGTGCCCGCCCATCAATCAGGTCGGAGAGCTCGGAGCCGGCCAAACCAAGCAGACCGGCGTCTTTAACAGCGCAATGACGTGCGGCTTCCACGATCACGACGACGCGAGTAACGAGTCGCTACACGGCACGATTACGATTCGCTAGACATCTTCTAAAGCCGAAGTCGTGAGAGATAAGGCAAGTTTTCTGACGGTCGGCCTTAGAAGCTGTCTTAGGCGCGGCCGCCGTCGGCGGCCGCGCATCTAGTAGCGAAGATCCGCCAGCACCGCACTTCGGCTTGGCTCGGGGCCTGAGGCGGAGCTCCGCTACTAGGCGGCAAAATTCTTACGCCCTTCGCCCCGCACGCGGTAAGATCGCGGTGAGCCTCCCCAGCTCCCCAGGGCGTGCACGATGTCCGATTTGCCGTGGCCAGAAGCGCGCGTCCTCGTCGTCGACGATCAGCCGTCGAACGTTGAAATCCTCGAGCGGCTGCTGCGTGGCGCGGGGCTGACACACGTGGTCGGAACAAGCGACCCGCGAGCGGCGCTGCGCTTGTTCCTCGACCACCGTCCGGACTTGGTGCTGCTCGACCTGCACATGCCAGGCCACGACGGCTTTCACGTGCTCGGCGACATCACACCGCACGTGCGTGAGGACGAGTTTCTGCCGATCGTCTTCATCACGGCCGACGACAGCCACTCGGTGAAGAAGCGCGCCCTGGCGGTCGGCGCCAAGGACTTCGTCAACAAGCCCTTCGACAGAACGGAAATCTTGCTGCGCCTGCGAAATTTGCTCGAGGCACGCTTTTTGTACCTCGCGCTCCAGGCGCAGAACGAGCTGCTCGAACAGAAGGTCCGCGAGCGCACGACCGAGCTCGAGGACGCGCAAGAAGAGATTTTGTATCGCCTGACGCTCGCCTCGGAGTTCCGTGACGATGACACGATGCAGCACATGCACCGGGTGGGGCAGGTTTCGGCACAGATCGGGGCGGAGATGGGGCTGTCGGCCGCGACCGTCCGCCTCCTACGGCTGGCCGCGCCTCTGCACGATCTGGGCAAGATCGCGATCCCCGACCACATTCTGCTGAAGTTCGCGCGGCTGGATCAGGAGGAATACGCCACGATGCGCGCGCACACGACGGCCGGGGCGACCCTGCTCGCCGGCAGCGCACACGCATTGCTGCAAATGGCGGAACAGATCGCCCTGACACATCACGAGCACTGGGACGGGTCAGGATACGAGCGAGCGCTCAAGGGCGACGAGATCCCGCTCGTCAGCCGCATCGTCGCGGTGGCGGACGTCTTCGATGCCCTCACACACTCGCGGCCGTACAAGCCAGCCTGGTCGATCGCCAATGCCCTCGAGGAAATCGCTGGCCAGAGCGGCAAGCAATTCGACCCGGCCGTGGTCGACGCGCTCGTACGCATCGTCGCACGCGGCGAGATCGACCTGACCGACCAAGACTGGCGGCCGCCGGAGCGCGTCGACGCCGAGCGTGAGCGGTCTGTGCCGTGACCCGAGCCTCCCTCAGGCGACGACGGGTGGTCCTACGAGCGCGGGGGCCCAGAAATCTGGGCTCGACGCTCGTACTTTGTATTGGTATTGTCCACTTTGGATTATCATTCCTTACGGGCACCGTTCGTTACGTGGTGGCCGGGCGCCGAGCTTACTCGAGGGTAGGCTTGCGCGTGGACGCTGTGGTCTGGGCGCACACCTCCTTGCCCCGAGCGTAGTCGAGGGGCTTGCCTCTGAGACCGTGTAACCTCAACTGCTCTTCGCGACATGTGGAAGACCGTGGCCGTTTCGTGCGAGGCAGCTGCGCGAGGCCTTCAGGCCCGCGCTTCAGGCAGGCCGTTTTCCTCACTGTGCCATACATCTCTCACGCTCCTGTCGTGCACCCCCCTCGAGGCCTCCCATTGGAGCTTCGTTGTGGGCAGAGCCAACCATGAGTGACCCTCAGCCGCACCCTTGGGCCACCTCCTCGCCTGGCCGCCAAGTACCCCAGCCGATTGCCCCGGAAGACGCCTCGGCTTCCGTAATCGCCGAACGGACGCCGCAGCTCGTGTGGCCCTCGCGCGACGAGGAGGCCGGTGCGCTCGAGGCCTTTGCGCCCGAAGCGCACACGCCGGTCGCGCTTGCGGTCTCGACATCGTCGACTCCACAACCTGCCGGGCTGATCGCACCACCTGACGCAGATGCTGAACCGGCCGGGCCAACCGACCCTGTTGCCCCGATGCGAGAATCGGCGCGCCGTTCCCGGGGTGGCGCAGGGAGTCCTGTGCCCGTGCAAGCTCAGGAGGCCCTGAGCTCCTCGAAGGGCGACGGGCGGCCATCGCGTGGACTGCGGCTTCTGCTTGTGGGCCTCGCGCTGCTGGCTGTGGCGCAGGGGGTGTTTATCGCAATGCGCCTTCTAGGGCAGGGCGCGGCTGGCGGAACCGCGATGGACGGGGAGATCGTCGTGGACTCGCGTCCGAGCGGTGCCGACGTGCTCATCAACGGCCGGCCGAGCGGCCAGACCCCCCTGCGTGTTCGCGTCTGGCCTGGGTACCACGTTGTCGAGCTGCGTGCGGGTGACGTCGTCCGCCGGCAGCACGTCGGCGTGGCGGCGGGCCAGATCGCGTCGCAGTACGTCGAGCTCGGTACGCCTGGTACGACGCCGCGCGCAGCGGCAGCACCGAAGGAAGGCACACTCGTGATCACGAGCAAGCCAGGCGGCGCCCAAGTCACGATCGGCGGCGAAGCACGGGGCACCACGCCGTTGACGCTCGAAGACCTCCCTGCCGGTGGTCACAGCGTACGCCTCGTCCGGGGTGACCTTCGTGAAACGCGGGAGGTCGAAATCCGCGCGGGTGGGACGACAGAGTTGGCCGTGGCGTTTACGCCAAGCCCGCCGAAGCCGCCCGCGACGGGGCAGGTGAGAATCGCGTCCGACATCCCGGTGACGGTCTTCGAAGGTGACGACATGATAGGGTCCAGCGATGGCAAGACGCTCGAGCTGCGACCGGGCAGACATGTGTTAACGCTGGTGAACGAGACGCTGGGTTTTCGCAACGAGCAGGCGATTGAGGTCCCGGCCGGTCGGAACGTCACGGTCGCCGTCACCGTGCCAGAGGGCCGCCTGCGTGTGAACGCCACGCCGTGGGCCGAAGTGCTCGTCGACGGGCGGTCGCTCGGCGAGACCCCCATCGGGCAAGCGACCTTGCCGCTGGGCCAGTACGAGCTGGTGTTTCGACACCCGAAACTGGGGGAGCGCCGTGTGCCCGTGACAATCAGGGCGGACCGACCAGCGGTCGCAACGGTTGATTTCAGTAAATAGCGCAGGGCGGGAGGGAGCCTGTGATGACCGCGCTTCGCCGGAACGTCGTTTGGATTGGGGGCCTGGCCGCGGTCTTCCTGCTCCCGCATGTGGTGCGTGCGCAGGAGCCGCTCGAGCGCGCGCAGGCGCTCTACGCGTCCGCGCAGTTCGCCGACGCGCTTGCGGTGCTGACCAGCATCCGACCGGCCACGCGAGGCGAGACGGTCGCTGCGGCCAAGACACGAGCACTGTGCCTACTCGCGCTCGATCGGACCGCGGAGGCTGAGGGGGCGTTCGAGACGCTCGTCGAGGCGGATCCGAGCGTGCGACTCACCGAGGCGGACGCGGCGCCGCGCGTGCGCGCCCTATTTGGCAAAGTGCGTCAGCGCGTGCTGCCATCGCTCGTGCATGAGCGCTTTGCGGCGGCCAAAGGACTCTTTACGGATGGGAAGCGCGCGGACGCAGCCGTTGCTTTCCGCGAGCTGAGACCGCTCCTCGATGATCCCGACCTTGCGAAGGCGGCCATGCCGGGTGTCTCAGACTTGCGCGTTCTAGTCGATGGGTTCGTTGCCCTCACCGCCGCTGACGCTGACCCCGCCTCGTCGAGCCCGAAGCCCACAACGCCTGAGGTTGCCTCGGCCGACGCTCCTGATCCAGCCACGAATGGTGAGAAGGCGACAACGCCGGACACCGCGCCCATCGCGGAGCTACCAAAGGCCGATGCACCTGCAACGGGCGCTGCCGCAACCGATTCGCCTGTCACCGCAGAGGACCCGGGGCTCCGCCGAGCGTCACCGCCCGCGATCGTGCCACCAGTCGTTGTCACTCAAGAGGTCCCTCGGCCACGAGGCATCACCCTCACCCGCCAATCTGCCAAGCTGGTGCTCGAGGTGCTCATCAACGAGCAAGGACGCGTCGATCGCGCCACGTTGAAGGAGCCCCTGCACCCGATCTACGACCAGATGGTGTTAGCCGCCGTCGAACATTGGCAATATCGACCCGCGACGCGTGACGGCCAGCCCGTGAAGTTTCTCAAGACCATCGAGGTCACCGTTCATCCGTAGGGCTGCCGCTGTCGGGACTAGGCATTTTCCCGTACGTAGCGCGCGGCCTTTCCGCCTTCGCGCTTCGCGCTTCGGCGGACCCGCCACGGCGGCCCGCGAGACGCGGGCCGCTAGCCAGCACTGGCTTGTCGGGTCCCCACGGGACCCGACCGGGGCGAAGGCGGGCAGGCCGCGCGGGCGACCGTCTCAAGCGCGGACGAGGGGTCTAAAAGACCCCTCGCTACGTACTGTGGTCGTCTACGCGTGAGGTGAAGCTGGACGTGGAGCTCTTGTTTCTGCTGGTTGTGACGACGTTCCTGACCGCCGTCGGTATCGCGCTGCTGATAGGGGTCCCGCTGACACTCATCCGGCGGTACCGCGATGCGGCCGGAAGACCGGTCGACACGCCCGGACCTGCAACAGCACCGCCGCCGGGACCGTTACCAGAATCGACGACAGCCGCATCACCTCCGCAGCCCACGCCGCGGCGACCTGGTGAGATCGAGGCGCTGATCGGCACACGCTGGCTGCTCTATATCGGTATTGCGGCAGTCGTTCTCGGCCTCGCATACTTCGTGCGCTATGCGTTTGCGCAGCTCTGGCTGAACGAGCTCACACGCGTGGGGCTTGCAGCGACGGCAGGCGTCGCGCTCATGGCGCTGGGTGAACGACTTGTTGGTCGTGGCACGGCCGTGTTTGGCCAGGTGCTGAGCGGCGGCGGCCTCGTGGTCTTGTACCTCGCGGTCTATGCCGCCTACGGCTACTACGGCCTCATCGGTAGCGCGACGGCCTTTGCCCTCCTGCTGGCGGTGACGGCGCTCACCTATGTCCTGGCCCGTCGGTACGAGTCGCTCCCTTTTGCCGTGTTGGCCGTGATCGGTGGCTTCGTCACGCCTTTCCTCGCGGGCGGATACCGTGAGAGCGCAATCGCGCTGCTCACGTTCGATCTCGTCCTCGCTGCCGGTACGTTGGTCATCGCGGCGCGCCACAACTGGCCCGGCCTCTCGATCGTCGCTTACGCGGCCACGATCGCGAGCCTGCTCGGTTGGGCGAACACGGCCTACCGGCCATCGCTGTGGCTTCTGACCGAGCTCTTTCTGACCGGCTTTGCGGCCGTGTTCACGCTGGCGGCTGTGCACGCCAAGCAGTCACCGTCGCCCGCGAAGGATGGCATGGCCGCGGTGCTCATCACCGCGCCGGCTCTGTACTACATCGTCTCGCTGGGCTTGCTGGGTGGGCATCTTGACGCGCTGCTGGTCTTTCTCGTCGCCCTGACGCTCGTGGGCGCAATGCTCGACGTGCGGTTCGGACGCTCGGATGTCACGCTGATCTTCTGGATCGCGGTGAGCGTGCCCTTCTTGGTGCAGACCCAGAGCTTCGCACGTAGCGAGTGGCTGCGAGCGGCGCTCGCCTGCGGCGCGGCCATCTACGTGCTGCATCTGCTGATCACGTGGCGCGACGCGGCCATTCAAGAACGTACGCTCACGCGCGGCGACAACCCTCGGCGGTGGCGGGTGGCGCTCATCCACTTGAATGGATGGTGGTTGTTCGCGGTGATCTATCAGTTCCTGGGCGTCCACGGACCCGACTGGCGTGCACCCGCCACACTCGGCCTCGCGGCGGTCAACGGTGTTATCGCGGCCGGGCTCTGGTGGCGTGTGCGCGCGGCAGCCCTGCATCACGTTGGCCTTGCGCTCGGCCTCACAGCAGCCGCCATCGTGATCTGGGTCGAGGGTCACGTCGCAACGGTGGCGCTCGCCATCGAAGGATGTGCGCTCGTGTGGATCGGCCTCGCCGGCCAGCGTCGCTGGGTGCGCGGCGTGGGCGGGCTGCTGATGGGCGTCTCTGGTCTTCGGCTCCTCGGAAACCTGCTCGCAGGCATGCGCCTCCCCGACAACGTGCTCGCGGCCAACGGGACCGTCACGACGCCGTTCGTCAACACGCTTGTCCTCACGGCGGCATGCGTCGTCACCGTCATGTACGTGACGGCCCGTCTGTACCGACAATGGGACGCCGCGGAGGTACGCGCGGCGCGTGCGCTGCTGTTCGTGGGCGCGAACGTGCTCACCTTGCTGGCGCTCACCAAGGAAACGGGCGCCGTGTTCGCGCGATTGGGCTACAGCGGCGACTGGTTGACGTCGCCACATCTCGCACGCCAGGGCACCATCTCGGCGCTGTGGGCGGCGTACGCCTTTGTGCTGGTGGCCGTGGGGCTCGGGCGGCGGTACGCGCCCATCCGCTATCTGGCGCTCGTGGTCTTCGCAGTCACCATCCTCAAGGTCTTCGTCGTCGACCTGGCAACGCTCAGTCACGTGTACAAGATGGCCACAGTACTCGTGCTTGGCGTGCTGCTGCTCGTGGCGTCGTATCTGTACACCAAGATGCCCGTCATCTTTTCTCACGAAGATGAGAGAAGACCGTGAAAAAGGGGACAGGCCCCTTTTTCGGCTGCGTACGTTCTCGAAAAAGGGGCCTGTCCCCTTTTTCATGTCTCAGGAGGAGAATGAGGGCCCGGTCGATTCGCTCACACTGAAAGGTAACGATCCATAGCTGCTGCCGCTTGGCGTCCCTCCGCGATCGCCCAGACGATGAGCGACGCCCCGCGGCGTGCATCGCCTGCAACGAAGACACCGGGCCTCGTTGTCTGGTACTCCGCGTCGTGCGTGATCCGTCCGCGGGCGTCGAGCTCGACGCCGAACTGCTCGAACAGTGGACTGCGCTCCGGGCCGACGAATCCCGTGGCAATGAGCACGAGATCCGCATCTTCGACGAAATCCGTTCCAGCGACCGGCCTGAAGATGAACCGCCCGTCCTCGACGGCTGGCTCGACATGCACACCATGCAGCCGCGTCACCCGACCGTCGGCGTCCCCTTCGAGCCTGGTCGTCATCAACGAGTACTCGCGGGCACCGCCCTCCTCGTGCGCTGACGACACGCGGAAGATGTTGGGCCATTCCGGCCAGGGGTTGTCGCTTACACGGGTGTCCGGTGGACGCGGCGCAATCTCGAATTGCAACACCTCGCGCGCGCCTTGTCGGTGCGCCGTGCCCAGGCAGTCAGCACCGGTGTCACCGCCGCCCAGAATGATCACGCGCTTACCGTGAGCACCGATGCCCTTCGCCGCATCGAGCGTGTCGCCGGCCAGTCGTCGGTTCTGTTGCTCGAGGTAGTCCATCGCGAGATGGACACCGGCGAGATCATCGCCGGGCACGTTGAGGCCACGCGGCTCCGTGGCGCCGACCGCAAGACAGACGGCATCGAACTCTCGGACCAGCTGCTCACCCGTCACGTCGACGCCCACACTGACGCTCGGCCGGAACGCCACACCTTCGGCGCTCATTTGCTCCAGCCGACGATCGAGCAGGTGCTTGTGCATCTTGAAGTCTGGGATGCCGTAACGCAGCAATCCCCCGACGCGGTCGGCACGCTCGAAGACGACGACGTCGTGGCCGTCCCGCGCGAGCTGCTGTGCGCAGGCAAGGCCCGATGGCCCGGACCCAATCACGGCAACACGCCGGCCCGTACGGTGGATCGGCGGCTCTGGAGCGATCCATCCCTCTTTCCAGGCGCGATCGACGATGCTGACCTCGACTTGTTTGATCGTGACGGCATCATCATTGATGCTCAGCACACAGGAGGCTTCGCATGGCGCTGGGCAGAGACGACCGGTGAACTCCGGGAAGTTGTTCGTCGCGTGCAGGCGCGCGATCGCCTCGCGCCAGCGATCGCGATACACGAGGTCGTTCCATTCGGGAATGAGGTTCCCGAGGGGGCAGCCCTGCAGGCAGAAGGGAATGCCGCAGTCCATGCAGCGCGACGCTTGCGCGCGCAGCGTCGACGCCGGAAATGGCTCGTACACCTCGTGGTAGTCGCGGAGGCGCACCTCGACGGGTCGGCGCGTTGGCGCCTGCCGGCGAAGCTCGATGAAACCGGTCGGATTGCCCATCTGCTCTCTGTCTCACGACAAGCTCACGCGCTCGCCACCAGGGCCAGCTCTTCTTGTCTTTCTCGCTCGAGCGCACGCTTGTAGTCGATTGGCATCACCTTCACGAAGGATCGAGCCTCGCCGGGCCAACGCTCGAGCAAGCGCTCAGCCACTGGGCTCCCGGTGAACAAGTGGTGCTTCCTGAGCAGCTCTTGCACGAGTGCCTCATCGTCCTCCTCCAGTGCCTCGAGCGCGACCATCTCCTGGTTGCAGCGCCACTCGAAGCCGCCCCTGGCGTCGAGCACGTAACTAATGCCACCGCTCATGCCGGCGCCGAAATTGCGTCCCGTCGAGCCGAGCACAACGACACGTCCGCCCGTCATGTACTCGCACCCGTGGTCACCGACGCCCTCGACCACGGCATGAGCGCCACTGTTGCGCACCGCGAATCGCTCACCGACGACACCGCGCACGAAGAGCTCGCCGCTCGTGGCGCCATACAGCATCACGTTACCGGCAATGATGTTCTGCTCCGGCACGAAGCCCGCGTTCGGAGGTGGCACAATGACGAGGCGCCCACCCGAGAGACCCTTACCGACGTAGTCGTTGGCGTCGCCCTCGAGCTGCAATGCAATTCCACGTGGGAGAAACGCCCCGAAGCTTTGTCCCGCCGAACCCGTGAACTGCAGCTCGATCGTGTCGTCTGGCAGCCCCTCGGCGCCGAACCGTCGCGTGACCTCGCTGCCCAGCATGCTGCCGGTGGCCCGATTGATATTGCGTATCGGCAGCGACGCGGTCACACGCTCGCGACGCAACAATGCAGGCTCCGCAATCTTTATCAGCTGGTTGTCGAGGACACGCTCGAGCCCGTGATCCTGCGGCGTGACAGAGCGCAAGGGCACCGCACACATGCCGACCTCGCTTTCCAGCCCTTCTTCGAGCCAGGGGGCATGAAGGACGGTCGACAGATCGAGGTCGCGCGCCTTCCAATGCGCAATCGCAGGCTGGACGTCGAGTAGATCCGTCCGTCCGATCATCTCGTCGAGCGTCCGGAACCCGAGCTGCGCCAGGTACTCGCGCACTTCCTGGGCGATAAAGCGGAAGAAGTTGACGACGTGGGAGGCCGTGCCCGTGAACTTCTTGCGCAGCTCCGGATTCTGGGTCGCGATGCCAACCGGACACGTGTCTAGGTGGCACACGCGCATCATCACGCAGCCCATGACCACCAGCGGTGCGGTGGCGAAGCCGTATTCCTCGGCCCCGAGCAGCGCGGCCACCACGACGTCACGTCCCGTCTTGAGCTGGCCGTCCACCTGCACGACAATGCGGTCACGCAAGTCATTGGCGATGAGGGTTTGCTGCGTCTCGGCCAGGCCAAGCTCCCACGGAATGCCCGCGTGCTTGATCGACGTCAGCGGGCTGGCGCCCGTGCCACCGTCGTGACCGCTGATGAGCACGTGATCGCTCTTGGCCTTGGCCACGCCGGCCGCCACCGTCCCAACGCCGACCTCCGCCACGAGCTTCACGCTCACTCGGGCGCGCGGGTTCGCGTTCTTGAGATCGAAGATAAGTTGTGCGAGGTCCTCGATCGAGTAAATGTCGTGGTGCGGCGGTGGGCTGATCAGCCCGACACCCGGCGTCGAGAACCGAACTTTGGCGATCCAGGGATAGACCTTGTTGCCCGGGAGCTGTCCGCCTTCGCCTGGCTTGGCACCCTGCGCCATCTTGATCTGCAGCTCGTCACCGTTGACGAGGTACTCACTGGTGACACCGAACCGAGCCGAGGCTACCTGCTTGATGGCGCTGCGCCGCGAGTCACCGTTGGGATCCAGTATGTACCGCTGTGGATCTTCGCCGCCCTCGCCGCAGTTCGAGCGGCCGCCGAGGCGATTCATGGCCACGGCGAGCGTCTCATGTGCTTCGGCGCTGATCGCGCCATAGCTCATCGCGCCCGTACAAAAGCGCGTGACGATGTTGTCGACGGGCTCCACCTCGTCGATGGGCACGGGCGGGCGACGCTCAGCCCTGAGCACGAACAGCCCTCGCAGCGTCGCCAGACGCTCGCTCTGCTCGTCGACCATACGGGTGTAGTCGCGGAAGATCTCGTAGCGTCCGGACCGCGTCGCGTGCTGCAGACGGAAGACCGTCTCCGGGTTGAACAGGTGATGCTCGCCCTCACGCCGCCATTGATATTGGCCGCCGCTGTCGAGCTCGGGTAAGGCAGGCCTCGGGCGAAACGCGCGCGCGTGGTGCATGAGGGTTTCACGCGCGATCTCCCGGATGCCGACGCCGCCTATGCGCGACGGCGTATGTGTAAAGTACTTGTCGACGAACTCCTTCGACAGACCGACCGCCTCGAAGACCTGGGCGCCGCGATAGCTGGCAATCGTCGAGATGCCCATCTTCGACATCACTTTGACGACGCCCTTTTGCACGGCTTTGAGGTACTGACCGCGGAGCGTGGCCACTGGAATCGTGGAATCCACGAGGCCGAGGTCGCCGAGCGTCGGCAACGTCTCGAGCGCCAGCCACGGGTTGATCGCGCTTGCGCCGTAGCCGATGAGCGTGGCGAATTGGTGCACCTCGCGCGCTTCGCCCGTCTCGACAATGAGCGTCACGTGCGTGCGTGTTCCCTCGCGAACGAGGTGGTTCTGCAGGCCCGCCACCGCGAGCAACGATGGGATCGGAGCATGGTCTGCATCCACCGCGCGATCCGAGAGCACGAGAACCTTCGCACCCTTGCCGATGGCGATGTCTACCTTCGCAAACAACGCCTTGAGCGCCGGCTCGAGCCCCTCGTCTCCCTCCCTCACCGGAAAGACCATGTCGAGAACGGTGACGTAGTAAGGGTTGCCCGGCTCCGGACCCTGTCGATCTTCGGTCGAAACGGGAGCCTGGAGCTCGGAGATTCGACCGTTTGGGGCATGGCGGTGTCCGGCACGGTCGTAATACGCGAGCGCTTTGAAGCGCGCCATCTCCTCGTTGTCGAGGAACGGGCTGTCGCACAGGATCATGCGACAACTCTCCGGCTCCGGGTCGAGCAGGTTCCGCTCCGGGCCAATCGCCGTCGTCACCGACGTGACGAGTCGCTCGCGGATCGCGTCGAGCGGCGGGTTGGTGACCTGCGCGAAGAGTTGCTGGAAGTAGTCGGCGAGCGCGCGTGGCCGCTGACTCAGCACCGCCAGCGCGGCGTCGTTCCCCATCGAGCCGACGGCCTCCTCACCTTTCGCGGCCATGGGCGTGACGAGCAGCTTGAGCTCTTCTTGCGTGTAGCCGAACGCGAGCTGGCGAGTGCGCAGCGCGTCTCCCTCGAGGGGCGCCGGAAGATCGGCGGGATCCAGTTGCTCGAGCGGAATAAGATTCTCCGCTACCCACTGCTGGTACGGCTGCTCCGTCGCAATGCGATGCTTCAGCTCATCGTCACCGATGATGCGCTGCTCGCCGAGGTCGACGAGAAACATGCGGCCAGGTCGCAGTCGCCCCTTCTCGACGATGCGGTCGGCCGGCACGTCGAGGATTCCGACCTCGGACCCGAGGATGACGAGGTCGTCCTTGGTCACCCAATAGCGCGCCGGACGCAAGCCGTTGCGGTCGAGCACCGCGCCAATCTGCCGCCCGTCGGTGAAGCAAATGCACGCCGGACCGTCCCACGGCTCCATCAGACAGGAGTGATAGGCATAGAACGCCTTCTTCTCAGCGCTCATCGCCTCGTGACGCTCCCACGCCTCCGGAATCATCATCATCACCGCATGCGGGAGCGAGCGCCCGCCCATCGCGAGCAGCTCGAGCACCGAGTCGAAGCAGGCGGAGTCACTGAGGCCTTCGCGGACCACCGGCAGGATCTTCGAGATGTCGCCATCGAGCAGCGGCGAGGCGAGCTGCGCCTCGCGCGCGCGCATCCAATTGATGTTGCCGCGCAGTGTGTTGATTTCGCCGTTGTGCGCGACGAACCGGTACGGATGAGCCAGCTCCCAGCTCGGAAACGTGTTCGTCGAGAAGCGCGAGTGAAACATGCAGAGCGCGCTCTCGATCCGCCGGTCGTCGAGATCCGCGAAGTACTCGCGGAGCTGCATGGGCGTGAGCATGCCCTTGTAGACCAACGTGCGACACGACAAGCTCGCGACGTAGAAGTACGTGCGATCGTCGATGCCGCTGGTCCGGACGAGCGTCTGAAACCGCTTCCGAATGACGAGCAGCTTGCGCTCGAATGCGTCTTCGTCAGCAGCGCCCTCGCCTGGCGCGATGAACACATGGTCCATCGCCGGCTCGACGCCTTTCGCGATGTCACCCAGGCTGCGGTTGTCGGTCGGCACACGGCGCCAGCCGAGGAGCTGCTGACCCTCCTGGCGCACCACCATGGCAAAGAGCATCTTCGCGAGGGCGTTGGCCTGCGGGTCCGGCGAGCCGAAGAACAAGCCAGCGGCGTAGCGACCAGGGACCGGGAGGTCGGTCAGAGGCTGTGTTGTCTCGTCCGAAACGATGCGTCCGAGTGCGGCCTCGCGCTGGAACAGCTTGTGGGGAATCTGGATGAGAATACCCGCGCCATCGCCCGTGCAGCAGTCGCCCCCGGTGGCCGCCCGGTGTGCGAGCCGCTCGAGCGCGTCGAGCCCCAGACGGACGATCTCGTGGCTCGCGCGACCCTTGAGGTGCACGAGAAAGCCGACGCCGCACGCGTCGTGCTCGCGATCTGGTGTGTAGAGACCCCCCTGAGGGCGCTGGGGATACGGATCCATCGAGCGCGCTGCCTTTCTTCGTGTAGCCCGCGGAAACGGGAGAGCGAGCCCCCCTTCACTCTTGGATCGAAGAGTACGGAGACGAGGGTCCGCGCCTGCCGGGGCAGGAAAGAACTTGCACAGATTATATGCATAGGATCGTTCACATCTATTATTTTCATGGTAGGCATCGCCTGTCCTCATTGTCGATTCCCGCGTACTCCAAACGACTCGATATCGGAGTAGACTGCGCGGGAAACTGAAACGTTGAGGTTGGCGTGATCGTCGCTGCAGCCTCGGAAGACGATATCTTATCGTGAACGTCTATGGTCGAGCTATGTTCCGCACACCTGCTACCACACTCACCATTCTGTCGTTGCTCACAATCTCACCTGGATCGGAGCCGATCTCGGCCCGTCCAGGCAAAGGACAGGGCGGACAGGGCGCGGCAGCGAACGGTCAAGCGTCGCCATCGCTGCAGTTGACGCCGGTTCCCAACGCGCAGCCCCGCAACGTCGTCTTCATTCTGGTCGACGACCTGCGGTACGACGTCTTTGGATTCACCGGGCACCCGTTCATCGAGACACCGCACATCGATGCGCTGGCACGCGGTGGCGTGCATTTCTCGAGCGCGGTCGTCACGACGTCGCTCTGCTCCCCGAGTCGTGCTTCGATTCTCACCGGGCAGTACGCGCACGGCCACCGCGTCATCAACAACAACGAGCCGGTCTCGCCTGATCTTCGGTTCTTCTCGCAGTACTTGCAGATGGGCGGCTACGAGACGGCGTTCGTCGGCAAGTGGCACATGGGCCATGAGACAGACGATCCACAGCGCGGCTTCGATCACTGGGTGAGCTTCAGTGGCCAAGGTCAGTATCTGCCGGGGCCGAAGACGATCTTCAACGTGAACGGTCGCCGCGTGCCGCAAAAGGGCTACATCACCGACGAGCTCACCGACTACGCGCTCGACTGGTTGCAAGAGCGTGATGCGGAGCAGCCGTTCATGCTGTACCTGTCGCACAAAGCTGTACACGACAATTTCACGCCGGCTGAGCGTCACGAAGGACGTTATGCGAAGCAGCAGATCGAGTGGCCGCCATCGTTCGATCCATCCACAGACCCGGACGGTCGGCCGATGTGGGTGAAGAACCAGCGTAATAGCTGGCATGGCGTCGACTTCGCTTACTACGGACGGCGCGACATCAAGGAAGAGTACCGTCGTTACCTCGAGGCGGTGCTTGCTGTTGACGACAGCGTGGGTCGCGTGGTCGAGTACCTGCGGAAGGAAGGGTTGCTCGATTCAACGGTCATCATGCTCATGGGCGACAACGGCTTTGTCTGGGGCGAGCACGGCCTCGTCGACAAGCGCACGGCGT
Organism: Luteitalea sp.; assembly: GCA_009377495.1. Classification (GTDB taxonomy): domain Bacteria; phylum Acidobacteriota; class Vicinamibacteria; order Vicinamibacterales; family Vicinamibacteraceae; genus WHTT01. The sequence continues at coordinate 33,164 of WHTZ01000024.1, forward strand.
ACGAGGCGTCGATGCTCGTGCCACTCGTCGCCTACGCGCCGGGGCTCTTTCCTGAAGGGCGCACGGTCGAGCAGATCGTGGCAAACATTGACGTGGCCCCGACCGTGCTCGAGGCGGCGGGACTGCAACCGCCGTCGGACATGGACGGTCAAAGCTTCCTCGACCTCGCACAGGGCAAAGAGGTGCCGTGGCGCGACTCCGTGCTCTACGAGTACTACTGGGAACGCAACTTTCCGCAAACGCCAACGATGCACGCGCTCCGGGGTCAGCGCTACAAGTACATCCACTACCACGGGATTTGGGACTTGGACGAGCTGTACGACCTCCAGGCCGATCCGGATGAAATGAAGAACCTCATCAACGATCCCACCCAGAAAGAGGTCGTGCAGAAGATGAATCAACAGCTCTTCGACGTGCTCGAAGAGACCGACGGCATGCACATGCCACTCTATCGGGACAGTGGTGGCCAAAACAACTTGCGCGGCAAGGAGGGCCCCGGCGCCGCCGAGTTCCCGAAGAGCTTCCTGAGTGATCCCAAGCCACCGCGGTAACGGGGTAGGGCGCCCCTTTAGGAACGGGTAGGGCGCCCCTTTAGGGGCGCCGGGCTGATCGCTCGACCAGGCGGCTCAAGCCGCGCCCTACGTACCCCTACCGACCAACAACGCGTAGGGCGCCCCTTTTAGGGGCGCCAGGCCTTGACCTTCAACAGGTAACGGCTTAGGATAGATGTGTCGAAGGTTGAGGCAATATATGTTGGTTCCGATGCGGAAGCTTACAAATCTGCTCCGCCGTAAGCGCGACCGGATGGAACAGGATCTCGACCGTGAGCTCCGGTACCACATTGACCGTCGCGTCGACGACCTGCGCACCTCGGGCCTGAGCGACGCGGAGGCTCGCAGGCAGGCCGCGATCGAGCTCGGTGGCTTTGCGCAGGTGCAGGAGGACGTGCGAGATACGTGGGTTGTGCGCTGGCTTCACGACGTGGCGCGCGATGTCCGGTACGGCGGCCGCACCTTACGCAAGAACCTCGGCTTCACGTTCGTAGCGGTCGTGTCATTGGCACTGGGCATCGGCGCCAACGCGGCCGTCTTCTCGCTGTGCTATCAGCTGCTCCTCCAGCCTTTGCCGGTGCCGGAGCCAAACCGCCTGGTCAACCTGGCCGCGATGAGCCCGAACCCAGGATCGAAAGAGTGCGGTATCGCGGGCGATTGCGACGAGGTCTTCAGCTATCCGATGTTCCGCGACCTCGAGCGCATCCAGACCAACTTCACGGGCATTGCCGCGCACGACCCCTTTGCTGCCAACCTCGCCTATCGTGGCCAAACGCTGAGCGGTGAGGGTGTGCTGGTCTCGGGGAGCTACTTCCCCGTGCTCGGCCTGCAACCGGCGCTGGGACGACTCCTTCAGCCAGGCGATGACCGCACCGTTGGCGAATCACCGGTGGTGGTGCTGAATCACGGGTACTGGCAGAGCCGCTTTGGCAGTCGCCCCACCGTCCTCAACGAGACGATGGTGGTCAACGGCCAAACCGTGACCATTGTCGGCGTCGCGCCGCGCGGCTTCGATGGAACGACACTCGGGTTGAAGCCACAGGTGTTCGTGCCAATGACAATGCGCTGGCTCATGGAGCCCGACGAAGAACGTGACCATGAGAATCGACGCAGCTCCTGGATCTATCTGTTCGCGCGGCTGAAGCCGGGTGTCTCCATCGAGCGGGCACGCGCCGCCATCAACGTTCCGTATCGCGCGATCATCAACGACGTCGAAGCGCCGCTCCTGGAAGGTAGGAGCGATCAGATGATCGCGCGGTTCAAAGCGAAGAACCTCGGTGTGGAACCCGGCGCACGAGGCCAGAGCAAGGTGTCTGCCGTGACCCAAGTGCCGCTGACGCTGCTCCTTGGCGTCACCACGCTGGTGCTCCTCATCGCCTGTGTGAACATTGCCAACCTGCTGCTGGCGCGCGCAGCCGGGCGCTCGGGCGAGATGGCAATGCGGTTGTCCATTGGCGCCAGTCGCTGGCATCTCATCGCCCAGCTCCTCACGGAGTCATCTCTCCTCGCGCTCTTCGGTGGGGTTGCCAGTCTCCTCGTGGCGCGATGGACGATGAGCCTGGCTCGCTCGCTCGTGGCCGTGGACGTCGTCGGTCGGAACCTCCCGCTGCACTTGGACGCGTCGGCCACGATCGCCGCGGCGGCGCTGGCGCTTGGCACGAGTCTGCTGGTCGGGCTGTTTCCCGCGCTCCACGCCACGCGGCCCGACGTGCTCTCTGCGCTCAAGGGACAAGCCGGCCAGCCAGCCGGGGGGCGCGGGGCGGCGCGTTTTCGCATGTCGCTGGCAACGGCGCAAATCGCCCTGTCGATGGTGCTCCTCGTCCTCGCGGGCCTCTTCACGAAGAGCCTCGTCAACATCAGCCGGGTGGATCTTGGGCTGAAGATCGACAACCTGGTGAACTTCGGTATCTCACCGATGAAGAACGGCTATCCGCTGGACCGCTCCGCGGTGCTCTTCGAGCGGCTCGAGGACGAGCTGGCCGCGCTGCCTGGTGTCACGGCGGTCGCGTCGTCGCAGATACCGGTGCTCTCTGGAAGCGACTGGTGGGACTCGGTCTTGGTGGAGGGGTTCGACGTTGGACCGGATACGGACACCGACGCGCTCTACGACGAGATTGGTCCGGAGTACTTTCGCGCGTTGGGCATTCCGTTGATCTCCGGCCGCGAGTTTACCCGCGCCGATTCCTTAAACGCGCCAAAAGTCGCCATCGTCAACGAGCAGTTCGCCGAGAAATTCCACCTCGGGCGCCACGCCGTCGGCAAGCATATGTCCACGGGGAACCCCGCGCTCGACCTGGAGATTGTCGGCCTCGTGAGGGACGCCAAGCACAGCAACGTGAAGGAGGCGATCCCGCCCAGGTTCTTTCTCCCGCACCGCCAGAACGACGCGGTCGGTTTCATGACGTTCTACGTTCGCACATCCCTGAATCCAGAGCCGGTCATGGCGACTATCCGGCAGACCGTGTCCCGTCTCGACCCGAATCTCCCGGTCGAGGACCTTCGGACGATGCGCCAGCAGATGCGCGACGAGAACCTCGTCGTCGAACGCTTTATCGGCGTGCTGACGGCGGCGTTTGCGGTGCTGGCGACGCTGCTGGCAGCCCTCGGGCTCTACGGGGTGCTCGCCTACACCGTGGCGCAGCGCACGCGGGAGATCGGGCTGCGCATGGCGCTCGGCGCCACGCGGGCGCAGGTGCGCCGGATGGTGCTGGGTCAGGTGGGGCTGATGACCATCGTCGGCGGCACGATCGGCCTGGCGGCCGCCGTCGCTGTGGCCCGTGCCGCCCAGGCCCTGCTGTTCGAGCTGCAGTTTCACGATACCGGCGTGCTCGCCGCGGCCGTCATCGTGCTCACGCTGGTGGCGCTCGCCGCCGGATTCGTGCCCGCGGATCGCGCAGCGCGCGTCGATCCGATGCGGGCGCTCAGGTATGAATAGCCTCCGCCCCCCACCGCGCGATCACTGAAATCACGTCCCAGTTGAACAGAGCTCTGCGGGCGGCGTTGGACGTCTAGTCTCGCGTGAAGATTTGCGCCAGGTGGTGCTTCAGGTGACGCACGTAGTCCACCATGTGGTCGCCCAGTGTCGACGGTTCATCCGCTGACACGATGCACTGGTTTCCGAGTGACTCGCTCGGTACTCGTTTCATCACGTGAACGAGATGCTGGTTGTAGAGCCGCCACAGATCGACGAGCTCTTGCCATGGACGGTCCCGATAGCCTTGTGCGGCAACCCAATGGTCCTGCTGGTACGCGGGAAACTGCAGACGGGCCACGGCTTGAGTGCGGACGAAGCGGTGATGGTTGTTGGCGGCTGAGTCGATGAGGTGCCCGAGAATCTCTTTGCGACACCACGTCATCTTGGCCGGACGCATCAAGCTTGCATCTTCAGTAAGAGCCAGCAGCTGCGGGTAAGCATCTTGCAACACGGCCGTCAGGCGGCTCGCCGCGCCAGAGACAGCCGTCACGTTCGCGTTCAATTCAGTCATAGGTACCTTGCCACCTGGGAACCCCTCCCCTTGTCATCCTGTCACCCTTATGCAGCGAGCGTCACAGTCTTCTGCGCCTTCGCCGCCTCATAGATCGCCATCATGGCAACGAGATCCCGGAGGCCCTCATCGCCGGGCGTCTTCGGTTCGGTGTCGTTGAGAATGCACTCGGAAAAGTGATCCATCTCGGCGGCAAACTGGTCGATGGCCGGCAGCTCTGGCTCGTCCACGCTCTTCTCGCGCGAGACGCGGAGATGCAAGCCATGGTAGGCAGAAGCCGGCTCGAGCTCCGCCCAGCCCTCGTCGCCAATGGCCCGGAAGCGGTTGTAGCTTACGCCGTAGCTGGAGACGCAGTTGGCCAGCACCCCACTCGGAAAGCGCAGCTGGAAGTTGATCGTTTCCTCGACTTCCTTGAAGCGCGGGTCTCCGGCCGTCGAGTACTCCATGGCGTTGACTTCACTCGGCTCCTCGCCTGTCAGATAGCGCGCTGCCTGAAGGGCGTAGATGCCGATGTCCATCAGCGATCCACCGCCCGCTTCCTTCCTGCGTAGTCGCCACTGGTTTGGATCGCCGATGTTGAACGCGGCTGACGCATCCACGACCTTGAGCTGACCAACGCCCCCTTGTGCAAGCTCGATGAGGCGCTGCGTGTACGGCTCGTAGTGCAGCCGGTAGCCGATCATGAGCTTGCGGTTCGCCTTCCGACACGTCGCGATCATCTCGCGGCAGTCGTCGGGTGTGTTCGCCATGGGTTTCTCGCACAAAATGTGCTTACCCGCCTGAGCACCGCGAATGGTGTACTCGGCGTGCATGAAGTTCGGGAGGACGATGTAGATGACGTCGACCTCCGGGTTGTCCCGAATGGTGTCGTAGTTGTCGTAGTTGTAGATATTCTTCGGATCGACGCCGTATTCTGCGGCGTACTTGAGCGCTTTGTCGCGATCGCCGCTGACGAAGGCCGCCAGCGTCGAGTGCTTGCAACTGGCAAAGGCAGGCATGAGCTGGCCGATGGCCAGCCGGCCGAGACCGACGAGCGCATAACGGATTTTCCGGCCACTGGGCTCGCCGGGCCCTTGCGCGCGCACGGTCGGCACCGCCAGCCGCGAGGTCACGAGTCCCGCGCCGGATGCTTCGAGAAACTTCCGCCGCGAAAGACGTTCCCAAGGAGCGTTCGACATGTACCGGATCCTAGCAGAGCCCAGAGGCTGACCGAGGACATCCATGCGCGTGAGCGAATGGATTGCTGTGGCGTACTTCGTTGGCCTGGCGCTCGCCACCACGATCGTGCCCGTCGGCGCGCGAACGCGGCTCGCCGTGGCCGCAATCGCCGTGTTGGCGGCCTGCCTCGTGGTTGCGCTGATCGCCGTCGCGGATGCCGCCTGGTGGCTCGCGCTCGCGCGCGACTGGGCGCCCGCCGCGTACCTCATGGTTGGATACTGGCTGCCGGGTGGTCTACAACGTCCGCCGAATCCTCGGCTCGAAACGTGGCTGATGATGACTGACCGGCGGCTTTTCGAGTGGCTCGGGCCGAAGCAGGGGCGCGTACCAACCGAAGCGAGCGTGGTGACGAGCGTGTCACCACCGTGGTACGGCGCCATGCTCGAAGCCGTGTATGTGCTCGTCTACCCGTTCGTGCCAGCTTGCTTCTTGCTCCTCTACGTGACCGCGCCATCCGAAGCGTCCGATGTCTTCTGGTCAGCCGTGCTCGTGTCTGGGTACGCGTGCTATGGCACATTGCCGTGGCTCCCCGCCCGTCCGCCGCGGCAGGTCGAAGCCAATGAGCGATCGGATGGTCCGCATGCTCGAGCCGCTGTGCCCCGCTCCCGCGCACAGCGGCTGCTGCGCCTGTTGAACGAGCGTGTCTCGGGATCCATGGGCGTGGGTGGCGACACACTCCCCAGCGGCCACGTCGCTGTGGCAGTGGCCGCGGCGCTGGTGGTAGCTCAGTTCCTGCCGGTCATCGGCGCGCTGCTGATCGCGCTCACGCTGTTGATTGCCACGGCGACCGTGGTGGGACGCTATCACTACGCTGTCGACGCGGTGTCGGGGTTGGCCGTCGGCGCGCTGGCGTGGCTCGTGCTCACCTGGATGCGCTAAACGCTGCGCATGACGAGGGCGGCGTCGTTGCCGCCAAAGGCGAGCGATGTCGACACACCGCAGCGCACCCGGTGCTGACGCGCTTCGTTGGCCACCACCTCGATCGGGCAGTCTGGGTCCGTGGCCTCATGGTGAATCGTGGGCGGGATGGTGCCTCGGGCCACCGTGAGCGCGAGCACTGCAGCCTCAACGGCGCCAGCCGACCCGAGGCAATGGCCGACCATCGACTTGATCGACGTCACCGGGAGGGCGCGCGCGCGCGAACGAAAGACGGCGAGAAAGCCACTCGCCTCCGCACGGTCGTTCTGTGGCGTGGCGGTGCCGTGTGCGTTGACGTGATCCACCTCGTCCGGCAGCACGCGGGCCGCATCGAGCGCCGCGCTCACCATCGCCGCCACGGCGCGGCCCTCCGGCTCGGGTGCGGTGGGATGGTACGCCTCACAGCTCAGGCTATAGCCGGCCAGCTCCGCGTAGATGGAGGCGCCGCGACGACGCGCGCGTGCCATGTCTTCCAAGACGAGGATTGCCGCGCCTTCACCGATGTTCATGCCGTTGCGTCCGCGGTCGAACGGCCGGCAAGGACCCGGATCCATCAGCCGCAACGCGTTGAAGCCGCTGAAAGTCAACCGCGCCAGCGCGTCGGTGCCTCCGGCCAGGGCGGCGTCCAGCCGGCCACGACGAATGGCTTCTGCCGCGTGACCAATCGCAATAGTGCTCGATGAGCAGGCCGCTGCAATGCAGGAGCGCATACCTTCCAAGCCAAACCGTGCGGCGATCACGTCAACGGGCGTGCTCGAAAAGTGGTTCCAGGCCTTCGATGGTCGTGCGCGCGCGATTCCGTCACGCACCATGGTGAAGTAATACTCTTCGTTGCGCAGCAAGTCGGCGGTTCCTGCGCCGAGCAGCACCCCCACGCGGGTTGGATCCAGCGACGCATCGAGCAAACCGGCATCCGCCACAGCCTCGCTGGCCGCCATCACGCCCAGCTGATCGCTGCGCGACCACCGGCGACGCTCGAGCCGCGTGAAGGTGGCGGCGGCCGGCTCGAGATCCATCTCGCCCGCGATCTCGCTCCGATAGCCGGTCGGATCGAATACCGTCACGCGACGCATGCCGCACTCGGCCGCGAGCATGCGTCGCCAGACCTCTTCGCGTGAAAGACCGAGCGCGCAGAGGAGGCCGATGCCGGTAACCGCCACGCGCCGCTCGCTCACCGCGCGACCTCCTCATCTGCCACTAGGGACCCAGAGGGCCTGCTGTCGGCGACGAGGGCCCCGGCCGCGAGCTGCCGCGCACAACGCTCGACCGACCGTGCCTCACGCCGCTTCCCGCCGAACGCAATCGCCAACGGTAACCACTGAAACGGAATGGACGCGACGGCGGTCGTGAGATAGAGCGCGCGCTCGAGCCAGCGGTGATCCCGAGGTCCCACACCAACGAGGCTCTTGCAATAGCTCCAGATGACCCCGTACGCGTCGCCAGCAATGGTGAATGTTGTCCCGTGGCTGCCACCCGCGCGACCGAGGCCGCGTGCCACGTTCGCGAGGAACACCCGAGCCGTTGCTCCAGGCGCCTCGGTCCACGTCGTGCCAACCCGTCGGAGCGTGTGTGCGTCGCTCCCAGCCACCAGGGCGAGCAGGAAAAAGGGGCCTGGCCCCTTTTCCTCCTCCTCCGCGTTCCAGCGGGTACGGATCGCCTCGACCAGCTCGTTGTGGACGCCGAGCATCGTCCCATTCCGGACCTCGAGGGCCGGCACCTCGGCCAGCAGTCGCAGATAGATTTCGAGCGAGACCTGCTGCTTGTAGAAGTGGAACAGGTGGTTCAGCGAGAAGAAGACACCTGACGCGCGCAGGTGGGCCGCAACGTCGAACACATTCCCACGCAGTGGTTGAACATCGCGGTGGATGGCCTCGGTGACGCCGTACGCGCCCAGGTGCACCTGCAGATCGGTGTCCGGCACGCGGCAGGAGATCTCCTCTCCGACAATGATGTCGGTCGCGTCAGGATCCTGCGACAGAAGCTCGAGGCAACCATCGATGCTGTCGTGATCGGTGATGGTGACGAAGTCCATGCCGCGCGCCCGCGCCTGTCTGCGCACCGCCAGAGGAGACGAGTAGCAGTCGCGGCTCTTCAGGAACGGCAGGTCGCCGTTCACCTTCGAGTGACACGAGTGGACGTGTAGGTCAGCGCGAGGCATCTTCTGGACTCACAACGGTTTCAAGAACAGAATCTGAACGACCGTCGAGCCCAATGACTGGTATTGACGCGGCAAGAAGCTCTTACCGACTTCGGCCCGCAAGATCGTGCGCCACGGAGCGCGTAGGTTCACACCCACCCCAATGCCGGTTATGGGCTGCCAGTTCGTCGAGAGCTCCTCGTCTCGACCCCAGGCGCGGTCCGCAAACAGGTCGAGCCGATACTGCTCGAAGATATTAAACGAATACGAGCCGCGTAGCGCCGCCAGCTCAGTGAAGCGCAATCCGGACGCCGGCACGCCGTGAATGCGTGTATCGTCGAAGAGCCCGAACTGATACTTGCTGAACCGGTCTAGTCGCTCTCCGCCAAAGTACGCCGCGTCCACGTGAATCTTGTGGAACGTGCGGAAGTGGATGTCGCGCGCCAGCACGCCGCCGTACTTGACATAAGTCTTCTCAGCGCGGTGTGGCTCAACTGGTAACCCCCACGGCCGCCAGCGCGTTCGACCAAACCATGTGCCCCACGTGACGAGGCTATACCCGCGCCGCCGGAGTTCGTACGTCGCGCCAATCCCATTGGTCAACGTGCTCGATGGCCGCTCGAACTCTTCGCCCGTGGTCCGCTCATTGGCATAGGCGTCGAAGCCAAGCTGGTACTGTAGCGTCACCTTTTGGAAGTCGGTGAACTGGTAGCCGACGTTGAGGCCGGCTCTCATGGGCCACGTGAGCAGACGCTCGGCCTCTCGCTCACCTCGCTCATCGTAAACGCGGTCACTCGATGGGACAGCAATGCCGAAGAAGTCGACGCTCGCGTCAAACGGTGTCCGCCCCACGGTCGGCCACTGGATGTTGCCGGCCGCGAGGACGCCACCAAACAGCAGCGCCAACTGCGTGCCCGGGCTTCCAAACTCGAAATCGAGATAGTTGATGCCGAAGATCGGCAACGGGAAATCAAAGGATGGATCGATGGTCGCGCCCATGGCCATGGCCTTCGCAGACAGCGTCGGCCGCTCGCTCACCACGCGGCGCTCACCATCCTTCACGAAGTACCGCAAGCCATCGTCCGTCTCTTTGTACATCACGCGATTGCTCGCCCGCGCGAGCTCACGCGCACGGTCGAACTCTGGGTCGTTGACCCGGACGTCGCTGAAGCGCACACGCTTTTCGACCAGCACGTTGCGTCCCGCGATCAGCAAGAGCTGGCGGCTCGAGAGATGCGTCAGGAGCCTGACCTGACGTTGCTGACCGGCCGCGACCGGCTCAAACGTCTGGATCTCCTCGTTCGACACGACGGGTGCCGAGAGGGCGGTCTGCACGGCATGCACCTTCACGCGTGCAAAGCTCTTCTGATCGATCCAGACCGTGCCCCGATACAGCGACCGGGTCCGATCGACGGGCTCGAATCGGACAACGTAGCACTCGCGGTCTGCGACGCGTTCTGTCCCCTGGAGGCGATAGCGGTACGCGGTGGTGAACTGCAGATCGAGCGGCAGCGAGAGAACCTTTTCCGGTTGGAGTAGCGGGAACGGTGGCCGGTCTGGTCCCCAGCGTGTCCCGTTCACCGAGAACGACCGCTCTTCCCACTCGACATCCCGCCCCTGCACGAAGTACCGGTTCTCGCTCACGATGTCGTAGCCCGGGTCCGTGATGGTGGGCCGAAAGTGCTGCTCCATGCGAACCGAAGCGATGTAGTTGTTGACCAGGGCGTCCTGGGCGGCCTGCTGCCGCTGGTGGCGTGCGATGATCTCCTCCACGCTGAGCGCGCGCCGGCCGGTAACATCCTGGCGCTCGGCAACGGACGCCGTTGCACCTTGATTGAAGTCCACGACCAGCGCTCCTGGCCTCAACGGCACACGCGCGCTGACCCGCTGGGTCGACGCCTCGCGTGTATACGCTTCGGCCGGCCACTGCGAACCGTCGAGCGGATCGCGCACCACGGGTGTGCCTTCGAGCGGCAGTGTCAGTGAGACCTCCAGCAATTCGCTTGCCGCGGCATCACCCCAGTAAAGGAGGTATGTCGCGAACGTCTCGACATCGTAGAGCAACCGATGGCGCACGGTATCGGTCACGTCCTGACCGTTTCGTCTGAGGCGCAGCGACGCGGCCCCTGGATCGAGGGGCACCAGCTCGCCAGCGACCAGGTCAGCGATAGCCGTGCCCGCCGCCAGCGCGCTCCGAACGCTCGCCGGCTCGCCTGCGTAGCTCCGTGCCACCTGGCCTGTCCCGAGCGCTTCCAGCTCCGTCGCGATGAATGCACCACGTGCCCGGTCCGGTTCTCCGAGCGCCACACCAGTCACGAGTAGGCGCGCAGACGAGTCGAGGCGAGCGAGCGAGGTCTCTAGCTGGCGAAGCGTAGCGGCGTCCGCTGAAGCAGGAACCGTTACGGCGTCCACGTACGGTGCGAGGTCGTGACTGTACAGGTCCTCGAGTGTCGCCACGTTGGCCCGCGGGCCCGGCCGGAGGGCGACGAGCGTCTGCTCATCACGTCCGTGGATCTCGGTCGCCACGAGCTTGGCGAGGTAAGCCTCGAGGTTTGGATCACGGCCGTCCACCGCGAGCTCCAACACGCGGACGCGGCGCGCGCAGCGCGCCGCAAGGGCGCGCACGAACGCCCGCCAGCGCTCGGCGTCTTCGAGGCCGGGTGCCATGCCGCTCACGGCCAACCACACGCCGACATCGCGCCGGCCGTATTCGCCAAGACGCTCGTCGAGCGCCTCGAACGTGTAGACGCCAGGCGTCGGCTCGAGATCAGTCCGCGTCACGACCACACGCGCCATGACCGGGAATGCCGGTGCCGCCAGCGAGGCCAGCGCACGGGCCAAGACCGGTGGCGCGTCGAGCTGCTCGTCGAACGCCACACGTGGCAACGGGGGCGTCTCGGCCCGAACGGCCGCGCTTCCCAGAAGGACGAGCACAGATGCCGCGATGAGGCGCCGCGAAAAGGAACCGGGTACCTTTTCCAGCCACGCAGTCATGTCGGTCGCGTCTCCGCGGCAAGCAACTCGCCAAGCGGGACAAACGTCGCGGCGCGAAGGATCGTGCGGAACCGGTCGAGGAAGCCGCCTAGCCGGAAGTAGTGCGCGAAGCACTGGCGCGCCGGCAACGACACGCGCGGTGGATCAGGATCGATCTCCCACGGATGGACCATCAGCACGGCCGGATCGCCCGCGCGATTCGCATGCTCGATGGCCGCCAACACGCGGCGTGGCGGGCTCATGCGAAGGCCCCACCCCCAGCCCAGCGGCATCACGTGACCCAGGCGGTCTGTCACGAGAGGCGGGGCCTCCACAATCGGCCCGGCCCACGTGGCGCGCACGTGCGGCCGGCGAGGGTACGAGACACGGCCAACGATCCGCACGGGCGCCATGCTCGCGTCGATGTGAAAGCCATGACGAACCAGCCGCTCGAGCGCCCAGCGAGAGCGGTCGTTGATCGACCACTCGGGCGCCCGATACGCGGTCACGCTGGACACACCGGCTACGGCAAGCGCACGCACGCTGGCGTCCAGGTCGGCACTGAACTCCTCGGACGTCTGCGTGTGCACCCAGCGATGCCAGTAGCCATGCGACCCGATCTCGTGACCGGCGGCCACGATCTCGCCGACCAGCAAGGGGTACCGATCTGCCACCCACCCGAGGACGAAGAACGTCCCGCGGACGCCGGCCGCGTCGAACTCATCGAGCAACTGCCGCGTGGTGCTCATGACGCGAGACGGCAGGTTCGGCCAATTCGTCGTGGCCAGTGGACCCTCGACGCCGCAGATGTGGAACCACTCCTCGACGTCGACCGTGAAGGCGTTCATGGTGGAACTTCGCTAGGCAGGCCTATCGGTGCGATCGGTGCGTTGCTTCTCGACGAACTCGGCGATCGTATCCACGGAGCGTAAGATGCGCCCGCCGGCCTCTTCGTTGTCGATCACGGCGCCGAACGAGCGCTCCAGCTCGAGGACCAATTCGAGCGCGTCGATCGAATCGAGCCCCAGCCCTTCTCCGAACAGCGGCGCCGTATCGTCGATCTCCTGCGGTTGGATGGGAAGCCGAAGGCACCGGACGATGGCCTGTTTGATCTCGGTCTTGAGAGCGTCACTCATACAAGCTTTCTAGGCCAAGCCGCCGTCGACGCCGATGATCTGGCCCGTAATGTAGCTTGCCGCATCGGAAGCGAGAAAGGCGACCAGCGCCGCCACCTCGCGCGGGGAGCCAAGGCGGCTCATGGGAATCGCCTTCAGACTCTCTTCGCGCAGGTCGGCCGGCATGCTCTTGATCATGTCGGTCTCGACGAGACCGGGGCACACGGCGTTCACGAGCACGCCGCGCCCGGCGAGCTCGCGCGAGAGGGCGCGCGTCAAGCCAACCAGTCCGGCTTTCGACGCTGCATAGTTCGCCTGCCCCGGCAACGGCAGCGTCGCGCTCAGCGAGGTGATGTTGACGATGCGGCCGCGCTGTCGCTGCAGCATGCCCCGTATAACGGCCCGTGCACAGTAGTACGCGCCGTCGAGGTTCACCCTCAGCACGTCATCCCACGCCGTGCGGTCCATCAACAAGAAACGCACATCGTGGTTGATGCCCGCGTTGTTCACCAAGACGTCGACGGGGCCGAGCTTGCCGGCGACCCGCGCGAACGCCTGGTTCACGGCAGCCTCGTCCGCCACGTCACACTGAACGGCCAACGCCCGTCCGCCCTGAGCCTCGACGGCGCCGACAACGTCGCGCGCCGCGTCGACACGTTCGCGAAACAGGATGCCAACAGCCGCGCCGCGCGCGGCTAACAGTTCAACAATGCTGCGTCCGATGCCGCGCGACCCGCCGGTGACGACGGCCACGCGGTCCGTGAGCTGGAGATCCTCGAAAGACACGCCCCTCCCTGCCCGCTCCGACTGACGGGAAGCAACCTCTTATCCTAGCAACAGTCAGCCGACATCCCCAACTGCCAAGACGACGCTGTAGGTCGCCCCGCCGCTCGCAAAGCTGTTGACGAGGATGAAGCGCCCGGGAAGCGGGGTGGCGGTGGTCGGGATCCGGAGGTGGGCACACGTGGGATCCGGCTCCGTGAGGCCGGCGGTTGGCGCGACGAGACCCGCCTCGCCGCAGAGGAGCGCAGCGGCGCACGCGGCGGCCCCAGATGCGGCGCACTCTCCAGTCGCCCCTTTGATAGACGTGACGAGCACATCGCGCGTCCCAAATACGGCGGCAATGGCATCTGCCTCGGCGTGGTCCAGCACGGTCGTGGAGTTTGCCGAGGCGTAGATCGCCGCCACGTCCGCCGCGTCCACGCCCGCCTCGTCCAGGGCCAGGCGCATGGTGCGCGCGAGCACCCGCGGGTCCGACGGCCATGCGTTGAGCGGCACGGCGGCACTCGACGCGCCCACGCCCAACACGGCGCCGTAAATGCGCGCGCCGCGTGCACGTGCCGACGCGTCCGCTTCCAGCACGAGCCCGAACCCGCCTTCGCCAAGCACGAATCCGTTTCTGCGCCGATCGAAGGGTCGGCTTCCTTCGGGCACGTCACCCGCTGCCGCCGCCAGCACACCAAACCGATCGTGCACCTGAAAGAACACGGCGAACAGCGCGTCGACGCCGCCGGCCACAACAGCTCGCGCACGCCCCTCGGCGAGCAGATCGGCAGCCGTGGCAACGGCGGCCAGACCGGAGCATTCCTTTTGGCTGATGGTGCTGTTCGGACCGCGCAGCTTGTATTCGAGTGCCGCCAGGCTGGCCGGCGCGTTGCCGACCGTGCTGCTGAACAGCAGGGCGGGCGCACCGGTCGGGCCCCCCTCGAGCAGCGCCATCAGAAACTCGCTGGTCGCGGGACCGCCCGCCGTATAGGTGCCCAACACGACGCCCATGCGATCGTCGCCCGTCTGGACCATGCGGTACGCGGCGTCTTCCAGCGCTTCGCGCGTCGCGATGACGGCCAGGCGACCCGTTTGATCCATGCGGCGCAGCTTCAGCGGCGACATCCAGCGTGTCGGCTCGAAGTCCTTCAGCGGCGCGCCGAGCTTCGAGCGGCAGCGAGAGGTATCGAATGCGGTGATCGGGGCAATGCCGCTGCACCCGGAGAGCAGGGCATCGCGAAACGCACGAGGCGAGCAACCGAGTGCGGAAACGACGCCGATGCCAGTAATGCAGGCCGGGCGCTGCACGGGCCGTACGTTACCATTGCCCCGATGAGGCATCAACGGCTTCAGGGGAATTTCATCGATCGACGCGGCCTATTCTCGTGTGCCTGTTGCATGGTTCTGACCGCTGTCACCGCTGGCGCAGCCAGGCAGCAAGAACCGGATCTCTTCGATGAGATCTTTCGCAAGAGCGAGCCGGTACGGGCGTCTCTCGAGACGCTCACCGCACGCATCACCGAGACCACGACCTCGTCGCTGCTGACGCGACCCTTGGTCGAACGAGGCGCGGTTGTGCTCATTCGACCGTCACGCGTCCGGCTCACCTACGAGTCACCGGACGAGCGGATCATCACGATCGACGACAATCGCTTGACCGTGGACTGGCCGAGCCGTGAGTTGCACGAGACGAAGGACATCGGCGCGGCACAGCGGCGTATTCAGCGATACTTCGTCGATGCCACCCCGGACGAGTTGCGGAGTCACTTTCGCATCGCCGCCAGCATGGCCACCGATCGCGCGGGCACGTATCTCGTCACCATGCTGCCCAAGCGTAAGCAGATCTTGCAGGGAATGACGAAGTTGGAGCTGTGGGTCGATCAGACCTCGTTCCTGCCTCGTGGAATGCGTCTGACCTTCCCGAGCGGCGACACGAAGCTGATGACGTTTGACGATGTCAAGTTGAACCCGCCTGTCGACTGGGAAGCGGTGACGGCCGCGCACGCGACGCCAGATCACTGAAGAGACTTGACGATCCTGGAGCACCGCCGGCAGAGCGGCTGCGACCGAGCAAATCGGCTGGCTGCTCGAGGCCGCGACGAGGCTTCGCCTCGCCTCGTCGCCAGCGCTGCTCGCGCTACCCTCCACGGCCAAGCCAACCAGAGAAGAGATAACGACGGTCAGCCAAGCGACCACGTCAGCCAGGACCTCGATCACGAGTATCAGAAGTTGCATTCGTGACCTCCCCTTCCACCAGACAGGCTAAGAAATTAGCATCTCGGGCCAGTCGCCATACACGGCTTGGGCCTGGCGCCCCAAAAGCCACCCCACGCGGGCTGCCCGCGTGGGGACCCCGGCAAGGGGCGCCCTACTTGGCCCTGCGCGTCCGGATAGCAGACTCTCCCGCGCTACGTCCCGCGCATTAGTCGTGCCTCAGCAGACGGCTGAGCGCTTGTGCCGCCATCTGCCGCACCTTGGGATCGGAATCCTTGAGCGCCACCATGGCCGCGTCGACCGCCCTCGGATCCGAGCTATCGATCCGTCCAAGCGCAGAGAGCGCTTGCTGCCGGACCTCCGTGCTCGGATCTTTGACCGCCTGCACCAGCGCATCGACCGCCTTCGGATCCCGGATCTGGCCGAGGGCAGACGCGGCCTGCTCGCGCACCTCTTTGTCCTTGTCGGCAAGGGCTACGGCGAGCGGCGGCACGGCTCTCGCGTCGCCGATCTGGCCGAGGGCAGACGCGGCCTGCTCGCGCACTTCGGCGCTGGCATCCTTCAGCGCGGCGGTCAAGCCAGGTATCGTCGAGGGATCGCGCAGCTGCCCGAGCGCGGAGACGGCTTGCTCCCGCACCTCGGCATCGGCATCGCCAACGAGCATCGATAGCGGCTCGACGCTCCGAGCATCGCGAAGCTGGCCAAGGCCGGATGCGGCCTGTTGGCGTACCTCCGGATCCTTGTCGCCGAGCGCAGTCACCAGCGCGTCGAAGGCGCCTGGGTCGCGAAGCCGTGCCAGCGCGCCGACCGCGGTCTGTCGGACCTCGGCATCCGAGTCCTTGACCGCCTCACTGAGAGCGGCGATGACACGCGGCCAGTTGGAGGGCCGCTCCGCCTGCTCACGATCGCTCCTACTGGTCTTCGGCGTTGTGGTGGGTGCAGGTTTTGTCGTTGGTGCAGGTGTTGGCGTTGGCGTAGGCGTAGGCGTTGTCGTTGGCGCAGGTCTTGGCTGGGGCCTTGCCGTCGGCAGTTGCAAACTGTCCAAGGCGAGCGCGGTCACGTCCAGGGCGTGTGCTCCCGCCTGCGCCCGCGCGCCAAGCGCCGCATCGACCCCGCTGGTGATGCCAACCTTGTCTTGCGCCGCGACCTGCTGCGCGTCGTAAGACCAAGGATCGACCGCCGCGAGCGGTGTCACCAGCCCACAGGCGACCAGCGACGTGGTCACGAGCGCGGGCAGCGTCAGCCGACGGCGCGGGCGCTCATCGAGAATCGCGATGAGACGCCCTTCCAGCTCGGAGCGGCGAGCCATCGCGACGCTGCCTGAGAGCACGGACGCGAAGGGCGCGGGGCGCGCAGCTCGCGCAAGGGCTAGCAGGTGCTCGGCATAATCCGGCCCCTCCATGCCCGACGCGAGGACGACGTCGTCGCAGGCGCGCTCGCGCTCGCGGCGCAGCTGTCGTGCCGCGAGCCAAGCCAGCGGGTGATACCACTGAATCGCACAAACCACATTGGCGATGAGCTGAGTGAAACAGTCGCGGCGCTGCACGTGCGCCAGCTCGTGAAGCAGCACGGCCTGCAGCCGCGCCCGCGGCCAGTGGTCCGCCTCCGCGGGTAGCGCCACCATGGGGCGAAGTAGCCCGCATGCCATGGGCATCACGACGGTCTCTGAGCGCACGAAGCGGATCGTCCGCGGAACGCGAAAGGCACGCGCGAGTCGGCGGGCCAGGGCTTGCCAGCTTGCCGGTTCGTCGGCGTACCGCGCGACTCGGCTCGCTCGCAGCGTACCCACGGCGATACGCAGCAGAAGCAGCACGGCGCCGGCGAACCAGATGATGCCGAGCAGGCGAGCCCAGCCAAGTTGATCCACCCAGACTCCGGGCGCAGAGGGACGAACTGCAGCCGGCCGAGGAGCTGGGGCCTCGAGAGCGGGTGGCGTCGGCGCCGTGGTTGGACCAACGGGTGCGGGCAGTCCGCTGCTCTGGATGGTAAGGGCCGTAGTCGAGTCAAGCGCTATGGCGGGCCCGCGAGCTGTCCCGACTCGAAGCAGTGGGACGGGCCAGCTTGGCAGCCATGGCGACAGTGCCGGCACCGCAAGCGTGGAGATCAGCGCGAGCAGCAGCGTGACGTGACGCAACGAGGCGGGCGCGCGCCGTAGCGCCGACGCGTTGAGGAGCAGCGCGACGATCAGGAGGATGCTCGACTTGATGGCGATGTCGGCGGCCAGGATCATCCACCCCAAGTCGAAGGTGCCGGGTGAGAATCGCATGGGTTAGTCCTTGTGTCCTGCCTGGTCGATCAGGCGCGCGAGGCGAGCCAGCTCGTCGTCGGAGAGTCGGGAAGAGGAGTCGTCCAGCAGGGCGGCAATGGCTTGCTCGGTCGACCCGTTGAAAAACGTACGCAGCATGTGTCGGAGCGCCGATCGCTTGGCACTGTCGCGAGCGATGGTCGGCGCATAGACATAGCGTGGCCCATCCTGCCCGTGTCGAACATAGCCCTTCTCTTCGAGGATCCGAAGGAGGGCGCGCACGGCCGAATAGCTCGGGGCGTTGGGCAACGCGGCACGGACCTCGGCGACGGTCGCTCGCTCCCGGGCGTACAGGACGTCCAGGATCTGCCGCTCGCGGCGAGAGACGTCCAGGTGAAGCGGTCGGTTCGCTCGTAGAGGCACGGTGGTCTAGAGTGAAGTCAGAGGGTTTACGTGCTGAATCCTTAGCATGCTGGGAAATTAGCATACGCCCGGCGGCGTGTCAACCCGATCACCGGCCCGATCACTGGGCCCGATTTACTGTGTCAGTCGTCCTTGGAGCCTGGTGGCAGGCGTGAGCGCTGCTCCGACGGCTGTTGGGGCAAGGTCGTACTCGGCGAGATAATGCTTGGGACCCATCAGGCGTTGCGTGCGTCGCAGCGCCTTGAGGAGGAAGAGCGCGTTCTTCCATTCCACCCCCCGCATCCAGTGCCGGAAGCGCTTTCGGCCACGGAGGTTTAGTACCGATCGACGCCACGTCTCGCAATACAGCTCGAAGAATCGCTCTGGCCCGAGCGCCGGCTCCCACAACAAGTGATGCAAGTCGAAGTGCGCCCACTGCCGAGCCCCGAGCCTCGGGTGCATCTGCTCGAAGTACTCCGTGCCCGGAAGCGGAGTCAGGATGGTAAACCCAGTCTGGTAGAGCGCATGCCGATCGATGAACGCCCACAGGCGCTCGAAGTCATCCTCGTGCCACGCTGGATCGATCACGAAGTTGCCGGTGACGCCGTACGCGAGCGTGCGCGCGACCTTGACCGCTTCGGCGGTATAGCCTACGGTCGTGTCCTTGTCGAGGCTCTGCAGACCTTCGTTGGTCGCCGCCTCGAGACCAAAGAAGACGTCGATCTCGGCAGCGACCGGCCGCCACGCCTCGAGCAGCTCCGGATGCCGCGCCACCAGGTCTACGCGACTCTGCACGAGCATCCATTGCTTGCGGATGCCGCGTCGCACGAGCTCGTGCGCGAGTGCCTGACTGCGCGAGCCGTGATACCAAAACAGATCGTCTGCGACGAAGATATGATCGCCAACCGAAGCGAAGTCATCGCACACGGCGCCGATCGACCGCTCTCGGACGTGACGCTCATGCAACTGCCAAATCGAGCAGAACGAGCAGCGGAATGGACATCCACGCGTCGTCTCGATCAACCAGGTCGGGCGATGAGCCAGACAGGCGTACTGGCGGCGCCAAGGCGCCACGTGGTGGCGGGCCGGCAGGGGCACCTCGTCCAGGCCGAGCGTCGCGGTCTCTCCGGGCACGGTCCAGTACCCATCATCGCCATTCGCGAGGGCCACGCCGGGCACAGCACGCAGCGGACGCCCACGCTCCAGCGCCTGTGCGACCGCGGCCACCGCCCGTTCCCCGTCGTCAACACAAACGGCATCGACATCGGGCGTGAGGAAGGGAGCCGGGTAAGCGGCGGCGGTGTGCCCACCAACCACGATGGGGATACCTGGCGCCACGCGGCGGATCCGCGCGGCGAGCACGAGCACCTCGTCGGTCTCGAGCGCGTGCATGGCCGCGATGCCCACGAGGCCCGGATGACAGGTGCGGATGTAGTGCTCGACCGGACGAGCGAACCGGAGATCGGCTACGGTGACGCGGTGTCCGCGGGCCTCGAGCGCCGCCGCAATGTATTCCATGCCCAGCGGCTCGATGCGGAAGAACGTCCCGAGGCCAAAGCGCTCGTTTCTCGGAACCGGCCGGAGCAACAGGGCGTGCATCTCCCGCGTGAGGGTACCACCCGACAAGATGCCTGTCATCTTTTGCCAAGCGAAGAAGAGGAAAAAGGGGACAGGCCCCTTTTTCGCCTGCGGAAGTTCTCGAAAAAGGGGCCTGTCCCCTTTTTCCCTACCCCTAAGCCGAGTGAGAAAAGATGACAGGCATCTTTTCGGTGCCCGTGCTGGTGGCCTGGGCGAGGCGCCGCCGCGGACTCGTGCTGGCTGGCGCTTGCCTCCTCCTACTCTTATCCGTTGCCGGCGTGGGTCGAGTGCGGTTCGACGCCAACGTCCTCCATCTCTTACCGCAGCGAGGCACGGCGGTGCCCGCGTTCGAGACATTCCTCGAACGGTTCGGCAGTCTCGATCAGCTCTACATCGTGTTCACGGCGCCGCCTGACCATGCCATCGACGAGTACGACCCCGTCATCGATCGCTTCGTCGCGGGCTTGAGCGAGGCGTCGGAGATCGACCACGTCGACACGGGTCGTCTGGCTGCCTCTCGCGACTGGTCGTATCTCGCCGATCACGCGCTCCTGCTACTGGACGGCCCGAAGCTCGAGGCGGCGCTCGCACGGTTCCAGGCCGAGGGCATGCGCGCAGCGCTCGAGGACAGCCGGAAGCTGCTCACCCTGCCGTCACCTGCCGTGACGACGATGGTGAGGCAGGATCCCCTCGGGCTGTTCAACCTGCTCGGAGAGCAAATGGGCGGCGCGGGAGCCGGCGTCAACCTCGGGGCCAGCGCGTCCGGCTACGTCACCGCTGACGACCGGAGCCGGCTCGTCATCGCCCGTCCCAGCTCACCTCCCTACGACACTGACTTTGCGCATCGCTTGTTCGAGCGCTTGGAAGAAATTGAGCAGACCGCCACGCCGGGAGACGAGACGAGCGACGTCGCCTCGGATCCGTTCGCAGAGGCCCTACCGCCCATCGATGTGGACTACGCCGGCGGCCACCGGATCGGCATCGAGACGGAAGCTCAGGTCAAACGCGAGAGTATCGTCAACAGCGTCGGCTCGCTCGCGTTGATCCTCCCGGCGCTGCTGCTCATCTTCCGCAGCCCCTGGCTACTCGCCTGCGGCGCGATCCCGACGGCCCTGTCGTTGCTCGTTGTGCTGGGCGTGCTCGGCTTCGCCGGCACAACGCTCTCAGCCGCCGCCACCGGTGCGTCGGCTATGCTGTTTGGTCTTGGCATCGACGGGGTCGTACTGCTCTACGTGACGTATCGTCTCGCTCTGAGTCAGAGCCTGAGTCCCGATGCCGCTGTGGATCGCACGTCGGGCGCAGCGGCTAGCATGCTGCTCGGCATGTGGACCACAGCCGCGACGTTCTATGGCCTCGTCGTGATCGACTACCCGAGTCTGCAACAGCTCGGCATGCTGATCGGCCACAGTATGGTCGTGTGTGGGATTCTGACGCTGTTCCTGGTGCCGGCGTTGCTTCCCGCGCGACGGCCCACTCGGCCCGTGCGGGCACTCACCGCGCCCCGTCTCGCAGCGTTCGTCGGCCGACACTCGCGCCTCATCCTCATCTCTGCCGCGCTGGTCACGCTCGCGCTCGGCTTCGCGGCACGCGACCTGCGCGTCAATCCCACGCTGGAACGCTTGAGGTCGACAACGCCCGGTGTCCAGTTCGAGCAAGACGTGACACGTCGATTTGGGCTGCCGACAGACGTCTGTGTCGTGCTCGCGCGCGGCCCTGATCTCGAGGCGCTCCTGGACGTCAACTCCACGCTTGTCGACGCGCTCCGCCGTGAGCTGCCGGCGCTGCCGGTCCACGCGCCCAGCGCGCTGCTGCCTTCGTTGAAACGGCAAGCCGCAACGACGACGCGTTTGCGTCAGGAGGCGCTCTCGCCAGACGCCGTGGCCGACAGGCTCGAACAGATTGCGGGCGACGCGGGATTTCGCGCCGACACGCTGGCGCCATTCGAGGCACGACTGCCACGCCTCTTGGATCCCGAACAGCGCCTGAGCTACCAAGGCTATGTGAGCCACGGTCTCGGCGATATCACGTCGCGCTTCGTGTCGCACCAGGAAGGCTCCTGGGCGCTTGCCACCTATGTGTTCCCGCGGGGCGCCGACGAGATCGCGCGGGTCGACGCCGTCGTTCGGCAGGTTGCGCCGAATCAACAGCTCACGGGTCTGCCGCTCGTGAACGCTGAGCTTGCGGCACGCTTCCTGCCGGAGTTTCTCAAGGGACTCGCGGTGGGCACGGTCATCGTCCTCATCCTGATTCTCGCAACGTTTCGCGAGTGGCGGCTCTCGTTGCTGTCGCTGGCGCCAACCGCGATCGGTCTGGTGTGGACAGCCGGCGTACTCGCGCTCGCGGCCGTCGAGCTCGACTTGTTCGCCGTCTTTGCCGTCATGACGTTCGTCGGCATCGGTGTGGATTACGGCATTCACCTCGTGCACCGCTATCGCCAATACGGGAAGGAAGCCGGTCGAGCTACCGCGGAGCTCGCGCCCGTGATTCTCGTGGCGGGCCTCATCACGATGCTTGGATATGGCACCTTGATCAGCTCGTCGTATCCCCCGCTGCAGTCGATCGGCGTCGTGTCAGCCGTGAGCGTGGTCGCGCTCGTCGCGGCGTCGGTGCTCGTCCTGCCGGCGATGCTCGAACCGACTTCCAAAGCCAATGCACGTCCATGCGATGATCCCCGCCTATAACGAGGCGGGCACAATCACCAACGTCGTCAGCCGTGTCCTGCCGTACGTCGAGCGGGTGCTGGTGATCGACGATGGGTCGGCTGACGGAACGGGTAACGCGGCGCGGCAGGCGGGCGCGGATGTGATCCTGCACGAGCGCAATCTGGGAAAGGGCCGGGCCATTCGCGCCGGTCTCGCAGACGTGCTCGCCACGTCGGCGACGCACGTGGTGGTGTTGGACGGCGACCTGCAGCACGTCCCCGAGGAGGTACCGCGGCTCCTGGAGGCCGCCCGGAGCTCTGGCGCCGACCTGGTGATCGGCGGCCGTCGATTCGACAAAGCTGCCATGCCGGTCTCACGCTATTGCGCGAACCTGGCCGGCAGCCGTGTGCTCTCGTGGTTCGTGGGTCTCCCTCTTCGGGACACCCAGTCTGGGTTTCGCGTCTATCGTTGCGACACGCTGCGCGATGTGCGGCTCACGGCCAAGGGCTTCGAGATTGAGACCGAGATGCTGGTGAAGCTCACGCGACGCCACGCTCGAATCATCGAGGTGCCCGTCAGCGCCGTGTACGGCACGGAGCGCAGCAAGCTACGGCCCATGCGTGACACGACAAAAACCTGCTTCCTCGCCGTGTATTATCGGTTCCTCGAGAGGATGTGAGGCAGGTGGGCCGAGACGGAACTCGGTCGGCGACGGCGCTGCGAAGGTTCAGCTAAACCATTCCGGGCTAGGTCGTTCGAACAACGCCTCAAGTCGGATTCCTCCTTCTCCTATCACCCAGACCTTCGCCTTCGGGTAACGCGTGCGGTGCGCTCAACCGTCAGGTTCGATTGATTGGACAGCAGTGCCGCACACCCAAGAAACCCTTGCTCGTGTGTTTTCTTGGTAGTGGCCGGCGCGACACAGGCACCAAGGGCGTGTGACGTGTCGCTCCCCGGAGAAGAGAGTATTGCTCGTGCGTGGTCGCCGCGCCTCTACCATTCACTCGTTGCTGATCGAGGACGTTCCGGATGCCGGGCCGCCCAGGCAGGCTGACGTGACAGAGGATGCGGCGCGGGCGCAGGTGACCGAGCTCTTTGAACGGCTTCGACTGCCCGTTTACCGCTATCTCGTAGTGGTCCTCGGCCGAACGGGCGAGGCCGAGGAGCTCACTCAGGAAGCGTTCATCCGATTGTACGACTACCTCCGGGCCGGCCATGCGCCGAACGAAGCGCGGTTCTGGCTCTTCCGCGTCGCCCAAAACCTGGCGCTCAACGTCCTGCGCCGCCGTCGCTACATCGCCCCGCTCGATTCACACGTGTGGGACAACATTTGCCGCCAGGTTGCCACCGGGCCGGATCCGGAGCGCCGCGTGTTGCGACAAGAGCAGTATGGCCGTCTAGTGCGCGCCCTGGAGAGGCTCACCCCGCGGGAGCGTCAGTGCCTAGCGCTGCGGTCTGAAGGCATCCGATATCGCGAGATTGCCGACCTGCTCAGCATCACCTACGCCGCCGTGGTCGATGCGGTACGGCGGGCGGTCGGCAAGCTTGCACGAGCGCTGCATGACTAGACTCGCCGATCCCTCGTGGCCACTCCACATGGAGCATCCACCGGACGACACCTTGATGAAAGGCGTCGACGGCGAGCTGGCACCGCAGGAGGCCGCGCGGATGCGCGTGCATCTCGAGTCGTGCTGGTCGTGCCGCACCAGGGTCGATCGGATCCAGGAGGCCATCACGGCCTTCGTGGACTTCTACGAGACCCGGTTTACGACCGCCGTGGATCCGCCGCCCGGCGGGTGGCGTAAATTCGAGGCGGCGATCGAGGCGGCGGCGGGGCGTACTGTGGGGCGCTCGCTGCTTTCCAACGTCGTGAGCCTGTTGCGGAGCTCGGCGGCGGCACAGGCTGCTCGGACCTCATCGTTCGGGCAGGCCGCGCGGACGATGGCGTTACGCGCCGCCGGTGGGCTCTTGGTGGTCGCGGTTCTCGCGTTCGCGTTCTCGCGATATGGCGGCGAGGCGCCGCTTTCGGCCAGTGAGCTCCTGCAGCACAGCGAGGTTGCGCATGCCGCGCAACTGTCCGAGGTGTCGCGGCCGGTTGTGCACCAGAGGCTGCGGGTCAGTCTGCGAAACGCCTCGCCCGTTGGACGCAGCAGCCTCTCCTGGGAGATATGGCGCGAAACGCTCGAGGGCCAATTCCATCAGCAGCGAGATCCAGGTGAGGTCGCGGCCCTGGACGAGCTGGCAAGGGTCCTTCGAGCGAATCGCATGGATCCGCACCAACCGCTTTCGGCCGCCTCGTACGACAGCTGGCGCAAGGGGATCGCCGGCGCCAGAGAGCGCGTGACCGAGTCGCGGTTGCCGGGGGGGGGCGACGCGTTCAGGCTTCGGACCGCCAACCCGGGGCCGATCCTCAACGGCGAGATTTCCGAGGCCGAGCTGCTCGTGCGTGCCGCGGACTGGCACCCCGTCGAGGAGTCGCTGCGAGTGCGACTCGGCGGCGAGACCCGCGAGTACGTGTTGACGGAAGTCGAATTCAACATTGTTCGGTTCGAGTCGGTTGCATCAGTGTTCGTGGCACCGCCCACGGCGCAGCCGCCGGCGAGCAACGCGACGCCGGTCGAAGCACTGCCGTCATCCGCGCCACGCCGATTCAGCGACGAGGCGCTCGACCAGCTCGAGATCGACGCGTCCTACCAGCTGCACCGGCTTGGGCTCTGTCTGCCGGAGCAGGCGCACATCAGCCGAACGCTTGACGGCATTGAGGTCGAGGGCCGGACAACCACCATCGAGCGGCGCGACATGCTGCTGCAAACGTTGCGGGCGTTCGGGGACGTGCCGGGGATGGACGTGGACGTGCGCATCGCCCCAGACGAATCGGCTGCGGAGGCTGGAGTCGACGCGCCCCTCGGCGACCTGATGCAACTGCCGGCTGTCCAGGCCGTCCGCGATCACGTGGCGGCGCGCGTCGCGGATGCGGACGCCGAAGAACCCGTTGAGGGTGCAGAGGAGGCCATCGACGCGGCGGTCCGCCAGTTCATCGGCTGGGCCACCAGCCGGTCGGATCGACTCGTGTTTCACGCGCGCGCGCTGCAAGCGCTGGTCGATCGGTGGCCGCCGGACGGCCTCGCGCGGCTTGGGTTAGACGAGGTGGCGGCATGGCAGTCGATGGTTGGCGATCACGCACGGATGTTACATCGCGACGCGGAGTTGCTGCGGACGGGTCTCGGACCAGTTTTGTTCGCCGGCCTGCCGGACGAGCCCGTCAGCACGGGTCGACGCATTCGCAACGTCTCGGAGGTGCCCGAGGCGGTACGTCGGCTCGCGACGCTCGCACGGACGATTGACCACGCCGTGCACAGCGCTTTTGCGTCGCCGGGTGATGCGGCCCGCGGGTCATTCGACACCAGTGGTCTGTCGACGTCATTGCGGCAGGTAGAAGAGCTGGCGGCTGGCTTCGACGTGCTATGGACGCTCGGGCGCTAACTCCGGGGTCTTCCGGGGAAGCAGTCGTGACACCAGGCCTCGCGCAGAACGTACGGAGGGGGATTTCATGAACACTCGGCATCTCGTCCTCATGAAGCTGGTTCTCGCACTTCTGGTCGGGCCGATCTCGGAGCCAGCCCGTGCGCAGACCTCCGCGGAAGGCTCCGTTCGCGGGTACGTGAAAGACGAGCAAGGCGCCACCCTGCCCGGGGTCACACTGACGGCGACCAGCCTCGACGTGCCGGGCACTCGCACCGCTGTCAGCGACGAGACGGGTTACTACCGGCTCGACAACTTGCCGCCCGCAACGTACGCCATTACCTCGGAGCTGGAGGGGTTTGCGAAGTACGTGCGCGACAACATCGTCGTCCGCGCCGGGCTCAATCTTGGCCTCGAGATCGTGATGAGGGTGGGCGACATCACGGAGACGGTGACTGTCACGCCAGATACGCCCATGCTCGAGTCGAGCAGCGCCGTGCAGGCCGTCAACATCAGCGGCGAGTTCCAGCGCGGGGTGCCGCTCTCCGGCCGCAAGCACTGGGCCGACTTCATGAGGATGGTGCCGGGAACGATTGAGAGCGACAGCTCCGTTTATCAAGGTGGGTTCTACTACGTACACGGCGCGAACTCCGCGTCGAACTCCATTCAGATCGACGGCGTCGACATCGCCTCGTCGCAGCAAGCGACACCGGTCTACATTGGCCTGAACAACGAAACGATAGCGGACGTCCAGATCAAGACGGCCGCCTTCGACGCTGCCTCACCGCTTGCCCAGGGCACCGTGACGAACGTGGCGACGCAATCCGGCACCAACGAACTGCGCGGCGCTGGCGGATTGGCGTTCATGCCGTTGCGGTGGATTGGCGACAACACGCCAGGCGGCACGAGCACGAGAGTGGCGGTCATTCAGCCGGATTTCGCGCTTGGCGGTCCCATCAAGCGCGACCGTCTCTGGTTCTTCGGATCGTATCGGCGCGTGTACAACGATGCCACGATCTTCCGAACGGCCGAGCAGGTGGAGACGCTCCGGGCACTCGATCCGTCGTTCACGCCCTTCAACAATGTCACCGAGGCCAGCGTGTACTTCGTCAAAGCGACGGCACAACTGTCGCCACGCCACCAGTCATACGTCTTCTACAACTACGACTTCATGCCAGCCGGTCACGACGGCGCCACGGCGCTCGTTCCTGGACTGTGGCAGTGGATTGGTGGGACGGCTATTGCCACGCGGATCAGCTCCGTCTGGACGGACTCGCTGACCACACGAGTGGCAGTTGGCTACAACGACAAGGCCTACGAGAGCGGCTCCATCACACAGGATCAGCCTCAGCGAGCGGTGCACGAGAGCGCATTTCTTTCGTCCGGTCGGTTGACCGGGAGTGGCATCGTAGCCTCGGTCTCGCCAGGAGGTTACCGGCGCAGGCAACCGTACGACAAACTGTCCATTTCAGCCGATGCGATGTATTACAAGCGCGGGTGGGTCGGCTCACACGAAATCCAGACCGGGCTGCTGCTGCAGCGGAATCATCAAGCCACGAGCATTCTCTATCCGGCGGATGGCGTTGCGTTCGAGGAGCTGGTCATGCGGGAGCCCACCAACCCGGCTGCCGGTCTCGTGCCGTTTCGGCGTCAGGTCTACGACGGCACGCTGAATGTCCGCACCGATGTGAACTTTAGCGACTATGGCGCGTACATACAGAATGCCTGGCGGCCGACCCCGCGCCTGACCATCAACGCCGGTGTGCGCATGGATATGGTGAGGCGCCGGGACCAGCTGATAGACGTTCAGGTCCAGGACAGTCTTGAAGTCGGCCCGCGCTTCAGCGTGAATTATCTATTGACAGAGGACCGGAGAGACACAGTCCGGGCGAGTTGGTCTCGGGTGCACGAGACGCCCTCGAACAACCTGGCCAGCGGTGCCACGAACACGATGGGTGTCACCGACTTCTACGACAACGACCTCGACGGCGTCTTCGAGCTCGAGCTCCGGACCCCGGGCGGCACCCAGGCGCCGGTCGACCGGGTCATCGATCCCGACTATCACCAGCCGTATTTCAACGAGTGGACGGTCGGCTATCGGCGACAGCTTCCTGGTCAGGCGACCGTCGATATCGCGTTCATTCGCCGCGGATACCGCGACAGAAGCACCCTCGTCGATGAGAACGGCATCTATGACGATGGTGTCTTCCGCGGCTACCGGAACCCTGAGCTGAACGAGATGTATCGGCTGACCAACAACCAGTGGAACTGGCCGATGTATTCGTCGCTCGAGGCGCAAGCCACCAAACAGACCGACCGATGGCAGGTCTTGTCGAGCGTGTCACGGCAGTGGCGCCATATCGCCGGCACATGGCAGCCCAACGATCCCGCGTCGTTCATCCAGCCAAGTGCCTTCTCGAACGACAACGGGATCGGTGCCGTGTCCTCGCCAACGAGCGTTGCGCAGGACGGTAACAGTCTGAGCGGCACGCACATGGCGGGATCGAGCAATCTCGCCCTCGTGGACTATGTCGTCCGTATGGCTGCCGCCGTACGCGCCCCAGGGAACATTCTCGTCGCGACCAACTACATGGTCCGCGCGGGCCTATGGTCGGGTCCGATCGTGACTCGAACCGATGCACCAGATCCACGCTTCGGCCCGGCAACGGTGATCCTGTCGAACGGCCGCGTCGCCAGCAATCCGCTCGCAACCACCGTGCGGTTCGCGTATCCCACACGCGGTGAAGGTCAATTCAAGTCCCCGACGGTGCATTCCTGGAATCTTCGGCTGGGCCGCGAGTTCGCCGTTGGAGCCCGTCGACGTCTGGAAGCCATGGTCGACGTGTTCAACGTCACCAACCTCGCGGCGGACGAGTCATCGATGTTGGGGTCCAATCAGCGCTACAGCCCGAACTACGGCCTCTTCAGCGACCGCCAGCAGCCACGCGCCGTTCAGATGTCGCTGCGCGTCCTGTTTTGAGAGCGCCGGAGCTCACGTCAACACGAACGAGGTCGGAGACGAGAGGAGGAGATGTGAGCACCACGCCGATCGGCATCCTGTGCGTATTCCTGGCTATGTGCTTTGTTGGCCACGCCGACCAGTCGCAGCCGCGCGCGCCGGTGACCGGTGCAGCGTCCGCCGCGCGGGCGCGTTTCTTCAAAGACAGCCGGCAGATCCTCGCCCTCGCGCGCGCCGAGGGCTTGGAGGAGCTCACCCTCGTCGTGGCGGCACGTCCCGGCGCGAACGAGGTTGTGGCGCAGCGGGCGGCTGCACTGGGCGGAATGGTGCGCTATCGCGACGACGACGTGAGCTACTTGCGCGTGAAGCTTCCGCTGGATCAGGTGAATACCTTCGCGGAGCACGAGCAGATCGAGTCGATCGCCGTACGGTTCGGCGATGGTGCCTATCCCGCAAGACTCCCCGCCTCTGACCTGAGCGAACCAGGCGACGGTGTTGCGGCAACCGCATCGCTTGAAGTCGAATCTGGCCGCGAGCCTGATGCAGAAACGGAGTCGCAGAAGGCGCCATCGCCGGAGCTGTGGCCCCCAAAGGCTGGCGACTATCCCCTCCGTCATCCCTACACGCCGCTCAAGGACATGGACGGCGCAGCGTTTCTTGCGGACCACCCGACGTGGGACGGCCGAGGCGTCACAGTGGCGATCCTCGACGGCAACTACGATCTCCTGCTACCTGAGCTCCAGACGGCCTACACGACAGACGGCACGCCGGTAGCCAAGACCGCCGACTTTCTCACCTCAACGGACCCGCGCGACGACTACGAGCGGGTGCCGCAGTGGGTCGACATGCGCGATACGGCGGAGGCAACAGGAGGGCGTCTGACGTATCAGGATCGGACGTTCACTGCGCCGCGCGACGGCGTCTTGCGTGTCGGATTCTTCAGTGAGCGACGCTTCAACCGGCCGGCCAACGGCGCGTACCTCGACCAGGACATTGATCGGAACGGCAATCCGAAAGGAGACGATGGGCTGTTCGGCGTGCTGTGGGATGAAGAGACGAACGACGTCTGGGTGGATACGAATCGCGATTTGAGCTTCGCTGACGAGCGCGCGATGACCAACTACATCACACGTCAAGATATCGGCATTTTCGGGACCGATGATCCCGACACACCCATTCGCGAGTCGATTGGCTTTACCGTCCAGACGAACCCCGGCAACAAGTTCGTGTCGATCAACGTCGGCCTCTATCAGCACTCGACAACGATTCTTGGCGCTCTCGCGGCCAATCGTCATCCAGCGGGTCGATTCGTGGGTGTTGCGCCTGGGGTTCGACTCGTCTCCATCTACTACGGCAGCATGACACACTCCCTCATCGAGGGCCTGATCGTCGCGTTCAAGCATCCGCTGGTCGATATCGTGCTCCTGTCGCAGCATACGAGCCTCGCCACGCATCCGTACCTTCTCGCCGACGCACGCCATCCGATCAGCATCATCGCCCAGCGGCTCATCGAGCTCACGAAGAAGCCCCTCTTTGTACCCGGTTCGAACAGTCCAGGCCTCGGCCTCGTGGGCGAGGACGGGCTAGCGCCGGATGCCATCAGCGTTGGCGGCTACCAGCACAAGGACAGCTATCGAACGAACTTCGGCTTCGTGCCGGCGCACGATGACAACATGCACTACGCAGGTCTGTCGCATGGTCCGACTGGCCTTGGCGCGCTCAAGCCAGATGTGCTCGCGCCGACCGGGCACTTGGGAAACGAGGTGGGCTACCGCGACGGGCAGAAATCGGCGGGACTCTATCAGCTACCGCCCGGCGTTGGCATCGGTCGCGGCACGTCCACGGCCACACCGACCGCCGTAGGTGCTGCCGCACTCTTGATCAGTGCAGCCAAGCAGACGGGGATCGAGTACGACGCGCGCCGCCTCAAGGCTGCGCTCACGGGGTCGGCCCGCTACATTCCGAGGCTCGGCGCGCATGAGCAGGGGCATGGTCTCGTCCAAGTGGCTGCGGCCTGGCAGTTGCTGAAGGCCCTGCAATCGGCGCCGCCGATCACGATCGCGAGTCACGGCCCGGTGAAGACGAGGCTGAGTCAGCTGCTCGCGACGCCGCATCAGGGCACGGGTCTGTACGAACGGGAGGGCTGGAGCGCCGGTGACCGCGGGGAACGGACGGTCTCCTTCACGCGGACTTCTGGCCCTGCGACGCCGATGGCGTTCAGCCTGACGTGGCAGGGGAGCAGCGCCTTCAGCAGTCCCGAGTCCGTGACGCTACCGCTCGACGAGCCGGTCACGTTGCCGGTCACGATCGCTGTGGACACCCCAGGGGTACACAGCGCCGTCGTCACACTGCGGCATCCCTCCCTGCCGGGCCCCGCATACCGATTGCTCGCGACGGTCATTGCGGCGCTGCGGTTTCCGGCCGAGAGCGGCTACACCGCAAAGGCGGACGTGCAGGTCCCGCGTCCTGGAGACCTGGGCGTGTTCGTGGATGTGCCCCCTGGCGCTACGGCGCTCAGCATCTCGACCGCAGCCACGGATGGTGCGGTACGATTGGGTCTCATCTCTCCGTACCGCGAATCCATCTTTCTGTGCGCGGTGGACATCAGGAGTGTTCCGGCGACACAGACGTGCTCGATACCACACCCCACGCCTGGCGTCTGGGAAATCAATCTGTGGAATGGTCAGGATGCGTTCCGATTCGACCCAGATCTCCCAGATCCCGTGAAGCCGACACCGGTCACGCTTACCGCCAAGCTGATCGGGTTTGACGTCACGCTACGAGCGCCCCTGTTCCCCGGCCTGGAGGTCGACCGCAGCAGTCCACTGTCGTTGACGATGACGAACCGCTTTGCTCCCACAACCGCAGCCGCGGTGTCCGTAGCGCTGGGCAGCGCCCATACGTCACGTCGCACGATTGCATCAGGGGAGCAGCACGTCTCCGAGATGACTGTGCCAGCGGGTACAACTGCTCTCCACGCGCGTGTCACAACGAACGCGAATACAGAGGCGGACCTTGATCTATACCTGCTCTACTGCGGGTCTCCCACGCACGACGCGGATGCGACGACGGCTCTCGAGAAGGATGTGGGGATCTGCACCGTGCGGGCGAAGTCTACGGATGTTGGTTCAATCAACTGGGTGGAGGTGGATAGCCCGGCTGCTGGACGTTGGGTTGCGGTCGTAGACGCCTTCCGCGTCCCCGGTGGACCGACGGACTACTCCTATCTGGATGTCTTCACGCATCCGCGCTTCGGCATCATCGCGATTGCCGACATCGAAGAGAAGCGAGCGTCGGGAGCGCAGTGGACGGCTAAGGGGAGCGCATGGGTGGCCAGCGTACCGGACATTCCGCGGCGCCTTCACGGGCTTGTGCGCGTGAGAGGCAGCGACGTCGTTCACCCGCTGAGGGGGAGCAGGTTCGAGGTGCTCACAGGCCGCTCCTGGCTCCTCCCGCTTGGGTCGCTGGATCTCGTGGCACCCGATAGCGTACCAGCGGCTCCACGTCAGTAACCCAGCGCGAGTGTTCGCTCTCCTCCGCCCTCGCATCTCACGGAATGCAAAGGCGACGTACGCCAACCGGCGATTCACGAAGGCAACACAGCGCTTGCAGCGCAGGTACTGCTAATATCGGTTCCTCGCGAGGATGTAACCTGACGTGCGCCGCGCTGATTCGCCGATAACCTCCTGGACGACTCACGCCTTGAACAGCGGGAGCATCTACGCCACGACCTATCGCAGTGTCAGGATCCTGCCCCGCGCTGTCTCGTACGGCATCGGGCACGCAAGCACCTTCCTCGCGTGGCAACTGATGCGCGCCACCACGGATGCGCTTGTCGACAATCTCCGTGCCATCTTTCCCACGGCGAGTGATGCAGTGCTTCGGCGACAGGCGCTAGCCACCTATCGCAGTTACGCGTGCGATGTCATCGACTTCATTCGAAGCCTGCGCCTCTCGCGAGAAGCGGCGCGCGAGCTGTTCGTGTTCGACAATCGAGAAACGGTTGACGCGCTACTACACGCAGGACGCGGCATGCTTCTCGTCAGCGCGCATCACGGAAACTGGGAGATGGGCGGCATCCTGCTACGCCGCGCATATGATTACCCGCTCAGCGTGCTGGCCATGACCGAAGCGAGCCCGGAAGCCAACCGCCTCCGGGACACGATTCGGCGAGAGCTGGGCATCGACACGATTTCCGTACGCCAGTCGATGGACACTGCGCTGCAGATTCGTCGAAAGCTCTCAGAAGGTCAGTTGGTCGCGCTGCTCGTCGATCGGCACGTCGGCCGCGACTCCGTGCCGGTCACGCTCTTCGGACGCCAAGCATTCTTCCTTCGAACGCCAGCACTCATGGCGTACCTGAGCGGCGCACCGCTCGTGCCGGTGTCGATCGAGCGTCGCGACGATGGGCGATTTCTCGTCCATCTCAGTGCGCCCATTTTCGTCGGGCGTGATGGTGATCGTGAAGCGCTCGTCCAGGAGGCAACGCAACGCGTGGCGGACGCGATCGAAGCGCGGGTCCGCGCGCGGCCCGACCTTTGGTACCACTTCTATCGCTATTGGGACGCGTAAGGGTGAGGGGTGACAAGGTGACAAGGTGACAGGGTGACAGGGTGACAGGGTGACGGGGGCGAACCGATGAGTGGGGAGTGGACGTCGGGTGCGCTGCCGCCTCGCGGTGTTGATTTGCAATTCCGGCGACGTGGGGCAGCGTGAACCCACCGATGAGGCCTGCCGCCAGGATGACGCCGCCGGCGACCAGGCCCAGATACGCCGCCGTCAGAATCCAGTAAGCAGCTCGGGCAACCGTTCTTCGCTGTCGACACGCAGGCGCACCACGGCGTCGACCGACGTCACGCCGCGCCCAAACCGACCGAGTCCCTCAAGCAACGCGCCGCGGAGCCCGTGCATACGACCGTGGAAGCGGAGCAGCTCGCGCCCTGTCAAGCAGTCGTGGAAGCGGAAGTGCTCAGGGAGGAAGCCGATCTTCGCGCGCGTCAAGCAATCGCCGAGTGGCGCCCCCAGAACGGTGCCACTACCTCCCGTCGGCTCGACCAGCGCGAGCAGCATCTTGACCGACGTCGTCTTGCCCGCACCATTGGGTCCCAGAAAGCCAAAGACCTCTCCCCGGCCGATCGACAGGGAGAGGTCGGCGACGGCGACATTCGCACCGAAGTGCCTGTGCAGTCCTCGGGTCTCGATGACCCGGTCGATCATGACGGTCATTGCACCGAATGCGCCATTTCCAGCAAGGTCTTTGGCTGAAACTGCCCTACCATTCCATACACGTAGCCTTCCTCCGACCACACCAGGATGTTGGGTGGTCGCTCCCCAGCGGTTGCGGCCGTCCCAATCAACAGGCCGCGATTGCCGTGCACTTCGACGTGACGAAACGAGCTCGCGCTGATCGGCACCGGCACAAGGAGGGTGTTGCGCCAGTCGATGGCTTGCGCGAGGCGCCCCGCTTCGCCTTGCTCGAGCCCGAGAATGCGGAGTCCGATCTCGCCTAGCGCCGGCAGATCGAGACCAGCTGGTAGCGAGATCTCCGGGCTCCGGCCTTGAAGAAAGTCCAGCTGCTGATCCTCGTAACGATAGCGAACCCGGACGACGGGCGGTATGCGCAGCGTCGCGGTTTGGCCGTGCAATGCCTCGGGCGCGCGCACGTCGTGAATACCGAGCGTGTCCAAGACGTGCTGGAGCTTGGTGCTGTCGCCGGTCACGCGCACGGCACGCTCGCCTGCGAGCAGGATGCCGGTGAGCTCGACCGCCGCCGGGCGTGCTCGCGGCAGACGCACCTCAAAACCTGCCGCTGCGCCGGCCATCTCGGGAGACGCGAACGACCGCGGTGGGCCTGGGTTGACCAGCATCTCGACTTGGCTTCCAATCAAGCGCTCGATGTCCAGCTCCTCGCTGCGCAACTGCGCTGCCCGCTGGTGATCAACCGGCACGGCTGTGAAGTTCACGACGCGGAACAGGTCGAGAAAAGCCTGCGCGGATGCACGGACCGACGGAAGCATGAATGCCAGCGCCACCCCGACGACGGCCATTGCAGTCATAATGACCCGCCGAGTCGGCCACTGAGCCTCTTGAGTCCCCACCGCCCCACCCTGTCGCTTCAAACGCTCGCGCAACTGCTGGGCGAATTCCGGGGATGGCTCCGTGCGCAGGGCATATAGGGGTCTGTCGTCCATGGCTTGCCTTCCTGATTCCCGATTCCTGATTCCTGATCACCAGGCAGCGCGGAGTGTCTGCACTGCACGGTGCACGATCGTGCCGACGTTCGATTCGCTGAGCCCCGTTAGTGTGGCGATGGCACGGTTCGTACTCCCAGCGCCATACTTGAGCGCGAGGATGTCGCGCTCGCGGTCTGGCAAGCCTGCCAGGAGGGTCGTCAGTCTCTCGACATCCGACTGGAGCACCGCCTCGTCTTCGGGCGTTCTGTCCACGGCCATGCCAGCGGCTTCGTCCAGCGGCACGTCGGATCGCGCCCGCCTGAAATGGTCCACCGCGACGTTGCGCGCGATCGTGAGGAGCCACGTCGCAAACCCCGCGAGGTCGCGTCGGTAGCGATGCCGCGCCCGCCACGCCTTCTCGAAGGTCATTGCCGTAAGCTCCTCGACATCCGCCCAGTGACCGACCCGGTACCTGAAGAAGTTGTAAATCCGCGGCAACTGCTCCGCGTACAGCAGATCCCAGTCCGCCTCGGTTGCGCTGGACACCCGTGCAACCACGCGATGTCGAACCGCGTCGCTAATGGCCATCTGTTGCAATATACGGACGGTGGGGGAAGGTATCACATGGTAAGGTGCCAGGGGTCAGGGACCAGGGCTGTCTCAGGGCACAGGGATCAGTTGCCCAGGGGACAGGGCTGGTCGTAGCTCCTTCGAGCATACTTGTCCTGTCGAGTCCACCCTGTGCGGCAGCCCTGATTCCTGAATACCTGATCCCCACTGACCCCTGACTCCTGACCCCTGCGTTTGCCCTGAGACCTGGCACCTGTCACCTCGCACCTTCTGTATGGATCCCCTTTCGCATGTGCTGTTCGGGCGGGTGCTCATCGGGCTCGATGAGCGGAAGCGGCTCGGCCCGGGCGCCGTTGGCGCGTGCGTGCTGGGGTCGATTCTCCCGGACAGCGATGTCGTGCTGATGCCCGTCGCGTGGGACGTCTACCTGCGCGCGCACGTGGCTGGCACCCACGCCCTGGTTGGCACGGCAGCCTGCGCAGCGGCTGCGGCAGGTCTGATTCGACTCGTACGCTCGGAGGGGCGGTTCCCGACGTTGTTTGCTGCCGCCTAGGCCGGCAGCCTAGGCCACGTCTTCTGGGATCTCGTATCCGGCGGCAGCGTGCGTGTCGGTTGGCCGCTCATCGACACCCTCGCCAGCGTACCGCTCGTCGCGATGGGCGATCCGTTCGTCGTCGTGCTCCTGGTGGCATCGGCGCTGGCGATGTGGCTCCGGCCGAGCTCCCAAGCGTGGATCGCGGTTGTCACGCTGTTGGTCCTCGCCGGTCTGCTGTGCACAAAGCTCGTATTGCGACATCGAGCGGCCACGGCCTACGCCGAGACACTCCAGGCGCGTGGCGACCAGGTGGTTGCGTCTACGATGGAAGCGCGCTGGCGCTACCTGCTCGAGTGGGACATCTTCGACCGCACGGATCACGCTCTACGCGTGTGGCGTGTAGACGGCTCTGGCCGCGTCAGGCTGGTGTTCGCCCACGAGATCGAGCGCGAGATGCCGCTCACGGAGGCGTCGCGCGCGCTGGGAACTGTCCAGAACTTTCTTCGCGTCCACCCGTTTAGCTTCCCAGTGGAGCAACAGCGTCCGAACGGACTCCAGCGTGTGCTGTGGTCCGACATCCGGTACTGCTGGGCGCGATCTCCTGACGTGTCCAGCTCGAATGAGGCACCAGCACCTGACGCGTCCGTCACCGATGGGTGGCCCTCTCCCACGACGCCGGGGCTGAGCGGAGTCCCTATCCGTTGTGGGATCTGGTTCGGCGGCACCTTCGACCGGGAGGGACGTGCGCTCCTGCAGATCGTTCAGATCGGCGACGTGCTCCAGTCGCGACAGGTTCGCTGATCCTGGTCCCTGAAACCTACTGACTCCTAACCCCTGTCCCCTGACCCCTGATGTCGTGTGGCGCGCAGGAGGACGTTGGCAAATGGTGTCCCGTGGCCCATGGGCTGAATGTCGGTCACCAGTCCATGCCGCTCCAAGCACGCCCGCCAGTCGTCTGCCGAGCGAAAGTGAAACCGCTGTCGCCACCGGCCAATCGCGATGGCCTTGAGCCAATTGCCAGCGCGCACCATCTGAAATCGCCAGCCGCCGGCCGCGTCAGCCTCGCGCACGACGAGCATCCCACCCGGCTCGAGTGCGCGGCCCACGCCCGCCAGCACGCGATCTTGATCCTCAGCCGACATGAGATGGAGCACATCGAAGCAGATCACGACGCGATTCTCGCAGGGCAGCGTGTTGCGCACATCGCCTTGGATGATCGTGGCGTCTTGCTCGAGTGCGCGCTGCGCAATCCGCGCCACGCGCCGCCGCAGCTCGATGCCCACGAGGCCATCGAAGCGGGGCGGCGGTGGTAAGGTCTCCGGCCATTGCCCCTCGTCCATTTCCTGCCGGGCGTCGGCAAGCAGCGCAAGCATCAGTCCTTGACCGCACCCAACATCGACGAGGGTGCCACCCGATGGGAGCCAACCGCCGCACAACACCTCCCGGTAGACGGGATCGTTGCGCAGCTTGCCGCGCGCGAATTCCCACGCCGTAATGCCAGTCGGGAGAAAGCGATCGGCGGCTTCGCGCACCACGGTTGAAAATCCCGGATCGTGTGACGCCCGTCCCACCGTGAGGTACGTGACGAGCGCGGCGAGCAGACCAAGCGCACCACCGACGACGAGACTCCCGAGCAGGAAGTCACCGCCGAACACCCATGGCCCCTCGCGCTTGATGCCCTCGAGAGAGAGCTCATAGAATGCGCCTCGCCGTAACACGGCGCCGGTCTGCACCTCGGCGAACAAGAGGAACGGCGCAACGAACGGGTTCGCGAGATTCGCGGCGAGGTACAGCTTTAGCCGATTGAGGCCCAACAGGCGCCCGGCGATCCAACAGAGGGCCAGATGCAG
This sequence comes from Luteitalea sp., assembly GCA_009377495.1. Lineage (GTDB taxonomy): Bacteria > Acidobacteriota > Vicinamibacteria > Vicinamibacterales > Vicinamibacteraceae > WHTT01. Next base: position 70,956 of record WHTZ01000024.1, read on the forward strand.
CCCCCAGAAGGGGGAGCAGCCAAGGAAAACGCCAAGGCCGACAGCGGCCGCATCACGTCGCCGGCTGGTCCCCTCCGTCCGCAGGTCATAGATGACCCGGTGGAACCGCCCGGCTCGCGTGAGCGCGCGCGATCGGATGCGCCCGGGCGACGGCAGGTCGACAGCCATAAGCACCGAAAGTCCTCTCCGTCGGACCCAGGCGCACTCTGTGCGCGGTGGGGGTGGGAGGTACTCCCCGCATTGTAGTCTGCGTTCGGCTGACCGTGTGTCTTGGTATGATGGTCGCGTCCGCGCCGCCTCGCTGTCTGCCGCGCGTTCGTATGCCCAGTCGTTTCCCCCAAGTGCCCGTTGCTCCGCACACACAGCACGCCCTCGTCGCGGCTCCTCCCCGCTGGCTCTCCGACCTGCTCGGCGACACGCCGCGCCTACCGGTCCAGCCTGACCCCGCCAGACTCGGCACCGCTTACGTAGGGCGCCTGGCGGAGCTGTCGTTCGTGGAGATCGAGCTTCCACGGGCGACGTCATTCGAGGCCGCGTCACTGCAGGATCGCGTGGCGCATCTCTACCTCGACATCGCGCGGGTGCTGGCAGGCGAGCAACGACACGCCGTGCGATTTTGGAGCTACGTGCCGGACATCCATGCACCCATGGGCGACGGCCTCGATCGGTACATGGTATTCAACGCGGGGCGCTATCGCGCGTTTACCTCCTGGTATGGCACGCCGCGTGCCTTCGATCACACGCTCGCCACCGCGTCTGCGGTTGGTGTGGAAGGGGAGACGCTCACGGTGCACTGTCTGGCCACCGACGAACCAGGGACACCGATTGAAAATCCACGTCAGATTCCCTCCTACCACTACTCGACGCGCTACGGTCCGCGCCCCCCCTGCTTTGCGCGTGCAACGCGGCCCGCTCGTCCGATGGGTGGTCGTCAGCTCCTCCTCGTGGGCGGTACGGCAAGCATCATCGGCGAAGCGTCACAGCACGCCGGCGACATCGCTGCGCAGACACGCGAAACGCTGGCCAACCTCGAGGCGCTGCTCTCAGCGGCTGGTGGGGCGAACGAACGATCGAATCGACAGCCGCCGCCTCGGTTTACAGATCTGCGCGCCTATGTCGTGGGTCCGGATGACGCCGCGGAAGTGTTGAAACAAATCAATCGAGCGCTGCCCGGCGTCGAGCACATCGAGATCGCGCGCGGGGAGATCTGCAGACGAGAGCTGCTCGTCGAGATCGAAGGCGTCGCGGTGCTCGGCGGTCTGTGAGGGCTGAGGCTGACCGAGCCGGGTTCGCGAGGCCAGACCTAATCGTGGCGCAGCGCAGAAGCGGGTCGAATGCGGACGGCGCGGAGGGACGGTATCAATGATGCGATCAGTGCGACACCCCGAGCGTGGCGCAGCCTGCAAGGAAGACCGCCGCGTTCGTCGGCTCGACGTCGAAGAGCAATGACGTCATCAAACGCGTGAGAACGAGCGCACCGGCGATACCAATGACGAGGCCCGTCGCCGCAAGGCGCAGTCCATAGCCAACCACCATGCCAACGATCTTTCGCACGTCCGCACCGAGGGCCATGCGGATGCCAATCTCGCGTGTCCGCTGGGTCACCGAATACGCGAGCACACCGTAAACGCCAACGGCAGCAAGAAACAGCGCGACGCCACCGAAGATGAGGCAAAGCGCCATCGCAGCGCGGCGGTCGAGTAGAGAGCGAGCAATGCGCTCAGGCATGGTGTTGACGTTGAAGAGCGGCAGCTCAGGGTCGATCTGAGTGAGCGCACCGCGCAGCGCGCCAATCACCTGCGGACTGTCACGATTGGACCTGGCGACCAGGTGCATGGTCCGCGGCACGACCTGCTTGTAGTGGAAGTAGATCTGGCCAACGGGACTCTTGTCGGCGAGATTGAGCGTCGTGACGCTGCCGACGACACCAATGATTCTGTGAGGCGGGTCGTCGGCGTCGATGCCGCGGCGGATGTTGTGTCCGATGGCGTCTCCGTTGGGCCAATACTTGCGCGCCAGGAACTCGTCGATCACAACGACATTGCCCGAGGTCTCGGTGTCGGTCTCGGCGAAGTCGCGTCCCTGCAGCAGCGGAATGCTCATCGTCTCGCGATAGCCCCGGTTCACGATGTTCCAGCCGGGCACAGGCGGCATTTCGCTGGGGCTGAGCGGGCGTCCCTCGATCGCGATGACGCTCGCGTTGGAGTTGTTACTGAAAGGCAGGAACGTCGTGATGCCCACGCTGCGGATGCCAGGCACCTGGCGTAGCCGGTCCAGAAACGACGTGATGAACGCGCGGACGGCCGGATCCTCCTGATAGCGGGACGAGGGAAGCGAAAATCGCGCGCTGGTCACGCGGTCGGGCGTGAACCCGGGGTTGACCTTCAGCAGCCGACTAAAGCTGAGCGTGAGGAGTCCCGAACCTATCAACATCATGAAGGCAAGCGAGACCTGACACACAACGAGAGAAGATCGGAACCACCGCGCGCGGCGGCTGAGCGTGCCGGTGCGGTCGTGATCCCGGAAGACATCGGTGAGATTGCGTCGCAGCAGTTGTGCGATCGGGATGCTGCCGAAGAGAAGTCCAGTGAGGAGCGCGACGACAGCCGTGAACGCGAGGATACCGGTGTCAATGCGGATGTCCTGGCCGCGAGGGAGCTCGTTCGCTCCTAGCATCGACAATAGGTGTACGCCGCCATAAGCGACCGTGAGGCCGAGAACCCCGCCCACGAGAGCAACGGTGACGCTTTCGGTGAGCAGTTGCCGACTCAGCCGCCAGCGGCTCGCACCGATGCTTGACCGGATAGCCAGCTCCTTCATGCGGACGTTGGAGCGAACAAGCATAAGGTTGGCGAGATTCACGCATCCAATGAGGAGCACGCCGACCACAGCGATTTGCAACAGATATAGGGTGGGGCGCACGTCGCGGACAAGCTCGTCTTTCAGGCCGACGACGCGGGTGTGGAAGCCAGCACTGATGATGAGGTCGCGATACTTCGGCACACGGTCAAGGTTTGCGCGGTTCAACGCGTCGATTCGCTGCCGCGCCTGTACAATACTGACTCCCGGCTTCAACTGCGCAACCATTCCCCAGTTGTTGCTGTGCAGTCGGTCATCGGCGGTTTGTTCGGACGTGAGCGCCTCCGGCACCCAGATTCGCCGCTCGTCGCCAAAGATGCCGTATCCTTCCGGCATCACACCGACGATCTCGTGAGAGACACCGCTGAGGCGAATGTCTTCGCCCAGAACGTCACGGCGTGCACCATAGATTTCGCGCCACAGGCCTTCGCTGAGAACCGCGACCTTGTCCCGGCCCGGCGCGCCCTCGTTTTCGGTGAACGTGCGCCCGAGCAGCGGTCTCCGGCGGAGGACGCGAAAGTAAGAAGGCGTGACTCTCTGGCCCTCGACGCGCTGTGGGTTCCCGTCTGAACCAATGTCGAAGCCGGAGCCATTGACCAGCGCAACGTCGGAGAAGACGTCGGTGAGCTTGCGGCGGTGGATGTAGTCGGGAGCGCTGTTGGAGCCACGTTCGGACACGCCGACGCCGGGATAGAGATTGTACATGGTGACCAAGCGGTCAGCGTCGGGATACGGCAGGGAGCGAAGGACGACGGAGTTGAGCAGGGTGAAGATGGCCGTGTTGGCCCCGATGCAGAGGGCCAGGGTCAGCAAGGCGGTCAGCGCAAACGCCTTTTCCTTCCAGAGCAGCTTGAGCCCGAATCTCAGGTCCTGGAGCATAGCCGATGCCCTTGATACGAATGGTGGTGGCTTGGAGTTCCGGGAGACTGGACATGTGCACGACGCCAGCACCCTGGTCACCCAATATCCGCCAGTACCACGCTCCCAGTCGCGACCAACGTTCCGTTGGCGTGCACCTCGCCTTCGATCTTGGAAAGGCTACCCATGTGGCCAACGACGCGCGCGTCCACGTCGAGCACGGTGCCCGGTCCAGCAGCCGCCGGGAACTTGAACGGCCCAAGCGCTGCCACACGCAGCGCGCGTGGCGCCGACGCGCCCTCTGCACGCGCAGCGGCGGCAAGCCCGCCCGCCTGAGCGACGAGCTCGACGAGCACGATGGCCGGCACGACCGGTTGGCCCGGGAAGTGTCCATTGAAGTACCAGTCGTCCCCACGCGCGACGCGGCGGCCGCGTACGCGCGCACCGGGAACCACCTCCAACACCTCCTCAATCAGGCGCATCGGCGGCGCGTGTGGCAACAGCTCCAGATAACTCATGAGGCGTGCTTCTTGTCAATGCTCAATGCTCAATGCCCAATGGGGGTTGACGGACGGCGCGGGCATACATCGCGGATCATGCATGGGCGATGTCCTCCCGCCGCCATGCGCAAACCCGCCATTGGGCATTGAGCATTGGGCATTGCCATCATCCTCCTATTGCATTCTCATATAAATCGTGGCAGCCTGATATCCTCATATTGGAACCTAATAGGAGACTCATGGCTGTTGTTAGAGAATGAACCATGACGAAGCCCGTCAATGGGAACACACAACGGCGATCATGGCACGTTTCCTGGCCCCTGGTGAGGAACGCCAATGAGAAGAATACGCCCTTTTTTGCTGCGGCTTGGCGGTCTGTTTCATAAGGGGCGGCGCGATCGTGACCTGGCTGAGGAGCTTGAGAGCCACCTGCAGCTTCATGTTGAGGACAATCTCCGTGCAGGCATGAAGCCGGAGGAAGCCCGCCGGCAGGCGGTCCTCAAATTGGGCGGCATCGAATCAATCAAGGACGCGTACCGCGATCGAAGGGGCCTTCCATTGTTGGAGGGCCTGGCTCAGGATCTCCGCTATGGGACCCGCCTATTGCGGAGGAACCCAGGATTCACCGCGGTCGCCGTCTTGACGCTGGCCCTCGGCATCGGTGGCAGTACCGCCATCTACAGCCTCGTCTACGCGGTGATGTTCCGTCCGCTGCCGTTTCACCAGCCCGACGCCCTGGTCCGTATTTACGAAACGAATCCAACCCGGAATAGCTGGACCTCTCATGCATCGATCCCCAACTATGTCTCTTGGAAGGAGGAGGTGCGCAGCCTGGAGCTTGCGGCCTTCCAGGGGGGTAGTCCGATCTGGACCGGGGACGGTGAGCCGGAGCGCCTCGGAAGCGTTCGAGCTACGGCGTCTTTTCTGCCCGTCCTCGGCACAGACCTGCACCTCGGCCGGTGGTTCCTGGAAGAGGAGCAGCGCCCCGGTCAGCATCGAGTAGCCGTCCTGAGCGAGCAACTGTGGAAGCGGCGGTTTGGCCAGGATCCCAATGTGAGAGGTCGCAAACTGCTGCTGGATGGCGAGTCGTACACCGTGGTCGGCGTAGCCCGCGCGGAGCTTGCGATCCCGTCATGGATGCCTGACGCTGATCTCTGGGTTCCGCTGATCGTTGATCCCAATGCAAATCGGGGAAATCGTCAGTACAAGGTGATCGGACGGATCAGGCCCGGCTTCACATTGCAGCAGGCGCGGGCGGATATGCGCGCGATCGCTCGACAGCTCGAGCGTCAGTTCCCAGCATCGAACCAGGGCCAGGGTGTGAGAGTCGTACCCCTGCTGCACTGGATCATTCCACCCGAGATTCGCACTGCGCTGCTGGTGCTGCTTGGAGCGGTTGGCATGGTGATGCTGATCGCCTGCGCAAACGTGGCCAATCTGCAATTGGCGCGGGCGGAGGCTCGACGCAAGGAGATGGCGATCCGCGCGGCGCTCGGCGCGGGAAGAGCGCGAATCATGCGGCAGTTGCTGACCGAAAGCCTCCTGCTGTCGCTCGCCGGTGGCGCACTCGGCATCGCGTTAGGTGGCGCTATCGTCGATATCGCACGAGGCGCCCTTGTCGAAATTGTTCCACGAGCGGACAAGGTGTCGATGGATCTGAACGTGCTGACGTTTGCACTCGCTGTCTCCCTGGTCACGGGTGTGCTCTTCGGAATGGCCCCGCTCGTGCAACTGGGCAAGATGCGGTGTTTGGACGCGCTTCACCAGGCCGGCCGCACCTCACAACCCGCAGCGGGCGGCCGGTTGCAGGCATTGCTGGTCGTCGCGCAGGTGTCGCTCGCAAGTCTGCTTCTCGTAGGAGCAGGGCTGTTGATCCATAGCTTTGTACGCCTCCAACAGGTCTCGCTGGGCATCGATCCGGACTCGGTGCTCACGGCGCGGCTTCCACTGCCACACGCGAGATACCCTGGCGGACGAGAGATCTCGGCCATGCTGTCTCGCTTAACAGACGCGCTCCAATCTGCGCCCGGCGTGCACGCCGCCGGAGTGTCGAGCGCCATTCCACTCGCACCGTACACGCATACCACAGGAAGTGCCACGGCGGTTGCGCCGTCTAACGCGTCGTTAGGAAAGCCTATCAGCTGCGGCTGGCGTGCTGCCGACGCGGGCTTCTTTGCGGCACTTCGCATCCCCGTCCTTCGCGGCCGCGTCTTCGCCCGGGAGGACGGAGGTGATGGGCGCCCGGTGTTCGTACTCAGCAGAGAGGCAGCGCGGCGCCTGTACGGTGCTGAAGATCCGGTCGGGCGACAACTCGAGCTCAGTGGCGCCGCGGGAGAGGCCATCGTGGGAGAGGTCATCGGGTTGGTCGGCGATGTTCATATGGAGGACATCACCGGCCCGCCGGAGCCCATTGTGTACCTTCCCGTAGCACGGGGTGGTCGCTTTGGGACGTATTCCTTGTTCGTGCGAACGGACAGTCGCCCGGAAGCCGCCGCGACCCTCGTCAGAGCAAGACTCCGGGACATCGATCCGGACCAGCCGGCCTATGGCTTCCGCTCTATGCGTGGCTGGGTGGAAGAGACGTGGGCCCCTGCGCAGATCAGAACGTGGGTGCTTGGGCTCCTGGCCAGTGTGGCGCTGACAGTCGCCATGATCGGCATATACGGCGTGCTCGCCTATCTCGTGACGATTCGCCGGCACGAACTTGCCGTCCGTCTGGCGTTGGGCGCGCACCCGCGCAACCTGCTGAACCTCGTGCTGGTCCAAGGACTTGGCCTGGCACTGGTCGGCCTTGCGGCGGGCCTCGCCGGCGCGATGCTGCTGGCACGTGTGCTCGACACGCTCGTATTTGGCGTGAGCTCGCACGATCTCGCGACATTCCTGGGCGTCGCGGTGCTCCTGTTCTTCGCTGCCCTCGTTGCATGCTATGCGCCCGCACAACGTGCGGCGCGTACTGATCCGATTGTCGCATTGCGAAGTGAGTGAGCCGGGCGCTACTGCTTCACGAGCTCCACGCGCCGGTTCTTGGCTCGCCCGTTCTCAGTCTCGTTCGTTGCGACCGGAGCCATCATGCCGGCACCGGCGGCGCGCAGCCTCGGCGCGGCGACACCGTGCTTCGTCGTCAGCTCCCGGATGACCGAGGCCGCCCGGCGATCGGATAGCGCCACGTTGGCCGCGTAGTCACCCACGTTATCTGTATGGCCGACGACCAGGAGCCCGAGGCCGCGATCCTGCTCGAGCAGCTTCGCGACTTCCTGGATTGCCGCGCTCGACTCAGCCTTCAGGTCAGCGCCGTTGGTATCGAAGTAGATCCCGTCTAGCGCCACCCGTCCGTTCTGAGTGATCTCCTTCGCCATGGCGGCTGCGTCGACGGTGACCATCCCCGCGTCCATCGACGTGGTCTCGATGACGTCCAGCGCCACGTGAATCCGGCCCAACATCTCGCTCGGGACGGCGTGCGTCCGCCGTCCGGCGAACAGCGAGACGTACACGTCGCCCTGCGGCAAGGTCCCCTTCGCCGCGAGGTACCGCGCATCGTCGAAGAACCCGTGCAGGGCGTACTCGGCGAAATCGAACATCCCCTTGTTGCCGTATTTCTTCATGGGTCGATTGAGCATCCGGGTCAGATTGTAGCCGCCCTTAGGGCCGCACGTGTCCGCGACGCACGTGTACAGCGGCTTGAAGCCCGCTTTCGTGAGCTCCTGTTCGTAGCTCCTGATGACTTCGAGTGGGGTTCGGCCCTCAGGGGCAACGTACACGATGCGGGTCACCTTGCCTTCGACACGCTGAGACTTGGCCGGTGCGACGACCTCTCCCATTGCGTCGGCTGTCACCGGACTCAACGGGATGAGGAACTCGTCGAACGTGCGGACGTCGTCGCTGAGTATCACCGACCCGGCGTATCGAGAGATTAACGGGTGATCCTTGCCGCCCTCGACGTCCTGCGTGGGCTGGCCAGCCGCTGTCGACACGACTAGTGCGCCAACGCCTCCCGCGCGCATGAGGTGTCCGAATCCGGCACGTGCCACAACAAGCCATTGCTGCATAGAGCCTCCACTGCTTTCCATAACGTCGGACGTCATCGAAGTGAACAGTGCCTGACATACTCCGCAGACCCAGCTTCGAGCATGAGTGGAGGATGGATCGAACCTTAAGTCTCCGTCTGTCCTGACTGCGGCACCATTTACAGCATGGTGAAGGGCCGCTGATCCGTGATTCAACGCCACCTGTTCGCCTCCTGCTTGAGCCAGAAGCGAATGCCACGACCAGCGAAGGGTTCTTGCGCGAATCGGGGAATCACGTGCAGGTGCGCATGCATGATCTCCTGGCCGCCTACGGCACCACAGTTCCAGCCGATGTTGTAGCCGTCTGGGCGATACGTTTCATCCATCCACGTCTTCACATTTGCCAGTAACTGGAACGTCGCCTGCACTTCGTCTGCCGTCAGGTCGAACACCGTCTCCGCGTGACGAATCGGAACGATCACGCCAGATTCAGCCAGTGCACCTTGCGTCTTCTCGTTCTGGAGAAACAGCGCCGAGTGATTCCGGCAGACCAGACGTTGATCGGGGTCGTCAGCCCAGCGGCAGAACGGACAGTCAGTCATGTTGTTGGGGATTATCTCTTCGTTCAGCCGCTGTCCGCAGTCAGCATCACGCGGCCGCGTTTAGGGTACTCGTCGTCCTGTCGTTCGGTGCCGCGTTGGCCTGGGGTGTTCACGTGAAGACGAGACCGCAACTTAACCTCGTACCCTGATGGATGCTTAGCGACGACGCATCCACGCGAGACGATGGACGGCGACAGACTCACGACTCAGGGGACAGTTCGCGATGCGCGCGTGCACGCTCCCGATCGATCTGCTCTGGCGTTGCTCCGAGCGTCTCAAGAATGTTCTCAATGAACGCAAGGGCGACTTCCCCTTCACCTGAGTACACCGTATCGGCGCCGGCCGCCTTCAGAGCTCCGACGTCTCGGAGATACGATGCGCGCGCCAGGACACGTACGTTGGGGTTCAGCCCGCGCGCTATGCGGATCACCTCGGTGCTGTTGGCCATGCCGGCAGACCCAAGAATCAGGCTGCCTGACGTGGGAACGCCTGCCGCAACGAGCGTTTCAGGACGAGTCGCATCGCCGTATACCGCGTCGATGCCACGGTTGCGAAGCGCCCGCACGGTGTCCATGTTGAGTTCGATGACCGTCGGCTCGATTCGGTTGTCACGCAGCAGGTCGACCACCGTGCGACCCGTTGGACCGTGCCCGATCACCACCGCGCGATGACTCGGATCGGGCGGACGGCGTGTCCCCGGAGAGCCCGCGTCGATCGGTGTTGACGGTCCGCGCTCCATCAGGTTGCGGAACCGTGGCCGGGCGGCGATCCATCGCTCTGCGGGTCCAATAGCCCGGTACAGCAAGGGATTCAGCACAATTGACGCGATCGACGTCGCGACGAGCACGTTCGTGGCCGTGGACGTCAACACGCCCAGCTCCTTGCCGAGTGTCGCGAGAATGAACGAAAATTCACCGATCTGCGACAGCGCGATGGCGACGGTCAGCGCCGCCCTCACCGGGTACCTCATCGCCCACACGATCAGCAGCGCCACGAGCGGTTTTCCGAACAGCACGACCATCAACGCGCCGATGATGAGGCCCGGTGCTCGCAACAGAGAGCCCGGATCGAGCAGCATCCCAACAGAGACGAAGAACAGCACGGCGAACGCATCTCGCATGGGTAGCGCTTCCGAGGCCGCGCGCAAGCTGTACTCGGATCGACCGACGACCATGCCAGCGAGAAATGCTCCAAGCGCCATGGAGACGCTGAAGATCAATGCGGAGCCCACCGCAATCCCCAGCGCGATTACGAGTACCGTCAACGTGAACAGCTCTCGTGACTTGGTTCCCTCGACGTAGTCGAGCACCCGCGGAATCACCTGAGTACCGACGACTGCCGTGAACGCCACAAGCGCGGAGACTTTGACGGCCGTCAAGCCCAACGCGGCCCAGAGCGGCGTATCCGCATCGGTGGTGCCGAACAGTGCTGGGAGCAGCACCAACGCGAGAACGGTGAAGAGATCTTCGACCACCAACCATCCAACGGCGATGTGGCCGGCCTCCGTATGGAGGTCGTTGTTGTCAGCGAGCACGCGTGCCAGGACGACGGTGCTGGCGACAGCCAGCGCCATACCGAAGATCAGCCCGGCTGACCAATCCCAACCAACACTGCGCGCCAGGAGAGCGCCCAACGCTGTCGCCACCGCGCTCTGCGCGACAGCGCCAGGTATGGCAACACGCCGGACGGCGAGCAGCTCCTCGACGTGAAACTGAAGCCCCACGCCGAACATGAGCAGAATGACGCCGATTTCCGCCAGTTGCTCTGCTAACGAAGCATCTGCGACGAAGCCGGGAGTGTACGGACCGACAAGGGTACCGGCGAGCAAATAGCCAACGATTGGAGACAGACCGACGCGCTGGGTGATGTAGCCCAACACCAAGGCCGCACCAAGCCCGCCGGTCAGTGTGAGGATCAGATCGTAATCGTGCATGTGAGAAATCGACTACAGGACCGCCGTTGGCCTCAGCAGCTGACGAGCGTCGAGGGCATCAATTGCCGCCGGGTACCCGCCTGGAAAGCGTGATTAAAACCCGCCCACGACGACCATGGCGGCAGAGCCGCTGGTGTCGGTGACGCGATCGCAAGCGTGTCAGGCGAGAGGAGGTGGTCGAGAGGCCAAAGGTAAGCGGCGAAGCGCATCTTTGAGCGGCCCTGACGGCGGCCGGACAGACTCGCCTGGCAGGACGACTGGCGGCTGGTTCCAAGGGCGGTGTGTGCGATGGCCGCAAGCCAGGCTGAGCGTGTCGCTGTCTTTGGCTCGGATCCCCTGTGCGCAGTTCGTTACCGGCCAATACAGCGAGACGTACGGTCGGCCACTGCCGTCCGTCCGCTGTCCCTTGGCGTTGTCCAGGCCCATGCCGGCCAGGCAAGGAACGGCTGCCAAGGCGACAACCACAAGCAGGTGGACGAGTCGCCAGCTTCGCACGCCTGCAGTATATCGCGGCAATTGCCTCTCGGTCGTCGCATGTCGTCCAGCGAATTGGTGGAGACGAAACGAAGCAAGCGCGGGTGAGCCTGAGCGAACCCGAGGCGCAGCGGATGAAACACGGCGACAACGCGATCGCACCGAGCTACAACGTGCAGCTCAGCACCGACGGCAAGGCGGGTGTGATCGTGGGCCGGCCGAGGTTCTGTTGCGCCTTCCACGCCACTCGTTGCGAAAGATAGACAAGCTCGGTAATAGCGACTGGAGCTTCGCAGCGAACGAGCAGCGCTTGGATATCCGCATGTGCAAGTTCCCCGGGAAGGTGGACCCAAGGCGGGCTGTCGGCACTCGCCGCCATGCGCGCACCGGCGCCCGTGCGATGCACGCGATCCGCCCCCGTGAGGCACCGCGTGGCATAAGACGATAGCAACTGTCTTTGATGTCAACAGCTTTCTACATCCGCGCGGCCGCTGC
>WHTZ01000025.1 GCA_009377495.1 Luteitalea sp.
ATATGTCGTGCGGTCCGGTCGCTTCTCCGGTAGACGGAATCACAATCGAGGAAGCTCCGTCACGAACTCCTGCTGCTCACCTTGCAACAGGCGCGTGACGCGACCGGTTGCCCCGTAGCACTGGGGTTCGGGCACGCGCACTTCCGCGCACGGACCTTCGCCGCCTTCGCCAGCTTCGACCACGTACAATGCGCCGTCGGGACCGATGGCAAGACCGCCGGATTATCGAGCTCGGTCATCACGACCGTCGGGGCCGGCTGGGCCGTAGCATTCCCTGCGAGCACCAACAGCCCAAGGACGACTCCAAACCCTGCCCCTGCACCAAACATTCTGCGGATCATTCTGTTCCTCCCCCAACGGTCTCTGCCGATGGTTTCCCTTCACGCCGTTCGCCCCATGGAGGGCAACTGGCGGCACTCGTATACCACGCGCTCCGCGAGATCACAATGCGGATACAGACCACTAGTTAGCGTGCGTGCACGGTCTCGAGCGCAGCAATCGCTGCGCCGCGGGCGCCCGCCATATCGAGATCGACCACCACTTCGAAGCGGGCCACGCGCGCCTGTTCCTCCCTGATCACCGTGTGCTCGCGCACCCGACGTAGAAACCATTCGCGAAAGTGCGGCGCGGCTTCGACAACGCCACCCCCGACGAAATACGCGTCGGGATCCGTGAAATTGGCGGCAATGGTGAATAGCCGGCCGATCGCCATTGCCTGTTGATCGAAGATCTTGAGTGCCAGCGGGTCGCCGTTCTCGCCGTATGCCCGCACCAGCTTGGCTGCCGCGGCCATCGAGTCGACGTTGGCGAGCGCGTGTCCCGGAAACTGCGTCAACCAGTACGGCAGCAGGTTCTTCTCGATCGCCGTGAGCGAGGCCACGCTCTCGACATCAGCCGTGAAGCCGCAGTTGCACTTCGGGGACAGTTGCCCGTTCCCGAGCAGGCCATCCATCGGGATGTGCACGTGACCGAGCTCGCCCGCGAATCCAGCGGCACCCTTCACCACCCGTCCGTCGACGATGACGCCGCCGCCGAGGCCGGTCCCGACAATCGCTGAGATCGAGGCGCGTTGGAGCGCGATTGGCCCGAAGAGCTGATGGTGGGCGTACAGCGCCGCGGCGTTGCCATCATTGTTGTAGACCACGGGCACGCCCAACCGGGCTTCGAGCGCGCCACGGACATCGAAGTTGTGCCACGCCGGCTGCGAAAAGTTCGTCGAGCCGCGAGACGAGATCACACCCTCGGCGCTGGCTGGTCCCGGTGTGTCGAGGCCCACCGCGCGGACCTGGCTCGGGTCCACCTCGGCGCGCCTCAGCACGTCGGCGTACGCGGCGACCAGCGCATCGATCGCCAGCACCGGCCCTTCATTGACCCTACTCGGACTCTCGATGAGCTCAGCGATCAAGAAACGTCCCGATGGGTCGAGCACGGTCGCGCTGTTCTTGTTCCCGCCATTGTCCAGTCCCACCACCACCCAGGGGTCCGCGCTCAGCATGCCTTTTCCTCCCGTCGATCGACGCGAGGCGGATTCTACACGCGAACACTTGACGCCAGCCACGGAAGGTGGTCTATTCGCAGACGTACGATGAAAGGGGTGGCGCCATGCAGGTCGAACAGGCCACCTGGACTCAGGCCACCGGCTGCTGGGATCCAGCTCCTCCCGGAACACTCGGGGCGGACGCGGATCTGGTACTGCTCTTCGGAGACACCGCCCTCCTCCATGACAGGTCCTTGCTGGACAGGATCTGGCGCCCCTACCGCCTCGCACACTTCATGGGCTGCTCGACCGCGGGCGAGATCGCCGGCACCCGTGTCCTCGACGGCGCCTTGGTGGTCACCGCGCTGCAACTCGAGCACGGGTACGTCAAGGGCTCTCGCATCGCGGTCGATGACGACGCCGACAGCCGGGAGGCAGGCGCGCGTCTGGCTCGATCCCTAGACACCGACGGATTGCGGCACGTCTTCGTGCTCTCCGAGGGCTTGGGCATCAACGGCACCGATCTCGTCAGAGGGCTCACGAGACACTTGCCCCAGGACGTGACCGTCACGGGTGGCCTCTCGGGCGACGGCACGCGGTTCCAGGAGACCTTCGTCCTGTGGGACGGGCCGCCGGAACGACGTGCCGTTGCGGCGTTGGGCATCTATGGTCGTCGCGTCCGAATCGGGTGTGGCTCTCTTGGCGGGTGGGACCCGTTCGGCCCCGAGCGCCTCATCACGAAGTCTGCGGGCAACGTGCTCTACGAGCTGGATGGGAAATCGGCGCTCGAGCTCTACACGCGGTACCTCGGCGAGCATGCGAGCGGGCTCCCAGCGACCGGCCTGCTGTTTCCGCTGAGCCTGCGAACCACGGATCGCGCGAACGGCGTCGTCCGCACGATCCTCTCCGTCAACGAGCGCGAGCAGAGCCTGACGTTCGCGGGCGACGTGCCCTTCGGATCGTACGCACGCCTCATGAAGGCGAATGTCGATCGATTGATCGACGGCGCCATCGGCGCGGCGAAGACCAGCTACGAAGCCATCGGCTCCTTGTCGCCAGATCTCGCCATCCTGATCAGTTGCGTTGGCCGGAAGCTCGTGTTGAAGCAACGGATCGAAGAGGAGGTCGAAGGCGTACGTGACGTGCTCGGCGCGCGCACGGTCCTGGCCGGCTTCTATTCGTACGGCGAGATCGCGCCGTTCACGCCGCGCGCCACGTGCGAGCTGCACAATCAGACCATGACGATTACGACAATCGCCGAAGAGTCATGGTGATCCACCACCCGCTGTTGAAGCGCCAACTCAAGCGCCTGCTCGGGGGCTCGGCAGGGGTCCCGCGAGAATGGGAGGCGCTCGTCGCTGTGGTCGATCAGACGTATCAGGAAGCAGAGAGCGACCGCCGGATGCTCGAGCGCTCCCTCGAGCTCAGCTCCCAGGAACTGATGCAGGCGAATGCGCAGATGCGCGCGGCGCGCGACGACCTGGAGCAGCGGGTGCAGGACCGGACCGGCGACCTGCTCCACGTCAACCAGGCGCTGCGCGAGCAGATTGCCGAGCGGCGACGCATCGAAGATCAGCTCCGTCACTCTCAGAAGATGGAAGCCGTTGGCTGCCTGGCGGGAGGTGTGGCACACGACTTCAACAACCTGCTCACCGTGATTACGGGATTCGGCGATCTCTTGCAGACGCAGTTCGAGCCGGCCACGCCCCAGTGGGCAAATCTCGAGGAGATCAGACGGGCAGCCGAGCGGGCGACCTCGCTGACACGTCAGCTGCTGGCCTTCAGCCGTCGGCAGGTCCTCCAGCCAAGAGTCCTGGCACTCAACGACACCATCGAGCACATGCGGCAGATGCTCGATCCGTTGATCAGCGAGCACATCACGCTCGTGACGGAGCTGGCACCCGACCTCGGCCTGGTTCGGGCGGATCCGAGCCAGATCGATCAGGTTCTCGTCAATCTGGTGGTCAACGCGCGGGACTCGATGCGGCACGGCGGTGATCTCACCATCGAGACAGCGAACGTGTGTATCGCGGGCGAGCAGCCCGCCGAGCTCGTGGACCTCCCGCCGGGCGCCTACGTGAGGCTGTCGGTGCAAGACAGCGGGTGCGGCATGGACACCGAGACGCAAGCCCGCATCTTCGAGCCGTTCTTCACGACGAAGGAAACGAGCAAGGGCACGGGTCTGGGACTCTCCACGGCCTACGGCATCGTCAAGCAGAGCGGCGGCGTGATCACCGTTTGGAGCGCGCCCGGCCAGGGATCGTCGTTCAACGTCTACCTGCCGCGGCTCACGGAGGCGGTAGTCCCGAGCTCTCTGCAGATCGACGAGGTCAAGACCGCGGTCAGGGCCACCGGCGGTGAAACGATCCTGCTCGTCGAGGACGAGGAGGCCGTCCGCCGGTTCGCGCGTCTCACCTTGGAGCAGTGCGGGTACGTCGTGCTGGAGGCGTCCACCTGCGCGGAAGCCGTCCTGCGGAGCCACCGACACGACGGTCCCATTCATCTCCTCCTCACCGACGTCGTCATGCCGGACGGCAGCGGACGATCGGTGGCGCAGCGACTGGCCGGGAGTCGGCAGGACACGAAAGTACTCTACATGTCCGGACACACGGGCAACACGGTCGTCGATCACGGCATCCTCAACTCGGGAACGTCCTTTCTCCAGAAACCGTTTACGGCAGCGTCGCTGGAGCGCCGAGTCCGCGAGGTCATGGAGTCGTAGTAGAAGACGTCCGTAGCGAGGGGCCTTTCCGCCTTCGCGCTTCGCGCTTCGGCGGGCAGGCCCTCGTCCATGCAGGGGCACGCGGGGCCTTTAGGCCCCTCGCGCCTCGCCCAGCAGCTTCTCGACGATGACCGTGTCCCGCCACGCGCCATCGAGGCGGGCATGACGACGGTACACTCCGACCTCGCGGAATCCGAGCGTGGCGCAGAGTCGGCGACTGGCTACGTTCTCCGGAAAGATGCGCGACACGAGCTTCCAGAGACCCCGCCGCTCGCACTCGTGCATGAGTGCGGCGAGCACGTGGTGCCCGAGGCCCGCTCCTCGCGCATCGCGGTGCACGTACACGGAGAATTCAGCCACGCCTCTGTAGCACGTTCGGGCACGGTAAGGGCTGGCGCCCGCCCACGCTAGCACGCGATTCTCGACACAAACGACGACGGTCGGATACTGGGCGCCGCGTGCTCGCAGGCTCTCTTGAATTTCCTGAGCCGTGCGGGGCTCGGTCTCGAACGTGGTCAGTCGTGTGGCGATGCCCTGGTTGTAGATCTCAGCGATCGCGCCGGCATCGTCCGACGTTGCCAGCCTCACGCTGTACTGTTGGAACCGTTGGTTCATGGAGTTTCAGAAAGGGCGACCAGGATGGGGAGAAGGCGGGCGACGCGTTTGGCCATGGGAACATTGTCGACGCCTGGCTCGCGCCTTCAATCAAGACACGCCGAAGCTGCTTCGCTTCGAGCGCGATCGTGATAGCGGCGACGCTTCGTCATCAAGGGTGTCCAGCACCGGGCATTCAGCCGTGGCTCCTGGGTCTTCGGCAGCCAGACGCTCCGTGCACGTTCGAAGATCGGATTCGAGCTCCCGTTCGAGTGCCTGCAGAACGCGGATCTGTTCTCGCACGTGGTCGAGCTTCCTGGTGAACAGGTCGCGAACCTGGCTGCAGACAGCTTGGCGCCCCGTTCGCACGGCGGTGAGCTGGCGAATCTCCGCGAGCGACAGGCCCAACGCCTGCAGTCGGCGGACGAAGCGCAGCTCACGGATATCCGCTCCCGTATAGAGCCTGAAGCCGCCGTTGCTGCGTGGCGGTCTCCGTACGACCTGAAGTCGTTCGTAGAAGCGGATGGTGTCGGCAGCGAGGCCTGTCTGGCGGGCGACTTCTCCAATGCGGAGCACGCTGGCCGGCGCGTGCGTCGAGCTCATAGAATGAGCGTACACCTTGGAGCTCACTCCAGAGTCAAGATCCTCACGAACATCGCACAGCCCAATCTCCCCATATACCTTGAGCTTCTACACATACCCGGCGACGTGTAGAATCTCAAGGGCTAGACGCCGATGAAGGGAGGCTCATGCTGACGGCAGATATCGATATTCTGTTGGCCATGATTGACCAGGCGTACGACCACCGGTCGTGGCATGGAACCAACCTGCGCGGCTCGCTGCGAAACGTGTCCCTGACGGAGGCACGCTGGCGACCGGGTCGCGGGCGGCACAATGTCTGGGAGATCGTGGTGCACTGTGCGTACTGGAAGTACGCCGTGCGGCGCCGATTGACCGGTGAGCGACGGGGCTCGTTTGGTCTCAAGGGCTCGGACTGGTTCGTGCGCCCGGAACACGCGACCGAAGCGGCTTGGCGAGCGGATGTCCGTCTACTCGGCGACACTCATCGGAGCCTGAGAGCGGCAATCGCGACGCTCGACCCACCGCGCCTCCAACGGGCCGCGCCGGGCCGTACCAGCACCACGCCGCTCGCACTCATCGTCGGCGCCGCGGCGCACGATCTCTATCACGCCGGACAAATTCAGCTCTTGAAGCGGCTCGCCAAGAACGCCGCATGAGGCCCGGGACGCGGGGACTCGCGCCGTCGGTGGCATCGGCATCATGAACATCATGCTCGTGTTCGTGACCGAGCGGACGCGGGAAGTGGGTTTGCGCTTGTCGATTGGCCTACGCGACAAAGTCGTTACTTACCAAAGTGAAGTATAGATAATAGATATTCTTGTGTCACTATTCTTCTGAAACGGACAAGTGACGAGCGCGGCCTGTAATCCTTGAGCAGGATCGAGTCCATCGGCCCTTGCGTCTCGCCGCTCAGTACCGCCGGCGGCCTCTGTGCGCAGCCAGAAATCAGCGTGGAGATTGGCAACAGACCCAATAGCGTGCGTCGTCTCATGGCCGTGCCATTGCGATGTCACGGAAACCGTCGAAAGGCGCGTTGGCGGCCCGGACCGAAACGGTACACGAGAAAGTGGGAGTCGAAGGCAAATGCATCATGAATCCCGACGCGTTCCATCCATGCGAAGGTCGTGCAATCGACGAAGCTGAACGCTTGGTCCGAAAACGCCTGTGCAATATGCCAGGCGGCCTCGAGGTCGACCGCCTCGAGCGTCAAGATTGGCGTGCGCGTGACCCTGAGCGTTTCCCAGAAGGTAAGCGCCGCCGCTCGACTCAAGTGCGACGAGATGAGCGCAACGCTCTCGGCCACGATCAGGTCGGTCGTCCGCAGCCGACCTTCCGGTGCGCGCGCGAGATAGAACCGGCGGGCTTCTTCATGGTGCCGATCGGAGTCATCGGCAATCGCGTACCACGCACCCGTATCAACGAGCATGATCACGCTTGACGGCGTCACCCAGATAAGCATCGTGCCGCTGGGAGATGTCCCGGTGCCCGCTAGACCCTAGCGCAACGAGGCGCGCATACGCCTCCGCGGGAACCGCGGGTGCGACATCGTGTCGCGCAAGGTAGTCGCGAACGAGACGGCGTACAAGGCCCGCGAGTGACACGCGCTCCGCTCGAGCCCTCGTCTTCAGCGCTTCGAGCTCGTCAGGTTCCAGATACACCATCGTTCGCGCCTTCATAATGGTAGCAGTATAATGCCATGTGGGTAGCTCGGCAAAGTGATGGAATGCTCGGCGCCGGATTCTGGGCGCGCTATCAAGTGCGATGCCCAGCTCGCGATGCCGTGGCATCACGGCGACGTGAGTAAGGTGGTGGAAGAAGTCTTACCGAGTGCGCGAAAGAAGTCTTGAGCGATCGGTTGGATTCTTTGGACAATCTAGTAGCGAAGCTCCGCCTCAAACCGCCGAGCCTATGGCGCACCACGGTGGGGCGGATCTTCGCTACTAGATGCGCGGCCGCCGACGGCGGCCGCGCCTAAGACAGCTTCTAAGGCCGCCCTTCAGAAAACTTGCTTCATCTCTCACGACTTCGGCCTTAGAAGATGTCTAGGCGATTGCTACGCAGCAAGCCAGCACATTTCCGAGGTGTGACTGAATATTCGCGACGGCGCATATGTGTTGCGCCGGCCAGTGCACGTTCAGCGCTCGCCCGTCGGTCAGCTACCACCTCCGCGTGCTTCCGGCGGGTTGATGACCGCTTGGACGGTGGGGTCCTCGAGATTGTCGAGCGTGACCATCATCACGCCGGTGTCCACGACCTCTGGCACCGGTTTTCCTTCGAGGTGCGCGACCATCGTCTGCACACTCAGGTAGCCCATCTGGACGGGGTTTTGGACGACGAACCCCTGAATGTCGCCCCGCTCGAGCGGCCCGATGAACGCCGAGCTGTAGTCGAATCCGACGAACGTGATCGTACCCACCCGCCCGAGGTCCTGAAGCGCGAGCAGCATGCCCGCCGTGGATGATTCGTTCGGCGTGAAGATGCCGTCGAGCCTGTCGGCCAGACGATTCAGCACGTTCTCGGAGGCGCGCTTCGCGGTATCGCGCGTCGCGCCCGCGTACTGGTCGGAAGAGACGAGATCGATCCCCGGGTATTTCGCCGCGAGCTCATCGACGAAGCCATGCTCCCGGTCCTCGGTTGCTGCCGACCCTTCTTGATAGCGCAGCATCAACACGGTGCCGTCGCCGTCGAGGAGCTCACCCATGCGCCGAGCCGCCAACCGTCCGCCTTCCTCGTTGTCGGTGGCGACGAAGCTTACCGTCGGGTTCGGCGTTTCGAGCGCCGAGTCGAAGATCACCGTGGGGATGCCCGCGCTTGCTGCTTCTTCAACCGGTCGGCGCAGGGCGTGCCGGTCGAGCGGCGCGAGCACGAGCCCGTCGATGCCTTGACTGATGAAGCTCTCAACCACCTGAAGCTGCTGCTCGCGGTCATCCTCACGAAGCGGTCCCTTCCAGATCACCGCCACCCGCCTGTCGGCCGTGGTGAGCTCCGCCGCGGCCTTGCGGGCGCCGCTGTGGACGCGCTTCCAGTGTTCGTGCGTGGCACCTTTCGGAACAACGGCGATCGTGACGGTCCTGGGGCCCTGATCACTTCGCCCCGAGCAGCTGGCCGCGAGCAACAGCAGCGCGATCGGAGCGCCCATCGAGATCCTTCGCATGAGGAGATTGTAAGAGGGATCCCGGAAAAGGTACCCGGTTCCTTTTTAGGATTCCCGGACGAGTCCTTAGGCTGCGCGGGACCGCACTTCTCTCGCCACGTCGACCATGAGAGCGAGCGCGGGCTCGACCTCGTCCCAACGCCGTGTCTTCAAGCCACAATCGGGATTCACCCACACTTGATCTGGTCGCAGCACGTGAATCGCCTTCTCGAGCAGCGTGAGGATCTCCGAGCGCGAAGGCACGCGAGGGGAGTGGATGTCGTACACGCCGGGGCCGATGGCGTTCGGGTAGCGGAAGCGTTCGAACGCATCGAGGAGCTCCATGCGTGAGCGGGCGGTCTCAATCGAGAGGACATCGGCATCGAGCGCTGCGACGGCTTCGATGATGTTGTTGAACTCCGAATAACACATATGGGTGTGGATCTGCGTCTCGGGCCGAACGCCACTCGAAGCGAGGCGGAAGGCCTGGACAGCCCACTCGAGATAGCCTTTCCGGTCGGCGTCACCGAGTGGAAGCCCTTCCCGGAACGCGGGCTCGTCGATCTGAACGACGCGGAGACCCGCGGCCTCGAGGTCGACCGCCTCGTCGCGGATCGCGAGCGCAAGCTGACGCGCCGTTACCCCGTCTGGCTGATCGTCACGCACGAACGACCAATGCAGCATCGTCACCGGTCCCGTCAGCATGCCCTTGACAGGCTTCCGGGTGAGTGACTGAGCATATGCGGCCCAGCGCACCGTCATCGGTGCACGCCTCGCCACATCGCCATACAGAATGGGCGGCTTCACGTAGCGCGTCCCGTATGACTGGACCCATCCGTGTTGCGTGAGCACGTAGCCGTCGAGTCGCTCGGCGAAATACTCGACCATGTCGCTACGCTCGAACTCGCCGTGGACGAGCACGTCGATACCGATCTCTTCCTGCCACCGGATGGCGCGTTCGATTTCCACCTCGATTGACCGTTCATAGGCCTCTCGATCGACCTTGCCTCGACGATACGCGGCTCGCAGCTTGCGTACGTCGCGTGTCTGCGGGAACGAACCAATTGTCGTTGTCGGAAGGCGGGGCAGTGCCAGCTTCGTCGCCTGGCGCCCTGCACGCTCAGCGTAGGGGAGACGGGACTCCATGTCTGGCGTGATCGCCGCGAGTCGCGCCCGCACGCCGACATCGCGCACGCGCGACGATCGCGCCCGCGCCTCGAGCGCGGCACGGGATTCCGCGAACAACGCCTCCTCGTCCTCCCCGCGTGCGGCCTTCGCGAGCACCACGATTTCGCGCAGCTTCTGTTTCGCAAAGGCGAGCCATGTGCGGACCTCTGGATCGATGTCCGTTTCGGTATCGAGATCCAGTGGCACGTGTAGAAGGGAGCAGGACGAGGCCACCATGACCCGGTCGGCACCGCGCCTCGCGACGACCCGCTGGAGGGTATCTCGCGCGCGGTCGAGGTCTGTTCGCCAGACGTTCCGCCCATCAACGACGCCAAGCGATAGCGTGAGCTCTGGAGGCGCCGATGCGAGCAGGGGCTCGAGCTCTTGCGGCGCCCGCGCCAGATCCACGTGCAGCGCCGCGATGGGGAGACTGAGGGCGATCTCCCGGTTATCGCGCAAACCGCCAAAGTACGTGGCGACGAGCAGCTGCGGCGCCACCGTCGTCGCGGCAAGGGTTTCGTACGCGCGGCGATACGCCGCGCGCGTGTGCTCGTCGAGGTCCAGCGTCAGGCACGGCTCGTCGAGCTGTACCCAGTCTGCGCCCGCATCCGCGAGCTGGGTGAGCAATGCTTGGTATGCGGGCAACAGGCGATCGAGCAGGCCGAGCGGCGTCATACCGTGGGTGCCGCCAGTCAATTTCGACAAGCACAGATAAGTCACAGGCCCGACGAGCACAGGACGCGTCTTGATACCGAGGGCAAGCGCCTCTCGAAACTCGGCAATCGGCTTGTCACCGGCGAGCCGGAACGACTGGTCAGCGGCCAGCTCGGCGACCAGGTAGTGGTAGTTCGTATCGAACCATTTCGTCATCTCCATCGCGGGCGCATTCTCTGTGCCGCGTGCGAGAGCAAAGTACGCGTCGAGATCGACGGCACCACCGCTCGGAACGAACCGATCCGGTACGGCGCCAAACAGCACCGTGGCATCGAGCACGTGGTCATAGAACGAGAAATCGTTCGATGGGATGTGATCGAGGCCCATCGCTGCCTGGAGGCGCCAGTTCGCCGCTCGGAGATCACGCGCCCCTTGCTGCAGCTCGTCTGTGTCAATCGCGCCAGCCCAGTACGCCTCCGTCAGTCGCTTCAACGCACGCACCACTCCGACACGGGGGAAGCCTAAATTCGTCGCACGTACCATGCCTCTCTCCGGTCCTGAAGATCCATGGAGTCCCATACTCCATTATCGCGAGCGTGTGGCGTGCCACTCCGGATTATGGCGAAGTTTTTGACGGCGGCGCGGCTAACCGCCTCCGCCAAGGCTACGGCGAGTCTCGCCGAAGCGCGAAGCGCGAAGGCGGACCCCTTGACCCCTTGCTCTCCGAGAACCGATACTGACCGCATGCTTCTCAGTCGGCGCGATCTTCTTGATCTCGCCGTGCGCGCCGCGGCGGTGCCTGGCGCCGTGGCATTCTTCTCGACCTGGCTGCACGCGGCGAGCCAGCAACAACACGCCTCCGCGTCGCATGCACCTCCGGAACCGCCACTGCTGCGCGACTACACACCGACGTTTTTCGGGCCGGACGATTTCGAGGCCCTGCAGGCGTTCACCGAGATCCTGATCCCCACGGACGAGACGCCTGGGGCGCGTGAGGCACATTGCGCTCACTACATCGATTTCGTCCTGCAGGCGAACACGGCTTACGCGCCCGAGCTGCAGCAGCAGTGGCGCGACGCGATGGCCGCCTTGAGGGAGGCGGGTTTCCACTCGGCCGACACCGAAGGGCGTGCCGCGCTCGTGGAGGCCATGTCCAGACCAGAGCATGATGCCTCTGTAACCCACCCGGCCTACGTCGCCTATCGCTTGATCAAGCAGCACAACACCTTCGCGTTCTACACATCGCGTGCGGGCATGATCGACACGCTCGATTACAAGGGCAACTCGTACAACGCGAGCTTTCCGGCCTGCGACCATCCTGAGCACCACGTCGTGTGAGCCGAGGCGAACCGACAGGAGCACGCGGCCACCTCAAGGAGCAACGGTTGGCGAAGACGTATGACGCTATCGTGGTGGGTTCCGGAGCGTGCGGGAGCTGGGCGGCGATGGAGCTGTGCAAGGCTGGGCTGAAGGTGCTGATGCTCGAAGCGGGCTCGCACGTCGACCCGGCGAGGGACTTCCATCACACCTTCCTCTACGAGATGGAGTATCGCGGCCAGGGCAAGCCCGGCCTGCTGCGGCGATACGCGGGCACCGAGCGGAACTACCGGATCATGCTCGACAACGAGGAGAACCCGTACACCACGTCGCCCGACACGGTGTACCGGTGGGGACGATCACGATGCCTCGGTGGCCGCACCCTTCACTGGGCCCGCGCGACCGATCGCATGGCCGATTACGAGCTCAAGGCAGCATCGCGCGATGGCTACGGCATGGACTGGGCCGTCTCCTACGCCGACATGAAGCCGTACTATGATCGAGTCGAGAGCTTCATCGGCGTGAGCGCCGCACAAGAGGGACTACCGCAGTTTCCGGACGGCGTGTTCCTGCCGCCGATGCCCCTCAACTGTGCGGAGACCATCTTCACGGCCGCGTGCAAGGCGCTCGGCTGGCGCTCCACGCACCGGCGCCTGGCGCAGTTGACGCGCCCGCACAATGGCCGGCCGCCGTGCCACTACTGCGGCAACTGCGTGAACGGTTGCGACATCGGCGCCATGTTCAATCCAATCGCGGTCACGCTGCCACCAGCGCTCGAGACTGGCAATCTCGAGATCCGGACCGACAGTGTCGTCGCGCGCGTCCGCATGAACACGGAGGGCCGCGCACAAGGCGTCACCTACATCGAGCGCCACACGATGAAGGCCGTCGATATCGACGCGACGCACGTGATTCTGGCGGCATCGACGCTCGAGAACACGCGGCTGCTGTTGCTGTCGGACAAGAGAGGATTGGCGAATTCGAGCGGGACACTTGGCCAGTACCTGATGGATCAGGTCAGCGGCGGTGGCGTGCGCGGGATCCTACCAAAGCTCAAGGGCGGTCCGAGCCGGCTAGACGATGGGAAAGCGGGAGGCATCACGATTCCGCCGTTCCAGAACCTCGACGAGAAGACGCAGCGCAAAGACTTCATCCGCGGCTACGCCATGAACGCGACGGGCGGACAGACAGAGTATCCGGCGTTCGCAGCGAACCTTCCCGGGTATGGCTCGGACTGGAAGACGGAGGTCAAGAGTCGCTATGTGGCGCAGGCGCGCGTCTGGATCGCGGGCGGTGAGATGTTGGCTCGGAAGGAGAACTTCGTCGAGCTCGATCCCGAGGTCAAGGACCGCTGGGGCATTCCGGTGCTGAAGATCCACTTCACGCACTGCGACAACGACCGCAAGATCATTGCGGACTTCCAGGAGAAGGCCGAGGAGCTCTTCCGGAAGGCGGGTGGCGAGCTCATACCCAGCGTCGATCGTGATAGGGCGGCAGGGGCGCCCAGTAAGCCGGGGTCGCCCGCCGCGCGCGGCCGTGACAAGGACCGCAGCGAAGGAAGGAACCGGGCGCCAGCCCTTGGCAGCTCGATCCACGAAGTCGGTACGGCCCGCATGAGCGTGAGCCCGAAGGACGGCGTGTTGAACGCCTTCTGCCAGACCCACGACATTCCTAACCTCTATGTGTTTGGCGGCAACGCCTTCCCCTCAACGGGCGACAAGCATCCGACGCTCACCATGATGGCGTTGACCGCACGTGGCTGCGATCACCTGCTCGAGCTTGCGAAAGGGAAGCGGGTCTAATCGGCTTGCGCCGAATTGCCCGTGGCCCGCCTGCGTGGTATCCTCCGGCATCATTTCTTGCGGACCGCAGCCAGGGCCGCGCTCCCCGCCCTTGCACCGGCGCTGCGACAACACGAGCTCTCAGCATGATGAGATGGTCTACATTCGCTGGCTTCACCTGCTTCGCATTGATGATCGCGTGTGCGCATCATCAGGGACCCTTCACTGGCCCTCAATTCACCGAACATGTGAGACCGACCGATGCGCGGACGCCGGAAGAGCAACGGCAGGGCTTCAAGCTCCCCCCCGGCTTCCAAATCGAGCTGTACGCATCGGAGCCCGATATTGGCAAACCGATGAACATCGCGTTCGACGCCAAGGGGAGGTTGTGGGTCACACAATCACGTGAATACCCGTTTGCGGCGGATTCAGGTAAGGGCGCAGACCGCATTACGATTCTCGAAGATACCGATGCCGACGGCACAGCAGATCGCTTTACACCCTTTGCCGATACGTTGAATATCCCGATCGGCGTACTTCCTTACAACGAGAACGAAGCCATCGCCTATAGCATTCCCAGTGTCTATCGCTTTGCGGACACGGATGGAGATGGCACGGCCGACAAGCAGACCGAGCTCCTGGGACCCTTTGAGCACAAAGATACACATGGCATGGTGAATAACCTGGCGCGTGGTTACGATGGCTGGGTGCATGCTTGCCATGGCTTTACCAACGAGTCTACGGTCGCCGGTGCAGACGGCGATTCCATACACATGATCTCAGGCAATACCTTCAGGTTCCGACCCGACGGGAGCCGAGTAGAGCACACGACGTACGGCCGGATCAATCCGTTCGGCTTGGTCTACGACGAGCTCGGTTACCTCTACTCGACCGATTGCCATACCTCGCCCTTATATCAGCTCATCAGGGGTGGCGACTATCCGCAATGGGGCAGAGAAGAAGGGATGGGATTCGCGCCCGACATGAAGTCGCACGGGCAAGAGGCGACCGCCCTTGCGGGTATTGCCTATTATTCGGACAACCTCTTTCCCGAGGAACATCAGCGCAACTTCTATATCGGCGATGTGGTCGCGTCCAGGGTGTACCGATACTCCTTCGAGTTTAGAGGCTCGACGCCGGTCGCGAAGTCGGAGCCCGACTTCGTGCTGAGCGACGATCCCTGGTTCCGGCCGGTGGATATCAAGCTCGGCCCAGACGGTGCCCTGTATATCGCGGATTTCTATAACCGGATCATTGGGCACTACGAGGTACCGCTCGAGCATCCCGGCAGAGACAAGGCCAGGGGCCGGATCTGGAGAGTCACGTATAAGGGTGAAGCGCATCAGGAACGTCGAGACTGGACAACGGCGTCCCCCGAAGAACTGATTGAGGTGTTTCAACACACCAATCTGCCGCTCCGTCTACTGGCGGCCGATCAACTCGTCGACCGTATCGGGAGCGCCGCGGTTGATCCGATAGCATCGAGCTTGCGTGAGGGCGACGTAGAGACCTCCACATACGTTCACGGCCTCTGGGCACTCCACAGACTCGACGCGCTCGATGACGACCTGCTGACGGCGTCAGCGACCCATCCGGACGCGGTCGTGAGGCTCCATACCATGCGCATCCTGCTGGAGCAGGGTGATTCGTCGGAGACGTTCTACCCGGTGATCGTCAACGCCCTGGATGACAAGGATCCCCATGTGAAGCGGGCAGCATTGGAGATCTTGGCGCAATATCCCCATCTGCCGACGCTCGAGACCACGCTCGAGCAACGGAAGCGAGCTCCAGCCTCTGACACGCATCTGACGTATACGGCACGCCTAGTGCTTCGGAACTTATTGAGGGAGAAAGCGGTCATTCAAGAAGCGCTGACCGCGCAGTGGAGCGACACGGATGCGTCGCTCCTGGTGGATGTCATGACCGGTGTCGACACGCCGGATGCAGCCGTCTTCTTGCTCGCACACATCGACAACGCCGGCGTCACCCCTGACGAACAGCTTCCACGGCTACTGCAGCATACCGCGAGGTTCATTCCCGAAGCGCAGATCACGGAGCTGATCGATCTTGGCAGAGAACGATCGGCGCAGGATCTGCCTGCTGAGTTCACAGCGTTCAAGGCTATACGGCAGGGAATCATACAGAGAGGCGCCAGAGAAGAGTCGGCATTCATGGAATGGGGCTCGCGCCTGGCCGCAACGCTGCTGGACAACCCCTCTGTCTGCGAGCCCGCACGCGAAGCATCACCCGAGGCCCAACAGCGGCAAATTGGTGCGCTCGAATTGGCAGGAGACTATAAGCTCACGTCACTGGAGCCGACCGTGAGCGCGTGCTTGGAGACCACGGCGGAGCAGGACGTCAAGCTCGCGGCAGCACGGGCTCTGCTGCAGATAGAGCCCGGCAGGAACACCAAGAAGATAGCAGAGCTCTTGCAAAACGAGTCAGAGCCGGTAGAGTTCAGGAGAAGTCTCGCGGTCGCATTGGGAGAGATGTCGGGTGCCGTTGCCGTACCGGTTCTCGCAAGCGTCGAGAGTGTGCCTCCGGGCCTGCAGGGAGACATAGTCAGAGCGCTGGCTACCACACGCGAAGGTAAGGCCATCATCTTCAAGAAGGTAAGGGAAGGTGACATCTTTCCGCGTACGTTGCTCGAGCCACAGACGGCAGAGAGAATCCTCGCGAATATCTCAGAGACAGAGCAAAAGGAGTACGACAGACTGACCGCCAACGTAGAGCCGGTAAGCGCGGACAAGGACAGACTGCTGTGGAAGCGCCTGGACGGCTTTCGGCAGGTCAGCGGGGACGGGGAGAACCAAGGGGAGCCGAGCGGGCAGGATGCCCTGGTAAGCGCAGGCGAGCCCGTGTTTGGTCAGCACTGCTCACCTTGCCATCAAGCGAATGGCAAAGGCGGATTGATCGGGCCTCAGCTCACGGGTATCGGCAACTGGGGCGCGACGGCGCTCGCAGAAAAGGTCCTGGATCCAAACCGCAATGTCTCCGAGGCGTTCAGAACGTATACGATTACAACCAAAGACAAGAAGGTGCTGTCGGGGCTGTTCCGCAGAGACGAGGGAGGCTCAGTGGTATTTGCCGATGGAACGGGGAAGGAGTTCGCTGTGGCGAAGAGCAATATTGCCGAGCAGAGAGCTGCCGAGTTCAGCGTCATGCCGGATTCGTTTGGCAATGCCCTTTCGCAGGAACAGTTCAATGCGCTGCTCGCCTATCTGTTGAGCCTGCAGTAGAGGTGTGTCCATGAAATTCGGTGTGAATACATTCATCTGGTCGGCTTCCGTTGATCGTTCCACGCTCGATTTGCTGCCTCGCATCAAGGAGCGCGGCTTCGACGGGGTCGAGCTTCCGATGTTCGGTGCGGCCAACTTCCCGGCGGCGGAGGTCCGGCGGGCGGTGGACGAGAGCGACCTGGAATGCACCATCTGCTCGGTCCTGGGGAACGGTTTGAGCGTCATCTCGGAGGACGCGACCGTCCGGCGCACCACGCGCACCCACCTGGAGGCATGCATCCAGGCGGCGGCGGCGGCCGGAGCCACGCTGATCGCCGGCCCCCTGTACTCTCCTGTCGGCTATCTGCCCGGCCGGCGGCGGACGCCAACCGAGTGGAGCGCGGCCGTGGAGTGTTATCAAGCACTTGGCCCGACCCTGGCGCAGCACGGTGTGCAGCTCGCGATCGAACCGTTGAACCGCTTCGAAACGTATTTCCTGAACACGGCCGCTGACGCGTTCACGCTCTGCGATGAGATTGACCATCCCAGTGTCGGCATCCTCTTCGATACCTTCCACGCCAACATCGAGGAGAAGGACGTTGCCGCAGCGTGTCTGTCGGTGGGCCGGCACCTGAAGCACATGCACACCTGCGAAAACGACCGCGGGACGCCCGGGAGCGGTCACATCGATTGGCGTGGCGTGTTCGACGCTCTCCGCACACTCCAATACGACGGCTGGCTCACTATCGAGAGCTTCGGCTTTTCGATCAGCGAGCTCTCGGCGGCTGCGGCCATCTGGCGCGACCTGGCCATCACTCCCGAGGCCATCGCCTTCGACGGGGTGCAGTTCCTCAAACAGAGTGCTGCCGCGATTGCCGCGGCCTGAGTACCACCAGGGAATTGACGATGGCGCGCGTACATCTAATCCTCTGTGCGGGGCTGCTGTCGCTGGCCTACGACCACGTAGGGAGGGGCCTTCAGGCCCCTCCTGCCGCGACCCCGGCCCCACAGTCAAACGGCTCGGTGATTCGATTTACGAAAACGGTGATCGACACGGAGTTTCGCTCGGAGGGCGCCGCGGTGGCCGACGTGAATCATGACGGCACGCTCGATATTCTGGCGGGCAACGTTTGGTACGAAGCACCATCATCCACCCCGCGCGGGCTGCCCGCGCGGGGACCCCGGTCATGGCGCCCACACGTGATCGCGCCCCTCCAGAAGTTCGATAGGGCAACAGAGTACAGCAACAGCTTTCTCAACTACGCGCGCGACCTGAACCATGATGGGTGGATCGATCAACTTGTCCTTGGGTTCCCAGGTAAGGCGGCTACCTGGCGCGAAAATCCTCGGGGCGGCGATGGACCGTGGCGTGAGCACATCATATCTGACACCCAGGGTAACGAGAGCCCCGCCATGGGACGACTCCTCGCCGAGGGGCCTCCGGTGCTGATCTACGGTGTCGAGGACTCGCTCATGGCCTGGTTCGAGGCACGGTCACCGCCTACTGAACCCTTTCGGCGCCATGTAATCAGTGAGCCAGAGGCCCCTGGTACACATCACTTCGCGCACGGCCTGGGCGTTGGCGATCTCAACGGCGACGACCGCAACGACGTCGTCGTCACCAAGGGCTACTGGGTGGCACCGGCCGATCCGCGGCAGGGTCCGTGGCCTTTCGTGGCCGCCGATCTCGGTCCAGACTGCGCACAGATGGCCATCTACGACGTCAACGGCGACGATGTGAGCGACGTCGTGACCAGCTCGGCGCACAACATAGGCGTCTGGTGGTTCGAGCAGCAGGTGAGGGGTGGGCAAAGAACCTTCGCTCGGCACACGATTGATGACAGCTTCTCGCAATCGCACGCGCTCGCCACGGCCGACATCAACGGCGATGGTCTTCTGGACGTCGTGACGGGCAAGCGTTTCTGGGCACACGGTCCGGACGGCGACGTCGATGCCAATGCCCCGGCCGTCCTCCACTGGTTCGAGCTCCGGCGCCGGGACGGCCGCGTCACTTGGATACGCCACGACATTGACGATGACTCCGGCGTGGGAACGCAGGTGGTGGCCGCGGATGTCGACGGCGACGAGCGTATTGATGTCGTTGTGGCCAATAAGAAGGGGGTGTTCCTCTTTCGCCAAGAGAGGGGACCAACGTCGGCCAAGGGACAAAGGTAGAGAGACGATAAACTGACCGTGTTCTTCGTGGTTATAGCGCCGTTAGATGCCCATCATTGATGCCCACCACCATTTCTGGCGCTTCGATGCATCCGAGTACGGTTGGATCGGCGACGACATGAGCGTGCTTCGACGAGACTACCTGCCCGCCGAGCTCGACACGACGCTTGCGGGAACTGGCGTGGCCGGGATGATCTCCGTGCAAGCACGCGCCTCGATCGGCGAGACCGACTTTCTGTTGGAACAGGCCCGCACCATCCCACACGTGCGCGGCGTCGTTGGTTGGGCGCCTCTCGCGAACGCGCGCGTCGGCGACGTCTTGGATCGCTTCGCGGCTGATCCGCGCTTCAAGGGTGTGCGCGAGGTGACGCAAGGGCAACCTAACGGCGCGTTCTTCGCCAATGATGACTTCAACCGAGGCATACGAGAGGTCACCCGGCGCGGCCTCGTGTACGATGTGCTCGTCTACGAAGACCAGCTCCCAGCGGCCATTCGCTTCGTCGACGCGCATCCCGCACAGCGTTTCGTCCTGGACCATATCGGCAAGCCGGTGATTCGTCGCAACGGTCTTGGCGCGAGCTGGGCGGTTCACATCCGTCATCTTGCGGAGCGGCCGCACGTAGCCTGCAAGTGGGCCGGCGTTGTCACCGAAGTGCGGGAGGCGACGTGGGACCTCGACCTCATCCGGCCCTACTTCGAAGTCGTGTGGGATGCGTTTGGTGCCGAGCGGCTGATGTTCGGGTCCGATTGGCCGGTGTGCCTCCTGCGCACCACCTATCGTGATTGGCTCGACGCGGTTCATGGTCTCGTTGAGCCGCTCACAGCCGACGAGCGGGAGGCCTTCTTTCACACGAACGCGATCCGCTGGTATCGGCTGTAAGCGGGCAGCTGTGCCCTCGTCACGCTGATATAAGATTTGTCGCCGTGGTCATTGCAGCCCGGTATCTGGTGTCAGGGCGTGTACAGGGTGTGGGGTTCCGGTTCTTCACGGAAGATGCCGCGGTTCGTGAAGGGCTCTCGGGTCACGCGCGCAACCTCCCGGACGGTCGCGTCGAGGTGTGCGTCGAGGGCGACGCGGAGGCGGTCGCGCGGTTCGAGCACGCCATTTGGCAGGGTCCGCCTGGCGCGCGTGTGGACGAGGTGACGGTCGAGCCACAACCTCCCACGGGACGACTCACAGGCTTTCGTATTCGCGGCTGAGCCCATCTCGCCACGGCCCGCCACAGGAGACGTATGAACGACGCAACAACAACCGACACACTGAAAAGCAAGATCCGTCACATCCCTGACTTCCCAAAGCCGGGGATTCTCTTCTATGACATCACGACGTTGCTTCGCGACAGGGAAGGGCTGAGGCTGGCGATCGATGCGCTCGCAGCGCCTTACAAGAGCAGCGACATCGACCTCGTCGTGGGAATCGAGAGCCGCGGATTCATCCTAGGCGCCGCCGTGGCGGATCGCTTGAACGCAGGCTTCGTGCCGGTCCGGAAGGTGGGGAAGCTGCCCGCGAAGACCGTCCGCGTATCCTATGATCTCGAGTACGGCACAGACAGTCTCGAGATGCACCAAGACGCCATTGCCGGCCAACATCAGGTGCTGATTGTCGATGACCTCCTCGCAACCGGTGGTACCGCGCGGGCCACGGTCGATCTCGTGCGGGGGTTGGGCGGGGACGTGCGGGGGGTGGCATTTCTCATCGAGCTGCTTGCTCTCAACGGCCGCTCGAAGCTCGAAGGGGCGCCAGTCATGTCGGTACTGCAGTATGAGGACTAGCTTGGGCGCAAGCTCGTGCTCGACACGAACTGTTTCGTCGATGCGTCCCGCACGGATGCCGAAGCCGCTCGATTCGCCAAGTTCTGTGCGTGGGCGGCGCCGAGACTGTATCTCAGGGGCCAGATGCGTTTTAAACGATGTGTGTTTGGGCTCGTGATGCTGCTGCCGACGACCGTCTTCGCGCAGGGGAGTGCAGACCTCGTCGGCCGTGTGACGGACCCGTCAGGTGCGGTCCTGCCAGGAGTGACCGTGTCGGTCAGAAACCTGGGTACGAATGACGTCCGGACGACGACGACGAACGTGTCGGGCGACTTTGCCTTCAGTCTGCTCCCGATCGGGCGCTACACCGTCACGATTGAGCTGGCCGGCTTCAAGACGCAGACCGCCAACGTCACGCTGGCGACGGGCGATCGGGCGCGCCTCGATGCGCGTCTGGAGGTCGGGACTGGTGACGAGCGACTTCGAATCGTTCTACGACGCGCTGCAGCTCGGGTTCCAGCGCCGTTATCGTGACGGCTTGGCCTTCAGCGCCACCTACACGTGGGCGCGCAATCAGTCGACGAATGTTGCCCCGTGGGACAGCAACGTGATCGAGCGGTTTGACGCCGCCAACGACGTGCGGCACCGCGTGGTCGTCACCGCCACCTACGAGCTGCCGTTCGGGCGCTCGCGGACGGGGCTGATGGGCGCATTGCTGGGCAATTGGCAGGTGAATGGGGTAGCCATCTGGCAGAGCGGGCTGCCGTTCGACATCACGAACGCGACGGCCCGGAGCAACACCGGCGGCAGCGATCGGCCGAACCTGGTGGGCGATCCTGGCCTCGAGAATCGCACGGTCGAGCAGTGGTTCAACACGGTGGCGTTCGAGCCCCAGCCGGCGAACACGATCGGCGAGGCGATGGTCGAGCGCAACCTGCTGCACGGACCCTCGCGGAGTCACGTGGACCTCTCCCTCTTCAAGACACTGCCGCTGGGCGACACGATGCGTCTGCAGCTCCGGGTCGAGGCCTTCAACGTATTCAACAACGCCAGCTTCGGGAATCCGAACGGCGCACTCGGCAGCGCGGCCTTCGGGCAGATTACATCCACCATCGGGACGCCTCGACAAATGCAGTTCGCGGCAAAGTTCCTGTTCTAAATTTTGATTCAACTCAGAAGACCTGTTGCGCGCACCGCAATCATCGTGGACGGTGACCGGACGCTCGGTTCCGCTGAGCGCACGCTCATCGAACGCGAGAGGGCTCAACATGACCGACATGAAGCAGGCCGGCGGCCTGCAGACGATCTTTGCGATCTTTCTGGGGCTGATGGTGACCGCGTTCCTTGGAGTGGGCGTGTATACCTTCTATCCATCACCAGAGCAGGAGTTCGATCGCCAGATCCGGGACCTCAGCCGGCGGGAGGAGGCACTCAGAAACGCCAAGGCCCAAGATGCCTGGACGGAGACGGACCGGGCGCAGATGCAGCAGATCGCAGACGAGCGCAACGACGCGCTCGACGCCGCGCGGGCCGTCCGGGAAGTGTGGGGCCGGAACACGAGCATCATCTTGATCATCTTCGCCACGGTCGCCATGGCGATCTCGCTGGTCCGCGCCGATCAATTGCCGGTGATCAGCAACGGCTTGCTGCTGGGCGGCGTCTTCACGATGGTCTACGGGGTCGGGTGGATCATCGCCACGAACACCTCCATCGTGCGGTTCATCGTCATGACCGCTGCGCTCGTGATTACGCTGGGCCTCGGCTATGCTCGGTTCGTGCGGGGCCGGTCGGTAGCGGTGACGCCAAGCGGCGACGCGATGGCGAGCGGCCAAGGGCTCGCGGGTCTTGAGCGTCGCGTACAGGACCTCGAGAAGCGGATGGACGAGGCCGCGAGCGCTCTCGGGTACAAGCGTGACCGCTCCTGACCGGGACGCCCCGCTCGTTCATGTGGCTCGAGGACATACGTCGAGTCATCGGAATCCTGCGGCTGGTCAGCGCGGTAGCGAGCTGGATTCCCGCGCGCCGCGCAACCCGTATCGATCCCATGACGGCGCTCGCTGCGACTGACGATCCCCCTCTCCGGCTCCACGATTACATCACGAAGAAGGTAGCAATTGCTTGAGGTGGGCTGGCCGATCGATCCATCATGGTTGAGACACGTTGGCGTCACGCGAGCCTGGAGACGACGAACGGTGCCGCTCGCTGCGGACGATCACATGGTCCAGACATTCCCGCCGGATTGAGCCGATCAGCCTCTCCGCGTAGGGATTCTGCCACGGACTGGATGGACTCGACCGGACTTCACCGATGCCCATGCCAGCGACTCGGCGTCGGAAGGCGTTGCCATAGGTCGCGTCCCGATCTCTCAACAGCCATCGTGGCGCGGTGTCGTCCGGAAACGCCTCAATCATCTGCTGCGCGGTCCAGGCCGCCGTCGGGTGCTCCGTGATGTTGACGTGGACGACCCGCCGGCGGTGATGCATCAGCACGACGAAGACCAACAGGACTCGGCCCGTGAGGGTCGGCACGGCAAAGAAATCGATCGAGACCAGCGTGGCGACGTGATTCGTCAGAACAGTGCGCCACGTCTGTGACGGCGGGCGCCGCGGTCGCCGCAGGAGCCGCGAGACGGTCCGCTCCGATACCGCGACGCCCACGTTGCCCAACTCGCCATGGATCCGAGGCGCTCCCCACAGGGGATTCGCGGCGGCCATCTGGCTCACAAGCGTCCGAATGGCCGCATGCGTACCCGGACGGCCCGGACGGACCCGCGCCGAGCGCCGCGTCCATCGCTGGCGGAGCCACTCGCGATGCCATCGCACCACGGTGTCGGGCTGGACGAGCACGAGCGCCGCGCGCCAGTGTCGCCACGTCTGGCCCAACATGATCCAAACAGCCGATCGCTCATCCGGAGCCGCGGACGTGTGCTCGTGCGTCTCAACACGTGACGTTGCTGGCGGAGCGCGAGATTCTCGAGGACCAGTTCGTGATGTCCGCGGCAGGCCAACGCCAGCGCGCGGACGAGGACAAGGATCATCTCCAGCACGCGTCAATTCTGTCGTTCCCCCGAGCAGCGAAGCAAGCCGTCACCCGTTTGGTTCTGATTGTGGCGAAGGACACCAGTCTGCGCCTGTCGTACTTGGGCACCAAAGGCTCACGCCTATCGTCCTTCGGCCGAGAACACGCCCCGACGGAGGCCCGTCCAGTAGACCTCGGCGGCGCCGAGCCACGTGACGCCAAAGTGGGTCATCGATGCGGCCAGCGCGTCCCCGCGCGGCATCTCGACTCGCGAGCGGGGCGTCCGTGCCAGCAGGTCCGCAGTCGCGCTTCTGAGCCAAGCGTGCAGGTGTGCCTCGTCCGGCGTCGTGAAGTCCTGCGCGAGCGGTCGATTCTGCGCCAGCATGACGATCTGCAGCTCGGGCCCGCTGCCACCGAAGCGGCGGACGATACGGGCGCATGTGTCGAGTGCCTCACGCCACGCGCACTTGAGCGGGAGCTCCGTCTCGAGCTCGAAGAGCGGCACCAGGGAGTACTGCGTCTGCCAGATCGTGGCGATATCCGCATGGCGTGGCCCGCGCGCGAGGTCGCGTGGAACGTAGGTGAAGCGAAGCTGCATGGGCTCGAGCACCGTCCGCAATCGCGCGTAGCCGGCCTCGCGAAGCTTCGCAAGATAGACGTCACGCCAGTGCGATCTCCGGGTAATGGCGTGGCCCACCAGGCAGATCTCCAACAGACGTGTCGAGCGATCGGATCGGATGGCCTCGATGTCGCTCACCAAGCCCGGCGCGCCGTTGCTGCCGAGAATCGTGCCGTCGCGCTCGATCATGGTACAGATGTCGTTCATGATGCGGCGCATGGACGCCCTTTCGGCGTCGCCGGCAAGGGGCGAGTGGAAGTACCTGTAGAGGCCGTAGACGTAGAACGTGTACTGGTCGACGGAAGAATTGTGGAAGTGGGCTCGCGTCGGATCTCCAGGCAGCAGCCCCCGTGCGATGAAGCCCCTGCGCTCGCTGGCGGCGGCCAGCGCCTCGAGGCCCTTGAAGACGACCCGCGCCTGCCGCGCACAATCGACGTCGCCGGTGACGGCGTGGATATCGGCAAGCTGGCCGAGGAAGAGGCCACCCGCGCCCGCACAGTTCGAAAGGTTGGGCACCTCACTGTCGTCGTTCGTCTTCCCCCGTACGGCATCCGCCGAGGGAAAGCGCACCTTCTTCCAGAGATTCGGATCCTCCAGGTCGACTCTCGAGTAGAGCAGGTGGGTCTCGGGATGGACGGCGCGGTCGAAGAACCAATTCTTCGCCGCGATCATGTCCCCGGTCTTGGGGAGGGAACGTCGCGCCGGCGCAGCGCGCGATTGGCCGGCGATCGGCGACGGCGAGAACGGGAGGAGAGCGGCGGTGAGCGGGAGGGCGCCGCGGACGAGATCGCGGCGGGAGACGTCCGGCATGGGCAGCTTCCGCATAAAGGCTCACTGCGCGCCCTTCACGAAATTCGCGCAGTCCTGCTGGCTGGAGAACGACCGCGGCATGTTGTAGCGCCGATAGCCGCCGTGCAGGCAGTCGCGCGCCGTTTTGGGAGGGCCGAAGGGCGGCCGCAGGGGCTCGGTCGCGAAGCGCCGCCAAGCTTTGTCGATGTGGGCAAGCGGCGGCATGCCCGCATGCACGTAAACCGCATATCGCATGCGCAGCGGCTTGCCGGGCTGGATCGTGTAGGGATCATGGAGAGCCAGCATCGCGCCCATCCACCCATCTTCGCGGACGTGGAACGGAGCCGGGTGGCGCGGATTCGAGGGATGGTCCATCAGCGTGAGGCCCTCGATGATGCCGGTGGCGCTCTGACCCGAGTAGTCCACCCAGCGAGCCGGCTTGCGAAAGACGGCGGTCTCGCCCTCGAAACCTTCGCTGTTGCGAATGCGCCCGCCACCGTAGTGCACGCTGATGGGCTTGGCCAGGCGGACGCCTATCGGCCCGAAGCTGGACGGCTCGATTACGGCCGCTTCGTCGGCGGCATCCAGACGGATATCGATCACGAGCATCCATTCCTCGCGCGGGAGCAGCTTGGCGAAGGTCTGGCGCCGCTCGCGCATGACGACGTCGCCGTTGCCGTCCACCCAGTCCGCCTCGCTCACGACCAGCGCGAAGTCATCCGCGTCCTCGAGATGCTCGATGCGGCGATGGCGGATGCGACCTCCACCGCGGTCGAGCCAGAAGTCGACGCCGTTGACGTCACTGAGCGAGAGCCACACGGAATTGTGATGGCTATGCGTGTCCGGATCGCCGGGATGGCCCATCCGCGTGAGGCCGTGCCCGGACGGTCCGATGATCGGATAGACGAACGGGCGGATGAGACCCGGCCCGAAGTGGTAGCGCGCGATCTCTCGTCCATCACGCTGGAAAGAGACCTGATCATACGGAAGCGGCACAGCCTGCACGCGGGGAATGGGCTTGGGCTGTAGGCCGTCACTGGACCCAGCCGACGGGCACGCGGCGACGAGCGCCGCCATGCCGGCGGCCCACACGATTCTCAGCATCAGATCTTCTCGGGAACTACGAAAGGCTTACGGTATGCCCGCCTGAGGAGGCCCTCCGCCTCTGGATCGCCGACGACGGTCTCCGCCTCCACATCGAGGTGAAGCTTGCGGCCGGTGCGGTAGGAGATGTTCGCCAGCAGGCACATGCTGTTCGAGACGTGCGCCTCGCTGATGTGCGCGCGGAGCAGGCTTGAATCGCTCGCGCGAACCGCTGCGTAGAAGTTGTTGAGATGCCCCGCATCGCCGACCGTGTCTGGATCCACGCCTCGGTCCATCTCCTCCGACCAGCTCCGGACCGGGTCCGGGCTCTTGTTGGCATCCCAATACACGTGGAACTGCCCGCCGGGAAGGATCTGCATCGAGCCCCGAGAGCCGTAGAAGTACCAGCCTGGTTGCTCGCCGGTGAACACCCCTCGAATCTCGCCGACGAGGATGCTGCCATCCGGATACTCGAAGGTCGCCGTTTGCGTGTTCGGCGTTTCTCCCTGATCGTCGTAGCCGAAGCGGCCGCCGATCGAATGAATCTTGGCGGGAAGCCCGCGGCCGAGACCCCACCGCGCGACATCCATGTAGTGCGTGCCGTTGTTGCCCATCTCGCCGTTCCCGAAGTCCCAAAACCAATGCCAGTTGTAGTGGACGAGGTTTGGATGGAACGGCTGCTCCGGCGCAGGCCCGAGCCACAGATCCCAATGAAGGCCGGCCGGCGGGGGCTCGGAGTGCTGAAAGCCGATCGATTCACGGTGCCCGGTGATCAGCCAGCGCGCCATGTAGACATCCCCGACCACGCCTTCGTGCAGAAGCTTCGTCGCCTTCCAGATTCGCGCGCTCGAGCGGTTCTGCGTGCCGGCCTGCACCACGCGGCCGTACTTCTTGGCGGCGGCCACGAGCTGACGGCCCTCGAACACGTTGTGCGAGACGGGCTTCTCCACGTAGACGTGCTTGCCGGCCTGACAGGCGAAGATTGCGGCCGGCGCATGCCAGTGATTGCAGCTCGCGATGATGAGCGCGTCCACGGTATCGTCGTCGAGCACCTTGCGGATGTCGGCCTCGGTCCGCGGGCGGCGGTTCGTCAGCGCCTCGAGCGAGGCCGCCCACTGGCGCATGCGCGACTCGTCCGGATCGCAGATGGCGGCCACCTCGATGTTCCGCGTCTTCGCCGACAGGGTCATCAGGTGGCCGCCACGGCCGCCCATCCCCATCACAGCGACGCGAATCCGGTCGTTGGCGCCGGACCAGCCTCGCGACGTGCCGATCAGCGGAGACGCCGCGAGCCCAGCGGTAATATTCAGAAACGATCGCCTACTTTGCCATGACATGAACGGGCTCCAAAGCCGTGAACCATTTCTCGAGCCATTCGACCGCGGCCTTCCGCGCGGCGGGCGGAAAGTCGTGATCGCCGGCGTACCAGTGGTAGCGCACGCGCTCCGGCACACCCAGCGCCCGGTAGACTTCCGCGACGGCCGCATAGTTCTCTTCTTCGAAAGGCCGACGCTCGCCCACGGCCTGGCCGACGAGCAGCGGTCTCGGCGCGATGAGCGCCGTCACCTCGTAGAAGGTGATCGGCGGCGGCTCGTGCGCGAGGATATAGGGCCGCAGGCGCGGAAGCGATTGACTGTGCCGGCTGCCCCCGGGGACGGCCCAGTGCATGCCGTGGTGCACGAACTCGGAGACGGGGCCGTTTGCGACGGCCACGCGGATGCGCGGATCGAACGCTGCCGCGAAGATGGTGCTGTGGCCGCCGTAGGAGTGGCCGACCATGCCGATCTTCGCTCGGTCGACGAAGGGCAGCGACTGGAGATAATCGATCGCCCGCGACGTATCCCAGGCATCCTTGCCGTGAATGGACCAATCGGGGAACCGTTCATAGAAATCCTCCGTATCGTAGGGCGCGCGGCCGGGCGCTATCCGCTCGCCATCACGCAGCCAGTCCGGAGCCAGCGCGACGAAGCCGGCGCGCACCATGTCCAGGGCGAACGCCGCGTTCTTCCGTGGTGGGGTGCCTGGCTTGGGACCTGATAGACCGACGGTCGTGTCCTTGCCAGCGCCCGCGGTGGTGCCATAGAAGCAGATGACGGCGGGTCGCTTTTCGTATGGATCGACCACGGCCACATCGTCCGGCACCAGCAGCCACGCAAGCATGCGGTCCCCCTCCTGCACCGGAATGGCGACCTTACGGCGGACATAGCCGCCGAAGCGATCCTCGGAGACGATCCGAGCGTCGAGCGGACCTCGCTCGGCGTGCGCCCACGGATCGCGAGGCGGCACGCCGAAGATGGCGTCCATGCCAGCGCGGATCCTCGCGCGAATCCGCGGCCAGCTCGTCGCGTCCAGCGGCTGCTCCCAGAGCCCAGCGGCCGGTGCTCGGTCCATCTCCCGGAGCGCCACGACGCGCGGCGCCGGGGCCGGCTCGTAGCGATCGCGCTTGGCGAGGAAATCCTGCCGGATCTCATCGGCGCTCAGCTCGCGGGCGTGCACCCACACCTCGCCGACGAGTCCCCCCAACGGCACCGAAACTCTGATTGGCTCGCCGGCGGCCGTATCACGAAACGGATGGACCTTCGGCGCCCACGTCGATTCGCGGTCCGTGTGCACGAGCGTCCCATTGACGTAGAACTTCTGATAGCCATGGGCGTCCTTGACAACGGCCACCTGATGCCACGTGTTGATGCGGATCTCCTGGACAGTGACGTGCACGAACGGCATCGCGCCGTTGCCGTTGATCGTGCCCATCAGGAAGCCGTGTCGATCGGTGCCGACGACGAAGTTCACCCAGTCGGGCCGGGGCCGGAAGAACCGTTCGCCTTGCGGCCCGATCTCGGGCATCCCGCGCGAAATCCAGATCTGCTCGCCCTTGCGCCGGGGATAGAACCAGCCGCCGACGGTCACCGCGTCTACGCCATCGAGCTCGTTCTGGAACGGGACCACGATGATGTCGTGCGGGCCGCGAAACTCCCGCGGCTCGTCGAAGGCGAGCGAGGCGGCGGCAGCAGTCAGCAGGACAACGGCGAAAAGCATTGTTCTTCCTTGGCACGCGACGGCGACGGGCGATGCGCGGGCTCTCGGGGCCGAGGCGCCGGGATGCTCAGAAGCTGAGCCGAAGCCCGATCTGGCCTTGGCGCGGGGTGCCGAGCTGCGCCGTCACGCGTCCGAAGTCCACCGAGTTGATGTTCGTCACGGGCGGAGTGAAGTTCGTGCGGTTCAGCACGTTGTAGAACTCGATGCGGAGCTCGATCTGCATGCGCTCGCCGATCCGCGTCTTCTTGAGCAATGCGAAGCTTTCATCGTAGAACGGGAAGGCGCGCTCGTGGATCGTTCGCGGCACGTCGCCGAAGCGGAAGCGCTCCGTGTTGATGAAGGTGTCCTGATTCAGCCAGCGGTGCACGGCCGGATCGAAGTCGCCGGCGCTGACGTTCGTGCGAATTGGCACGGCGGGATTGTACGTGGGGCGGTTTGGGGAGAAGATTCCGGTTGTCATCCCGCCGGAAATCCGGAGCGGCGGCCCGCTCTGATACCGGCTCATGCCGGACACCTGCCAACCCTCGAGGAGCCACCCGACGACTGGAATATCGCTACTGAGGAAGCGCCGGCCGCGGCCAATCGGCAGGTCGTAGGCATAGCCGATGACGAGGACGTGCGGGAGGTCGTTGTAGCTGAGCGATTTCTCGAGCCGTACGTCGTAGGCGTTCATGGGGCCGGCGTTCTGCTCGAATATCTGGCTCTCTCCAGAGTCGGTCAGCTTCTTCGACCACGTGTAGGCGACGCTAAAGGTCAACCCGTGCGAATAGCGCTTCTGCACCATGACCTGCAGCGAGTTGTAGGTGGAGCGTCCCAGTGTCTCCATCGGCGCCGTGATGTCCAAGTACTGGGGGAAGGGGCGGAGCGCTTGCGCGACGGTTCCAACAAAGTCGGGATACGGCGGGGTGATGCCGGCCTCCCGAGCGGCCGATGAGTGCACGTCGGCGGTGAGCAGCGCGCCCAGACGCATCCAGTCAGGATGAAGCTGATTGATGCGAAGGTTGCTCGACGTGAGGCGCGTGCCCTTGCTGCCGACGTACGCGACGTCGACCATGAGATCGTCCGTGATCTGACGCTGCACGCCGAAGTGCCAGTTCTGAACGTACGGGGGCCGTCCATCCTCGGGTCGGACCCAGTTGCTGATGCTCTGGTTGTTCGCAAAGCTGGGATCGAGCACGGGCGGCGGCGGATTCACGGGCGGCAGGCCGTCGTCCCAATAGAACGCGGGCGAGCGGCCGCTGGGATCCGTCACGCTGAACGTCGGCTGCGCGTTGTATCCGAGCTGCAGCCGCGTGCCGAGCGCATTCTCGCTGACGGCGCCGCCGGTGCCGTAGAAGATGCCGTAGCCACTCCGCACGACGGTGCGATCGGTCAGCCGCAGCGCGAACCCGACCCTCGGACCGAAGCTCGTGTAGTCGGTCTCGGCGATCTGCCGCTTGCCGATGTGCCCCGGACCATCGCCGGCGAAAACGAGCGCGCCGGGTCGACCGCCGGCGGCCGGGTTCGGCGCCGTTGGATCGAAGAACGTGAGGCGGTCGGTGCGCTCGCGCAGCGGCACGGCGACCTCGTAGCGCAGGCCGAGATTCACCGTCAAGCGGCGCGTGAGCTTGAGGTCGTCCTGCAAGAACGCGCTTGCGTACGAGAATCGGTTGCCGACGCTGGCGGTTGGATAGAGGACCGTGCCGCCCTGCACGGCGCCGAGCAGGAACGTGGCGATGCCGCTGCCCGTGTTGGCACGGTTCGGACTCGCCGGATTGGATGTAAAGCCGGAGCCGAAGCTGAACGTGCCGTGGGTGCGGTGGAACACGCGCGCGTTGAGCTGGTAGTGCCGATAGTCGCCTCCGAAGCGCAGGGAGTGCTTTCCGACGATCTTGGTGGCCACATTGGAGACGATGAACGAGCTCTCGGCCTGATAGGCGTTCGCCTCGCCGCCGAGGCCGACGCCGTCGTCGACCTCGCTGCCGAAGTTGATGCGTGGAAAGGCACCGCGCTCGTCGTCGCCGGTGCCCCGCAGCCCCAGCTTGGCCGGCCAGCCCTCGCCCACCGTCGGCGACCCGGTGAACGGGGCGTCGCGGTTGAATCCGATGGAGAGGCGGTTGACGAGAGTCGGGCTGACGGTCCAGTCGTGACTCAGGCGAACGAGATGGGCGCGCTCGTCGCGCCGTGTGAACCCCGAGAAGATGCGATCCGGCAGCGGACCGGAGCCGGCGCGCACGAAGGTGCCCGACGAATAGAGGCCGCTCAGGCGGTGATTGTCGGAGAGTACGTGGTCGAGCTTTACCTGCCAGCGGTCGTCGTCGGAAATGGTGCTGCGCACGCCGATGAAGTTCAGCGTCTGGCCGGGCAGCGTCGGCGCCGGAAGCAGCGCCGCCACGGCCCGGGAAACCTCGCTGATCCGATCGGCCGGAATGATGTTGCCCGGAAACTGGGTGCGCTCGATGTCACCGGCCGCGTTGCGCCGGCTGGTCCGCGGGTCGTAGATCGGACGGACGTTCCCGTCCGGATCGAGAAGGCCCGAGACGTCTCCACGGAGGAACTCCGGCCTCGGCACCGTCACGAGCTCGTTCGCGCTCGCCGTCCGCCAGCGGAGGCCGTTGTAGAACGCGTAGAAGAACGTGCGGTTGCGACCGTCGTACAGCTCGGGGATCGCGAGTGGGCCGCCGAAGGTCACCCCGAACTCGTTCTGCCGGTCGCGCTGCTTGGCTGGCGCGAAGAAGCCGCGTGCGTGCAAGGCTTCGTTGCGGAGGAAGTTGTACGCGGAGCCGCGGAAGTCGTTTCCTCCCGAGCGAGTGGTGAGCGTGATGATGCCTCCGGCCGAGCGCCCGAACTCGGCCGAGTACGAGCCGGTGAGCATCTTGAATTCCTGAATCGAATCCGGTGGTGGTGAGCTCGCCCAAAAGCGGCCCGGACTATGGATCTCACCGATGGAGATGCCGTCATACAGGATCTCTCGGGCGTTCTCCTGGCTGCCGTTGGTCTGCCACTGCCCGCCGCGATCCCACTGGAGGTTCGCGTTGGTGCCGCCGGAGCCGCCGCCGGTCGTGACACCGGGGATGAGGAGCGTGAAGGTGTCCGCCATCCGCCGCTGGCCGGGCGTGGAGAGCGGCAGATCGAGGACGGTCTGAGAGCGGACGACAGCGCCGAGCTCGGAGGTCTCGCTGGAGAGGAGGGGCGTCGAGGCCGCGACGGTCACCTCCTCGACGAGATCGCCGACCTGCAGCGTGAGGTCCAGACGTCTCGTCTGGTTGATGTTCACTTCGACGCCGGATCGCACGAGCGTCTGGAACCCGGACATCTCGACGGTGATGTCGTAGATCCCCGGGCGGAGAGAGACCGTATAGACGCCGGCGGTCGTCGTCTGCGTCGCCGTGCGAACACCGGTCGCGACATCCTCCGCGCCCACCGAGGCGCCTGTGATGACGGCATCGGCGGGGTCGGTCACGA
This sequence comes from Luteitalea sp., assembly GCA_009377495.1. Taxonomy (GTDB): domain Bacteria; phylum Acidobacteriota; class Vicinamibacteria; order Vicinamibacterales; family Vicinamibacteraceae; genus WHTT01. The sequence goes on from WHTZ01000025.1 coordinate 32,562, forward strand.
TCCCGGTCAGCGTGCCGTTGACGGTTTGCGCCTGCCCGGCGCACACACCCGCCAGGGTAGCCACAGCGCAGCACAAGAAGCGGCAAAGTATTTTCATAGTGCACCGGCCCCAGAACCGCGAGGTCTCCTCCTTGTCGGATAGAGTCCCTTATAATTGCGTCATGCTGCAGCGTCAACGACTTGGCGCGTGGTGGCGCACTCTGGCATGGTTCGGCGTATGGCGACACGTGGCTCGAGGTGATCTGTGTCAGCGTTGAATCCGGTCAACCAACCTCCGCACGAGCATCCGGAGGAGCGACTCGACTCGTGGAAGGAGATCGCGGCGTTCTTGCGCAGGGGCGTGCGCACGGTCCAGCGGTGGGAGCGGACCGAGGACCTGCCGGTACGCCGTCACGTGCACGAGCGCGGCGGCTCGGTCTACGCCTACAAGTCCGAGACCCTCGAGTGGTATCGAGGGCGGCAAGCTCGCCTGGCCCGCTTGTCGGTCGATGAGACCCTGCCGCCCGAGGACCGCCCACGCGCGCTCTCGCCGCACGGGAGGGTTGCCGCAGGGCCGCCCGCCGCGCCCCGCCAATGGGTCCGCAGCCTCGTGCCGATCTCCGCGGCGCTCATCGTAGGAATCGGGGCAGTCGTGGGCTGGTCCGTGCTCAGTGCGCCACGGCCCTTCGTCGGACAGACGAGGACCGTGCTCAGCGTGGTGGGTCGCGCCTCGCAGTCGGTGCTGTCGCCAGACGGACAGCGGGTCGCCTTCACGTGGAACGGCGAGGGGGAATTCGGGAATCTCGATCTCTATGTGAAGTCGGTCGGGAATGGCCCTCCCCGGCGGCTGACGGGGGACCCGACGAACGAGCACAGTCCCGCCTGGTCGCCCGACGGGAGCAAGCTGGCCTTTCTGCGCGACGGCGCAGGCGCGTTCATGATCGGCCTGCAAGGGGGGACTCCGACGCTCCTCGAGCCGCAGCGCCCCAACGCGGTCTACGGCGTGGGCATGAGCTGGTCGCTGGACGGACGGTTTCTGTACTTTCCCGAGCGGCGCATCGCTCGTGAGCCGATGTCGATCTATCAGTTGTCCGTGGCTGATGGCGGCGTGCGGCGGCTCACCACACCGCGAGACGGCGCGGGCGACATGTACGCGGCGGTTGCGCCGGACGGGCGGCAACTGGCGTTCATCAGGCAGTCCGCCAATCTTGCGGCGGACCTTTATCGCTTGCGCATCGGGGACGATGGACGGCCCGCCACCGAGCCGAGGCGCCTGACGTTCCAGAGCAGTCGGATCGCGGGGCTCGACTGGCTCCCGGACGGGCAAGGTATCGTCTTCTCTTCCGATCATTCCGGCGGAAGGCGCCTCTGGATGCTGCGGCTGGGCGCCTGGGGACGCCAGTCGCTGGAGCCGCTGGCGTTTGCCGGCGAGCAGGCCTTCCAACCCAGCGTCGCGAAGGCCGCGCGCCAGCACGTCGTCTACTCGCGAAGATACTGGCCCGCCGCCATCTGGAGGCTCGAGCTGGCGCGACCGGACCGGCCGGCCGGTCCGCCGGTAAAGCTGATCGGCTCGACTCGCCAGGATCTGGAGCCGGCGTGGTCGCCCGACGGCCGGCGGATCGCGTTCGTCTCCACACGCACCGGACACACCGAGATCTGGGTTAGTCAGGCCGATGGTCGTGCGGCCACGCAGGTGACGAGCTTCGGCGGACCGCGTACGCACAAACCGGCATGGTCGCCCGACGGCCGCTGGCTTGCGTTCGCCTCGGGCCGCGAGCGTCGCTCGTCGGTGTTCATCATTGCCGCGACCGGCGGATCACCGCGCAGTCTGACGCCTGCCGACATGCACTGCTATCAACCCGCTTGGTCCGCCGACGGCCGGCGGCTGTATTTCACCTCCGATCGATCGGGAGCGCCCGAGGTCTGGAGCATCCCGGTAGCGGGCGGATCGCCCGTGCGAGCCACCCGGCAGGGCGGTATCCAGGCGCAAGTCTCCCAGGACGGTGCCTGGGTGTATTACCGACGAAACGGGCTCTGGCGCATGCCGGCATCCGGCGGAGCGGCGCGCGAGATCATCGAAGGCTACGTCGGCAACTATGCGGTCGGAGATCGAGGCATCTACTTCGACCGCGGGTTCGGGGACTATGCGGATCCGGAGATCTATTACCGGGACTTCGACAGCGGGCGGACGACGCTGTTGACGCGTCTCGACCGGCGAATGTCCGACGGCCTCGCCGTGTCACGGGATGGACGCGCTCTACTGCTAACGCTGAACGATCGACAGAGCAGCGAGCTCGTGCTGGTGAGCGCCAATCTCGGACGACGTCTCGCGCGCGTCGGTTACTGACGCGGCTCGCCGGCTGGCCGAACACGGGGCCAGCTCCTTCGTTTGGTTGTCGAAGTGCGCCACACACCGGTCAGTCCGGCCGGAGTGCGTCGACGAGATCGCGAGACGGCACTGGCGGCGATCCGCTACGAGCGGTCGCTCTTTGACGCCGGTGCACGAAGTTGGCGAGATCTGAGGAGTGACTCGGACACCACCACGATGTTCGTCAACGCGTGGTGCCACGGCGCGCCCGGAATCGGCCTTGCGCGGATGTCCGGTCTCACGAGCCTCGACGACCGCGAAGTCCGGCTGGAAATCGAAGCCGCTGTGGAAACCACGCTCCGCGAAGGCTTCGAGATGAACCATTCCTTGTGTCATGGCGCGCTCGGGAATCTCGAGTTGCCCATGGCTGCCGGTCGAGCGTTCGGCAGGACGGACTGGCAGTCCGAAGTCGACTCCGCAACCCGCCAGATCCTGCGTCGCCTGACGAGCTGCGGGCCGATCTGCGGCTCACTCGCCGGCATCGAAACCCCAGGATTCATGAACGGGCTCGCCGGCATCGGGTACGGGCTGCTGCGGCTTGCACATCCGGACCGCGTTCCGTCGGTGCTGACGATGGAGGCGCCTCGGCGCGGTAGGTGATAGGGGAAAGGGCCAAGGGCCAGGAAGGCGCCAGTGATTTCGTTTCGTGAAGCAGCATTGCGAGATCTCTACAGCCCGAGAGAGCGGGCCGACGTGTTGAGGCTGCCGTCGGCGTGGATGAACATCACGGCCGTAACGTTGGCGGTCGTGGGTGTGGCTGTTGCGGCAGGAGCGGCCTCGATCGCAGTGCCGGTGTATGCGGAAGTTCCCGCGATCCTGGTGCCCGCCGCCGGTGGTGGTTCCTCGGATGTGGCGGCGTTCGCGGTTCTGCCTGCGGACAAGCGTGACCTTTTCGTCGAGGACCGGCAAGTGCATCTCCATCTGATTCGGCATCCCGGCGCGCGCTTCTCCGGCCGACTCACGCGTGTGGCAGAAGACGTTGTCGAGGCCGGTGAGCTGAAACGTCTTCTGCGACTGGCCATCCCCAGCGGGAGTCCCCTGTCGGGAGGCGTCACACTCGTCTCCATCGAGATCGATCGCGCCGGGCTCGACATCGCGTCGATCGAGACCTCGAGTCCGGCCGGGACGCGCGCGACGGCAAGCCTCCGGGTCGGGCGTCTGGTGTTGCTTCGGTTGTGGCTGTCGCACCTGACGTCGGGTAAACACCGATGACGGAATCTTCACTCACGTTCGAATCGCTTCCGCATCGACTGACTGCCTTCGCCCGCCAGGGTATTCGAAAGCGGCAGCGGTGTATTCCTTTCGTCGGCCAGATGGAGATCGCCGACTGCGGAGCCGCGTGCCTCACCATGGTGCTGGCTTCGTTCGGGAAGGAAATTCCCCTGCGTGAAGTACGTGGCCGGATCGGTGGCGGCCGTTCGGGGACGAGCGGGTACGCCCTGCTGAAAGTCGCTCGGGGTTACGGGCTGCAGGGGCGCGGCGTACGCATCGAGCCGGTCGACCTGCGGCACCTCTCTCCAGGCACAATCCTGCACTGGGGCTTCGATCATTTCGTGGTGTTCGAGCGGACCGTGCGGCGAGGAATCGTCGTGCTCGATCCCGCATCGGGCCGGCGCGTCGCTCGCCCCGACGAAGTCGAACGGAAGTTCACGGGCGTCGCGCTCGTCCTCCAGCCGGGTGAGACATTCGCTCGCGAGAGCCGCCGGGTCGCACCGCTGAACGTCTATCTCCGTAGGCTCATGACGCACTGGCGCGTGCTGGGTCAGGTGCTGCTCCACTCCGTCCTTCTCCAGATCTTCGTCCTGGCGCTTCCGTTGCTGACCGGCACGATCGTCGACGGCATCGTCCCCCGAAGCGACTTCGAGCTGTTGCAAGTGCTTGCGCTCGGTGCGGCCGGCATGTTGACGCTGCACTGGTGCGCGGCCCTCGTTCGCTCATTGCTGCTGCTCCGCGTTCAGGGGCTGCTGGACACCGAGCTCGGTGTGGGCTTCATGGATCACCTCGCCAGGCTGCCGTACGACTTTTTTCTGCGCCGATCGGCAGGCGATCTGCTCGCGCGGTTTCAAAGCAACCGCGAGCTGCGCGAAACGCTGACCACCCGGGCCGTCACCACACTGCTCGACGGATCGCTCGTCGTGTTGTATCTGATCGCGCTGCTCTGGACCAGCATTCCAGTAGGCGCGCTCGTCGGTGGCCTGGGGCTGCTTCACGTGGCGTTGTTCCTGGCCACGCGCCGGAAGGTTCGTGAGCTGACCTCCCGTTCGCTCGACGTACAGGCGCGTGCGAGCTCTCGCCTCGTCGACATCGTGACGGGAATGGAGACCCTCAAGTCCATGGGCGCCGAAGCCCAAGCGGTCGAGCGTTGGTCGCACCTGTTCGTCGACGAGGTGAACGTCGCGATCGATAAAGGCAAGCTTCAAGCGTGGACGGATTCGCTGCGCAACACGCTGCAGGTCGGCGGGCCTCTCGTGATCCTGCTGCTCGGCGGCTACCTGGTTCTGGCGGATCGGCTCTCGCTGGGGACGATGCTGGCGCTGAACGCTCTGGCGTTCGGATTTCTCACGCCTTTGTCTCAGCTCGTCGCGACCGCGTTCCAGCTCCAGGAGCTGCGCGGGCACGTCGGCCGCATCGAGGACATCCTGCAGGAACCAGTCGAGCAGGACGAGCGGGCCGCACAAGCCGCGCCGGGACTCTCCGGCCGGATTCGCCTGGAGCACGTGGACTTCGCGTACACGGAGAACGAGCCGCGGGTCCTGCGCGGCGTGAGCATTGCCATCGAGACCGGACAGAAGGTTGCGATCGTCGGTCCATCAGGAGCGGGCAAGTCAACGCTGGCCCGGCTAATGATTGGTTTGTACCGGCCGACGGCGGGACGCGTGGTTTACGACGGCCACGATCTGTCGCGTCTCGATCTTGCCTCGCTTCGACGTCAGATTGGAGTGGTCTGCCAGGGAGCGCATGTGTTCGGCGGGACGATTCGCGCCAACATTGCCCTCGCCGATCCGGATGCCACGCCGCAGGCGGTCGCCGAAGCCGCGCGGCTTGCTGAGATTCACGACGACATTGCCGCGCTGCCGATGGGGTATGACACGATTCTGTCTGACGGCGCGGCGAGCCTATCGGGTGGGCAGCGGCAGCGCCTCGCGATCGCCCGCGCGCTGCTGCATCAACCGTCGATTCTGGTCCTGGACGAGGCGACCAGCGAGCTCGATACGGTCAGCGAGCGACGGATCATGAGCCGCCTCGCCGAGATGCGGTGCACGCGCATCGTAGTCGCGCATCGCCTCAGCACGGTCGTCGACGCAGACCTGATTCTCGTCGTCGAACGCGGGAGGATCGTCGAGTCGGGGCGTCATACCGAGTTGCTCGAGCGCCGCGGCCTCTATGCGCAGTTGGCTGGCCAGGAGGCTATCGCTCGCGACTCAGATAGGCGGCGGGCGTGAGGATCGCTGTTCCCCGGAACGGGTTTAGCGTGAGCAAGTCTCTGTCGCCGCTGACGAGGACGTCGGCTCGGCCGTTGAGCGAGACTTCGAGGAACTGATTGTCTTTCGCGTCACGTGACGCCTGGACACGCTGCACGACCTCGACGACTTCGATGATCGGCGCCAGTCTCACGAGCACCGCATCGCGGCGCTCGCGCGAGACGTAGCGATCGAACTTCGGAGCCATCAGCTTGGTCATCAGCTCTCGCAGCGTGTCTGTCGATGCAAGGAGCTGACCGTGTTCGATCGCGTGTTCGACGGCGCGTGGCCGCGCGGACGTAGTCGAGAGCATGCCGCTGATGAACACGTTGGTGTCGAGAACGACTCGTTCACGTGTCATCGTCGGAGAGCAGCTCCGCGAGGCGTTCCTCAGTCAGGCCCGCCTTGGCTGCTTCGGTCGCCACTTCGTTGCGAAGGTCGAGGAATGCCCGCGCATTGGCTGACCGTAGGCGATCGTAGTCAGCCATGGAGAGCACGACGGCGATGTCACGGTCCTGGCGGCGAATGACAATCGGCTCTCGTTGAGCCGCGTCGAGGATCGCACCCAGCCGGTTTTTGACCTCTGTTGCAGCGACGGCTTTCATCCCATCTCCTGATGCGCCCAATTTAGCTAATATAGCTTATCGACAATCCCGGTCAGCGCGCGGCGCGGATTGTCGACGAGCAGGCGGCGCACGTCGGCGTCGGGCCAGCCGCCCGCCTTCAGCGCCGGCACGAACTTCGTGAACAGCGTGTCGAAGGGTCTGAACTGGCCGCCATCCGGCTCACCGACGTGATACCACCCGGCGTCGTGCGAGACGAGGACGCGGTCGAGCAGCCCCGCCTCTTTCATCCGCGAGACGAGCGCCACGTGCGCGTCGAGGCTCCGATCGCTGAGGCCGTCGAACTCCACCCACGCGCCGCGTTTCGCCGCGCGCACGTGCAGCGAGCCGTCCTTTTCAGCGTGGGCGTGCACCCAGATGAACGCGTGGAGCGGCATGCCCATCCCTTCAACCATGTCGAGCTCTTCGAACGCCGCAACGCCGCTGCCGCCGTGCGCGGCGATCGGGAGTCCCGTCGCCTTGTGCGTGAGCGCCGCCGCGCGTACCAGCTTTGCGTCCACCGCGGAGAGCGGACCGGGGTCCACGCCGATCTTCACGAACGCGGGCTTGATGCCCGAGTCGTCGATCCCGTGCTCCCACTCGCGCACCCAGCGAGCCGCGAGCTGCTCCGCGGTCTCGGTGAACGCGTGGGGCGGGAGGTGCTTGTCCTGGTTCGCGCCGTAGTAGCCCGTGTTCGTCAGGATGTTGAGACCAGACGCGGCGGCAAGCCGGCGGAGCAGCCGGGGGTCGCGTCCCAGATACGCCGGCGTGCACTCGACCAGCGTGGCACCGCCGCGTGTCCTGAGCTGCTGGAGGTGGGGTAGCGCGCGTGTGAACACCGCGTCGGCGTCGTAGCGTGAGGCGCTCACCTGGCCCGCGCCGATGAAGTCCACGAGCACGTGCTCGTGCATCAACGTGAGCCCGAGCCGATCGGGAGCGATCGGTCCGAGCACGCTGTCGATGCGATGTCTGCGTCCGGCCGGCTGAAGGCGCGCCCCCGCGTTAGCGAACGCGGCGTGGGCCGGCGCCGCGCCAGCCACCAGGGTTCCGCCCGCCAGCGCCAGGCATCGAGCCAGGCATTGCCGCCGCGACACACGACCGTCCACGTCGCGCTCCTGTTCTTCGCGGCCACGTGGTGCTCCCGTGGCCGGCGAAGCGATGCGACACTCGTTCAGGCGATTCACAGGGTTAACGCGGCTTGCAGCATTGCCCTGGTGTACGCCACGTTGTAGATCTCACCAGCGAATCCACCTCCGCCGGGATACTGGTTCTCGATTTCACCTCGCTCCCGATCGATGTCGAGCGCGCGTGGATGCTCAGGGTAGATTGCACGCGGATACTTCTGCCGGACCAACTCCCTCATCACCGGAAACATATCGACCTGGCCCTCGTCCAGGAAGACCTCTGTGTAGTCCACGCTAGGCTTCCTGACCACGACATTACGGAAATGCACGTGATTGATACAGTCCCGCTCGCCCAGGTAGCGGCATACCGCCACTGGATCCTCGCCTGTCTCGCGGGTGACGCCACAGTCGAACGTCATGCCGTTGTACGGGCTCTTCACCAAGTCCAAGTACTCCTTCCAGTGCTCGACGGTGGCCATGAGCTGCTCGGAACCACGACTGAGAGGCACGGGTGGATCGTTCGGGTGGAGAGCGAGACGCACGTTGGCCTTCTCTGCCTCTGGCACGATGGCCTTCAGGAAATGTTCGGCACGTTTCAGTTGCTCGGCGCGCGTGTGGGTGCCCGCTTCTTCAGGCGGGAGATCCTTCGAGAGCTCATAATCGTACGCGGTCAAGCCAGCGCCGCCCCTGCCGATCTCCTCTTTGTAGCCCTCTGTGAGGCGGTGGGCGTAGAAGTTGTATTCGATGACGGGCAAGCCGGCCGCTCCAGCCGCCCGAATGGACTTGATGACGTTCTCGATCTGCTGATCCGCCCCTGGCTTGCCCCAAATCACATCACGGAACCCGGAGATCATCATGTTGCACAGGGTTAATCCTGCGGCTTTGAATTGATCGATCCGGCTGCGGATCTCTGACTCTTCCCAGGGGATCTGACGAGGCCCTCCGGAGAGAACAGAATCGACGCCAATCTGCTTCACAGCACGCATGGCGGCGTCATCGGCTTTGCCCCAGAGCCCGAGACAGATCTTTGGAGTGTCTTTACTCTCGGACGGCATTTGCGACACGTCTGGCAGGGCTGCCAGCGCGCGCGAGCGTGGTGCGGAAGAAACGAGAGCTGCCGCACCTACGGCCTGCAGCATCCTTCTCCGGGAAACGCCAGACCTCATGCTGGTCCTCCTAAAACCCTTGAGAACCCGAAACTTGACGCAGTATGTCAAGTTTCGGGGCCCGCTAGAACATCACCTTGACGGACAGATTCATCAATGGCACGCCACCGAAATTCGCGGTCACTGGGTTACTCGTCACCTTTCCGAACGTCTCCGGGTTCTCCAGGTTCACCGTGGTATTCGGAGGATTGAAGTTCCAGGTTTTGAGCACGTTGTTGACGTCAAGCCGCACCTGGAATCGCGTCCGTCCTGCGAGCGTCAGATCCTTCTGTAGTGACGCCGCAGAGGGCGAGACCGCCTGCACACATCGCCAACAGGCCCCGTAGACCGGTTGGCAGTCTCCTTTCAGCACCTCGGAACCTCGGCCCCATATGGCGTGCTCCTTATCGGTGGAAAGCTATAGTAAGGTTCTGTAAGGGTACAGCGATCTATCATCCTGTCAAGGGAAGGAGCCGTAAGAAAGCACGGATTAATGACAATAGCCGGAAAGCTAAACACTGCCGCGCGTTCCCTGTCTGATACGGATCGCGCCAACGGTTTGGCCGGGTGCCTCAACGGCGGATGGGAGCAACACGATGCACATGAACAGCGGGATCGATCGACGTGATTTCTTCAGGACCGCCAGCGCGGGCGTGGCCGCGGCGACCACGCTGCTGACGCCGCGGGACGCGCTGCTCGCGCAGGAGGCGGCACAGAAGGCCGCGCTCGATCGCATTGCGAGCAATTCCTATCCGATCCGACCGTTGTTCAAGCGCCGGACGAACGCCAACGCGCCCACGCGGCCGTCCGGCGACAATGCGGGCAACCCCGCCGCGCGCGCGCGCGGCCGCGGTCCCAGCCCGGCGGCTGCCGCCGCCCTCGCCGAGAATCCGAACGCAAAGGGGCCCCTCGCCGTTGCAGCCGCCGCGCGCGCGTCGATCCTCACGCCCGCGCAGATGAAGGCGAAGTACGGCGAGATCACGATGCTCGACTTCCCAGCTTTCACGAAGGAGCGCTTCCCGGGCGTCACACGCATGGACATCCGCTCGGGCTTCTTCGGCGACGTCACAGACGACACGATGTTCTTTCCGGCCGTGAACGGCCGTCCCGGCGGGTTCGATCCGCTGAGCCCTTCCGGTCGCAAGTGGCTCGAGAAGCTGGCGGGCGTCCTCGTGAAGACCGGCACCAGGGTGCAGCACATCTCGAACAACGCGCCGACGGACCTGGCGGCGTACGGCTCACCCGAAGAGGACGCCAAACGCAAGGCCGGCGTCGCGATGGCGAAGCGCTGGCTGGAAGGCTGCGCCATTCTTGGCGTGAAGTCGATGCGGATGAATTCGCCACGGGCGCTCGGACCGAGCATCCGGCCGAACGCCATCGAGCGGGGGCCAGGCGACGGCTATCCTCGCAACATCGACATCGTCCCGCTGCTCGATGCCGCCATCGAATCGCACAAGGAAATGGCGGACTTCGGCGGCAATCTCGGAATCAAGGTCACGATCGAGAACCACTGGGGCCTTGCAGCCGACCCGATCAACGTGCGCACGATCATCGACGAGGTGAACCACCCCTACTGCGAGGCGTCTCCCGATTTCGGCAATTGGGAGCACGACCACATGCTGTTCCACGGCTTGAAGGCGCTCGCGCCGTATGCGCACACGAACGTGCACGCGAAGTACTGGGATCGGTGGGGCGAGAAGAACGACGTGCAGCGGTCGACGCGCATCATGCTGGCGGCCGGTTTTCGCGGCACGTTCGCGCTGGAGTACGAGCAGGGCCCCTTGAACGGCGTGGAAGGTGCCCAGTATCTCTACCGGGAGGTTCTGGCGGCCCTGACGAGCCCGACCCCCGTGGTCGGCTGACCGGCACCGGCTCGAAGGGGTGGTCCAGCCCGGTCAGAGAAAACTGGAGATCTGACTCAGATCGTGGCGTTGGAGGGCAGGAACCTGCGCCTCTTCCTTGGGGGTAGCCCACCACGAGGAGGAGGAAGGCCCGCTCGGACGCCGGCCGATGGAGCAGCCTCAGCGCTAATTCTCACGGACGAGCCGGTTCCGAAAATCGTCCAGAGCGTTACCATACCGTGCGGACGCCGTACTTGCGAAACGCCGGGTCTTTCGTGACGACGGCCAAACCCTCGGATTGGGCCTGTGCGACCATCAACCGATCGAAGGGATCTCGGTGGTGAAAAGGCAGGCGTTCGATGCCAGCGGCATGCACCCACTCGACTGACAGCACACGGAGTCCTTGCTGGACCTTGTCGGCCACGTATTCGTTGACTGGTACCGGAAGTGTCAGGCGGCCCAAGCTCGACTTGATCGCGAGCTCCCAGACACTGGCCACGCTGAGCCACCACTCGCCATTGCTGTCGTCGATCGCGCGCCGGGCGGTTCGGCTCAACTGTCGATCGCCGGCCAGATACCAGAGGAAGGCATGCGTGTCGACGAGCAGCCTCATGTCGTGTAGTCCTCGAAGTCGGGGATGGCCGCCTCAAAGTCCTCGCGGATGGTGATGCGTCCCGCATCACAGCCGAACTGGAGACGAGCGCGGCGCGTGGCCGGACGCAACTCTGCGACGGGTCGCCCTCGCTTGGTGATCACGTACACCTCGCCCTTGTCGACCCGGTCGAGGAGCTCGGAAAGGCGCGTCTTTGCCTCAAACGCCCCGATCTCTTTGGGTTTCATGCGATCTAGTTTAGTAGACTAGTCTTTTATGCGTCAACGGGCTCCACGAGGCACGTGGCCTCCGCCTCGGGCCCTGATCGGATACGGGCACGTGAGCTCGCCAACGAATCGAAGGATGACGGGTAGGACGGCGATTCTGCGAACTAGTGGGTAGAGCCGTCACGGCCAGGCGCTCACGCGTGGCCGTGCAACACCGCAACCCGTACTTTGCCCGGCGCACAGGAGAAGACGCATGAAAAAGCTGAACAGAATGACAAACCAACCACTCGCCTGCAACGAAGCTGTCGAGCTCCAGCCCCTCACCGATGAGGACGTGGCGGTCGTGCATGGAGGGCTACCACACATCCTTTCCCTGGCCGCTAAGCTCGCTATGTCCGCGTACGATGTGCGCCTGGGAGACTATATTGGGGGTTCATATGGAGGCGGCATACCGGTAGACCAAGATAGGCTTTTGCGCTCTTTGCCGCATCTGTAGGGTCGACTCTGACGTGGGCACAAAGACGACGGCCGGAACGTGTCAACGCGTTCGTCCCTCGGCGCGTGTTCAACAGCCGGGTATCTGGTACAAAGGAGGCATGATCACACGAAGAGTGCTGCTCGGCAGCGCAACCGGTCTCCTGCTGCCTCTGCCGCCGGTCGTCGCGGCGCAGAGCGCGACGACCGGCCGCAAGGTGGTATTCCAACACGATTTGCCGGACGTGGCGATGAAGGGATGGGCCGCGACGGTGGTGGAAGTGACGTACGGCCCCGGCGATAGCTCGCCCGCCCATCGCCATCCGGGCATCACGCTGGCGTACGTCCTCGAAGGCGAGATCAGATCAAAGGTCGGCGACGGACCGGAGAAGACCTACACCGCTGGCGAGATGTTCATCGAGACGCCGAACGAGCTCCACGCAGTCTCAGGCAACGCGAGCGCGACGAAGCCGGCGAAGCTGCTGGCGGTACTGCTCGCCGAGAAGGGCAAGCCGCTCACCACGCCCGCCAGCGAGTAGTGGCGAGCAGGATCCCATATCATTCGCCTGGGATCCACGATTGAAGGCACAGCATGACGGATCGCAGAGCACTCGTTACCGGCGCGACGAACGGCGTCGGGCGCGTCGTCGCCAAACGCTTGGGCCGCGAGGGGTGGCTCGTCCTCGTGCATGGTCGTGATCAGGTGCGCGGCGCGCAAGTCCTGAGCGATATTGAAGCGGACGGCGGACGGGCGCGCTTCTACAGAGCCGATTTGTCCTCGATGGGCGGCGTGCGTGCCCTGGCCGCGACCCTCGCACAGGATCACCCGCGGCTTCACCTCTTGATCAACAATGCCGGCATCGGATTCGGCTCACCAGGCGCGGACCGCCAGGAGAGCCGGGACCGATTCGAGCTGCGATTCGCGGTGAACTATCTCGCACCCTTCCTGCTGACGCGTCTGCTCCTGCCGAACGTGCTCGCGGCAGCGCCGGCACGCATCGTCAATGTCGCATCAATCGGCCAGCGCGACATCGACTTCAACGATTTGCAGATGGATCGGCGGTATTCCGGAATCGACGCCTATCGCCAGGCGAAGCTCGCCTTGATCATGTTCACGTTCGATCTCGCCGAGGAGATCGAGGATCGAGGTGTCACCGTCAACGCGCTGCATCCGGCGACGTTCATGGACACATTCATGGTGCGCGAAGCCGGTGGCGCGCCGATGAGCACAGTGGACGACGGCGCGGACGCGATCATGAATCTCGCTGTGTCGGAAGAAACGCGCGGACGCACTGGAGGGTACTACGACGGGCTGCGCCCCACGCCCGCGCGGGCGCAGGCCTATGACGAAACGGTGCGCGAACGACTGCGCCAGGTCAGCTTCGAGCTGACTGGCGCTCCGTGATCCCGCTCGACGTACTGAGCACGCGGAATTTTTCCCGGCACAGCCGTACCTACCGAAACGGCGGTGGATCGAATACGGTCATGATCTCTCGCACCATCTCTTCCCGCGAGGCAAACCGAGTCTCGTCGTAGCATCCGAGTGGGTTCTCTGGAGCATTCACCAAGCACCGATTGCAATACGTGCACGGCACCGGCGGTCGCTCCAACCCGTTCTTGAAGAGCTCGACGAGGTTGTTGTTTGCCAGGAGCGGCCTCGCGATGCTGACGGCATCGCACGCGCCGCTCGTGAGCGCCGCTCGGATCGCGGGCGCGTCCTGAAAGCCGCCCGTGCAGAAGACAGGGATACGGACGACTTCCTTGATGGCGCGCGCGTCCGGGAGAGTGAGGCCCTGAATCTTGTCACGGTCGCCGCGCGCGTGCTCCCAGCGCTGCTGGAAGACGGCACCGGTCAGGCGTCCGCGAAGCAGCAGGTAGTTGCGCAGCGCGAGCATGCCGCTCGAGATCAGCGTGTCGTAGGTCTTGACCAGCTCGTCCAACGGGAAATCTCCCGCGGGATTGCGTGGGTGCGGGAAGAAGCTTCCGGTCGACACATGAATGGCATCGACTCCCGCCGCCTCGAGCCACTGGCAAATCTGCTTCGACTCGGCGATGGTGTTGCCCCGCTTCTCCGTCTTGATGAGCGCGTCGTTGTACTCCGTGGCGCTGATCTTGACTTGCAGGTGAAAATCGGCGCCCACTTCCGCCCGAATCGCTCGCACGACGTCGAGCAGAAAGCGCGCCCGGTTCTCCAATGATCCGCCGTACTCGTCCTCCCGATCGTTGATCGCCGAGCTCAGGAACTGGGTGAACAGATACCCATTGGCTGCATGCAGCTCGACGCCGTCGAGTCGCGCCTCCCGGGCCCGACGGGCGCCATCTGCGAACGCCTGCACGGCCTCGCGAATCTGATCGAGCGACATCCGCTCGCACTCGAATCCGTGCAGCGGTTCTGGCGTAGCCGTCGAGCTCAGCCCCTTCGCGAACTCGATTCCCGGCACGTCCCGCTGCCGGCCGGCGTGGCTCAACTGCAAGATGAACCTGCAGTCGTGCGCCTGCACCTGCCGGCCCAGCTCCCGCCAGAATGGGACCCGATCGTCGCTGCTAATCGTGGCGTAGTTGGGAACAATCCGCCCCCGGATGGTCACCGGCACGAACGAGGAGATGATCGCGCCCACCCCGCCCCGCGCGAACTTCAGCTCCCAATTGATCCGTGTCTGGGTACCGGTCCCATCGTAGTTGTCGAACCGACCGCAGACATTCGACCGCAAGATGCGGTTCTTCAGCGTCAAATGCCGGATCGTCAATGGCTCGAAGATCGGATCGTTTGGCACGGCTAGAAGGGAAAACGTTTCGAGGCGGCCAAACGAACGTTCGTCGGGCACGGCACCGCTCTTCTTGACACAGGCACCAGACTTCCAGGATTGTTCAGGAGAATCTGTACCGACCACGAGACGAGCCATATTCACTTTGGGCCAATCTTATGCGTTACCGAGCATTTCGTACGGGTGTTGTGTTAGCCGCCGTGGTGACTCTTTTCTCTGACAGCGGAAGAACTCAGGGGAGCACCGGTGACGCGAGAGCTGTCGCTCCGAATATTCTGTGGCTGATCGCTGAAGACATGGGCCCTGAACTGGGAATCTATGGAACGCCCGCGGTCCACACACCACACCTGGACGCTCTGGCCTCCCGCGGCATGCTCTTCACGCACGCCTTCACCACCAGTCCTGTGTGCTCCCCAAGCCGATCCGCCTTCATGACGGGCATGTATCAGTTCACCATCGGCGCACACCATCACCGCTCCCATCGCCCTGACGATCCCTCCCCGTATCCGTTTCCCCTACCCGCCGGCGTCCGCCTGGTCACGGACTGGCTCCGACATGCCGGATACTTTGCGGCCAATGTGCAAGAGATGCCCGACGGGATCGACTTCCAGGGAACGGGAAAGACCGACTGGAACTTCAGCTACGATGGCGAGCCGTTCGACTCTGACCGCTGGACAGATTTGAAGGGCAACCAGCCGTTCTATGCTCAAATCAACTTTCCGGAAAGCCATCGCGGGGCGGCGTGGGATACCGCTCATGAGCGGATCGCCAAGCCTGCGGATCCCGCCCGGGTGCAGATTCCTCCCTACTATCCCGACGACCCTCTCGTGCGGCAAGACTGGGCGCAATATCTGAACGCCGTCATGGCCCTGGATCAGAAAATCGGTGTGGTGCTCGACCTCCTGGAACGGGACGGCTTGGCAGATAACACCGTGGTCGTCTTCATGGGTGATCACGGCCGGGCGATGGTCCGGGGAAAGCAGTGGCCTTACGACAGCGGCCTGCACGTTCCGCTCATCCTCTATTGGCCTGCCGCCCTGCCGGCGCCGTCCCAGTACCAGGCCGGTAGCGTCAGTCACACGCTGACGAGCAGCCTGGATATCACGGCCACGACCCTGGCGATTGCGGGGGTCCAGACGCCGGAGAAGATGCAGGGACGAGTTCTTGTCGGAGCAGACCGAGACCCTCCGCGGCGCTACGTGTTCGGCGGTCGTGATCGTGGAGACGAGACCGTCGACCGCATCCGCACCGTTCGCTCCAACCGCTACCGCTATATCCGCAATTTCATGCCAGAACGTCCGTTTCTCCAGACGAACCGCTACAAGCTGGCGAACTATGAAACGATTTGGCTGATGAAGAAGCTCCACAACGAAGGCAGCCTGACCCCTGCGCAGGAACGCTTACTGGCCACCGACAGACCTGCCGAAGAGTTGTATGACCTGCGCAGCGACCCGTATGAGATCAACGATCTGGCCACGTCTCCTGCTCACCAGGAGATCCTTCGCCAACTGCGCCTCGTGCTCGAGGAGTGGCTCCAGCGCATCGACGACCAGGGCCGCTTCCCGGAAGATCCCAGCGTGGCGGAGTACTACGATGAAAGGGCGAAAAAGAACCACGGCGAGCGTATCCAGACCCTTCAGGAGAAGTGGCGCGTTCAGTGACCAGCAAGGTCCCGCGATACGAGCTGGTGCGGTTCCGTTCGACTGTCAAGGAGGCTCGAATCCGGTCCTGAGACAGCGCTCAAATCTGACCTGTTCGGTCCTGGGACCATGCGTGCCGACTGCGAACACCGGATCGCGGCAGCTCTGGGCACGCCGTTGCCGCTTGCCTTGAAAAACGCCGGGCAGAGCTCGTGCCCTACTATCCGCTCCTCATGAGCTTCCTGCCCTTGGTCGCGGCGGGGATCACTGGGACGGTGGTGGGATTCCTGCTCCTCGACCAGCGCGACGACCAGACGATGACGGCCCTGTTGGTCACGCCGCTGAGCCTGGGCGATTACCTGCGGTATCGCCTGAGCGGCCTCATGATCCTGAGCGCCGCGGTCGGCGCGGTCATGGTGCCGCTGGCGGGGTTGACCGAGACGACGCCGCTGCAGGTCGTGGCGACCGCGGTTACAGCGGCACCGCTGGCGCCGATTTACGCACTGTTCCTCGGCACGTTCGCGGCGAACAAGGTGCAAGGATTCGCGCTGGCCAAGGCGGTGGGCGTCGTGTTGTGGCCGTGCGTCGTGTCGTATTTCGTGACGGGTCCGTGGCAGAGCGCATTCGGGCTCGTGCCGCACTACTGGCCGCTCAAGGTCTTCTGGCTGTTCGACGAGGGGGCGGTTGGGCACGCGCTGACTCACGCGCTGATCGGGGTGGGCTGGCAGGCGGCGTTGCTGATGCTGCTCGTACGGCGCTTCTCGCACGTCGTGAGGCGGTAGCGCTGAACGTCGCGCGCGCAAGACGCGTGCCGGACTCGTGCCGGCGCTATGGGAGACTTCGTCTGACGCTGCTCTCGAAATCAAGAGAAGAATAGGTGGCGTTCCTCTAGAAGTCAAGAGAAAGACATCGGGGCACACGCGCTGGCGTCGTGGGTTCGTCTCCTTCGCCGAGCTGGGTTACGATGGCCGTGACATCGGCTTTGTAAGGCTGTGCCCCGCTATCGTTTCAGCGAATTCATCCTGTCGCCGCGGCGCCGCATGCTCGTCCGCAACGGGCGCCAGCAGCCGCTCATTCCCCGTTATTTCGATCTGCTCGTGTTCCTCATCGAGCGGCGCGGTGAGGCGGTGCATCGCCGCGACATCTTCGATCGTATCTGGAGCGATGTCGTCGTCTCCGACAGCGCTCTCAGCCAGGCCATCCGCACGATCCGTCGGGTGCTCGGTGACGACTCGCGCGAACCGCGATTCGTTCGCACGGTTTCCCGCCACGGATACCGTTTCGTCTTCGCAGACGTTGTCGAAGAAGAGGACGAAGATGACTGGCAGGTCGCCGAAGAGACGCTTGCCGATCACGGGGCGTCACCTGAGGCTGCCCTCGAGCCCTACGAGGCTCTCCTGCAACGCGTGACCCGCCTAGCGGCCAGCGCGACCGAGGAAGAAGAACAGCGCGAGGCGGCCGAGTTGCTGCACGCGCTTGGCACATCCGAGGCGTTGCGACGTCTTGGCACTCGCCCTCGTCACGCGTTCGCGCGAGCGCTCTTGCGGGATACCCGTTGGGACGCCGCGGAGGCGGGTGCGGTGCCGATTCTCGGGGAGCCCGCACCTCTCGCCACGGCGCGCGAGCTGGTGAGTCTCAGGCTGCGCCGAGCGGCCGCAGTTGCCGCGGCACGATGGGCCGGCGCGTCGATTGGTGGCGGCCTCGCGGGCCTCCTCGGCGGCGCTGCGGGAGGGCTGATCCTCACAGTCGCACCAAACAGCGTTGCCTCCTTTGCCGTTATCCCCGTGCTGGCCGTTATCGGCGCATGCTGCGGCGCCGCAGGGGGCGCTGCCGTCGGCGCGGGGCTGTCAGTGGCTGAGTCGATTATGCGATCTCGGCGCGCCATCGCGTTGTTCTGTGGCGCGGCCCTGGGCGGCGGCCTTGCCGGCTCCGCTGTGCAGTGGCTCAGCCGGTGGAGCCTGGCGGCGCTCGTGGGGGTGAACGTCGACACCGGTGGCGGCCTCGAAGGGCTCGCGATTGGTGGCGCTGCGGGGCTGGGTTACAGCGTGGCAACCTCGCACTCCGAAGGCGGGCTGGCCGCGCCGCGCGGTCGCCGGCGACTCGTTGTCACAGGCGTAACCGCCGCCGCCTGCGGGCTGGCAGCGCTGGCCCTGGCGCTCGCGGGGCGGCCTCTCGTTGGAGGCACGATTCACTTCATCGCTCAGACATCGGTGGGATCGCAGGCGGCCTTGACGCCCCTCGGGCGGCTCATTGGCGAGCCCGACTTTGGTCCCCTGACCGCCGCCCTGATTGCGACGAGCGAGGGAGCGCTGTTCGGCCTCGGCCTGGCCCTCGGCCTGACCCGCCGGCCATAGATGCATCCGGTCGGAAGTCATTCCGCCCGGAATCTCACCAACATCTCACCGAATGCTCACGAATCCATGAAGACTTCCGTCCGCCGACCACCGATGCTTCCGCGCGGAGGACATCGATGGAAACGCTCACGCCCCTGGCACGCCGAAGCGCGACAGCGCGAAGGCGGCCCGCTTCGACCTGCCGTCACGCCAGCATCCAGATCACGACCCGACATCCGACCGAGTTCATCGACCTGACCGACCAACTCGAAAGGCTTGTCGCCGACGCGCGCCTTCGCGTCGGCATCCTCAACGTCCAGACGCTTCACACGACTACGGCCGTTGTCGTCAACGAGCATGAGCCGCTGCTGCTGACCGACTTCCAGAACATTCTCGAAGCTGCTGCGCCAGGCGATGGCCGATACCAGCACGATGACACGACCGCGCGCACCGAGAACGTGACCGGCGCAGAGCGGCCCAACGGTCATGCCCACTGCCGTGCCCTGCTACTGCCATCCTCGGCCTGCCTCAACGTGACGAGGGGCCGGCTGCTGCTCGGACGATGGCAGCGTGTATTCCTCGTTGAGCTGGACGGTCCGCGCGAGCGGGACATCTCGGTGCTCGTTTTCGGGGAGACCGCGCAATGAAGGTCAAGATGATCCTGCCAGCTCTGACCGAGGCGACGAGCCCCTTCTGGCGCCCCATCAAGTACTCGCTGTTCCCGCCGCTCGGCCTTGCAACGCTGGCTGCGTATCTGGGAGATGACAGCGACGTGGAGATTCAAGACGAGCACGTGGAGGCTCTCGACCTGAACGACACGCCCGACCTCGTCGTCATTCAGGTCTACATCACTTCCGCGCACCGTGCATATCAGATCGCGGACCACTACCGCGGCCGGGGTGCGTACGTGGCACTTGGCGGACTGCACGTGACGTCGTTGCCGGAAGAGGCCGCCTCGCACGCGGACACGATCTTTCTGGGTCCCGGCGAGGACACATGGCCGCAGTTCTTGACTGATTTC
Source organism: Luteitalea sp. (assembly GCA_009377495.1). Lineage (GTDB taxonomy): Bacteria > Acidobacteriota > Vicinamibacteria > Vicinamibacterales > Vicinamibacteraceae > WHTT01. The sequence goes on from WHTZ01000025.1 coordinate 52,134, forward strand.
AGTCGCGGCTGCCCGAAGGGCGTGTATCGATCAACGCTCCGGACACTCGCCGGCCTTCCGCCGATTCGGCGCGATCTGATCAAGCGGCGGCTCTATCTCGTTCCGAACTCCATCGTCGTCTCGCGCGGCTGCCCACACGTGTGCGACTTCTGTTACAAGGAGGCGTTCTTTGAAGGCGGACGCTCTTTCTATACCCAGACCGTCGATGCGGCGCTGGCCGAGATCGAGCGCTTGCCCGGCCGTCACCTGTACTTCCTCGATGATCACCTGTTCGGGAATCGCCGCTTCGCCTCGGCGCTGTTCACTGGTATGCAGGGCATGGGACGCCTCTGGCAAGCCGCTGGGACGGTGAATGCGGTGCTCGCGCCTGGTCTGCTCGCGCGCGCCGTGGATGCGGGCCTCCGAAGCCTCTTCGTCGGATTCGAGACGCTCAACCCGGCGAACCTCGCCGAGCAGCGGAAGTATCAGAACATGCGCCGCGACTACGCCGCGGCAATTCGGCGCCTGCACGACCTTGGGGTGATGATCAACGGCAGCTTCGTCTTCGGGATGGACGGCGACGACAGCTCGGTGTTCGAGCGCACCGTTGAGTGGGCGATCGAGCAGGGCATCGAGACGGCCACGTTTCACATCCTCACGCCGTACCCGGGCACGGCGCTCTATCGCCGCATCTCGGATCAAGGCCGCCTCACGGTTCACGACTGGGATCTCTACGACACCCGCCACGCGGTGTTCCGCCCGGCGCGCATGTCCGCCGCACAGCTCGAGTGCGGGTACCGCTGGGCCTACCGCGAGTTCTACCGGTGGAGATCGATCGTCCGCGGCGCCTCGGCGCACGGGGATCTCACGGCCGGCCTGCGACATCTGGCATACTCGGCGGGGTGGAAGAAGTTCGAGCCGCTCTGGGACTTCATCATTCGAGCCAAGCGCGCGGGGACGATGCTGCCGGTGCTCGAGACGATCCTCAGTGAGTTTGGCAGACGTTCACCATCTCGCGTCGATCTCATTCCTGCCGCGACGCGCGGATGTGATTGATGCCCGCGGCGCGCATCGCCGGGATCAGACCGGCTGCAGCGGCGACGACGGTCAGCCCTAGGACATGCAAACCGGGCAACGAACTCGTGCACGTGGGTAAAATGCGCGCTATTTTACCCACGTGTATGAAAGAGCGCTCACCGAGCGGCTGAAGCGTAACCAACGACACGTCCTGCTGCTGGGTCCGCGCCAGGTCGGCAAGTCGACGCTGCGATCCCGAGCGCGAGGGTGAGGACGGCGGTCACGGCGAACACTGCAGCCGGTGCCTTTCCGCCTCGAGACACCGCGCACGTTCATGCGAGAGATCCTCGGCAACGACTTCGAGTTCCTCCTCGAGATGATGAGCGACCCCGAGGTGATGAGGTACTACCCGAAGCCGTCGACGGCGAAGGAAGTCCACGAGCTCATCGATCGCATGCGTACGTGCTATCGCAGAGACGGGTTTGGACTGTGGCTTGTGGTGCATCGCGAAGCCGGCTATCCGCTCGGTCGCGTTGGGCTGGTCCGGCAACAGGTCAACGGCGTCGACGAGGTCGAGGTTGGATACATGATCCACCGGCCGTTCTGGCGCCAGGGCCTCGCCACCGAGACCGCAACAGCGGTCCGAGACTACGCCTTCCGCGATCTCCGGCTCCCGCGCGTGATCTCGCTGATTCGGCCCGAGAACGCGGCCTCACGGGGTGTGGCGCGGAAGCTGGGGATGGAGGTCAGGGGACGCTGGCAGCACGCGGGCCTCGAGCACCTGGTCTTTGCCGTCGACCCGCCGCCCGCTTGAAGCTTCGTCGTCTCACACGAGACATGTGATTCCCAGTTTTAGGCTACAGGCTCTTCCAGCGCCGCGCGCTCAGGTCCCAGTAGATCACGGCGCCCGCAGCCAGACCGGCGGCGAGCAGGAGGAGGCTGCTCGCCGTGCTCCCGAACAGGAAGTGACCGACGCCGAAGAGCACCGAATACACGAGCACCACGCCGCACACCCAGTCCACAAAGAGCCACCCGTAACGACTGTCCGGCTTGACCTCCGGCACCTCTTCGCGGAGGCGCCTCCAGCCGATGCCACCCGGGTGGACGCGCCGGTAAAAGCGGATCAGGTGCTGCCGCTCCACGGGCGGGGTCAGGAAGGTGACGGCCAGCCATACCACGGTGGTCACTCCAACGATGTAGAAGAGCGTGTCGGGAAAGGCAGCGTCCGAGTAAACCTTGAGGTACCCGTAGACCAGAAAGGGCGTGATGGTCGCTGAGATTTCGCTCCAGGCATTGATGCGCCACCAGTAGAATCGCAGGATGAGCACCAGTCCCAATCCGGCCCCGGCCTCGATGATGAACTGCCAAGCACCCGAGATCGTCTGGATGACCAGGGTCACGAGGATCGACGCCACCATCATCAGGAAGGTCGCCATGCGTGAGACGAAGACGTAGTGTTTCTCTGAGCCGTCCATCTTGACGAACCGCTTGTAGAAGTCGTTCACGATGTAAGAGGTTCCCCAGTTCAGCTGTGTGGCGATGGTGGACATGTAGGCCGCGAAGAAGGCGGCCACGAGAAGGCCCTTGATTCCGGCGGGTAGAAAGTCACGCATCGCATAGATGTAGCCCAGTCTTTTCTCGTCGGCGCCTAGGTCTGGATAGAGGACTAGACTGGCAAGGCCGACGAGGATCCAGGGCCATGGCCGCAAGCAGTAGTGGGCGATGGTGAACCAGAGCGTGGCCAGCAGCGCGTGCCTCTCGTCCTTCGACGACATCATTCGCTGAGCAATGAAACCCCCTCCGCCAGGTTCAGCGCCCGGATACCAGGCGGCCCACCATTGGATGAAGATGTAAGCGACAAAGGCACTCACGGTCAGCGCGAGGACCCCACCCGCCGCCGCTTCGGCGCCGGAGCCGACAGCCGGCGTAAATTGCAAGGCCCAGTCGGGCAGTTTTTCCTGCAAGCCGGTGACGCCGCCGACCTGGGGAAGCGAGAGCACGACGAATGCCAGCACGATTGTGCCGATCATCGCGACGACGAATTGAAGGGCATCTGTAACCACGACCCCCCAGAGTCCGGAAAGGGCCGAGTAGATCGCCACCACCAGCATCGCGCCAAAGACGTAAAAGTGAACCTGAGACTCAGGGACGTCGAGCATCCCCACCAGAATGGAGGCCATCGCCAGGTTGACCCAGCCCATGACCACGGTGTTGATGAACAAGCCTAGATAGAGCGCCCGGAATCCGCGCAGGAATGCACCCGATTTCCCTGAATAGCGCAGTTCGATGAACTCCACGTCGGTCAACACCCCTGCTCGACGCCAGAGCCGGGCAAAGAAGAAGACGGTCAGGACCGACCCGAAGAGAAAGTTCCACCACAGCCAGTTGCCGGCGATGCCGTTTTGCGCCACCAGTTCGGTGACCGCCAGCGGTGTGTCGGCCGCGAAGGTCGTGGCCACCATGGCGGTACCGGCCAGCCACCAGGGCAGATTGCGGCCTGAGAGAAAGAACTCTTCTATGCTCTTTCCCGCCCGCCGGGAGTAATAGGCCGCGATTCCGAAGCTGACCACGAAATAGAGGATGACGATGAGCCAGTCAATGGTAGCCATGGGCCTGGAGGGACGATGGTCGTTACGATGTGGAAATGGTACGTCTTTCAACACCGCGCGACCATGACGATCGACAAACTGCCCTCACGCGTCGTCAGAGACGTCTCGCCACGGCAGGGCACACCGTCGTCCGTTCACTCGAAGGGTCGTTTCTGGTCTGAGTGTCTGCAGGAGGTCTCGAACGCATTTCCGCCACACGTCTATCCGTTCCTTCAGCGGGCGAGACTGCCTGACGCGTGATACGACCACAATGGCCGGGGACTGCTTGACCCAACAGGAAGTCATCGTCCTGGGTCAGGAACAGCACGTGGTCACCAGGCAATTTTCTGGTTGGTCGTGCAGGATGTGGATCGTCCCGACTGCATTCTCATCGGGTCGTTCGCTGATGTCCTGCGCAATGGCCGGCACCGATGAGGCGGTCACGCTCGTCACGCCCGGCTGTGCCGCCAGCTCGTCCTCGAGCCGCTCAAACAGGACATGCGCACGCTCCGGTGTGTACCCATTCTGCTCGCGTGCGATGTGGAACGTGACGAGGCGGTCGATCGTCAGGCCGAGGTCCACGCGGCTCACGTTCATCAAGCTCTTGATGAAGAGGCCGGCCGCGACGAGCAGCGTCATTGAGAGCCCAATTTGCGCCATGGCGAGCGCGATGCGGTGGACGCTGCGCCGGTGCTGGCCGGGATCGCGGGCGCGTCGGTCCAAGGGCGGGTAGCGCTCCGATCCCGGGCCGGAGCGGAGTGTCGATGCGGTGCGTCGCTCAAGCCGCTCGGGATCTCGCTCCTCGGTCCCTGTCACGCGCGTTGGAATGGCGTTGATCTTCATGCCGGCGTCGTGGTGCCGGCGGGCGACCGGCGGCGCCTCGAGCGCGTCTGTCGGTACGCGGTGCGCCTGCCGGTGGCGCACGACCGGATCCAGGTGACCGACGCCGGGCAGGTGCTCCTGGAGCTCCGGCACCGCTGGGCGGACGGGACCACCCACCTGCTGTTCGACCCAGCTGTTGGACTTCATCGAGGATGACGAGACCACGCAGCTCGCGCAGCCGCAGCAGCGGTTCGCGAGAGTGTATCTCGCGTCTCCAATGGTCGAGTTTACTCGTTCCGGCCGGAACGAGTTGAAAATCTGCGTACTCGGTCGACGCGACCTCGACATCGACGCGCATGGTGTCGACGAGGTGAATCCTTGCACGCCGCTCTCGGCCACGCCTCCCGAATAGAAGCAGTCAGATCCTGTATTCTCTACCTACAGACACAGCTGTTCGCCCTTGACACACGTCCGGTGCGGCGACAATCATCGCTCAGCGTCAACGTGTAGCAGTGTGTGAGGAGGGGTCGGCGCGGCGTGTCGCCGTCGCGGGGCTGGGTCTCCGAGCCGGGAGGTCACAGTTATGCCGCATCGTATGCGACGAAGAGAGTTTCTGGTAGGGGGCAGTCGAGCCGCGCTTAGTGTGTCTCTCCTCCCACTTGTGGCATGTTCACAAGATGATCAGAGATCCGCCGAACTAGAGCAGAGCGCTCCTTGGGAAATCCTGATTGCTGACTTGGAGACACAGATTCCGCAACTGATGGAAGAAGCCATCGTTCCGGGGCTTTCCATCGCCGTCATCAAGGACGGGACATTGCTTTGGCGTCGAGGGTTTGGTATCAAGGACAGCGAGTCGAACGAACCTGTTGATAGCGGCACCATATTTGAAGCGGGGTCCGTGAGCAAGCCCGTGTTTGCCTATGCCGTGATGAAACTGTGTGAAAAGGGCGTCATCGGTCTCGATACGCCTCTGACCGAGTACATCTCTGAACGATTTCTGGTCGACACCGTCGTGCCTGAGGGCAAGGGGCTGGTAGAAGTAGAGGGTGATCCGAGGCTAAAGCTCATTACCGCCCGTCACGTGCTGTCCCATAGCAGTGGGTTTCAAAACTGGCGGTCGGAGAAAGAGCCCTTGAAGATCCATTTCACACCCGGCGAGGAGTATCTCTATTCCGGTGAAGGCTACAGTTATCTACAATCGGTGGTGACCCATTTAACAGGTCAACCGATAGAACCGTACATGACAGAGAACCTTTTTGTGCCGTTTGGCATGACATCTAGTAGTTATGTCTGGAATGACACATTTGAAAAGCATGCGGCACGACCCCATGATCCTGAGGGAGAACCGTTGGCTAAGAGGAAGGGGACAGCAACAGCTGCGGCAAGATATGCCTCGGCAGGCGGCCTGCGCGGGACGCCGACAGACTTGGCGAAACTTATAATCGAAGTCATCGACCCGAAAGAGAGCGATGCGTTTCGACTCAAGAAAGACAGCCTTGAGGAAATGCTCCGTCCGCAGGTGAAAGTTCCACAGGAAGAGTCTGATCCGTATTCGAGCTCATGGGCGCTGGGGTGGCAGATAATACACGCCGAGACTGGTAACGTTATTACCCATGGGGGATATAATGAGGGGTTTGTTACCCGTGTCGTAGCGTCTGTCGAAGGGAAATATGGCTACGTCATAATGACGAACGGCGACAACGGAGGCGAGGTCCTCCAGAAGTTGATTCTCGGGGATACGACGCTGAATCGCTTAGTTGCGGCTGGTTAAAACGGGCAGCACGTGGTGACGAGGCGCAGCACCGATCGGGCAGGTCGTGGTCGGACCTGGTGGATGTCGAGCCGGCCAGCGTGCCGGAGTCTTCATATGCCGTCCTCCTGAAGGTTCCCGGGCCTATTCTTCGCGCAACGCCATCAGAGGATGTATTCGTGCCGCCCGCACGGCGGGCACCAGTGCGCCGGCCGCGGCAACGACTCCCAGGCCAAGCATCGCCACCGCGATGGTGATCGGATCGAGGGGCTCGACGCCGTAAAGGAGACTCTCGACGTAGCGGGCCAGCGCCCAGATGACGGGCAGCGCGACACCGAATCCCACCAGGACGAGGCTCACGGCCTCGCGCAGAAACAGCCACGCGACGCGGCTGGACAGCGCGCCAAGCGCCATGCGGATGCCGATCTCACGCGTGCGCCGCATGACCGTGTAGGCCATCACGCCGTAGAGTCCGATGACTGCCAGCAAGGTCGCCAGCGCGGCGAATACACTCGAGAGCGCGGCCACGAGTCGCTCTCCGCGGAGCGAGCGCTCCACTTGTCGCTCCATGGTGGCCATGTTCAAGAGCGGCAGGTCGGGTTCTATCTCCCGAGCCGTGCGCCTGAGCAGAGGGAATATCGCTTCGGGCGCCTGCCTCGTCTGGACATGCACTGTGGCACGCATGGGATCCGCACTTTCCAGGAACGGAAAGAAGAGCTGTGGCCGTACGTCCTCTCGGAGTCCCTCAGATTTCGCGTTCTCAACAACGCCGACGATCTCGATGGGTGTCGGTGTCCCAGGGTCGCCACCGAAACCAACGCGGCCCCCAATCGGATTCTTCCCTTCAAAGTACACGTCGACAAAGCGTTGGTTTGCGATGGCAATACTGAAGCCGTCCACCCAGCTAAGTTCACCCTCGCCCGGCGGTGTGAGCCGCGCGTCCTGCGGCGTAAAGTCGCGCCCACTCAGCAGAGGGATACCCATCGTCTCGAAGTAGCCTGGAGTCACGGCGTTGTTGGAGACCCGGACATCCTCACCTTCTTCAGCGGCGTAACCTTCAACGGTCATCCCGCTGCTCCACTGCTCCCCCTGTAATAGTGGACCGAGCGTGAGCGCAACGCTGGTCACGCCTGGCAGCGCTGACACACGCTCCACGAGGGTCTTGTAGAACTGCTGGGCATGTGCACCGGAGTAGCCACTGAGCGAAGCTTCGACATCGAAGGAAACAAGATTCCTCGTGACAAACCCCGGATCCTGCGCAGCGAGGTTTCGCAGGCTACGGACGAAGAGACCAGCACCGGTGAGCAACAGCACGGAGAGTGCCACTTGCGCCACCACGAGCGCCTTTCGGAGGCGTACCGGACCTCCACCGACCACGCCCAGGGACTGATCCTTGAGCGTCGCCCCGAGGCTCGGTTGCGTGACTTGCCACGCGGGAACGAGACCGAAGACAACCCCGGTTGCGAGGGCGACACCAGCAGTGAACGCGAGCACGCGCGCGTCCGGAGAACCGGTCACGCTGACCGAGCTTTCGGCGTCGAGGAGCAGCCGCAGTAGCAGCGTCGTGCCCCAGGACGCGAGGAGTAGGCCGCCGAGCGCCCCAAGCGATGCGAGCACCACGCTCTCGGCGAGCAGCGGCTGGATGACGCGCCACCGGCTTGCGCCAACGGTTAAACGAATCGCGACTTCACGCTGCCGACCCAGGCCGCGTGCGACGAACAGACCGGCGACGTTGGCGCAGGCGATCAGCAGCACGCCTCCGGCGATCGCCAGGAGCAGCCACAGCGGCTGTGTCAATGGGCCGCGCGGCTCGGAATAGCCCTGGTCGCCCGGGGCAAGCTCGATACGAGTCTCGAGAAACTGTCGCTTCGTGTAATCGGACGCTCTGGCAAAGTAGGAATCAGTGAGCTCACGCTCACGCAGAGCGCGGAAGGAGGGCTGGAGGCGAGCCTGCGCCTGCTCGCGCATGACGCCAGGCCGCAGGCGTCCGAACACCTGCGCAAAGCGGCAGCGCTCGTCGTCGAGGCAGTTCCAGCCCGGCGTCATCTCGGCCTTCATCATCATGGGGACAAAGACCTGCGCGGCATTCGCGAGGTTGATCCCGCTGAAGCCCGCTTCGGCGACACCGATGATGGTGAACGGATGGCCGTTGATCGTGATCTCGCGCCCGCTAACGGATGGCTCGCCTGCGAAGCGGGTTTGCCAGTAGGCATGACTCAAGATCGCAGCAGAGTGCCCGCCCGGTACCTGGTCATCCTTGGGCGTGAAGAGGCGCCCGAGCGCCGGGCGCACGCCGAGCGCGGGGAAATAGGTACCCGAGACGAGCTCCCCCGGTGGCGAGCTCGGCTTGCCCGCGAGCGCCGATGTGCATCCTCCAATCGAACTTGGTGAACATGTCCGAGAAGACCCGGCTGTTGTCGCGGGCACCGACGCGCTCGGGGCCGCTCCCGCTCGCCGACTCTCGGAGCTCCTCGTACATCGGGTATGACATCGAAATACCGGCGCCCCAGCTGTCACCTTCCCACGCGCCCTCAAGCTGGAACTGCACGAGCTCGTGCGGCCGTTCGACAGGAAGCGGTCGGAGCAGGACCTGATCGACGAGCGTGAAGATGGCCGCGGTGGCGCCGATGCCGAGCGCCAGGGACGCGACGGCCAGCGTTGTGAAGAAGGGCGCTTTCCGGAGTCCACGCACTGCATGGCGGAAGTCTGTGAGGACGTATCTCATGAGCCAGCTCCCCGGCCCGCGAACGTGAAACGGATTCTTACTCACGTGCCGGCGTCCGCGATCGCATCGGTCAGCTTGAAGCACGCAAGGTCTGGGCCACCCGGACCAAGCGGCCAATCGGCACGGTCCCGACTACGGATGGCCTAGCAGGTGTCCCGCGCCGGTCACTCCTGTCCGTATCCGGGCAGGAGCAGCGAGGCCTGCCTCGCCGCTAATTTGGCACGTAGGGCAAGGCTCATTCGTGCCGCAACGTGCGGATGGGATTGATGCGCGCGGCGCGCATCGCCGGGATCAGACCGGCTGCAGCGGCGAGGACGGTCCTGCTACTCTTGCTTCGGAGGATATCGCATGAGCGTTCATCAGAGCTGTCTCTCGCGCCGCGAGTTCGTCGGCACGACCGGCGCCCACGCCTTAGGAGCCGCTATCGCCAGCGCGCTGTGGCACACGCCCGTGCGCGGCCAACAACCGGCGAAGGACGCCGCGTCCAACGACATCCAGAAAGCGCCGCCACCGCTCAACCGTTTTTCGCGGATGATGCAGGAGTATGTCGTCGGGCAGGTCCGCGCCGCCGAGCAACGCCGGCTGAACATCGTCAACGCTCTGCGCACGAAGGCCGACGCTGAGAAGTACGTCGCGTCGGTGCGGGCAGCGATCGCGCAATGTTTCGGCCCATTTCCGCCGAAGACGCCGCTGAACCCGCGTATCACCGGCGTCATCGAACGCGATGCGTACCGCATCGAGAAGGTCCTGTTCGAGAGCCGCCCGGGGTTCCACGTCTCCGCGCACCTGTACGTCCCGCAAGGCCGCACCTTTCCGCTCCCCGGCGTCGTCGGGAGCTGTGGCCACTCCGCCAACGGCAAGGCCGCCGAAACGTATCAGAGCTTCGCGCAGGGCCTCGCCCGGCTGGGGTACGTCGTCCTCATCTTTGATCCCATCGGCCAAGGAGAGCGCGTGCAGTACCCGAACGAGGAGATGACATCAACGGTCGGCGTTGGCGTCGGTGAGCACTTGCTGGCCGGCAACCAGCAGTACCTCGTCGGCGAGTTCTTCGGATCTTGGCGTGCGTGGGACACGATTCGCGCCCTCGACTTTTTGCTCACGCGAGATGAGGTCGATGCCCGGAACGTCGGGATGACCGGCAACTCTGGTGGCGGAACAATGACCACCTGGCTGTGCGGCGTCGACCAGCGCTGGACGATGGCCGCCCCGGCGTGCTTCGTGACCACCTTCCGCCGGAACGTCGAAAACGAGCTGCCGGCCGATATCGAACAGTGCCCGCCGCGCGTCCTGGCGCTGGGTCTCGACCACGAAGACTTCGTCGCCGCGCTGGCGCCAAAGCCTGTCATCATTCTCGCCAAGGAGCGCGACTACTTTGACGTCCGCGGCACCGAGGAGGCGTTCGGCCGACTGAAGACGCTGTACCGCCTGCTGGGCGCAGAAGCCAACATTGCCCTTCATGTGGGTCCGACCTATCACGGGTACTCTCAGGAAAACCGAGAGGCGATGTACCGCTGGTTCAACGGCGTGACGAAGGTCTCCGACGCGCAGAACGAGCCGGACCTGACCATCGAGCCGGACGAACAGCTGTCCTGCGCGCCCGGCGGCCAGGTGAGCTCGCTGGGCTCGCACAGCATCCAGTCCTTCACTCGTCAGCGCTCACACGCCTTGCGGAAACAACGCACACTGTTGCCAGCCGAGACGCTCAAGGAAAGGGTCGCCGAGTTTTTGAAGCTCCGCGACCGCGACTCGCCTCCTGACTACCGCATCCTGCGCCCCTTACCGTCTCGTGGCTATCCGAAACCGTCCGCCCTCACTTACGCCGTCGAGACGGATCCGGGTGTCCACGCCATCGTCACACGACTGTACGACGAGCCACATCTGTCGCGTCCGCCGCGGGACCAGCCGCGGGCCGTTCTCTACGTGTCGCATCGCTCGGCAGACGTCGAGCTCGGTGATGAGCCGCTGGTCCGCGATCTGATCGCCGCCGAACCGAACGCTGGCTTCTACGCCTGCGACGTGCGTGGGATCGGCGACTCGCAGCCGGACACCTGTGGGGTGAATACCTTCCTCTCCCCCTACGGGAGTGACTACTTCTACGCTGCTCACTCGATCATGCTCGATCGACCCTACCCGGCTCAGCGGACGCATGACGTGCTCTGTGTCCTCGATTGGCTCGTCGCGAACGACCACCGAGAAGTGCACCTTGTCGCCAAGGGGTGGGGGGCCATCCCAGCAACCTTTGCGGCCCTGCTGTCGGACGCCGTCGTGCAGGTCACGTTGAAGAACGCTCTCACGTCCTACACCGTCGTCGCCGAGGCCGAGCATTACGACTGGCCGCTCTCGTCGTTCCTGCCTGGCGTCCTGAAGCACTTCGACCTACCGGATTGCTACCGGGCATTGGCAGCCAAGAACCTCAAACAGGTGGAACCGTGGGAGCCGACATATAGACGGAACCTCGCTTGACACCGCGCGCGGCCTGTGCCATCGTCCCCCTTCACGTTGAACGCGACTGAGTGATTCTTCGGTCCAGGGACCTGGCCGTTCACCCCCGCACGACGGGCGGTGTCTGTGGAGTGCGTCTGTGACGGCGATCGCGAGGCGCCGGGTGGCGCTGATCTACGACGCGAGGCGAGCGTACGATGAGGATACGCCGCGCGTGGGTGTCATCCCTCACTCGTAGTGCAACGCCCGGGTCGGATCCACCCGTGACGCGCGCCGTGCTGGTCGCACGCTACCGGCAATGGTGTCGACAGCGGCTGGGCGACGCGTTCCCTGGCAGCTCTTCGTGCGCGTTCTGTTCGGTTGGCGCCGACCAACCGTATCTCACAGTGCGACGAACCCGAGCTCCGGAGCCAATCCCATCCACACCTGACCGACGGTTTCGAAGCGGCTCTCGGCGACGAAGCCGTGCTGACGTATCACATGCGCATCGCGGAACAGCCGCTCCAGACGATGGCGCTTGTAAATTCCGGTGGACCCTGCCGCCGAGTACATCAGATCAACCGCCCGGACGCACGCATCGATCGTCTGCACGCTGGCGAGTAGCACCTATGTGGCGACCGCAAGTCCATTCCTGTACCAGATGGATCCGGCAGATGTTATGTCACATTCGCATCAACTCGTTCCGGAACGAGTTGATGCGCACAGGGCATACGACACGTCAGAGCTATGCCGCATGCAGATGACGATCTGGATCCTGGGCAGGGGTTGGTCCGACATGTTCCTGGCGCGCGATGTCACGACGCAAACATGAACGCTCGCCTCATTCGTGCCGCAGCGCGCGGATGGGATTGATGCGCGCGGCGCGCATCGCCGGGATCAGACCGGCTGCAGCGGCGACGATGGTCAGCCCGAGCACGGCGACGCCGATCGTTATCGGATCGGTTGGTGTGACCCCGTACAACTCGCTCTGCACGTACCGGCTCAGCCACCAGGCTGCCGGCAGCGCAACACCCACGCCGATCGCGACCAGCATCAGCGCCTCGCGCATGATGAGCCAGGCCGCGCGCGTGGCCCGCGCGCCGAGCGCCATCCGGATCCCAATCTCCCGCGTGCGTCGCGTGACACTGTAAGCCATCACGCCGTACAACCCGACCACTGCTAGCAGCGTCGCCGACAGACCGAAGGCCGTCGAGAGCCCCGTCACCAGCCGCTGATTCACTAGCGAGCGCTTCAGCTGGACATCCACGGTGCGCATGGCCAGCGGTGGCACGTTCGGGTCGATCGTTTGCATCACGCGGCGCATGGTCGCGAGCATCGATTCCGGATCCTGCGCCGTGCGCACGTAAAACCAGGCGGTGCCTGGCTCGCGGCTCTCGAGGAAAGGAAAGTACAGTTGCCACTGTCGCTCCTCGGCCGGGCTCCCGTATGTGGAGTCCTTCACGACGCCCACGATTTCGATCGGCGTCGGCGTACCTGGATCGGCGCCGAACCCGATGTGGCGGCCAATTGGATTGCCCTGAATGTGTTGCTTCACGAACGATTCGCTGGCGATCGCGACGCGGTACTGCTCCTCTTCGGCCATCTTGCCGGCGGGCTCGGCAACACGAAAATCCCCCTCGTGAAAATCTCGACCCATGAGCAGCGGGATGCCCATTGCCTCGAAATATCCCGGGCCGACGGCGTTGCAGCGCGAGCCGATGCCCTGGTCCTCCTGGGCTCGATAGCCTTCCACCGCGATGCTGCTGCCCCACCAGCCACCTCGGAGCAGCCCGACGCTCGTGAAACCGCCGGCGCTCACGCCTGGCGTCGCGCGCACCTTGGCGAGCAGCTCCATCGCGTATTGCTTGACGCGCGTGTTCTCATAGCCGGCCAGCTTCGGATTGGCTCCAAACGTCAAGAGATGGTCCGGCTTGAACCCGAGGTCGAGCGTCGTCAGCCCGTTCAGGCTGCGAATGAACAGCCCCGCGCCGATGAGCAACAACAGCGACAGCGCAACCTGTGAGATGACGAGCCCCTTCCGCAAGCGGACGTGTCCGCCACCAAGCACGCTCCCGGCTTGATCCTTCAGCGTCGGCGCGAGCGCCGGTGTCGTGGACTGGAACGCTGGAACGAGACCGAACAACAGGCCGGTCAGTACCGCCACCGTGAAGGTGAAGCTCAGGATGCGCAGGTCTGGGCTCGCCCTGATCAGGGTGATGCTCTCCGGATCCACAAAGAAGCCAATGATCAGGTGCACGCCGATGGTCGCCAGCAACAGACCGGCCAAGCCACCCGCCATCGCGAGCATCAGGCTCTCGACCAGCAACTGCCGAACGATGCGTCCGCGCGTCGCGCCGAGCGAGAGCCGGATGGCGACTTCCCGCTGTCGCGAGGCGCCGCGCGCGAGCAGCAAGTTGGCAACGTTCGCACAGGCGATCAACAGCACGCCACACACGATGGCCATCAGGATCCAGAGCGGCTGCCGCATTTCTCCGCGCACGGGTGTGTGACCCCCTGGCGACGGGGTCACTCCGATGTGGTTGTCGTTCACGAACCGCCGTTTGGTCGTAGCCGTTGCCCGCGAGAACCGCTCGTCGTTCACCTCGGTCTGAAGAATGGAGCGATAGAACGGCTCGAGACTCGCCCTCGCTTGCTCCGGCGTCACGCCACGCTTCAGCCGTGCAAAGACGTTCAGCCAGCGCAGGCCGCGGTCCGCGAGGCCGTCCAACGTCCGCATTTGTGCCGTCATCGTCACCGGGACGAACACCTGCGTCGCCGCCGCCAGGTTCATGCCGTCGAAGCCCGGCTCGGCCACGCCAATGATCGTCATCGGCTGGTTGCTGATTGTGAGCTTGCGGCCGACGATGTGCGGGTCGGCGCCGAAGCGTCGCTGCCAGTAGGCGTAGCTGATGACGGCGACGGAATGGCCGCCGGGCACACGGTCGTCCTCCGGACGGATAACGCGCCCGCGGATCGCGCCGACCCCAAGCGTGGGAAAGTAGGTGCCGGTGACCAGCTCACCCGGCGTCATCTCCGCGCGGTCGCCGGCGTTCACCGCCGCGCTGAAGTGAAACAGGGCGAAGATGCCGGAGAACACCTGGTTGTGATCCCGAAAGTCCAGGTACAGCGGATGGGACAGCTCCCGCCCGCTGCCCACCGTACTGCCGTAGTAGTAACCCTCGCCGTGGACACGCACGATCCGTTCGGGGGCGTCCACCGGTAGCTTCCGCAGCAGCACTTGGTCGAGCAGCGTGAACACGGCGGTGTTTGCGCCAACGCCCAGTGCGATCGACAGCACGGCCACGGCGGTGACGATAGGAGCCTTGCGCAGGGTACGAGCGGCATACCGCAGGTCGCGCCACCACCCTGTCCAGGAGTGGCGCCGTTCGATGGTCCGCTCGCGCGACTGTCCCCACGCCTGACACAGGCGACGCACCTCAGCCACCTCGCCGAACTGGCGCCGCGCCTCCCGACGCGCGTCTTCTGGGGCCAAGCCCCTGTCGATGAGCTCCCGGGTCTTTTCTTCGAGGTGGAAGCCCAACTCATCGTCGACGTCGCTCGTCACGTCGGCGCCGAAGAAACGTGCGTACCGTCGCCATGCGGGAATGTCCGCCATCACGCCCTCCTCAGCCCAGGGCCGGTCGTTGCCGACAAAATACGGGAGACCGCGAGCGTATAACGCCTCCAGGTAGCCGACTCCTGCCTGAGATGACGTCGGCCCTCCGCCGTGAGCGTGTAGTACTTCGCTCGCCGATTGTTCTCACTCACACGCCACTCGGCTCGGATCCAACCCTTCGTCTCCATCCGGTACAGCGCGGGGTAGAGTGCGCCCTCCTCGACGAGGAGCTCTTCCTTGGTTCGATCGCGAATCCACTGCGACACGGCATAGCCATGCTGGGGTCCCCACGACAAGGCTCGGAGAATCAGCACGTCGAGCGTGCCGCGGACGACGTCTAGACTGGCTTTCTTCATGTTGATTCACTTAAGGTTCTTAGGGGACAATATCACACCTTCCCCTAAGACTTCCAGCTCCTCGTCGATCTGGCGGCGGCGAAAGATCGCACGCAGCCTGAGTGGAACCGTGTAGAACCATCGTTCTAACGAGCGCATAGTCGCAGCCATTGTTCACTCGGTTACCGAGATCAGTATACGACGAGTGTTCTCGGTAAGCAAAGGGCAACGATGCCGGCCGCACCTGCTAGCCACCGTTCTCGGGCACGTCGAGGGTGCCCACCACCTCCAGATGGTAGTTGGTGTAACTCGTGTAGGTCCCGCGCAGCCAGAGGAGGGCTGTGCGCCGCTCGTCCCACGCCGGCACGATCGGGCGCAGGTTGTCGACGGTCGATCGTGCTGTGATGGCGGACCATTTCCACATCTCGCCGCCGTCGCCGGTGACGCCCTTGAAAATTTCGTAGTGACTCAGGGAATCGCCGTCGCGCGGATCAATCTTTGTGGAGATGTAGACGACGTTGGGATCGTTCGGGTCCAGCGCGCCCAGGCCCGTATAGTCGTCCTGCCCGTCATAGAGAAACGCGCCGGCCCGAGCGATCTCATGGACATTCCACTGTGCGCCGTCGAAGCCAGCGTAGAGGAAACGGTGGTCGTTGATGTCAGTGTTGCTGGCGCGGGCGGTGAACAGGGCGTAGGGCCGGCCCTGGGCGTCCAGGTGCAGATCGGTGGTCCAGGCGTGTCCCAGCGGTGACGTGTCGGTGTTGAAGACGGCGGTGAAGTCATTGGGCTTTTTCGCCGCGCCATCAAAGACGTTGGCGTCGATGATGTTGCCGAACGAGCCGTAGACCTTGCCGTCGCGAATCACGCCGTGATAGACGCCGTTGTCGTAGGCGTGGGGATGGTCGTCGGAGGCGATGAAGTGGATTTCGTTGGCGCCGTTGGAGGCGTACTTGAGATAAGGCCGGCTTCCGTCGGAGCCGGTAAACTTCGGATCGCCGACAGGGGTGGGCCAGTCGAGCAGCCGCCCGCCGTAGGCTCATGTCTGGCCGTCGTCGTGGGAGGTGAGGACGTTCGGATCAAACCCGGCGGCGCGGGTGAAGTTGTACAGGCGTCCCTCTGCGGAGAGACGGAAGAGGTTGGAGTACGTCGTGCGGTTGCGGTTGTCGCGGGTCCGCTCGGGCTGCCGGGCGGCGGCGGCGCCCGGCTGGGTCGAGATGCGGTTGTCGCGCGTCCGCTCGGCCTGCCAGGCGGTGGCGGCGCCCGGCTGGGCCGAGATGCGGTAACGGCTGAGCGTATCTTTGTGGTGTTTGGCGTACATCGCCAGATAGCGCCCGTCGGGCAGGACCACCAGCGCCGGGGAGTCATGATCGTCGGCCTCAAGACCGGCGTGCAGGACGGTCCGCGTGATCTGTCCCGAGGCTAGGTCGTAGGTGGTGACCTCGACGTTGCCGTCCCGCGCTGCGCCGCCGGCGCCAGAGGCGTCGGCAACCGAGCCGATGATCAGCTTGCCGTTGTCGATGATGGCGCGTTCGTCGCTGAACCACGACCAGGCACCGTTGTCGTTGAAGACGATCACGTCACCCCAGGAAGCGGCGTGGTCGACGTGCAGCAGCGCGGCGAAGGCGACGCTCATCAGCGGCCAAGCGAAAATTCCAGGCTTGTATCGGAGTGGCATGTGTAAGCTTCTCCGCCTCTTCACTCGACGTCCAGCTTCCGCCAGACGAGCGTGATGGTTTCTGATGGTCCCATCGTCAGAAACGAGCGGTTTTTCTTTGCCAATTGACGTCGAATATGAGGAAATAGTTCACGACGACAACTAATTAGCATTCCCACGTCCCTGCCCGGGCTCCGACCTCACGCCGTGTGGCACAGCTGGCGCCATGAGTGATGAGTGGAGGCCGTACAGGAACGTTGCGGGAGTTGGGAGGTGCAATCGTGAAGTGTCTGTCGCTTTTCTCCACACTTGTACACAGGTCTCGCGCTGATTGTCTTCCTCTGTTGCTTGTGCCACTTGTGTTGGCGGTCGCGCCCTCGCCCGCGTGGGCCCAAGTCCTCTATGGCTCTCTGACCGGCACGGTCACGGATGCCACTGGCCAAGCGGTGCCCGGCGCCGACGTCGAAGCGGTGAATGTCGGCACGGGCGTGGCTAAGCACGTCACCACGAGTCAGCCCGGCGGCTATCTCTTCGGTGACCTGCTGCCGGGCACCTATAGGGTGACGGTGTCGCTGCAGGGCTTCGCCTCCGTTGTGCAGGAGGGCGTGGCAATCGAGGCCAACCGCGTCCAGCGCGTCGATGTCACGCTCGAGGTTGCTGATGTCACGGAAACGGTTGAGGTGTCAGGCACCAACGTGACGCTCCAGACAGACCGAGCCGACGTCAACGTGGTCCAGACGGCCAGGCAGGTCAACAACCTGCCGCTCCAGGGCAGCATGGGCCGCAATTACCAAGACCTGATGCGCCTCGTGCCGGGCGTCACCTTGGCCGGCGAAATAAACTCCGTCGCGGGCAGCCCGCAGCGATCGATCTCGTTCAACGTCAACGGCGTATCGAGGGTGCAAAACAACACAAAGATTGATGGCGCCAGCATCCAGTACCCGTGGTTGCCGACCAACACGGCCTACGTGCCGTCGGCGGAGGCCATCGAAGCGGTCAACATCGTCACCAATGCCTTCAGCGCCGAACAGGGGATCGCAGGCGGCGCCGCCATCAACGTGAGCATCAAGTCGGGCACGAACGCCTACGCCGCCACCGGATGGTGGAACCACACGAACAGCGCGACCAAAGCGCGCAACTTCTTTCTCACGACGCCAGATGTCCCCAAAGATCTCCTCAACCAATTCGGCGCGAATGTGGGCGGCCCGATTCTGAAGAACAAGCTGTTCTTCTTCGGCAATTGGGAGACGACGACGCGGCGCCAGGCCTCGCCGGTCCGGCTCTTCAGCCTGCCGACCGAGGCGCTCCGCAACGGCGACTTCAGTGGGGTTGACACCGTCACCTACGACCCCGCTTCCAGCCCCGACCCGAGTCAGCGCACCGCGTTTCCGAACAACCAGATTCCGCGCGACAGAATCGACCCGGCCGCACAGGAGCTCATCGCGCGCATGCCGGATCCCACCGGAGCCGGATTCGTCGATAACTTTCAAGCCAGCGGCACGACCTCGTTCGACCGCGACAACCTCGACTTCAAGGTGAGCCTCAACGCCAGCGACAGATCCACCGTGTGGGGACGCTACAGCCTGTCGCCGAGTGACGTCTTCGATCCGCCGGCGCTGGGCGAGGCGGGTGGTGACGCACTCGCGGGTGGCCAACAGGGCGCTTCGCCTGCCCGGACCCAAGTCGCCGGCTTTGGCGGCACCTATACTTTGAGTCCGACGCTCGTGTTCGATGGCAACGTGGGATACACGCGCCAGCGACTGGGCGCCGAGAACGTGGACATCGACACCAACTTCGGATTGGATGTCTTCGGCATTCCTGGCACCAATGGTCCGGACCGGCTGCAGGGTGGCATGCCGGCGTTCCGCATCGAGGACTGGGCCAATCTCGGAAACCCGAATCCGAGCAATCCGTTTCTGTTTCGCGATAACCAGTATGTGGCGACGGCCAACCTGAGTTGGTTGAAGGGCGCGCACGCCTTCCGCATGGGATGGGACTATCAAAATCAGCAACTCAATCACTTTCAACCCCAGGCGGGAGGCCTGTCGCCACGGGGCACCTTCGATTTCAACGGCAATGCCACGGCGCTGCAGGGAGGCGCCACGGCCGACCGATTCAACAGTTGGGCCGACTTCTTGCTCGGGTTGCCCATGGTCGCTGGCAAGACCGACCAGCTTTCGAATCCGAGCTCGGTCTACATGCAGGTGCACGCGCTCTACGCACAGGACCAGTGGCAAATGGCACGCAATCTCACGCTGACCTATGGCCTGCGGTGGGAACAGTACCTCTGGCCCAGCCGCGATAACAACATCGGCGTGTCACGCTTCGACGCCGAAACGGGCAACGTCCTCATCGGTGGTCTCGGCGATATGCCAAAGGACACCGGCGCGGATGTGGGGACCGGCAAGTTCCTGCCGCGCGTGGGTGTGGCGTATCGAGCCAGCGAGAAGACCGTCGTACGTGCGGGATACGGACTGTCGGCCGATGGCACCTCGTTCAAAGACTTTCGTGACGCGTTTCCCGCGGTACTGTCGTTCGAACACCCCACCATCCAATTGAACGGCGTCGACAATGAGTTCATCCCCGTGACCACGCTCAGGGACGGGCTCGACGTCGAACGCTTTGGCCAACCACCCGACATCAGCGCAGGGGTGATCCCGCTCCCGACCGGTGCGGGGACCCTCACCTGGCCACAAGACGTCGAGCGCGAGCACACGCACTCGTTCAACGTCACCATCCAGCATGAGGTGACGCCATCGCTGACGGCACAGGTCGGCTATGTCGGCACGCGCATCGCTGGGCAGATGGGGCGCATCAACCTCAACGCCGCGGCGCCGGGCGCGGGCGATCAGGGACGGCCGCTGGCGCAGTTTGGCATTGTGGATGACATCGTCTCCATTCAGCCGTACGCGGACGCGTTCTACGACTCCCTGCAGTCGCAGCTCACGTACCGGAAGGGTGGGTCGCTGGTAGGCGTGTCCTATACGTGGTCGAAAGCCATCAACTTGCTGAACGATGGAGAAAATGCTGGCGGTGCGCGCATCCAGGCGCCAGGCGAGATTGACCGTAACAGAGGCCTCGCCTCGTTCGACCGGACGCACAATTTGCAGGTCCACTGGGTCGTAGATTCGCCCTTCGGGCGAGATCAGGCGTGGTTGCAGCAGGGGCTGGGGAGCATGCTGCTCGGCGGGTGGCAGTTCAACGGCGTTCTGACTGCGATGAGCGGGGCAACGTTCTCCATTGTGCAAGACACGGCGCCGGAGTTGCTCGCGGGTGGCAGCGGACAGGTGCCCGACCAGGTCAAGTCGGAGGTCGAGATCTTCGACAACAACCAGAAGGGCGTGCCGCCGCCTGGCGTCGACCCCGCGCAGTTTCAGTACTTCGACACGTCAGCGTTTGCACCGGTCAGCGACGCGCGGTTCGGCGACGTGGGCAGAAACACGATCCGCGGGCCGGGATTCTTCAACGTGGATCTCGGCGCGTTCCGGACGATCACGCTGCCGTCAGGGATCCAGATGCAGTTCCGCGCGGAGGCCCTGAACGTGCTGAACCATCCCAACTTCGCGAATCCCGGCGGCAACGTCTCCGATCCGGACACGTTTGGCTTCATTCGCTCGACTTCGGGTGTCGGCGAGCGCAATTTCCGTTTTGGCTTGCGTCTCTGGTTCTAACGGGAAACGGAAAATGGGGACTGTCCGGACTGTCCCCATTTTCACATGTCCGACCGCAAGGCGATGATGGGGTCTATGCGTGACGCGCGGCGCGCCGGAAGATACGTCGCCAGAAGCGCCACGGCCGTCAGACTCGCCGCGACCGCGACGTACGTCACGGGATCCATCGGGCTAACGCCGAACAGTAACGCGGACATGACACGCGTGAGCGCCAGCGCAACACCTGTGCCCAGTGCGATGCCGGTGCCTATTAGCAAGAGCCCGTGACGGAGAAACAGCCGACGCACATTGCCGGTCTGCGCGCCGAGGGCCATGCGGATCCCGATCTCGCGGGTCCGCTGTGTCGCGATGTAGGCAATCACGCCATAGATCCCCACGATGCCGAGGAGGAGCGCCACACTCGCGGCAATGGCCAGCATGACCATGGCAAAGGAGGTCTGGGCCATGGAATTGGCCTGAATCTCGTCCAGCGTCCGCACGTTGGCGAGCGGCAGGTTCGGATTCACGGACCAGACGGCTTGCTGGAGCTCGCGCAGAAAGCTCGGGGAGCCCATGCGGTCCGACCGAACGACATACGCCATGTTGCGAGTCATGGAAATCGCGTCGTTCGCGAACTCCCTCATCAGCATCGGCCAATACACGATGGCCGGCGCTGCCTGGCTGAGGCCATCGTCGCGCTCGTTTCCGACCACGCCGATAATTTCCCGCCACGGGCTTTCGGTGCCCTCCCTGATCCGCTTGCCAATGGCCTCGGCAGGATCTTTCCAATACTCGCGCGCAAGATTCTCGGAAATGACCACGACCGGGCTGGCCCGGTGGATATCAGTCCAGGTGATCGCACGCCCGGCGACCACTGGGTTGCCCATCGTCTCGAAGTAGCCGGGTGCGATCCGCTTGTGGCGACGAAACGGAGGCAGCCCTCCGCTTGCTTGGGGAAATCCCTCAACGAACAGCGCACCGTTGGCCCTGGTGCCGTCCATCGTCACGGCGGACGAGACACCGACCGAGACGACACCAGGCACGTGCTCCAGCTCCTGGGAGATCTGCTCATGCGTACGCGCGGCTTGTTGCGGATCTTCGACGAGCGCCTCTGGAATCGAGACGCGAAACGTCTGCACTTCCTCTGGCCGCACGAAGCCCGGATCGACCTGTCGTAAGGCCATGAACGTCCGAATCATCAACCCGGACACGATCAGGAGGACTAGTGCCAGCGCGACCTCCGACACCACGAGTGCGTTGCGCGCCCGATGCCGTCCCGGCGCGTCGCTCGCTGACCGGCCTCCTTCCTTCAGGGCCGCGACGTTCGGCGTCCCAGATCTCATGACCGGAATGAGGCCGAACGAAAGGCCCGTCAGCACCGAGATGGCGAGGGTGAACAGTAACACCGCCGGATTGATGCCGATCTCGTCGATCCGCGGCAATCCCGCTGGTGCCATCCTCGCGAGGAGGCCGATGCCGGCGAAGGCGAACAACAGGCCGAGCCCTCCGCCCGCGAGCGCCAGCCCCACGCTCTCGGACAGCAGCTCCCGGGCAACTCGGCTCCAACTGGCTCCGAGCGCGGCACGGATCGCGAGCTCCTGCTGGCGTCCCTCTATTCGCACCAGGAAGAGATTCGCCACGTTCGCACACGCAATGAGGAGCACCATGCCTACCGTGGCAAAGAGAATCCACAGCACGCGGTCGACGTCACCGATCACGTCCTGGGAAAGCGGGTGCACGTTCGGACCCAGCCGAACCTCGTCGAACATCTTGCGCGTGGCTCCGGGCGGCAACGGAAACCGATCCACGACCAGCGGGATCATGCGCGCCACATCGGCGTTAGCCTGTTCAACGGTGACGCCGGGCTTCAGCCGTGCGAGAGCCTGATAGCCGAAGTTTCCGATGACCACCTCGGCTCGATTGAGCTGGAATGGCAACACGACGGCAGCATCCGTGCGCAAGAACGTAAACGATCGTGGCAGGACACCGATCACCTCGTGAGGCAGACCATCAACGTTCACTGACTGCCCGACGACGTCCGGGGTGCCGCCGAACCTGCGCTGCCAATACCAGTACGTCAAGATCACCCGCAGTGGGCTGCCAGGGGCATCATCTTCCTTCGTGAAAGCCCGGCCGAGCAGCGCCTGCACCCGCAGCACCGGCAGCAGGCCTTCCGTGACTCGTAAGGCCTGCACGCGCTCCGGCTCGCCGCTTTCAGTTATCGAGACCTGCTCGGCATCCCATAACCCGATGTCCTCGAAGACGCGGCCACTCTCACGATAGGTAAAGTACGTCGCAGCGTCTTGTTGGAACACGGGTAGATTGAGGCCTGGAGCCCGGTGCCATACGCCGACCAGACGCTCAGGGTCATGGAACGGCAGCGGCTTCAGCAGCACGCCGTAGACAACGCTGAAGATGGCGGTGTTCGCGCCGATCCCCAGGGCCAGTGTCAGCACCGCGATCGCCGTGAAACCGGGACTCCTGCGCAGCACGCGCGCAGCATGCCCGACGTCCTTCCACAGGTCTTCGATGAGGCTCACGCGTCGCATGTCGCGGCACTCCTCCTTGCGTCGTTCGAGGCCGCCAAAGCGACGCAGCACAACGGTGCGCGCCTGCTCCGGCGTCAAACCTTTCGCGATGTGCTCGTCAATCTGGCGCCCGATGTGATCTTGCAGCTCCTCCTCCAACTCGTGATCGAGTTGTCGGCGGCGAAACAGGGCACGCAGCCGGAGCGGCACCGTGTAGATCCAATGCTCCAAACGCACGGCTTACGCCTCCTTCAGCTTCACCGCGTGGGAGGTCGCGCCTGACAAGCGCTGCCAGTTCGCGGTTCGGCGCTCGAGCTTGTGCAACGCTGGATACAGCGAGCCGTCGCTCGCCTGTAAGACGTCGCGTGAGACGTGCTTCAGTCGTTGGCTGATCGCCCAGCCGTTCAGCGGTTCGGGCGCGAGGATCTTGAGGAGCAGGAGGTCCAGTGTGCCTTGAACGAGATCAGGTGGTTTGCTCATAGTGTCTATCTCGGTTACCGAGGACACGATACAACGCCGCATCTCGGTAAGCAAGAGGACCGAGGGCGAGGACCGAGGGCGAGAACACGCGGGCCGCTCGGATTCCTCGCGAGATCTGGAGCGCGCAACCTGAACGCTCGGTGCGGCGAGCAGTTTTGACCATGTCCCGTTTCAGTGACGGCCTGGAACGGGCGTCTTACCTGTGAACCGAACGCCGACGCGGCCGGGCAACCGCCCTTCGTCGGAGAGGCCGGCCTGAGTGAACCCTAGCTTCGCGCCGGCGTGGGGGTCTACCGCGGAATCTCGGAGTAAAGAAGTTGCATAAGACACTACTATGTTAGCGTTATACTAACATTTTTACATTAATGCAACTAGTTGCGCGATGTTTCTGACGTTTGTAGAATACAAACGTTCTCGATAGTATTGCAACCATGGAGCGGACCCTCTCCGAGAACGAGGCGAAGGTAATCCTTGACCTCGAATGGCGTGGCCAGAGAACGGTGAGCCTCGCCGAGCTGCGCCAAGCGTCCGGGGCTTCGGAACCCTACGCCCGATACCTCGCCCATCGCTTGGTGCGCAAGGGCTGGCTCGAACGACTCCGGCCGGGCCTGTTCCAGCTTGTGCCCGCAGACCGCGGCCGGGAGGGTGTGGCGGACACGCACCCGCTCAGCGTCGGCGCGGTGCTTGTCGACCCGTACTTCTTCTCCTTTGGCACCGCGTGTACGCATTACGGGCTCACCGAGCAGAGCTTCGCCGACGTGTACATTGCCTCCCAACGCCGCCGTTCGCCCGAGACCATCCGTGGAAAACGGTACGTCTTCGTCTACGTTCCGAGTCCTCGTTTCTTCGGGTTCGAGGAGGTCTCCATCCTCGGAGAGCGCGTCCAGGTGGCGACCATCGAGCGGGCGCTCCTTGACGCCGTCGACCGACCCAGCTTCGCCGGCGGCATCGGCGAGGTCTCCACGATTGTCAGGCGCGCCGCATCCCGCGTCTCGTGGGAGGCGCTCCTCAACCTCACGCGTCGGTGGGGCTCGTCCGCGCTCGTCCAGCGCCTGGGCTACTTCCTCGATCTCCACGAAGCCGAAGTGCCTGACGATGTGCGAGCGGCGCTCCTTGCGCTCGTCGTCCCGCACAGCAAGATCCAGCTTGGCCCACGTCGTAAGTGGGGCACCACGGGCAAGCTGGTACAACCGTGGAACGTCCTGGAGAACGTCCTGCGAGATGTGCTGGTCTCCAAGGAGCACAAGTGCCAGCGACGCGTGATCCTCCCGACGAAGGAGCGGGAGCGATGATCGCGGATAAGTTCGTCGACCTCTACGCACGCAACAGCGGTCTGCGCGACAAGCTCGTGGCGGAGCGGGACGTGGTGCTGACCTATGCTCGGCCCAGTGATCGGTCGATGAAGAATACGAGGGACTCAGGCGGCTTTCGCCGGCTGGAGCTCGCAGCGGACCGCTTCTTCGATGTTGAGCGGTTCCTCGCCATAGTCCTCGGCGAGATCAGCGATTGACTCGCCCGCCTTGTAGCGGTCTGCAATGACGGCCGTCGGCGCCGCCGACAACTTCAGCACAGGCCGTCCGAACTCCACCCTCGGGTCCATGGTGACCACGCGCGGCTGCGAAGCTGCTTCAGCTGGTGTTCGGCGACTGCGCGTGAACGGATACAGCCGAGCAATGAATCCGTCTCGATCCCACTCAACACGCTGAAGGTGCAAGCCGATTACATCGCGCATCGCGAGTTGCCCGTGCCGGGACGCGTTGATGACGTCCTTCAGACCGGCCGCTTCAACGAACAGATGCTTGCCGTCTGTGAGCATCTGGTGATGCACGAGCGGGTGCCGGGTCCGAAACTGCTCGCGCATGTAGCTGATAGCGCGGCGAATCTGGGGCAGCTCGACGTGGTACTGTCGTCGCAGCGCGTCCAGGACGTGAGCCTCAGTCAGGTTGTTAAACGAGAGCCGCGAATTCCTGGGATCAGCGAGCTCGATCACAGGCTCGGTCCGGTGGCGAGGACCGGACCGCACTGGGTATGCGCGACCGGCAACCCATGCGCGCAACGTGTTCTCAGGAATTTGGAGGTACCGGGACGCTTCGAAGACGCTGTACAGCTTCTGAACAGTAGACGTTCACACGGCCTGTGCCAGACACGATGCGCAGCCTTATGGAGAGCGCTGTGAATACCATGTGACAGCCGTGCCGAGGCGAACAGACTTGCCGGCGATCTCGTGCAATGATTGATCGAACCGAAGGATTCGGATGGAGAACATGTATGTCGATCTTTCTTCAGGACATCCGTTATGGGCTACGGGCGTTACTCCGTCAGAGGGGTTTTGCCACGATTGCCGTTCTCACGCTTGCGCTGGGAATCGGCGCGAACAGCGCCATTTTCAGCCTGCTGAATCCTTTGATCTTCCGACCACTTCGTGTGCCGGATCCGGAACGCCTCTGTCGCGTCTTCTCGGGCCGATCGGGAGGCAACGTCTACGGACGTATGTCATATCTGAACTACACGGATCTCCGCACCGAGCTTCAGACGTTCACATCGCTGGCGGCGTCCTCGTGGCCGGTTCCTTTCAGTATGGGGCTGGGCAATCGCCAGGGTGGCCCCTCGCAGACTGAAGTCGTCTGGGGTGCGGTCGTATCAGGGAATTACTTCACGACACTGGGTGTCCAGCCCGCCCTTGGACGGAGCTTTCTGTCCGACGAAGATTCTGTGCCGGACGCCCGCCCCGTCGTAATTGTCAGTCATCGGTTGTGGCAAACCAAACTGGCGGCAAACCCGCTGATCGTTGGTCAAACGCTGCGCCTCAACAGCCGCGAATTTACGATCATTGGCGTCGCGGCTTCTCACATGCCGCAAACAGAACCGCCGTTTCCCGCAGATCTGTGGGTACCGATGATGATGCAGGCGCAGGCCATGCCGGGCCAAGCGCACAAGCTCGCCAGTCGTAGCGAGACGTGGTTGTCAGTCTTTGGTCGGCTTCGCCCAGAGGTCACACTGGCTCGAGCGCGCGCCGAGCTGGATACATGGGCGCGCCGTCTGGAACAGAGCTACCCAGTCGAAAACCGCCACCTGGTGCTTCCCGTCCTGACGGAGCAAGATAGCCGAACGCGGCAGATTCCCGGTGTGGCGGCGCTCGGCTGGGGCGTGCTCGGCGTGCTCGCGCTCGTCCTGCTGATTGCGTGCGCGAACATCGCAAGCCTGCTACTCGCACGCTCTTTGGCTCGGCGAAGGGAGCTTGCCATTCGAGCGTCACTGGGAGCGAACCGCGCGCGACTCGTCCGGCAACTGCTCACGGAAAGTCTTCTAATCTCGCTTCTTGGTGGGCTATGCGGCCTCGCAGTTGCCAGCGCGGTCACACGAGGGCTGCTCGCGATGACTCCTCCGCTTCCCATCGAAATCTCACTCGACGCGAGCATCGACCTGAGAGTGCTGCTGTTTACGCTGGCTGTGTCTCTCGGAAGCGGTCTTCTGCTTGGCATTCTGCCGACACTCCGTTCGGTCAAACAGGATCTCACGTCGGCGCTAAAGACCGGCGACACGGGTACGGGAGGCATTCATACTCGCATGCTGGCGAGGGACGTACTCGTGGTCGGTCAAGTGGCTGTATCACTGGTCTTGTTGATCACGGCTGGACTGTGCGTGCGATCACTCCAGCAGGCGCAGCTCATCAGTGTGGGTTTCGACCCTCAGAACCGTCTGCTTGCCGCGGTCGACGTCGGGCGGGCTGGGTACAGCCAAGAACAGGGAGTGACGTTCCAGTCTCGCCTGCTCGAGGACGTCAGAGCCCTCCCGGGCATTGTCGGAGCAAGCTTCACCGCGCATCCTCAACTCGGCCCTGGCTATCTCGGCGACGGTCGCCTGTACGTCGAGGGTGAAGCTCCAATGCCGGACGACCGACGGCCGGTCGTGTACTACGACAAGGTCGCGCCCCGTTATTTTGAGGCAATGGGAACGCCGCTCCTATCCGGACGCGATTTTACCGAACAAGACAGGGCTGGCACGCGGCCGGTCGGAATCGTGAACCAAACACTTGCACGCAGCTTCGGACGGGGCGAAAGTCCGCTCGGGAAGCGTTTGCGGTTGAGCAATGCCCCAGCAGCACCCTGGATCGAAATCGTCGGAGTGGTGGCCGACGGCAAGTACCACAGTCTTGGCGAACCGTCGCAGCGCCACCTCTATCTCCCGTCGCTGCAGAACTTTCACTCGGCGATGACGCTCGTCCTCCACACATCGGGGGATCCTCATAGCTACATGCAGATGGTGCGATTACTTGTACAGAAGCTCGACCCCGATCTTCCGGTCACAGACGTCCGCACCATGAACGAGCACTTGGGATTCGCGCTCTATCCAGCGCGCACGACCGCGCTCCTTTTCACGATCTCTGGCGTGCTTGGGCTGCTACTAGCCATGATCGGCGTGTATGGGCTGCTGGCCTTCGTCGTGCGCCAACGCACACGTGAGGTCGGCATCCGACTCGCGCTTGGAGCCCGATCGCACGACGTGGTGTGGTTGGTCCTGCGCAAAGGCATTTGGCTTCTCGCGTTGGGACTCGGGCTGGGCCTGGTCGCTGCGTACGCGACCACTGGACTGATGGCAGGTTTCCTGTACGGTATCGATGGACGGGATGCGCTGACGTTTGCGGCGGCGCCGCTCTTCCTCCTACTCGCAGCAGTGGTCGCGACAGCGGTACCGGCACGTCAAGCATCCAGAATGGATCCAGTCGTGGCGTTGCGCGCTGAGTAAGGCCGCCGGAACGTCCTTCGGTCACGCCAGAAGAGACTCGTCATGCCGGCCACTCGCGTCAATGGAGTTCGACTGTATTGGGAGCTCACTGGGGAGAGAGGCGACCCGCTCATTCTCGTGCATGGCTCGTGGGGTGATCACCATAATTGGGATCCTGTCGTCCCGGCGCTCTCCCGTTCGTTTCGAGTGCTCACCTACGATCGGCGTGGACATAGCCAGAGCCAGCGTCCTTTTGGCCAAGGCAACGTGCGAGACGACGTCGCTGATCTCGCTGCCCTCATCGAGCATCTAGGCTGTGTCCCTGCGCATATTGTCGGGAATTCCTTCGGGGGTTCGATCGTCCTGCGGCTGGCGGGAGAACGCCCTGAACTGTTTCGCACGCTGATTGTGCACGAGCCTCCGCTCTTTCGTGCCCTCGAAAACGTGTCGACCGCTCAGATGGCGCTTAGCGCCGCTCAGGAGCGTATCGCTTCGGTCGTGGAGTTGCTCAGGGCGGGCAAGGTTACGGAAGGCGCGCGCGCGTTTGTCGAGACCGTTGCGTTCGGGCCAGGAGCTTGGGAAGCTCCCTTTAGAGATCCGCGAGACCTTCGTCTTCAATGCTCCCACATGGCTCGACGAGGTTTGCGATCCGGACGCACTGGGGCTCGATCTACGTCGCTTGCGTGGCTTTGCCGCTCCTGCGTTGCTGACGTTGGGAGACCAGAGTCCGCCCTTCTTTCCTCTTGTGGTTGACCGAATAGCCGAGACCCTGCCGCAAGTCACCACGGGAACATTTGCCGGGGCGGGCCACGTGCCGCATCTGAGCCACCCGGATGAGTATGTCGAGCGTGTCATGGCCTTCGCAGAGGCCGCACGAGCAAATTGATCGTTGCAATCATAGCGCCCCGGTAACGCCCAACTCGCCGTCCTCCGGAAGTGGGCGGCCGGCTAGCCATGAGCGGGCGCCTCGCCGGCAGCCTTGAACGCCCCCGGCTACCCGGATCTAAACCACCCGGATCTGAACCACTTGCTCAAGTGCAGGGCAGGTGATAGCGTGACTCTCGCGTGGCAGGACGCATCCCGTCCGCGGGAAGGGCCGAGCCCACCTGGATGTAAACGGAGTCACAATTCCGATCTTCTTTCAGCCCGTTGTGCGGACGCGGGCGCAATGAAGGGAGATCGTATGTCCAAAGCCGCCTCGCGGCTGCCCGCGCGTCCGTCCCTCGAGCAGCTCCGCAAACAAGCCAAAGAACGTCTGGAAACGCTGCGCGCTGACGATCCGTCTGCCACGCTGGCTGACGCGCAGTATGCGCTGGCCCGTGCCTACGGGTTCGAGAGCTGGCCGAAGCTCGTGCACCACGTCGAGGCCGTGCTGTCGTCGGGACGCCTCGAACAGTTCGAGCACCTGGCCAAAAACATCCTGGCGGGATACGGGGGAGATGCCGAAGCGCTGCAGCACCTCATCGCGCACTACGGCGTGTCCTACAACCCCGACCAGCTGCGCGTGCGGGTGCAGAGCAGCGTGAACGACGCGCGCGGTGTGCCCGGCGAGCCGACGCTGGCAGACGTCCAGCTCATGGTCGCGCGCCAGTACGGTTTCGAGAGCTGGGCCGCGCTGGCGGAAGGCCTGGCACAGCCGCCTGCCCAATCAGTCGATTCGCGTCTCGGTCTTAGCTCGTCGCCTCCGTTCTACCGTATCGACTGGAAGAACAAAACCATCGAGCCGCATCCGCCGCTGTCCGACGCGGACTGGGAGACGGTCTTCGCCGTCATGAAAGAGCACGGCCTCACTGGCATCACATCGGCGGCGTTCACGGACGGCGCGCTGGCGAAGCTATCGCGGCTCGATTTCGTGACACGCATCAACATGGACGGTGCCCGCTCGTTCACGGATGATGGCCTGCTGCACCTCGCCCGCATGACGCAGCTCGAAGAGCTCGACCTCAGCGGATATCACAGCCCGCTCACCGATCGCGGGCT
>WHTZ01000026.1 GCA_009377495.1 Luteitalea sp.
TGCTGGGATATCGACAACGGCACCACGTGTTGGCAGCAACGGGTTTCTGGGCGCTCTTGTGTTTGGGTTTGCTCTGGCCCGCGTTTCAGGCGCTGCGCAGCAATTACGATGAAACGATGCTGTTCTGGATGATGATGGCTCTTGCACTGGGAGTCGGCATGCAGGCCGCGCGGAGCCAGACATTCAGGAACGGAGCATTGCCGATGGTCAGTGCGCTGGGGGCGTTGCTGCTGGTCTGGTGGAGCTTCGAGGTCGTCGGCTTCGCGGTGACCGCCACCGAAAATCGCCACGATCGTGTGACGGAGCGGGAAGGGCATGGGGCCAGGACCGAACGTTGGCGGAAGATCAGCTCGTCCTCCCTTCCCGACATCTATCACATCGTCGTCGATGAGTTTCAGACTGACTATTTCACCCGTCTGCTGACCCGGGCCACGCGCGAGCAATTGGCCGGCTTCCGGTTCTATCCTCGGGCGACAACGCCCTACGGGCGCACGGAGCTCGCATTGTCTGCACTGTTCTCAGGCGTCCCTTACGACTACAAAGGCGAACCGGTCGAGTATGTGTCCGCGGCGTTCTCCGGGAGACAGTCGCTGTTGACTCAGCTCAAAGCCTTCGGCTACTGGAGCGTCGGGTACGTGCATACCACCCATCCGCGGGGCGCGCCGTCTCCCTTCGACGAAACGTACTTCCACCCCGAGATTGCCGACCTGTCGCAAGACAACGCGGCTGACCGGCTGTTTCTGTCCCTGTGGTTGTATGCAACGTTACCCCGGGAGGTTGGTCGGTCGTTGATTCCGCAGCACATGTGGGAGCAACTAGAAACGCAGACCTTGCTGCCTGACGAAGCCCCTGTGCAGTCGCTGCAAAGCTTTCGGAAGCTGATGGCAGCGGAGGCGCGTCGGCCAGCGCACGAGGGCCCGCGATACGTGTTCGCCCATCTCATCCTGCCGCACTTTCCATTGGTCCTGGAATCGGATTGCACGTTTCGGCCGGGGGTGACCACGACGGCACTCGCCCAGTCAGAGTGCACGCTGAGGACACTGCTGCAGTTCGTCGACACGCTCAGGAGGCACGATCGGTTCCGTGACACGTTGATCCTCATGCACGCCGATCACGGTGCGCGGCACTTCGTTCGGAAGGGCCAACTGATCCGAGCTCGGGCCGGGTCTGACAGCTTGGAATGGAGTTGGGGACGTGCCCGTACGTTGATGTTGATCAAGCCGGCGGGAGCCACGGCCGAGGCCCCGCTGCTGATCGACGAGCGTCCAGGCGACCTATACGATCTCTTTCCTACTATCTTGGACAATCTGGAAGCGAGCTCAGAATTACAACTGGCGGGGTGTTCTTTGCTCGGACCACCCTGTCCGGTGCGCACACGGTACTATCACTTTTACGACAAGGCTGACGAGCGCACGATCGTCGATGGTCCGTTGAAGCGTTACAAGATTGCGGGAGACGAGATCACATTCGACCGAGAGATCATGATTCAACGATGAAGGCCGCGGCTGAAGGTCGCGGTGACCCTCGCTACACATCCGGTATCCACGCACGCTACTCCGCACGAAGGGCGAGCAGCGGGTCGATACGAGCCGCCCGCCGAGCCGGCAGCCAGCACGCAACCACGGTGACGGCTGCGAGTGCAATCGCCACGGAAGCGAATGTGAGCGGGTCGAGCGGCGCCACGCCGTAGAGCAGCGAGGCGAGCAGGCGCGTCAGGCCGAGCGCGGCCAGCAAGCCGCTCACGATTCCGACGCTGGTAATCCACAATCCCTGCCGAACGACCAGTGGCACGATGTCGGCCGCGTTGGCGCCCAGCGCGACGCGCACCCCGATCTCGTGCGTCCGCTGCTGGACGGCGTACGACATGACCCCGTAAATCCCGATCGCGGCAAGCAGCAAGGCCACGCCGGCAAAGAGCGAGACGAGCAGCATGCTGAAGCGCGCGCTGTCAACCGACGCCGACACCAGCGTCGTCATCGGTCGGATGCGGGCGACCGGCAGCTCCGGATCCATCTCACCGACCTCGCGGATCAGCATGGGGGCGATCGCCAGGGGATCACCGTCGGTGCGGATCACGAGCGTCATCGATGGCCGCACCAGCTCGGCATGCGGCCAGTAGGTCATCGCGCGCACGGGCACATCCAGCGCGTCGTACTTGACGTCGCCGACCACACCAACGATCTCACTGGGCACGTTATCGGTGCGCATGTGGATCGTCACGCGCTGCCCGATGGCCCGATCGCCACCGAAGTGCTGCCGAGCCATCGTCTCGTTGATGATGACGACGTTGGAGCGTTCCCGCACCTCACGCTCGGTGAAGTTACGACCGTGGATCAAGGGAATGCCCATGGTCGAGAAGTAGGTTGGATCGGCAACCCGCACGTCCGCGGTGTGGCGCTCGCCGGGCGGTGGCTCCGGTTCGCCTTCGATCAGGAACGATGTGGCAGAGCCGAGGCCGGCGAACGGCAGGACGTCGATGGCGCCAGCGCTCCGAACGCCTGGACGGGCTTCGATCCGGTCGAGCAGCTCACGAAAGAAGCCGATGCGGCGATGCTCCGGCTCGTACGCCTCGCTCGACAACGAGATCCTCGCGGTTAGGACGTGTGTCGCGTCGAAGCCCGTTTGCTCCGACATCAGGTTGGCGAAGCTGCGCATGAGGAGACCGGCGCCGACAAGGAGGACGAGCGCCATGGCCACCTCGCCCATCACCAGTCCGCGACGCAAGCGGCCGCCACGTGCGGATCCCGCCGTGCCACGCCCGCCATCACGGAGGCATGCGGCGGGGCTCTGACGCGCCGAGGCCAGCGCCGGTGCGACGCCGAACAGCAACCCGGTACCAATCGAGACCAGCAGCGCAAAGCCAAGTACAGGCGCATCCAGCGGAATGCGTTCCGTTGGGAGTAGACCCGCCGGCGCGAGGGCCAGGAGGCGTCCCTGCAGCCACCACGCGGTAACGACGCCGAGGGCGCCACCGGTGAGCGACAACGTCACACTTTCCGTCAGGATGAGGCGGACGACCTGACCGCGGCTAGCGCCGAGCGCCGTTCTGACCGCCAGCTCGCGCGAGCGGGCCGAGGCGCGCGCGAGCAGCAGGCTGGCCACGTTTGCGCACGCGATCAGCAGCACCAGGCCAACAGCACCCAAGAGCACGAGGAGGGCCGGCCGTACTTCCCCGCTGAGCTCGTCGTGGAGCGACGCCGCGACGACCGTCCAGTTGGTGTTGAAGTCCGGATACTCGGCTTCGAGCGCGCGCCCAATGACCTCGAGCTCGGCCTGTGCCTGCGGCAGCGTCATACCAGGCGCCAGACGCCCGATGGCCGATAGAGAGCGCCCTCGGCGGACAACCTCCGACCAATCGACCTCGAGGGGCTTCCAGAGCTCGGCGCGGCGGTCTGTCAGGGATCGTCCCTTCAAGACGAGATGGCGATTGGGCGGCATGACACCTACCACGAGCACCGGTTCCCCATCGAGGTGCACGTCGCGTCCGACGACACGCGGATCGCCGCCGAACCGGCGCTGCCAGAGCTCGTAGCTGAGCACCGTGACCGGTTCGGCATCAGGCGTGTCATCAGCCGGGCCGATCGCACGACCGATCTGAGCCTCGACGCCGAGCAGCTCGAAGAAGTTCCCCGTGATCACCTGCACCGCCACTTCTTCTGGTTGGCCGCCACCGGTGAGATTGTCGAGCGTATCGATGAAGGCGGCCATGTCCTCGATGGCCTGGCTTCGCGCGCGCCAGTCAACGAAATTGGCCGGGTTGATCACGTTCGGGCACGCGCGCTCGCGATGGCATTCGGAGACGGACACGAGTCGATCGGCCTCGGCAAACGGCAGCGGGCGCAGCAGCACGGCGTTCACGATGCCGAAGATCGCCGTGCTGGCGCCAATGCCGAGCGCCATCGTGACGAGGATCGTGGCGGTGACGAGCGGTGTCCGGGGCAATGAGCGCGCCGCATGGCGGAGGTCGTAGTAGAGGCGTGAGAGCATGGCGGTCTCCTTCTCCCGCTTGCGTCACTGGAGGCGCGCATCGTTTCGGTACGACCACAAACGTTCAGCCGCCCTTGCCTGGGTACCGAAACAGCGTCGCGGAAAACTGACGGCCGTGGCGTGACATTTAGTGACCTACAACGTGGTTTCTCCCGGCATCGCCACGGGCGGTATGGCCATGGGGCCCCATTCCAATTTCTCGGGCATCAACGACTGTTCGGATGCCATGAGCTCCTCCCTGGTCAGCGCCTTGCCCGTGTACGCGGCTTCACGGCCAAGAATGGCGGCCACCGAGGTCTCGTTCACCTGTTTCAGCTCGTTCAGCGGCTTGCCGGCGCGGATGCTGCTGATCAACGCGGCATGTTCCTGGACGTACGCGTTGTCCAGACGTGTCTCGACGGTCTGATCGAGCTTCCACGGCCGATCGCCCGTGATGTAGTACTTCGGTAGCACGAACGCACGGCCTTTCGTGCCGACGAACTCGTTCGCGACCTTATTGTCGGCGCCCTCCTGCTGACGGCACATCATCATACAGTGCGAGCCGTCGGCGAACTCGTAGTCCACGGTGAAGTGATCGTAGATGTGACCAAACAGCGGGTCCGTGCGCACCTGCCGTCCCCCCGTTGCCACCGCACCGACCGGCGCGGCGCCGAAGGCCCACACCATCGCGTCGACGTTGTGGACCGCCTGCTCGACGAGGTGATCGCCGGAAAAGTAGGTGTAGTAGTACCAGTTGCGCAATTGGTACTCCAAGTCGGTCCATTGCGGTTGTCGCTCGTGGCTCCACAGCTCGCCGGCGTTGTAGTAGCACTGTCCTGCTACGAGGTCGCCGATGCTGCCATCTTTGATCCGCTTCATCACCTCGATGTACGGCACGAAGTGACGATACTGCGTGCCAGCCACCAGGCTGAGGCCTTTCTTGCGGATCTCTTCGAAGCTTTCCAGATTCGTACGCGCGCCCGCCACATCCACGCATACGGGCTTCTCGGCGAAGACGTGCTTGCCGGCCGCCACGGCGGCCTTGATATGCATTGGTCGGAAGCCGGGCGGCGTGGCGAGGATGACGTAATTGATATCCTGCGCCAGCACCTTTTCGTACGCGTCGAGGCCGACGAACTGTCGATCTTTTGGCACGTCGAACTGGCTGCCGAGCCTCTTCGTGAGACTTTCCACGCTCTTGGTGAGGCGGTCCTCGAATGCGTCGCCCATCGCGACGATGCGAACGCCCTCGGCGGCCTGCAGGATGTTGCGGATTGCGCCGCTGCCGCGGCCGCCGCAGCCGATCACGCCGACGCGAATCTCGTCGGAGCCGGCGGCGTGGAGACCGGGAATCGCCTCGAACGGGGAGGCCACGGTTGCGCCGACGGCAGCCGTGGTCGCGGTTCGGAGAAAGTTGCGTCGAGACAATCCCGCATCGGTCTGATCATGTTGGTCACTCATACTGGCGATTCTCCTCTATTTGACTTCCCTTGCAGTCTTGTCAAGGCGCGCACTCACGGAGCCCCCTGTGTGGCGTTCTCGGTATTGTCGTAGCAGCTCGAAGAGCACAACGCCTCCAGCGACCGCGACATTCAACGACTGTTTGCGGCCAAGCATCGGCACGCGAACCTGGACGTCCGCCGCCTCGGCCAGGCGCACGTCCACGCCGTCCACCTCATTGCCGAAGACCAGGCATACTGGGAAGGCAGGCTCCCAGTCGTACAGATCGACCGCGCGTGTGGACGTTTCGATGACGGCGATTTGCCAGCCCCGTTCGCGCAAGTCGGCAACCAGCGAGGACGGCTGATCGCGCCGCTCCCACGGAAGCGTTTCCTCGGCTCCCAGCGCGGTCTTGGCGATCCCGCGATGGGGTGGGCAGCCAGTGTAGCCTGTGAGATAGAGCCGCTCGATTCCCGCCGCGTCGCCGGTCCGGAAGAACGCGCCGACGTTGTAGAGGCTTCGCACACAGTGCAACACCACTGCCACGGGCAGCCGGTGGATCGGCGCGTAGGGCGCCGCGCTCAGCGTCGCTCTGAAGGGAAGAGCCTCCATCTGAGGGGATGATACTCCGAGCCCCGCCGATCCTGGCGCCCCTCGCGTCTGCCATAATTCTCCACAAGTCTCGCGTCGGTCGATTCTCCATGTTCACCTATCGAAAGCGTCAAGCGGCGTCCGCCTTCACCCTTTCTTTCCTGATCTGCTGGCTCCTGAGCTGTGGTGGCCAGCAGCGAGCCGGCAGCCTACCCGCCGGCGACCCGGATAAGGGCGGCTTACGGTTGCCTGACGGATTTGAAGCCGTGGTTGTCGCGGACGACATCGGGCCCGCGAGGCATCTCGTGGTGAACGACAACGGTGACATCTACGTCAAGCTACGGAAATCGCACGAGGAGGGGAGTCTCGTCGCCCTGCGCGATACGACCGGCGACGGCAAGGCGGACGTCATCGAGAGGTTCGGCATCTTCGATGACATCGGCAACTTTCACACGGGCATCGCAATCTACAACGGCTTTCTCTACTTCAGCACCGATCTGGCGGTCTACCGCTACAGGCTCATGTCGGGTGCATTGTTACCCACGGGAGAGAAGGAGGTGGTGCTCATCGACGATCACGAGCACGGATCGCACGAGCACATCGCCAAACCGCTTTCCTTCGATAACAAGGGGAATATGTATGTGCCGTTTGGCGCACCGACCGACGCGTGCCAGGAGCCGAATCGGACGCCAGGCGTGCCTGGGCTCGACCCATGCCCGAACCTCCAACAGCACGGTGGCATCTGGCGGTTCGATGCCGATACCCTCGATCAGCGGCAGCGAGATGGATACGAGTACGCGACCGGGATACGAAGTGTCGTCGCCATGGATTGGAACCCTGTGGACGAGCATCTGTACGTGGCGATGCACGGGCGCGATCACTTGTTCCGGCTCTGGCCCGAGCAGTTCTCGCGCTGGCAGAGCGCGATCCTTCCATCGGAGGAGCTCATGCGAGTCACCGACGGGTCCGATTTCGGGTGGCCCTATTGCTATCACGACTATTTGCAAAGCAAGAAGGTGCTGGCGCCAGAGTATGGTGGCGACGGCACGATCGTTGGCAGATGTCGCGAGTTCGATCAGCCGCTGATCGGGTTCCCCGGGCACTTTGCCCCGAACGGCCTGCAGTTCTACCGTGGCGATCAGTTTCCGGAGCACTATCGAAACGGCGCGTTTGTCGCCTTTCATGGCTCCACGATCAGGAACCCGTATTCCCAGGGCGGCTATTCCGTCGGGTTCGTGCCGTTCAAGGAGCACGAGCCGTCGGGTGACTGGGAGGTCTTTGCCAATGGATTTGCCGGAGTCGATCCGATCGTCAACACCGGCGATGCGGCTCATCGGCCTACGGGGTTGGCCGTTGGGCCCGATGGATCCCTGTACATTAGCGACTCGAACCGAGGGAAGATCTGGCGGGTGATGTACAAGGGAGATCGACAGTCGTTTGGTGTCGCCGAACGAGCCGCGATGGAGGAGGAGAAGCGCACGGCGAGCAATATCCGGACGCCGCACGAAGTAGACGATGACCTCGAGCAAGGTATTACGCTGGCCGGTGAGGTCATCTACAACAGGTACTGTGCGGCGTGCCATCAGCGCGATGGTGAAGGGGCCGCGGGTCGTTTTCCGCCCGTCGCGCGATCCGAGTGGGTCACCGGTGACAAGCGCCGGCTGATCGACGTCATCATCAACGGCTTGGATGGGTCCATCACCGTGCGAGACGAGCAGTACAATACGCCCATGCCGGAGCACAGCTTCTTGAGCGATGAGCAGGTGGCACACGTGGCGACGTACGTTCGACAGAACTTTGGAAATGACGCCAGCGCGCTGTCCGCCGAAGAGGTCGCCAAGGTGCGAAATGCACAGGGGTCGACCAAGTGATCAGCCGTGTCACGGCGAGCCCGAGCGCTTTCCTATCCTGAAGTGGCGGGCTATCGCTCCCAGCAGGACGAGAGCGCGGGACGCACGTTGCCGGCCACGTAGCCCTTGAGGCGCAAGACGGTCACACCCATATCCTTGTTCGAGGCGGGATATTCACGTGCCAGCCGCTCGGCAATGGTCGTCATCGTGGCACGGGCCTGCTCCAGGCTGACTCCAGTCTTCAGTCGCGCGACGGCCCAGAAGTTATGGCTACCGCGCTGCTCCAGATCGTCCGCAGCCCGCATCGGGATCCAGAAATCGATTGGAGGCACCCTCCCTCCCGGTGCGTTTGTCGTCTCGGGTCGACATGTGACCCAATGTCGTCCTGCTTGGGTCAGCTGTTAACCCGATCGCGCCAACGGAACAACGGATTCGGGGCGACCACGAACGTAGGAGAGATGGGGGCGCTGCAGCTGCAGCTCCGCTTTCAATTTTGACAGCGCTGATCACGCGAACTATTCTGTGCCGGCAATCACCATTGACGCGGCGTGCTTTGGTGGAAGCGAGGGAGGCGCGCAGCGAAACCTCGGGACCAGACTCAAGCGGCTGGTCGAATCTTACGCTGACCATCATTGCCGTCGGGGTGCGCTCCTGTCACTCCTTGAAGGACCAGCTCCGCAAGCAGAGAGCTAACAGGCCATGCGAACTACGACTCTGACGCTCCTATTCTCTGTCACTTCTTGTCTCTTCGCCTCCCAGGACAGCGGATGGCAGGCCGATCCGGACGTTGTCGAGCAACGGAAGCACGAGCGGCCTCGAGCCCTCTGGGAAGAAACAGATGTCCGTCCCTATGAGCTGCCCGACTCCCTACGGGGCTCGGATGGCTCCATCGTGCACATGTCCGATGCATGGCCACAGCGCCGGATGGAGATTCTGGAGCTGTTCCGCACGCACATGTACGGTCGCCGGCCAGGCGCTCCCGAACGGCTTTCTTTCGAGGTGGTCGATCAGGATGCATCAGCGATTGGCGGCGCGGCGACGCTCCGGCGGATTGCCATCGAGAGCGTTCATCAGGGCCGCACGCACCAGTTCGAAATAATCCTGTTTTTGCCGAACGCGGTCCAAGGGCGTGTGCCGGTGTTCTTGCTGATCAACACTCGCGGTCCTGGGAATACGGATCCAACGCAGCAGGAGCCGTCCGGCTTCTGGCCGGTGAAGCAGGTCATCGCGCGCGGTTATGGCATCGCGGCACTGCAGGCGCGCGACCTGGCTCCGGACGATCCTGAGCGCTTCCGGGACGAAGTCATCAGCCTCTTCGAGGGAGAGGAACCGACCCATAGGCGCGAGCCGGATGCGTGGGCAGCGCTGGCGGCCTGGGGCTGGGGCGCGAGCCGTGCGATGGACTACTTCGAGGCGGATTCCCGTGTGGACGCCTCGAAGGTCGCCGTGCTGGGACATTCAAGAGGCGGGAAGGCTTCGCTCTGGGCTGGCGCTGAGGACGAGCGCTTCGCACTCGTCATCTCGAACGACTCCGGCAGCGGCGGCGCGGCGCTGAGCCGGCGGCGCTTCGGAGAATCGATCCGCGTGGTGAATCGCTTTACCCACTGGTTCGCCGGCAACTTCGATACGTTCGAGGATCGCGAGGACGAACTGCCATTCGACCAGCACATGCTGATCGCGCTGGTCGCGCCGCGCGCGGTCTATGTGGCCAGCGCCGATGAGGATCTCTGGGCAGATCCACGGGGCGAGTTTCTTTCCCTGGCGCACGCCTCGTCTGTCTATGCCCTCTGGAACCACGCACCGATCCGAGCCGATGACATGCCCCCGCTCGATCGTCCCCTGTTCGTCGGCCCTCGCGGCTATCACGTCCGTACCGGCCGCCACAACCTGACACCCGACGACTGGCGCCACTTCACAGACTTCGCCGACCACTTGTGGCGATAGCTACTCCTTGGTCTGCACATGAATGCACATCATGAACCCCTCTGCGCATGAGTCGCCGGTTCCTGCCGATTCGCACTCGTCCGAGCACGCAGGAATCATCATCCCGCCGCCGTTCGTATACGCGGCCGCCTTCCTGTTGGCGTGGTGGTTGCACCGGCGCGTGCCGCTGCTGCTCTTCCCGGTGTCGAGCGAGATAGCGAGCGCAGCGCGTGTCGTGCTGATGTGGGCGTCGGGCCTCACCGGTGTGGCGCTTGTCGTCTACACACGCATGCTTTTCATCAGGGCGGGAACGAGCGTGTTCCCCAACCGACCGACGACTGCTCTGGTACGGAGTGGTCCCTACCGGTTCAGCCGAAACCCGATGTATGTCAGTCTCTCGTTGATCACGCTGGCCCTCGCGTTCCTCCTGAACACGGCCTGGCTGGTGTTCTTCCTCGCGCTGGCCGTCGCGCTTGTGGACCGCACGATCATTCAGCGGGAAGAGCGCTACTTGGAACGAAGGTTTGGTGACGCTTATCGTGCCTACTGCGCACGCGTGCGTCGCTGGATCTGAGCATTCGATTGGCTTCGAGCAGGCATACGGCACAATGTTTGTACTTAACTTAACTAAACTAACGCGCGTCGACCACGTGAACGCTCTACGAGACGAGTGATCTGGTCGGGCGTGCCCGGAACAAGTTCTTTCGCCAAGGACCCAACGGGTGCGACCGCCATCATAGGTAACAAAATAGACCGGCGACATGGGTAACACTGTTGCGTGTCGACCACGATCTCCTTGCTCTCGTAGGAGCCAGCATGGGGCCGGCCGCCCGCAGCCGTCAAGGGCGCGCGGCACGCGCGGCGAAGCGGACCCTTGACGGCGAGGACGGCCGGCCCATGCTGAGCGCCGAGAGCAAGGAGCGAGCAAGGGAGGAACGGACGCACCGCGATCTCGGAGGCGGTCATCGTGGCCGTCGTCGTCGTCCGCGGCGCGCGGTGATCCCCCCATCGGTCCGGACCAACGGCCCAAACTGCCGATTACCGCGCGCGTTGGCGTTGCGCACGTCCAGCACGCCGAGCTCGATGGGTCCGAAGTGCACGGTCCAACGATCATTGTCCACTTCTTCGAGGCCCACCAGTTCCCCGGCCAGACAGCCCGTCACGTACCACTGCGTCTCGCGAAAGGAGATCACGCCGTTGGGATAACATCGCTCGACGCGGACGTGCGCGGGATACTCCGGCTCGGGCACGCGCCGCGGCAAGGGCCGCGGCGAGGGCTAGTAGCGCGACGCGGGCGTCGCGTACGCCAGGGCTTCATGCGGCCGCTCGGTATTGTATTCCTGGCGGAACACCTCGAAGCACCGCTGCTGCGCGCGCATGCTGCCGCGCGGCGGCCGGGCGGTCTCGGCCTTCAGCGTGCTGTGCATCCGTTCGTGGCGCCCGTTCTGATCGGGGCGCCCTGGCAGAATCCGTTCCGGACGGATGCCGAGGCGAATCCACCAGACGGCCAACCGCGACAAGCCCCCGGCCGCCAGCGTCGAGAACGGCGCGCCGTTATCAGTGCGGATGGCCTGCGGCAGCCCGAACTCCTGGAAGGCCGTCTCAAAGACCCGTTGCACCGGCGTCGAGAGCGGGCGCGGCAAGGCCTGACAGCGTAATAAATAGCGGCTGAAGCCATCCATGATCGTCAGCGGATGGCAGCGCGCCGCGCCGACCGGGAAGTGGCCTTTGAAATCCGCACACCAGATGGCGTTCGGCGCGGCAATAGTCGGCCAGACGTTCGCCGTAGGGCGCGCTGCAGCGCCGGCGGCGACGCCGACGGACGAGGCCGTGGTGGCGCAGGATGTCGCCGACCGTACTCGCCGCCGGCCACGCGCGCTGGGGCTGCTGCCGCCGGAGCACGACCAGCAGCTTGCGGGGGCCCCAGCGTGGGTGGCGGCGCCGGGCCGCCACAATCGCCTCGACCACCGCCGCGGGGACGGCGTGCGGATGGGCGTGGGGGGCACGCGACTGATCGACCAGGGCGGTGACCCCACCCGCGTGATAGCGCTCGACCCATTTGTATCCCGTCTTCCGACTGATGCCGAAGCGCTCGCACAACGCACTGACGCTCTCGTCGTGCTTCAAGTAGCTGGCGATGAACTTCACACGCTCGTTCATGGGTGCTGTCTCGTTCCATGGCATGCGTCCCAGCATGCCGGAAACTGTCACCCATGTTCCCAGTCTAAAGTGTCACCTATGCCCCCGGTCCGGACCACGAATGTGCTTGACACGGTTCTCGGGCCGCGCGCGTTTTTGCGCAGGAGCGCGCGAGGATGACCCGCTGCGAGCGCTACGTTGACCAAGAGGCCGCGTCCGGAGGCAACGTCGACTGAAAAGAAGGATCGGCGCCGTTCGCGTGCGCCAGGGGGCCGTTGTGAGCCTCGAAAATCGCCTCCGTAAAATAGGGTATGGCGACTCTCCTTGCCTCGTTCGATCAGCTCTCGGATCAGGATCTCCTCCGCGAGGTCACGTGCCTCGCTGCCCGTGAACGCGAGGCCACCGCGGGCCTCGTCGCCTCCCTCGCCGCGCTCGATCGGCGTCGCCTGTATCTCGCCGAAGGCTACCGATCCTTGTTCGTGTATTGCACCCAAGCGCTCGGCCTGTCGGAGTCCGCCACCTACAAGCGCATCACGGCGGCTCGCGCCGCGCAGCGGTTCCCGATGATCCTCGAGCGTCTCGCCGCCGGCGACGTGACGCTCACGACCATTCGCTTGCTGGCGCCCCACCTGACGCAAGCCAACCACGTGGCGCTGTTGGCCGAAGTGCGTCATTGCAGCACGCGGGAGGTCGAGCAGGTCGTGGCCCGGCTGCAGCCCCGCCCCGCCGTGCCTAGTGCGGTGCGAAAGCTCCCGACACTGGCGGTCAGCAGCTCCACAGCCCAACCGCCGCGCGAGTCCGCGATGCCGGACCAGGCAGGGGTCGCGCCGGAACCGGCAGCGGCCGACGACGAGGCACCGCCGTCATGCTCGCCGGCTGTCACCGACCCGGCCGAGGCGCGACACGAGCCCGGACGCGCCCTGCCGCCAGACCGCACACGCGCCACAGTCACGCCGCTCGCACCTGCTCGCTACAAAGTGTCGTTCACGATCGGCGCTGAAACCTACGCGAAGCTCCGCGAAGCCCAAGACCTCCTGCGGCATGTCATACCCAATGGCGATGTGGCCGCGCTGTTTGATCGGGGGCTCACCCTTCTGCTCCTGGAGGCTGCGAAGACGAAGCGCGCGGCGACCGGCCGCCCCCGCGTGAGCGGCTCGTCGACCCTTCGACAGGAGCAGAGTTGCCCCGAGCCGAGTCGAGCGGCGACGGCGCGCAGCGCCGCACCGGGCCTTCGCCGCGCCGGAGGCGGCGCGTCGGCCACGCCGAAGGCGGGGTCACGTCACATTCCCGCGGACGTCAAGCGCCGCGTGTGGGCGCGCGATGGCGGGCAGTGCGCCTTCGTGAGTGCGAGTGGGCATCGCTGCACCGAACGCGGCTTCCTCGAATATCACCACCGCGTGCCGTACGCCGCCGGGGGTGACGCCTCGGTCGAGAATATCTCTTTGCGCTGTCGGCGCCACAACGCGCATGAGGCCGAGCCGGTATTCGGGCCGTGGCGGGGCACGGCCGTGCGAGAACGCCGTCCCCGCGCCGGTCCAGAGGTCGTGGCCGCCAGCGGGACGCGATCCCGTATCCTCGTGCGACCCGTCTTTGCGGCACGCGACGCGGACCGACCGGGCTCGCTAGACGAACGCTTGCAGTCCGCCCCGCCGCTCCACCACAGGCCGGCGACCGGCCCGCGGACGCCACAGCTGGCCGCGCGGCCAGTTGGAGGTCCGCGCCACGACGCTGTTCCCGTGGGGACGATAGTCGGTAGCGTGATTCCAGAGCCGCTTCCG
Organism: Luteitalea sp.; assembly: GCA_009377495.1. Classification (GTDB taxonomy): domain Bacteria; phylum Acidobacteriota; class Vicinamibacteria; order Vicinamibacterales; family Vicinamibacteraceae; genus WHTT01. The sequence goes on from WHTZ01000026.1 coordinate 13,688, forward strand.
GCTTGGCGGGGCGGTCCAATCACCTGCCGGCGGCAGCGGGCGGCGATGAAACCAGTTGCATAGCGCAATTGGTTGTGCGACAAGAATACCAGTTGCATAGCGCAATCAGACGGAGATGCCCGAAGTGAGAAAGCTCGTTGTCTGGAACCTGATGACCCTGGACGGCCATTTCGAAGGCCCGGCGCCCTGGGACCTCGCCTTTCACAACAGTGTCTGGGGGGAGGAGCTGGCGGCCTACAGTCTCGAGCAGGCGAAGGAGATCGGCACGCTGCTGTTCGGCCGCATGACCTACGAGGGGATGGCGGCCCACTGGACCACGGCGGAAGGCGCGGTCGCCGACTTCATGAACGGGGTCGAGAAGGTCGTCGCCTCCCGCACCCTGGATGCGGCGACCTGGACCAATTCCCGGCTGCTGCAGGGGGAGGTGCCCGGCGCGGTGCTGGATCTCAAGCGCCAGCCCGGCGGGGACATCTACGTCTTCGGCAGCGCCGACCTGACCGCATCGCTGCTGCGCCACGGGCTGGTCGACGAATACCGGCTCTGCCTCGCGCCGGTCGTGCTCGGCGCGGGCCATCCGCTGTTCAAGCCGTCGGACGGGAGGCTGGAGATGACGCTGCTGGAGACCAGGCCGCTGAAGACCGGCGGCGTCATTCTGCGCTATGCGGTGCCGGGCGGCGGCTAGAGGCGGCAGCGGGCGGACAGAGGGCTGATCGCCCGAAAGAAGACGAGGAGTCTCTATGTCGTGATCAGTCGTATCCCGTACTGAGAGAGAAGGTCGGGTAAATCCGGATGTTCCGACAGTATTCCCGAATCGGGAGCCTTGAGCTTCAAGAGGGCCCGGTCGAACAGGGCATAAGGACGATAGGCGGTATTAGGGCGGTTTTTGCCGTGGTTAGCCGAAAGTCTATTTTCGGACGCGAACGTCGGGAGCCGTCTGTACTCCGATGAGAAGGCCCGAATGCAGGCTCAGGACACGCCTCGCCGCGTCAAGTGAAATGGCCGGAACTGCGGCTACAATAACGTGGTGGCTCGCGCGATCGCTCTTCACCGGAACGGCGCTCGATCGTTGCTTCTTTTCGGCGTCATCTCGATTGGGAGCTCGCCGTACGCGGCTGATACGCTCGCGCCGGCTCGACGATGAAGCGTACGCCGTCTGGCTGGTTGGCTGCCACGGCCCGGTGGATCAAGTCGACCCGGCCGCGGTGTCCGAGCTGCTCCAGAAGCGTGGGATCCTCCGCGAGCAGCGCGAGCGCGTCCGCACGGCAGCCGCCGATGCACGCAAGAGCAAATCTCTCGGTGCGATCGAGCTCGATCTTCTTCGCGCCATGCCGCAGCAGGAACTCCACAATCGCGTGATTGCCCGCGCGCAGCGCCTCTTTCGTACGGCGTGCGGCCGTTGCGAAGGCTCGGCGTGTTGACATCCGCGCCGTGCTCGACCAGCAGCTTGGCGCGCGCGGGAAAATTCCGCTTCGCCGCGCTCCACAACTCTTCGACGAGCAGCCTCGCCGGACCGTGTGCCCGAGCACCCAGCCGCTTGAACCATGGCCCACCCTTGTCCTGGCCGAGACCCTAGGACAGCAGCAGCCTCAGGTGATCGTCGTCTTCACGGGAATGGCGGTTGTAGAGTGTCTGTCCGTCGTTGGGATCGGCGCCCGCCTCGAGCAGTAGCCTTGCCAGGGCGTCGCGATGTGGGTGCGGCGGTTGATTGCTCCCGTCCTCGCCTTCTCCGAAGGCCCCGGTCAGCGCGGTGTAGATGTAGGTGCCGCCCCACTGGAATCCCGCGTTGGGATCGGCACCGCGAACGAGGAGCAGGCGCGCCACGTCCAGCGTGGAGTGCTGCGTCGCGGTGCCGTCCATGCGCGAGTAGCACGCATAGAGGAGCGGCTCCCGGGCTTGGCCCTTTCCGCGGACTGGATGCGCCCCGAGCGCTGCCGTCCATTATGGGACCTCCTGCGCAACCGAACGCCGGACGGTTCGATGACTTGCTTGGGACCGAGAATTTTGGGCCGAGGCAGTCGCCATTGAAGCTCGCTCGGCGATCACGAGGAACGCGAGTCGACCAGTTGCGAGCGGGGGACGCTGCGGCCGATCGACATCACGATCGGCATTGCGACAAACGGAATGTGTCCGAACAACTGGATCCACCAGCGGACGTTGATCGCGGGCGGCCGACCCACCAAAAACGGAATGACGGCCAGCGACATCACCATCCATATGAAAGGGCCGTACAGCGACGCGACCTTGATCGCTCCGTAGCGTGAAGGGAGGAGGCTGCGGACCCAGGGCAACTGCATGACAAGGAACAGGAAGACGGCCGACCAGCCGAAGGCCACTCCAAAGTGCATGAGAACCCCAACGGCGGCCGTCGAGGTACCGCCGTCGAGCGCCGCTTTGCCAAGCAATGTAGCAGCGACTCCTTGAAACAGGCGCGTCACCGTAGAACCGTACGCGAAGACGTTCAGGACGCTCGAGAAGAGTCCGTCGATCACGCCCGTGACGAGTCCAGCGCGCACAAGGCGGGGCAGGACGTCGCGTGGGAAGGCCGACTCCGGTACGACGGCACTGAGCGGGGTCACGTAGAGGCAATCCTATCCCCTTCTGGACTGTTCGGATAGCCGTGGATGCTTAGCGCATCGCGCCAGCCTCAGACATCCAGGGTTCGGTCGTGAGAGCGGCGGCACCTGCATCGGACGGTGTGCCAGACTCGCTCAGTCGCGCGCCTGCTCGTCCGGCGGTTCTTCGTCAGGCAGCCTGTCCGTCAGCAAGGTTTCGGGGTGCACGACTTGGAGTCCCAATTCCTTCTCGAATGGATCGAAGTCGCGGTCGTGGTGGAGCAACGCATGATCGCCGAGCAGGCAGAACGTGGCGATGAGGCAGTCGATCGTCTTTCGCACCGTGACACCGCGGGCCCGTACGAGCCGATAATTACGGGCAGCGGCCGTCGCCAAGTCCACGCCACCGGTGTCGAACACCTCGTAGTGCTGGAGTTCTCTGAGGACGTCGGCAGCCTTGGCCTCAGACGTCAAGCCCTGGAGCACTTCGCAGAGAATGAGATCCGTCAGCCCGAGCCGTTGTCGGGTCAACTCGCGATCGAGCCAGTCAGCTTCCGGCGTCGGGAGCCCCTTGAGATAGTCGACCCACACGGTCGTGTCGACAATCACCACGGATTATGGGCGCTCCGAGACACGGTCCAATCGGCTGGCGTGGAGATCGCCCTGCCAGGCGACACGCCCGCGCAATCGCCGGATGCCTGCCTGCGCCTTTGTTTGCACGAGCAGGCGCAAGGCGGCGTCAACGACGGCGCGCTTGGTCTTGCCCCCACTGGCCCGCATCGCCTGCTTCATCAAGCGATCGTCGATCTCGATATTGGTACGCATCGCATGTCTCCTATGTGTAAGGATCGACGATTATTGTGTATCCGTCAAGCAAGCGGCGACAGATACGCGCAGGCTGTTCCGCTCGGAAGTTGTTGACTGCGTGAGGGATGAAAGCTCGTGAGCCTTGGAGGAATCGAACCCGTCTTGACGCGATCCATTACGTTGAGCCTGTCAACGGAGCATTCCGATCACCTCAGCAAGCAGGCGCACGCCGTCGCGAATCTCCTGCTGGGTCAGGCACGCGTAGCCCAAAAGGAGGCTTGCCCTCGCAGGCGACTCGAGGTAATGGGGCGCGACCGAATAGATTCCCAATCCCCGGTCGATGTCCGCGCGATGAGATCGTCCATGCACGCCGCAGCGGCGCCGCGCAGCCAGACGACCAAATGTCTGCCGGCGTTCTCGCCGACGATCTCGACACGATCGCCAAGCGCCTCGCGGAGGTGTCGCGCGGCGTTTCTCGCTCCTTGCCCAGTACGCCGGCCGCGACGATCGGAAGCGTGCCGATCGCGATGTGGAGCGGCAGGCGCGCCTCCGGACTGGATCGATCGCGCACCAGCGCGCGCGGCATGACGACGAACAGATCGCGCGCGAAGTAGGTCACCGCGAGCAGGGTGCCGAGCTGGATGACCGCGCTGTAGGCCGCGCCCGGGTCCGGCTGGCCGAGCACGGCGGGCGCGATGCGCAGGTGGGCGTGGACGAGATCGGCAGGAATTCGCTCAGGCCCTGCACCACACCCAGAAGCGCGGCGAACCAGATCGGCATGGTCGGCTCAGCTCTGGCTGGCCATGCCGGTCGCGCGTCCGATCGCCGACTCCCACAGGCGGGCGGGCAGCAGGCGGGCGAGCAGGCTCTGCGCCCGGGCGTCCCGCCCGACCAGGTAGCGGAGCCGCGGGCGTGGGTCCTTGGCGATGGCGGCGACGACCATAGCGACCCGCCGCGGATCCGCGGTGCTCTTCTCGACCCGGCGGTCGACCACCTTCTCGAGGCGGCGGGTGGCCTCGAACCAGGGGGAGCCGGGATCGTGGGCGCGTGCGGCCAGGCGGCGGTTGCGGTCGAAGATGTCGGTCCGGAACATGCCCGGCTCGACCAGACTGACGAAGACCTGGAACGGCCGGAGCTCGTGGCGCAGCGCCTCGGAGAATCCCTCGACCGCGAACTTGGACGCGTTGTAGGCCGCCAGCCCCGGGGTCGCGATTCGCCCGCCGATGCTGGACAGGTTGACGATGCGGCCGCGGCGGCGCTCGCGCATGCCGGGCAGGACCACCTTGGTGAGCGCGACCAGGCCGAAGAAGTTGGTCTCGAACTGCTCGCGCAACTCGGCCATGCTGAGGTCCTCGACCGCGCCGCCGATGCCGTAGCCGGCGTTGTTGACCAGGACGTCGATCCTTCCGGCCGCGCCCTTGACCTCGGCGGCGGCGCGCTCGATCGAATCGGCGCGGGTCACGTCGAGCTCGACCAGCTCGAGCCGCACGCCTGCCTGGTCGGCGGCGGCGCGCAGGCGATCGGCGCGCCCCAGATCGCGCATGGACGCGTAGACCCTGAGCCCGCGGCGGGCGAGCTCGACCGAGATGAGCAGGCCGAATCCGCTCGACGCGCCGGTGACGAGCGCGACGTCGGCGGCGCGCGATGGTGCGGGCGTGGGAGTGGACGACGACGACGGTGCAGGGTTCGCCATGAGGGTCGCCACCAGACGATAGCCGGCATTAGGGCGGCTTTTGCCGTGGTTAGCCGAAAGTCTATTTTCGGACGCGAACGTCGGGAGCCGTCTGGACTCCGATGAGAAGGCCAGAATGCAGGCTCAGGACGTCCCTCGCCGCGTCAAGTCAAATGGCTGGGACTGCCCAGCCACAGCGCAGAATGGATGTAGGGATTGGCCATCTTGTGCGGACATCAACTCGTGCCGGCACGAGTTGATGTCACACCTCTTCGTGCGCTCATTCCGGCAGCGGCAGCGCCGGCGTCGCGCTGCCGGTGGTGAGCGGCTGGCCGTCGGGCGAGGCGTAAGCCGCGCCTTCCACGACGAGCGGCACCGGGTCCTCGCCGCGGGTGCTCTCGACCAACACCGCCACGGCCGCGGCACCGGCGTCCGAGAACAGGTCCCTCAGCCGGAGCGTGGTGCGGCTCCAGGGCGCGAGCGGCACGTTCACCGGGTGGCGCACGCCGTCGGGCGTGATCAGCGTGAGCGTCGCTTCGGCGTCGGCGTTGTTCGGATTCGCGACGAGGACGTAGGCCTCGGCCGCCGCCGGACCACCGAGCACCAGCCCCGCGAGGCCCCAGCGCGCCGCCGGCCGGACCGCGCCCGTGCTGACATGCCCGCCGTCCCAGGCGCCACTGGCGCCCCACCACATCGCGCGCTCCGCCAGGATCGGCGTCTCACTTTGAACCGTGATGGCGACCTGCGTCTCGGCGAGGCGGTCGTCTTCCGCGTCCACCCAGATCGTGCGGCGGCTCTCGGGCTCGAGCGTGTAGGTGCGCGCGAGCGGCTCGCCCGTCGGCAGGAGGTAGCGCACCGTCGCCTCGACCGGCTCGGTGCTCGGATTGGCGAGCAAGAGGAAGAGGTCGAAGAAGTCAGTGGCCCCTTCGGCGAAGTGCCACGACTCCGCCGCGGTGGTCACCGCGGCCGCCATCGTGCCGGCCGTGAACGGTTGCGTCGCCTCGGTCGTCAGATACATCGCCCGTTCGGCGACGATCGGGACGCCGTTGGTCGAGACGATGCGGGCGGCCACGTCGGTCGTGCCGAGGTCGGGGTCGGGCGTGACGCCATCGGCGGCGACGTTCACGAGGACGGTGCGGCGCGTGTGGGGGGCGACCGCGTAGGTGCGGGTCACGGCGGCCTGCTCGGCACCACGGTAGTAGGTGGCCGTCACGTCAGCCGCCTGGTCTCCCGGGTTGTAGAGCAGGTAGAAGAGCTGAAAGGTGCCTGTGGCGCCTTCAGTGAACCACCACTCCGTCTGCGGGGTCGCCACGCCGGCGCTCTCGTGGCGACCGTAGTGCCGGTCATCCCAGCGCATGGTGCGTGACGTGACCAGCACCTGGTCGGCGTAAATGGCGGTGGCGAAACCGACCCAGTCCGCGGGCAGGAGCGTCTCGGGATCGACGACGACCTGCGCGCCGGCTGGGATGATCACCGTGTGGGGAACGACGTCGCTGGCTTCGCCAGCAAACGTCAGCGTCGCAGCCGCATCTTCGTCACCCGGATTGAAGAGCGCAAAGGTCGTGTCGAAGAACGGCCCAATCGCCCCTTCGCCAAAGTAGCGCGTGTAGTCGGCGGTCAGCCGCGTCCCGGTGAAGAGGGCCTGCGCATCCTCCTCGAGCGACGCGAACTCGCGCGACTCGGGGGTGAAGTGATAGTCCGCATGCGTCGGCGTGACCGTGTACCTCCCGCCCCTCGCCAGGTCGGCAAAGGCGAACCTCCCCTCCTCGTCTGTTGTCATCCCGGCCTGGTCGTCGCCACTCAACTCGACGGTGACGCCCTCGACCGGCTCACCGTCCTCGTCGACCACGGTCCCGCTGATGGTGGGTGATGGGACCGTGACCACATAGGAGCATGAGACCTCCGTCTGGTTCCCAGCGCCATCGAGACCGGCAAGCGTTACGGTGTGCTCGCCCGGGCTCGTGGTGTCCGCGGCCGCCGACACGGGCGTCTCGGCAGGCCCAGAGGTCTCATCCGTCACCTCGGCGGTCACCACGGCGCCAGCCTGTCCGAGCGCGAACGTCGGTGCTGGCGTGTCACACGTCACGGTGGGTGGGGTCTGGTCGATGGGGACGCGTGCGCTGACCACCTCGCCGGCATTCCCCGCGTCGTCGATGCTCGCCGCGTAGAGCGTGTGGTCCCCGTCGTCGGCAAGGTTGCTGGGCGGGGCGAAGGCACACGCTTCGTTCGGCAAGTCCTCGAAGCTCCCGGGCGACTCGCTGGGATCGAGGTCGCACCGGATCTGGGCCACGCCGATGTCGTCGGCCGCCTCGACGGTGACCCGGACGCCGGACGTATACCAGGGGTCCTCCCCGGTCGGTGTCCCCGGACCGAGGGTGATGGTCGTCGTGGGTGCGGCGGTGTCGGCCTGAAATTCGAAGACGTAGGCCGCGCCCTGGTCGGCATTGATTTCTACGGCTGGATGTGTTCCCACCAGGGCGGTGCCGCCCGCGAGGGCGACCGACCAGCCGAAGGCATAGTCGTCCCTCCCGTCGTACGCGGTGAAAGTGTCCTCGTGGCTCCAGACGTCGCCGCTGCGGGTGAAGACGTAGGCCGCGCCCCAGAAGTTGTTGTAGCTAGTTGCCCCGACCAGGGCGGTGTCGCCCTCGTCCGAGAGGGCGACCGACTGGATGACCTCGCCCACATCCTCCGGGGTGAGCTTCTGCGGCTGGCTCCATTGCGTGCCGCTGCGGGTGAAGACGTAAACCGCGCGCGCGCCGAACGCCACCACCAGGGCCGTATCGCCCTCGCCCGAGAGGGCGACCGACCAGCCGAACTCATCGCGCCGGGCCCCGTCGGCCGCGGAGAGCGTGGCCTGCTCGCTCCAGCCGTCGTCGCCGCGGGTGAAGACGTAGGCCGCGCCCTGATCGGGGTCGTTGTCCCCGGTGGCGTACACTGCCCCCACCAGGGCGATGTCGCCCGAGAGGGCGACCGACCCGCCGAAGCGATCGCCGTCCGCCCCGTCGGCCGCGACGAGCTTGGCCTGCTGGCTCCAGACTTCACCGCTGCGGGTGAAGACGTAGGCCGCGCCGCCCTGAAGGTCGTTGGCCCCCGATGCCCCCACCAGGGCGGTTCCGCCCGAGAGGGCGACCGACTTGCCGAAGCTATCGCCCACCGCCCCGTCGGCCGCGATGAGCTTGGCCTGCTGGCTCCAGACTCCGCCGCTGCGGGTGAAGACGTAGGCCGCGCCCTGATTGGTACTGCCGGCCGGGTCGGCGGCCAGTGCCCCCACCAGGGCGGTGTCGCCCGAGAGGGCGACCGACGTCCCGAAGAAATCGCCCATCGCCCCGTCGGCCGCGACGAGCTTGGCCTGCTGGCTCCAGACTCCACCGCTGCGGGTGAAGACGTAGGCCGCGCCCGGGCTGTCACTGAATACGGTGTCCGGCTGCGTCCCCACCAGGGCGGTGTCGCCCTCGAGGGCGACCGACGTCCCGAAGAAATCGAACGGTGACCCGTCGCCCGCGATGAGCTTCGCCTGCTGCACCCACGGGTCGATGACGACCGGGTAGACCGCCGCGGCATCGTCCACCTCGATGCGGAGGCGAGCGCCGTCAGACGTCCACCATGCCGGCAGCTCCCGGCCCTCGGCATCCCGGGCGACCAGACCGTGATAGACGAGCCCCGACCAAGCGAGCCGCTCGTCGTTCATCCTGTCTGGCGGTCGCCCGGTGTCCAGCGTCAACGCCAGCGGCCCATGGCCCGCCAGCCGCTCCGTCACCGTCCAGCCCTGCTCCACACCCTGAGGCAGGTTGACGAACCATTCACGCACACCGGCGCCGCGGTCGTACTCGACCCAGGCGCCGTCGATGCGGGGCGTCGCGGGACGCACAACCTCGCCGCCGCCCCGACCGATGCGCGCGACGCGCAAGGCGAAACCGCCGTTCCCGCCGTCGACCCGCGCGCCCTCGGGCGTGAAGGTGAGCGTCAGACCGTGGTGTGGGTTGGCGCCGTGGCCGTCGGCCGCGATGCGGTACTCCCGCGCGGCCTCACGGGCCAGGCGGCGGGTCATCGCAAGCTGCAGCGTGGCCGGCAGCGCCTCGCCATCGCGGCTTTCGGCCACGACCGGCGGGACCTGCGCGTCACGATCGTCCGGGCCGCCCTGAGCGAGCGAAGCGAGTCGAAGGGCCGCCTCGGGCCTCGCCACCCCGGCCGGGCCGGTGAGGAGGAGCCCCAGCGCCAGAACCAGCGCTCGGCCTACATAGGGTCTGGTGCCGTTCCAACGCCGTCGAGACGTGGTGGAGGATGTCATGAGCCGTTCCTCTCTGGTGAGGTGCGTATGCCCGATCGCCTACTGGAAAGGTCAGAAGATCGTAAAGACAATCAACGAGCAAGTGGGACCGACGGACAGTCTCGAACTCAGTCCCAAGGGAGAAGGCATAAGTGATTGGGAGTTCGATCTCGCTGTGTCCGTCACTATCAACGAGGCGGTTCAGCGCTTCAACCAGCAGGTGACAACCTTTCAAAGCAACCCGGTTGCGCCGCGGCCCGTGATGTGGCGAAGAGACCCATTAGTCACCAGACTGACTGGTACCTGTACATCGCTCAGCAACTAGCCCGGACGTCAGGGAGCAGTGCAGATGTCGGCTCGCTCGGCTCACCTCGCGATACATTCCAATGAATATTGACACATTCCTACAAGGTGACGTTATTTAAACATGCACCTGAACCCTCAGCTGATCGCGGTCGGTGCCGTGCATTCCGGTGGGCGTGACGCGCTTACTCATTGCGGAGCGCCGTCACTGGCTCCACGCGCGTCGCCCGGTAAGCCGGAATCAGGGACGCCATCAACGCGACGATTGCCAGAAGCAATGCAACAGCGGCGAACGTGTAAGGGTCAGCCGCACTGACCCCAAAGATCAGACGCGACAGGATGCCGCTGAGCGCCCATGCGCCAAACGCGCCGACGACAATCCCGAGGAGCGTCGGCTTCATGCCCTCGATCACTACCAGTCGCAGCACATCAAGGACCTGCGCCCCGAGCGCCATCCGGATACCGATCTCCTGGACCCGGCTACGAATGCTGTATGCAAGCACGCTGTAGATACCCACGGCGGCCAAGACACAACCGAGCGCCCCGAGCGCCACGAAGAGATACATGCTGAATCGGTGTTGAGAGAGCGACTCTGCCACCCGTTCGTCCATGGAACGGGCGTCACGCACGGTCAGCTCCGGATTGATTTCCTGCAGCACGCGCGTGATCGCTGGAACCAGCGCCGGGCCGTCGCCGCTGCGTACGACGAGGGAGACACTGCCGTCCTCGTCCTGCTTCAGCGGTGCGTACAACATCGCGACCGGCTCGAGGACGTCGATGCCTCGTTCCTTCACGTCGTCCACGACGCCCACCACTTCTCTGACGATGTCGGGACTAAATGAGAGCATGAGGCGTTTCCCGATCGGGCTTTGGCCTGGCCAGAACTGTCGTGCGAGCGACTGACTGATCACGACCACCGCTTTCCCGTCCAGCTCCGTGTCAACGTCTTCGAAGTCACGGCCCGCCCTGAGCGGAATCCCCATCGTGTGGAAATAGCCCGGCGTCACGCTACGGGCGGCGACGGTCGGCTGCAACGCGAAGACCTCGGCTGGGCGGCCTTCAACCACAATCGGCTGCTGGGAGCCGCCGCCCGCCAGCGGCAGCGTGGTTGTGCCGTCAATCGCGGCAGCCGATATCACTCCTGGCAGCTGGCGCACGCGCGGCAGGAACTCATCGTAAAACCTGTTGCGTTCAGTCTCCTCGGCCGACTCGGGGATGGGTACGGTCATCGTGACCAGGTCGGATGGGACGAATCCCAAATCGACTCGGTGCAAGGCCATGAGGCTCCGGACCATCAGACCTGCTCCAACGAGCAGCACGAGCGACAGCGCGACCTCTGCGACGACCAGCACGCGGCGGGTCCGCGCTCCACCCGAGACCGTATCGGTCTTGCCCAACCCTTGTTTGAGTGATTCGTTCAGGTCGACTCTCGCCAGGCGCCAGGAGGCAATCAGTCCGGCAGCGAGCCCGGTGAGAACGGAGGCGATCAGTGTGAAGGCGAGCACTTGCGCATCGAGTTGTACCTCTGTGGCGCGAGGCAACTCCTCGGCTAGGGCGTTGACGATGAGCGACTGACCGAAGTGGGCGACCAGCAATCCGAGCGTGCCGCCTACTACGGCGAGCAACGTCGTCTCGACGAGGACGGAGCGGACGACCTGACCGGCGCTCGCCCCCAGCACCGCGCGGATCGCCAGCTCTTTGCGCCGCGTAATGGTGCGCGCAAGCACCAGGTTTGCGGTGTTGGCGCACGCGATGAGCAGCACGAACCCGACCGCACCCAGCAACGTGAGCAGGGCCGGGCGCACATCGCCCACCAGGTCATCGCGAAGCCGGGTCACCACCGCGCCCCAGCCGGTGTTCTCGTTCGGGTACTGCCGCGCCAGCCGGTCCGAGATCACGTTCATCTGCGACTGCGCCTCGGTGACCGTCACGCCAGGGCGTAACCGCGCCACGACGAGAAAGTTGTGATTCCCTCGAACCGCCGCATCCTCGGCTGTCCAGGCGAGCGGCACCCAGGCCTCCTGAGAAGCCGGGTCCCAGGATTTCACCTCGAACTCGGGCGGCATCACACCGACGACCCGATAGTGGCGCCCGTTGAGCTCCAGTCGGCGGCCGACCGCGTTCCGAGGTGAGCCGAACTGCCGCTCGGCAAAGCCATGGCTCAGCACCACCACATCATCGCGTCCCGGTTGAGTTTCCTCAGCCGTGAACGTGCGTCCGACCGCGGCTCGAACCCGCAGAAGTCTAAAGAAGTCGGGCACTGTGGTGACCGCAATGATGGACTGGGGACGGCTGCCTCCACCCAAGCGCATGCTGCGCCCGCCGATGACCGCCATCGATTCGAACACAGTGTTCTGCTTCCGCCAATCGATGTAGTTGGCAGGCGAGACAGCGAACGTGGTCAAGCCCGGGAAGCTCTCTTCCGGAGGAACGTGAAGAACCGAGACGACGGAGTCTGAATCGGGGAACGGAAGCGGCTTGAGCAACACGGAGTTGACGATGCTGAAGACCGCGCTGTTGGCTCCGATGCCCAGCGTGAGGATGGCCAACGCCGCGAGCGTAAACGTCGGGTTCTTGCGCAACGCTCGGGCTGCGTACCGAGTTCCTTACGAGAGAGCTTCATGTCACCCCCTGTCAACGAAAAGGATGCGGGCCGCTGTCGGCGCCGGTCGCGCCATCGCTCCACGACGAAATGCCTGGAGAACGACATGGCTTTCTGCCAGTAGCGCAGGCGCGCCCAGAGCAGGCTGTCCGTCCGGCAGTCGCGCTGGAACACTTCGTCCAGATCGCCCGAGACCGCCTCGCGCACTTCGGCTGGCAGCGCGCGTTCCAGCAGCCAGCGTGCGGGCCGCGGCGGACTCCGCCACCCAGTCACCGGACACCCCGTAGGCCTGGATCCAGACCGTGCCACATGCGGTCGAGCACCTTGCGCGACTCGCGCAGGCTCCGCAGACCGGCGCGCGTGACCTTCACGTAACGCCGCGCCTTTCCGCCGCGCTCGGGCGTGGGGTCACCCATCCAGGATGACAGGAGCCCCTTCTGCTCGAGGCGGCGCAGCGTGACGTACACGGCCGCTGGCGCCACCGTTCGGCCCGTCCGGCGTTGGATCTCGTCCACGATGGGTACCCCGTAGACGTCATCGCCGAGGTGCAGGATGGCAAGCAGGACCATGTGCTCGAACTCGCCGAGGGCTTCCCGGGTCACCCATCCCCTCCGTTCAGAGCCATTGGGTCGAACGAAACAAAAACATACAAGGTTATTAATAGTAATACGATCAGCCGCGGATTTCGTTCGCTGTCACTAGCGGTTTTTGCCGTGGTTAGCCGAAAGTCTATTTTCGGACGCGAACGTCGGGAGCCGTCTGTACTCCGATGAGAAGGCCCGAATGCAGGCTCAGGACACCCCTCGCCGCGTCAAGTGAAATGGCCCACCTGCGGCTACAATGACGTGGTGGCTCGCGCGATCGCTCTTCACCTGAACGGCGCTCGATCGTTGCTTCTTTTCGGCGTCATCTCGATTGGTAGCTCGCCTTACGCGGCTGATACGGTCGCGCCGGAGCGGCCGAGTGGACAGCGCACGGTAGACACACCGGCGTGCAGGCAGGGCGCGGTCGAACGTGCTATGGCTGAAGGCACAGACCAGATGCGCCGTGGTAACCCGGAACGAGCCATTGCTACTATCAGGCAAGCGCTGGCGCTCGACCCGAGGTGTGGTCTGGCCCACCAATTGCTCGCACAAGCTTACCTGCAACAGGGCACGTACGAGACGCTCAGCGAGGCGCGGGCCGAGCTGCGGCAAGCCGTCGCACTCGACCCGAATCTGGTGTGGGCCCGATTTTATCTGGCGCGGCTCTATCTCGACGTTGGTGCCGTCGACAAGGCACACGAGCAACTCAACACCGCAATCGATCTGCACCCGGACCTGCCCCACCTGCAGTCGTTGCTAGGCGAAGCGGAGCGCCAGCTCGGCCAGCCGCGGCGGTCTGTGGAGCGTCAAGAGCGGGCGCTGGCGATTGATGCCACATTCGCTCCTGCGAAGTACTACCTTGGGCTCGCGTACCTCGATCTCGAGGACGAGGCAGCCGCCCTCCCGCCGCTCGAAGCCGCCGCCGCTTCGGGCCTCCCCATCGCCGAGCTGTACCTCACGCTCGGATCGGTACACGAAGAAGCGGGGCGACTGGACCGCGCCCGCGCGCTGTACGATCGGGCGGTAGCGGTGGCCCCTGATCGTGCCGAAGCGCACGTGCGCTTGGCAAAGGTCCTCACGCGGCAAGGTCACCCCGTGCGCGCCCTCGACGCACTCTCGGGAGCGCTGCCGGACGGGCGGCGCCTCCCGGCAACGCAGTACTACCAGCGCCTCGAAGCCGCGATTCAGCTCGAACGAGGCCGGGCGCTGCAGGCCCTCGGGCAATGGAACGGGGCTGCGCGCGCGTACCAGGAGGCAGTTGCCATCTCGCCGGATCTCGCGGAGGCGCATCGATACCTGGCCGAGGCCTTGTATCGTCAGGGCAACTTCGGGCGCGCCCTTGAACATGCGGAACGCGCGGCCGCGCTCGACCACCCGCTGCCCTCCGAGCTGATGCGACAGATCACCGCCCGCGCGAGACGCTGAGCCGCCAGCGGAATTCGCCCATGCCTGGCGTCGCCGGTCGCCGGCATGGTCATTGGGCATCCTGCTCGTCAAGCACGATTTGGCGACTCCCAGCTATACGCCCAAGGGTCTGTCTCTTGCCGCTGGGCCATTGGATGGTTAGCCGATCCACGGTGGCGTTCTGCCCCAATCCCACATGCAGCCGCAGGTCGCTCGTGCTCAGGTAACTACCTGCTGCCCCGATCTCTCGTACCTGTTGCCGGCCACCGCACTCGACGACAACGCGCGCACCCACGCCAAAGCGATTGCTGACCCGCCCTCGCGCCACGACCCGCAGCCAGTGGTTTCCGTTCTGTTCGTCGTTGCGCATGACGATTGGTGCCCCACTCGAGTTGGCGACAATGATGTCGAGCTGACCGTCGTTGTCGAGGTCCGCCACAGCAGAACCTCGTCCCACGTGCTCGATTCGGAACGCTGGGCCGGCCTCCGCCGACACGTCGACGAATCGCCCGTCGCCTCGATTGAGGAAGAGCTGGTCAGTTTGCTTGTAGGACAGCTTCTGGCTGTAGAGCGCGATGTTGTCGATGACGTGACCATTCGTCACGTGGATGTCGAGGGTTCCGTCATTGTTGGCATCGAAAAGCTTGGTCCCGAACCCCAGAGACAGCCACGCAGACTCCAAGCCGGCGGTGCGTGTCGTGTCCTCGAAATCCCGGTCGCCCACGTTCCGATAGAGCTCATTCAGTTCTTCAGAAAAGTTGGTGACGAAGATGTCGAGCCGTCCATCGCCATCGTAATCGGCGATCTCCGTGCCCATGCCGGCCTGCGGCTTGCCATTCTCGTCGTAGCCCACGCCGGCTGCATATGTGGCGTCTGTGAACGTGCCGTCGCCGTTGTTCACGTACAGAAAGTTTCGTACCAAGTCGTTCGCCACATAGATGTCCGGCCAGCCGTCGTTGTTCACGTCGCCGAAGGCGACACCGAGCCCCTTGCCGGCGGGATTGGCTATCCCCGCGGCTGCGGATACGTCGACGAATGTCCCGTCGCCGTTGTTTCGGTAGAGTAGGTCGGGCACGCCATCGAAGTTCCTGGGATCGCAATACATGCGATAGCCCTCCCTCCGATGCCCACAGTACGGGTCGTGGTCAACGTCGTATTCGAGATACCGTGTCACATAGAGATCGAGATGCCCGTCGCGATTGAAGTCGAAGAAGCCGGCACTGCTGATCCACCCCTTGCCAGCAACGCCGGCGCGCGTGGTGAGGTCGGTCAACGTGCCGTCACCGTTGTTGCGGTACAAGAGGCCACCGCCGTAGCCGCCGACATAGAGGTCGAGGAAGCCGTCATTGTCGATGTCGCCAACCGCGACACCGGTGGCGAAGCGGCGGGTGCCGGCAACACCGGCCTGCCGCGTGACGTCCACGAATCGCCGGCCCCCCGTGTTGCGGTAGAGCACGTTGCCGGGCGAAGGCGTGCCGCTCGAGAGGTTCGCCCCGTTCGCGAAGAACAGATCGACCCAGCCGTCGTTGTCGTAGTCGAATGCCGCGACTCCTGAGCCGAAGGTCTCGACCATGATCTTGTCTGGCGAGGCGCCGTTCTCATGCGTGAAGTCGATGCCCCAATCGGCGGCGACGTTGACGAAGCGGATCGGCAGCTCGGTCGCGTCTAGTTGGATCAGGGCGGCGCCGATGAGGACGCAAGTGACAGCGGCGAGGCGGGCTCCCCTCCGGTGTCGGCTACCGGTAGACGCCAATTCGGTGCGTGCGAGCACGATCATTCGCCCTTCCGACGTCAGAAGCGGAGCACACCCTTCACCGTGATCATGCGTCGACCGGCCCGCTCTGCCTGGAAGTCGGACATCACTTCCGAAATGTTCCCTGCGGTCGCTGCCGAGATGTTCGACGCCGGATTACCGAAGTGCGCCTGGTTGAAGATGTTCGACGCTGTCACGCCAAACGTCAGTGACATGCCGCCCGCGAGCCGCGTCTCCTTGGACAGGCTCACGTGGTGCACGTGTAACCCGTCGCCCTCCAGGATGTTCACGCCGGCGTTGCCAAAGCGCCCGTCGGGCGGTACCGCGAAGTCGTCGGGGTTGAACCATCGCGTCGGCGTCCGTTGGTCGCCCGGCAGATTGCCGGGGCCGACGCGGTCCGGGATGCCTCCGGAGGTGCCAGTGTTCGACGGATCTGCCCCGTCGAAAGACGGTGAGAAGAAGGTGCCGCCGCCGAAGTAGCTCACCGTGGAGACCGTCCATCCACCGACCAGCCGATCGAGCAGCGGCGAGGTGTCGGACAGGAAGCGCCTCCCGCGTCCGACGGGCAGCTCCCAGGTGGTGTTGACCATCCCGTAGTGCCGCCGCGTGGCGGCCGCATTGTACCAGTGACCGGTTATGTCGGACGGGTTCTCGTCGTTGAGGTAGTCTGCTTGGTCGCGCGCCCACGTGTAGTGGGCGTTGAACGTGAACGCGCCGCTGCGCTTCTGCACCTGCGCCTGAAAGGCGTCGTACCGCGCGCTGCCGTCGCTGCGGATCTCGTCGACATCGACAAGTTGTGGCCACGGGCGCCGGTCCGTGGTGAACGGGGTGGCGCTGGGCTCCGGCTTGTTGATGTTCAGCGAATAGTTCAGCCCAGCGCTGCGCGAACCGATGTAGGAAAGGCGCACGCCGACACGGGGCATCAGCTCGCGCTCGACGCTGACGTTGAACTGGTGGATGGCGCCGTTGTCGGTTCGTAGCGGGTAGCTGCTGACACTCTGGCTCACGCTCGCGAACTCGAGACCGGGGAACGGGTTCGGGAACGAGACCAGCGGCGCGTCGCCCGCCTGGACGATGTTCTGGTAGTCCTCGGCAATCTCGAATGGGCCGCCACCCTGTGCGCCCACGAAATAGTCGAGTCGCTCGGTAAAGGCGCCGTACCCGCCTCTGATGACCGTGCGCTCGTTCAGGCGGTAGGCCATCGACGCACGTGGCCGCAGGTTTCGCGTGTCGGGCTCCGCGATGACGTCGCCACCGCGCACCTCGATGGTGTCTGGATACTGGGGGCTCACGGCGTCGAGCGCGTCAGGCGGCACGATGACCGCGCCCGTGGCTTTGTCCCAGTTGTACATGAGCCCGTCCTTGTAGCGCGCGGCCGGAAAGTAGTCCCAACGCAGGCCGTAGTCGAGCGTGAGATTCGCGCTCAGCTTGAACGAATCCTGCACGTACATCCCGAGCTCTTTCGAGGTCTGGCGTCGATTGACGAGCGGATGGAGCACCCGCTCGCTCTGAAACGGGATGCCCAACAGGAAGTCGGCGTACGCGTGGCCGGTGATCTGTCCGTTGAACGTAAAGCTCCCATAGTTCGGCACGACGCCGGAGAACCCTTCAAACGTCAGATACTCCCAACCGAACTTCCAGACGTGCCGGCCCGTCGTCCAGGTGAGCGACTCCTCGAAGGTGAAGTCCTTGTCGTCCGACTTGACGCCACCGGTGATCGTCGAGAGCTCGCTGAACCCGGTGATGTTCAGCTCGGGGAAGCCCGCGGTGCTGTGGCCGTCGGCGTTCACGCCCTGCAGGCCGATCGCCGCGACGGCGTCGGCGCCGTTGATGGGTACCTGTCCCTCGAACTCTCTCCCGTCCTCGATGAAGTCATGGTTATAGCCGAAGCGAATCGTGTGAACCGCGGCGGCGGAGAACACGTGAGTGTCGGAGAGCACCGCGCGCTGCTGGTTGCGGAGCCGCGACCAGAAGAAGTCCGGCAGGTCCGTCACGAGCACATAAGGCCACCGCCCCTTCATCCAGCGCCCGGTGAGCGTGTTGTTCTCGGTCACGTTGTGGTCGATACGCACGAACGGCCAGTCGCCCTTGAAATAGTCCCAGTGATATGGATGCACCCACTCGAAGTTGTTCGAGAGGGCGCCCTCGTCGCCGCGATTGGGTAGCGGGATGTAGAGCTCCTGCGCCGCTCGTGCGACGGAGCTGAACCGCTCACTTGGGATCTGATTGTCCGGAAACGGCGCCCCCGTGAGCGGGTCGATGATGGGCTCGCCGACTTCGGAGAAGTCGCCGTCGCGCATTCTGAGGCTGGGCACGTCGGCGAGGTTGAACGATCCCTTGGGAACCCGCTGCGCGGCCCACGAGCCGTAGAAAAAGGTCTTGTTCCGGAGGATGGGACCGCCCAACTCGAGCTGCCATTCGTGCAGGAGGAACGGCACCTCGTCGCTCTCGAAGAACGGTTTCGCGTTGAGCGCTGAGTTGAAATGCTCGTAGTTGGCCATGCCACGGAGCTCGTTCTGGCCACGCTTCGAGACCATGTTGTAGCTCGTCACGCGCGAGCTGTCCGCAGGCGCGTTGACGATGTTGACCGATACCTCTTCCATGAAGTTGGTGTTGTTGGTGTTACCCTGACGGCGCGAGTGGACCCCGTCCATCGCTTCCACCATCTGTTCGCGCGGCTGGCCCGCGACGACGACGCCCCAGCCCGATCCCTGCACGCCTGGTTGGGTGGAGAACATGGCAAAGGGCGACGGAAAGACGTCGACGAAGGCACTCTTCTGATACTGCTCGGCGTTGAAGCGCCCGCTAATCTCCCCCGTGTCGGTGGTGAGCACCTGCGCGCCCGCAACGACGGTGACTTCCTCCTGTGCGCCGCCAACCTCGAGACGGGCGTCGAGGCGACGCGTCTGCCCGCTCTCGAGCAGCACGTTCTCGGAGACGAAGGTCTTGAAGCCTTCCAGCTCTACCTGGAGGCGGTAGGTGCCAGGCCTCAGGTCCGGCATCTCGTAGTTGCCCAAGGTATCGCTGACGACCGTGCGCACCAGGCTGCCTGTCCCCGGCTCGGTCAGCGTGATCGTGGCGCCCGGAATCACAGCGCCGGTGGCGTCCGCCACGGTGCCACGCAGCGACGCCAGATTCGACTGGGCGGAGACGGGGACCGCGGGAACGGTGACGAGCAAGAGCAGGGACAGGATGGCGCTGAACGGCTGCGCACGCATGGCGACACCTCGATTGAGATCACCTGTTATAACCTGTAATGTGCGCCGCTCTTGTACCACAGTAAGCCGGCGGCGCGGTAGGCGCTATGACAGACATGCGACCCGATCGCTCTCGGTCTTGGGTACGTCGCTAGCTCAGGCCGCATGGCGACAGAGTTTACCGCATCGGGCGTCTGGCGAGATGGCGGCTGGCAAACGCGAGGTACTGCTCCCAGTCGTACGTGGTGAGGTCGTGCGCGCCCTGTCGCACGTGATAGGCGATGGTGCGCCCAACGGGCGTGTCGACGGGTGGCATGTCGTCCACACCGAGCCCGTCCGTGCCGAGTAGACGATAGACGGGCTCCGCATGCTTTGCCGACAGGAACTCGCCGTGTGGGTCGGCCCAGAGATCTTCCGCAGCGCTCGCGATGTAGACGGGACGCGGCGCGATGAGGCCGACGAGCTGGTGGAAGTCGACGGGCAGCTCGTCCTCGCGTTCTCGATAGTAGTCGAACATGCCGCAGAACCAATGTGGGAACGTCGTGGTGATGCGAGCGATCGTCTCGCCGAATCGACGCCGCGTGATGGCTGCGCCGCCCTCGCCCGACTCGTTGGCGATGACGAGCGCGAACCGCTGATCCTGCGCGCCTGCCCAGAGCGCGGTCTTGCCCAGGCGCGAATGGCCGATCACGGCAACCCGCGCCGCATCGATGTCGTCGTCGGTCTCGAGGTAGTCGAGCGCGCGGCTCAATCCCCACGCCCAGGCTCCGATCGCGCCCCAGCTATCGAGTCGGTGATCCTCAGGACCGTCGGGCGCCAGAGCCTCGATGTCCTGCTGCGTCGCATGAGGTGGCATCTTCAGCGCGGTGTCCGACCTCGGCCGAAAGTGAGCGCGAACGCCGTCCTTCCAGCCGTCGGGATGATCCGGCTCGAGATCGCCGTAGTAGGCCGTGACGAGAGCGAAGCCACGCGACAGGATCGACTCGACCGGCCATCGAGACGCCGCGGTGCCACGCGATGCCTCCGTCGCCCGGTTGTCGACGACCTTCTTCTCGTCACCGTCGCGCATCCATCGCGTCGACAGCGTGATGCCCGGGTCGGGATGGATGGCGTGGTTCCCAGAGAAGTTGAGGCCGAGGAAGGCGGGGCGCTTGCCGGCCGCGGCGTCTCCTCCTCCTTTGGGGAGGTAGAGGAGCAGGTCCATGCTCGGACCACTCTCCGAACCGGTGAAGAGGACGGAGACCTGCTTGCGCACCGCGTTGCCTCCGAGCGCTTCGCGATCGACCGCGCGGGTCACGAATCGCATAGCCGTAGGCGCAGGCGCGCTGCGGCCGTAGACCTGCGTCTCGAACAGACGAAGTAGCTCGGGCCGGCGTTGCGCGTGCCAGGCCTGCGCGTCCGCCACGCGTCCGCCACGTTCGAACCGCAGCGGATCGGGCAGCGTGTATGCAGGGACCTTGGCTTCGTCCTCATTGATTGGCGGGGCTTCCTGAGGGACTCCGACCAGTATCGCCGCACCGGCACACACCAACAGCGCGCCTCTCATCATCTTCTCCTGGCCTGAATCGTATGCCGGCGCCACGCGAATCAAAGTAGAACACAGTGGCCGTACACAATTATGTAAATTTACGCATCGCTGAGAGAAATGTAGCGTTGCAAGGAAGTGTGCTTACGGGCGGTCCCACGGGAACGTGACCGTGGGCGGGTTGGCGTAGCGGCGGGTGGCGAGCGTAAGCGTTGCGCCTGCGCCGGGTGCGAGCTGCACGGTGAAATCGCGGGCGTCTAAGCGTCTAGTCTGTCCGTTCCACTCGACTGACTCGAATTGGTGCTCGGCGTACGCGCCCGCCTGCACGACGACCGCGCGCGATTCGGTCGCACTGAGGTTGACGAGCGTCACAACCGTCCGGCGCTCGCCGAGCTCAGAGATCAGCGCGGCCACGTCCTCGGGCACACCCGCCCGGCGGCGCTCGGGATCGAAGTAGCGCAGGCGCGCGTTGAGCAGACCTCCCTCGCGGCCCGGCACGAGCGCGCCAAACATGAGCCGGACCAATGCGTCAGTCGCGGCCGGGTTGGAGTCCAGCATGTTGTCGGCGAGGCGCTTGTCGGGCGGGGTCTGGTCCGCGCGGATGGTCGCGAGCTTGCCCGGGATGCTCTCGAGCTCGCGCCGCAGCGCAACCTCGGGGTAGTCGGCGTTCTTGCCCTCGAGGAACTCGAGCCAAGGATTGGCTCCCACGCGTGCGCGATCGTCCGGACGCATGGACCAATACCACACCTCGAGCGCGCCGATGCTCCACGGTTCTGGTTTCCAGCCATACCAGCCATCGGCACCAAACATGCTCGGATATTCCTTGCGACCGCCGATCGAGCGGGCGTGGGAGTTGACGACGTCGATCATGGCGCGCCAGGCATCGACATATTTCTGATCGCCCGTGACGAGAAGCGCGTTGCTGAAACCGACGAGTGCACGCCCGATGCGGTTGCGGTCCTCGCGTCGGCCTGTCACAGGATTGACTGGGCTGAACCCCCATCCGTACGCATTACCCCACCACGGCCGGTCAGGGCCGCCGACTGTGCCGTCGAGATCGACACAGCTCGGGATGATGCCGCCGTTCTGCTTCATGCGCGCGAGCCACGCGTCCATATACTCGACGATCCAGCGGCGATACTTCGCCTCGCCGGTGAGTAGGTAGGCGTTGGTTGGAAGCGTGGTGGCAACCAGGTTCAGAAAGTGGTCGCCCACAACGTCGGTGTATTCCCGGTAGTGCTCCAGAAACTGCGCGTACGTGCGCTCGCCGTGTAACGCGACAAAACCGGTCACGTCGAATGGGTCGCCCACCCAGTCAAGCGCCGTGGCCTTACGCAGCATCGGGCCGCGACTGCCGTTGATCATCGAGCGAATCAGTTTCTTCTCGGGATCGTAGTTCGGCGCGTCCGGATCCTCGCCCATGTAGAGGGCCGCGAAGCGCAGCGCGCGCTGGCGATAGGCAGGCAGGGTAGGCACCGAGAGCGCCATGCGATTGAAGAGTTGCAGGCCCTCGCCGTGGTGCATCCAGTCCGACTGCGCGGAAAACTCCTTCACATACATCCCCGCGCGTCCGGCGGGCACGTCGGTGGTCTTGGCCTCGGAGTACTGGCGGATC
Organism: Luteitalea sp.; assembly: GCA_009377495.1. Lineage (GTDB taxonomy): Bacteria > Acidobacteriota > Vicinamibacteria > Vicinamibacterales > Vicinamibacteraceae > WHTT01. The sequence continues at coordinate 35,969 of WHTZ01000026.1, forward strand.
ATGCCCTCCCAGCCTTTGAGATAAAGCTGGAGGATTTCGTCGTCCGCGCCCAGCGCGTGCAGCTCGGGCCAGCGATTGAAGTTCTCGAACGCGTCGTCCGGCCCGTCGTTCGCGCCCCAGCGCAGGAAGCACTGGAGATAGCCGCGCGCGTCGTAGTACTTCTCGAAGAACTCCCGGCACGCGGGAACGTTGTGGGCAAAGAGCTGGCGCTCGAGCGTTGCCCATACGGGCGCGGGCATCGGCGTGTCGATGGTGAGGGTGGCTGGTGTCGCGGTGAGCACACGGACGCCGCTCAACAGCGCGATGAGGCACACGAAAGCCCGCCTATCCACCACACGCTCCTTCTCAGCTCACGTCGCGTGAACGACCGACCGGGCGCAGATCGCTTGACAGCCGTGACGCGTCGTGATTGTTACAGCCAAGGGCTTTCAGACTACCACGCTCGAGAACATGGAGATCGCGAAGATCATCCTGCGGGCGGAGTAGAGGATACGCCGCGCGTGGGTGTCATTCCTCACTCGTAGTGCAACGCCCGGGTCGGATCCACCCGTGACGCGCGCCGTGCTGGGATCCACGCCGCGAGCACGCCCACAATGCCGAGCATGCTGATGGCGAGCGCGAAGGATGTCGCATCCGATGGTGTCAACCCGTAGAGAAGCCCTTCGGCATACCGCAACGCCACGCTTGCGAGCGCCACGCCGATGGCGACGCCGACGGCCAGCAGCACACCGGATTCCGCGACCATCATGCGGGTGACGCGGCGCGGCTCCGCGCCGAGCGCCATGCGAACGGCGATCTCGACCTTGCGGCGCGTCACGATGTACGACATGACACCGTAGAGGCCGATCGACGCGATGAGCATGGCCAGCACGCCGAAGAATCCAGACAGCCAGGCCATCAGGCGCTCTGCAACGAGTCGCATTTCGATAGACCTCGTCACAGTGTTGTATGACACCATCGCGCCGGGCGCGACCTCGTTGATGGCGCCCGTCAGCGCGGGCGTGACGGACCCGAGGGGAAGGGCGGATTGGACGACAATTCCTAAGGGCGTCTGCTGCGGGTCCTGGGATACAGGCAGGTAAGCGATCGGCAGGAACTCTTCGCGGACGTCCACATACTTTGTGTCACGCACCAGCCCGACAATGTGGTAGGTCGGCCGCGGAGCGCCAGGCAGCGGCTCCTCCTGGAAAGTCTGCCCTATTGGCGCCGCGTTTGGGAAGTACAGGCGCGCGAACGTCTCGTTGACGATGGCCGCCATTGGCGCGTCCTGCCGATCTCGGCCATCGAATGGCCGGCCCGCGACGAGCGGCGTTTCCATCACGGAGAAATAGTCGCCGCCGACCACATTGAAGTACACGAATTGGTCCTGGACCCGACCGCCGATCGCGACGCGCGTGTTCCAAGCCAGACCGCTGAGCGGCACGATTCCCACCTCGGCCGCCTGGCGGACGCCCGGCACGCTGCGGAACCGCGTCACGATTTCCGCGAGTGTTTCCTGCCGCGCCTCTGGCTGCACGGCCGTTCGACGCAGATCGATGGACGTTGCGATGACGTCAGGGCGGAATCCCAGCTCGACGGAGGCGAGGTTCCGCAGGCTGCGCGCGAACAGCAGGGCACCGACGACGAGCACCAGCGAGAGCGCGACCTGGAGGACGACCAAGCTACGCCGCAGCGCGAGCGCTTCGCGCGCGTCTGTCGCAGACCGGCCGCCGGCTTGCATTGCCCTCGCCGGGTTCGTGCCTGTCGCGGTGAGCGCCGGCGTGAGGCCGAATAGCACGCACGCGAGCACGACGACGACGGCCATGAACGCGAACACGCGCCAGTCCGGCGTCAGGTCCACGAAGATCCTGTTGCTTTCTGTGCTCAGCAAGGTCACCAGCGTCCGGCTGAGCCACCGCGCGAGCAGCAGCCCGCCGAGCGCGCCGACGGCCGCGAGCAGCAGACTCTCGGAGACCAGTTGGCGCGGCGCCGCGACGCGCCAATCGCCAGACGCACGGCGATTTCGCGCTCGCGAGCAGTCGCTCGCGCGAGCATCAGATTGCCGAGATTGGCGCACGTGATGAGGAGCACCAGGCCCGTTGCACCCAAGAGCACCCACAGCTCGGTCGCGTACGCGCCCCGCAGATCCGACACGCCAGTGCCGGCAGGCCTCGCCGTGAACGTAAACGCTTTGTAGTTGTTCGCCGCGTCGGCGCTGTACCCCGGCGATACCGTCGCCTCGAAGACGGCGGGTGAAATGGCGGCGAAGTGTGCCTGGGCACGTTCGACCGTCCAGTCCGGCTTCAGACGTCCCATGATGTCGAGCCACCATGCGTGACGCCTGCCGGTCGCGGCGTCCTCGCCGCGCACCAGCGGCTCGGCGCACAGCGGGAGGGCTACGTCGAACGTGCGCCCGACTTCCACACCAAGAAAACCGGGTGTCGCAACGCCGATGACATCGAAGGGGCGCCGCGCGAGCATGATCGTCTTCCCGACGACACCCGGGTCGCCTCCGTACCGGGCCTGCCAGAAACCGTGCGACAGCACCGCGCCGGGCGAGCCGCATCCTTGCTGATCGTCCGCCTCCGTGAACACGCGGCCGACGTGCGCGCGTACGCCGAGCCCGCCAAAGAAGTCGCCGCTGACGTAGAGCCCCTGGGCCGGACGGACTTCTCCTTCGCTCGAGAGGTCCCAGCTGTCACTGCCCCAGGCGAACAGCGACGAGAAGGCCTGCTGCTGTGGCCGGATCTCCTGCCAGAGAGGCTCGGTGAACATCGAGCGGCCCGGATATCCCCTGCCCATCAGCCCCTTGTCGTGCGTATCGATTCCGATCGACACGAGCTCGCGTGGCTGCTCTACCGGAAGCGAGCGGAAACGGAGTGCATTTACGAGCTGGAAAATCGCCGCGTTCGCGCCAGTTCCGAGCGCCAGGGTCAGGATCGCCACGAGGGCGAATGTCGGGTTCCTTCGAAGGATCCGCACGCCGTAGCGGAGGTCCTGCCAAAGCGTGTCCAGGACGTGCAGCGTGTTCATCTCGTAGATGTCCTCGCGGATGAGCGTCGGGTTGCCCAGTTTCCGGCGCGCCGCGCGCCTGGCCTCGTCCGGGGTCATGCCGCGGGTGATGTTGTCGTCGATTTCGTGGGCGAGGTAATCCTCCAGCTCGTTCGCGCGTTCCCGATCCCACCGTGCGCGCCGGAAGAACCGCGACAGGCCCATGCGCGTCCTCAGTCGGCTGGGCGGAGAATCCGGTTAATCGCGCGGACGATCTCGTCCCACCGCGAGGTCTGTTCGGCCAGCTGCGAACGCCCCCGGCGCGTGAGACGGTAGTAGCGCGCGCGGCGATTGTTCTCGGACGTGCCCCAGAACGAGGCGATCCAGCCGCGATCCTCGAGCCGGTGGAGCGCCGGATATAGCGACCCGTGCTCGACCTGCAGCACGTCCTCGGATCGGTGCTCGATGGCGTGGGCGATCGTGTGCCCGTGCGCTGGTCCCAGTACGAGTGTTTTGAGTATCAGCAGGTCGAGCGTTCCCTGGAGCAGCTCTCCCTGCATCGGCACATTCCCGCGCTTTGGCATCCACTCCACAAGATAATCTACCAGAGAGTCGCTGTCAACACGACAATCACACCTGTAATACCGACGGCGTAGTCACTTAGATGTTCTTTTACAGAAGCGGCCTGAGGCGTCACGCGTGCTCGTTGCGGAACGATGCCGGAGACAGATGCAGGAGCCAGCGGTACATGACGATTAGGTCTTGCGTGGCACCAGGCCTCGTGCGCGGGCCATTCGCACGAGCTCGGTCAGCCGGGCCGCTTCCGCCTTTGCAGCGGCGATGCCGACCGGTGTCAGGCGGTAATAGCGGCGGCGTTCGTCGTCGTACTCGGGCGACGGCCGCTCGTTCGTTTCGACAATCAGACCCTGTTCGAGCATCCGCTGGATGGAGCGATACAACGTGCCGGGCTCAATTTGATCGCGCCGTTCGTCCGCGCCGCCACGTCCTGGATGATCGCGTATCCGTGACGGTCGTCGTCGGCGAGGGCGACCAGGATATGGAAGGTCGCCGGCTGGAGCGGCAGCAGCGCGTCAATGCTCTGGGGACTGGGGGCGCTCATCGTTGAGCGATGCTATATCCACTATGGTTATATTGTCAACGGTTAGAGCGCGCGAATCAGATCCTGCCGCTGATGGACATACGCGACAGGCGCCGCACTGCCGCCGTGCTCGTACGATTTGGAAGAAGATCCCATCGAGCTTCATAATCTCGCGGGCGACCCCGATATGCGAGAAGTGGAAGAACGCCTCAGAAAGGCCTTGGACGATGAGGGTGACATGACAACAACAGAGCGTTGCGTGAGGCGTGTCGGTGGGTGCCGATGCCTGGTGCTGGCCGTGCTGATGGCAGGGTTGATCGCTGGGCTGACCGATGCCGGTCGTTCGCGGCTCGCCGCCAGCGCGTCCAACCCGCAGGGCGCGCAACCAACCACCCGACCCAACATTCTCCTGGCCATCGCAGATGACTGGTCTTACGGCCATGCAGGGGCGTACGGGTCACCGTGGGTGAGGACGCCCGGCTTTGACCGTGTGGCACGCGAAGGACTGCTGTTCACGCGGGCTTACACGCCGAACGCCAAGTGCGCTCCCTCCCGCGCGTCCATCCTCACGGCCCGTAACTCCTGGCAGCTCGAAGAAGCGGCCAATCACATAGCCTTTTTCCCGCGCAAGTTCAAGACGTACGCCGAAGCGTTGACCGAGCATGGCTATGTCGTGGGGAAAACCGGAAAGGGTTGGGCGCCGGGCGTCGCCAACGATGCGGAGGGAAATCCTCGGCATCTGGCTGGTGTGCCGTACGAGGAGCGTCGCCTCGATCCGCCCGCAAGCGGCATCGCCTCGATCGACTATGCCGGGAATTTCGAGGATTTTCTCCGAGAGAAACCAGACCGCACGCCCTGGTCTTTCTGGTATGGTGCGCTCGAGCCGCACCGGAAGTATGAATATGGGTCCGGCGTCGCCAAGGGCGCCAAGAAACTGAGTGACATCGATCGCGTACCCGCGTTTTGGCCTGACAACGAGGTCGTGCGCAATGACATGCTCGACTATGCGCTCGAGGTCGAGCACTTCGACCGCCATTTGGTGAGGATGCTCGAGCGTCTTGAACGAGAAGGCGAGCTCGACAACACACTCGTGGTCGTCACGTCCGATCACGGGATGCCATCGCCCCGGGTCAAGGGGCAGGCGTATGACTCTTCCAACCGCGTCCCTCTGGCCGTCATGTGGAAAAACGGCCTCAAGCGTCCGGGCCGCGTCGTCGATGACTATGTCAGCTTGATTGATCTGGCCGCCACGTTCATCGAGCTCTCAGGGCTCCGCTGGGAGGAGACGGGCATGGCCCCAGCCGCAGGCCGGAGCCTGTCGGACATCCTGTTCTCCGACGCATCAGGCCAGGTCAACGCGGAGCGAGATCATGTGTTGATCGGCAAAGAGCGACATGACATTGGGCGACCACACGATTGGGGGTATCCCGTTCGCGGCATCGTGAAGGACGACATCCTGTATACCCACAACTTCGAGACGTCGCGCTGGCCGGCGGGCAATCCGGAGACGGGCTATCTGAACTGCGACGGCAGCCCCACGAAAACCGAAGTCCTGAAGACCCGGGCCGATCCTGGAAGAAAGCACTTCTGGGAACTGTCGTTCGACAAACGGCCGCAGGAGGAGCTGTACGTGCTCGAGGCGGACCCGGACTGCGTCAAGAATCTGGCTGACGACCCTGCCCATCACGAGCTGAGGGAGCAACTCAAGAGTCAACTCTTTCGGGAGCTCGAGGCGCAGGATGACCCGCGAATGTTCGGTAACGGGAAGATCTTTGACCAGTACCCCTATGCGGACGAGAAGTTTCGCAATTTTTACGAGCGGTACACGAAAGGGGAGAAACTGCAGCCTGGCTGGGTGAACGCATCCGATTTTCACAAGGAGCCGGTGAACCCGAACCGATGAACGAAAGGTTCATTCTAAAAGCCATTGAAATACATCATGCATGAATTCCCCACACTGGTAGTCGTCAACGCCTTGCCAGCTTGTCATGTACAATGAAACCATGCCGTCGCCCATGACGATAACTTTCCCCCCGTTGTCTAGGCGCTTGAATGTCCCAAAAGGATAGTCTTCTGTCTGCTTGTTAAAGCAGAAAGGAGTGCCGCCTTGGACGATTCTTCCTCCATGATATGAGATTTTCAACGCCTCAGGGGTAATGACGCCTGCTTTCGTATACCCTCCTGCCTGGGTATCCGGGCTTTGGGTCTTAAATTGTATATCAAATGGCTTGATCAGATCGTTCACATTGGTTTGTTCTAAAGTTGACCAAGAATCGACATCCATTACAAGAAATAAAGAACCACCTTTTTGAACGTACTGAGTTATGACTTCGACTTCAGCGGGACTATATTTTGTCGACGGCATGTGAATGAACAATAGGTCGCAGGTTGCTAAATGCTCAGGTTCTATCTTCTCTCTCAGATACATTAACTCGGCATTTAGAGAAGAAGCAGTCTTCATAATTTGGTCGGTCATATATTTGACTCTTTCAACCTGATTTGCATCCTTTCCCTCCATACTTGCCGGGTCATTCCAGAATACTTGGTTATGAGCAATGTCCATAAATACTCGGTATTTGGGAGAAGAAGTTTGGGCAAGCAGAGCACTTACACCAACAATTAACGACAGCAAGGTGCATGAGAAATACTTCAATTTCATGACGTTCCTCCTGTTGTTCTGTCAAGGTTGAACTGTTTCTCATCACAGCAGCAGCCACCCGGCTCCACGCTCACGGTCCGGCGCGTGTTGAGTCCGGAAACCGCTGCGCCAAGCCCTCCGCAAGGATGTTCATCTCCTGGATCGCGGCCCGCGCGAATCCGGGCCCCTTCATCAGCACCCGGACAGCCAATCGGGGCTCGGACCCCAGAATCGTCATGCCACGGATCCTTCGCCTCGTTCGATGAGATGCAACGCTATCGCGTCGACTCAGGCGGCAGCCACGACTTTGTCACGTGCGACGGGATGCTGTAGTGAACGGGGGCCGCGGCGATGTGGATACCGGGTAGGGACGCCTCGCCGAGACGTCGGCCGCGCGGCGCGTTCGGCGAACACGCCCTACCACGGTGGAAGGTAGGGACGCCTCGCCGAGGCGTCCGCTCATCCACGCCCCATGGGTGGCCGCACGAACCTCACATGTTGTGAACGTTTTCGTCAGCAAGTGGACTAGAGATGCGCGGCGGTGCACTCTTCATGGGTGTCTCGCTACACTGCTTCGGAGCCAACGGATCACCACATCATGCTTGCGTTCCCTCGCGCGTTGCCGTCATGTCGAATGATCGGTCGCCGCCTTGCACGGTCACGGTCAGGTCGATCTTATCGCCGTCGACCTTGCCTTCGTAGTGCGATCTCATCTCATTGCCACGGATCGAGCGCGTGGCGGCAAAGGAAATCTCATCGCCGTCGATCGTGCCCTCTTCAATCGGGCTCTCGCCGGCCATTTCGCTGCTGACCGTACCTGTCAGCGTGTCGCCGTCCACCTCGAACACGAAGGTGTTCTCGACCGTCTGTCCACCCGGTGCGGTGAACTCGGCCTTCCACGTGCCGCTGATGTCGGCGGCCGAGACAGTCGCCAGCACCACGAGCGAGAGTGCGAGTCCTCGCACAAGCCCAGGTATTGTCATGGTGTATCTCCTCTGTTCCGAACCGATGGTAAACAACACGTTGTGAGGCGCCGCGCTTTTCAGCGCGTCGTACCGGGACCGGTGACTCGTGGCCATTCGGCAATCCAACGGATGCGCCGCAACCCGAGCCGGAAGTCCCCATTTGCCGTGGCATCGTAGTAGTGGTGAGCGAGGATGTTGTCGTACACCGACTGCCCGCCTGGGCCAATCATCGTGCCACGCTCGGACAGGATGACCGTCCCGCCGCCGTGCGCCAGTGGGGTCCCGAGCATGTCATGGTAGGGCCCGGTGACCGAGCGGGAGCGTCCGACCGCGATCTTGTACGTGCTGTCCGTGCCGCGGCAGCAGAAGTCCATCGACACGAACAGGTAGTACCAACCCTTGCGGTGGATGATATACGGCGCCTCGATCGCGTTCGGTGGTACGTGACGGTCGGCCAGCCGCAGAGGCTGGTCCCGATCTGGCGCAGCCTTACCGGATGGCCACTGCAGCCGGACCATGCGGATCCCGCTCCAGAACGAACCGAACGCCATCCACGGCGTGCCGTTCTCGTCCTCGACGATGCCGGGATCGATCGCGTTGTAGTCATCGTCAGGAACCGAGCTCCAGACCAACCCTTGATCCACCCAGACGTAGTCGGGGTCGCGCGGGTCCAGCGTGCTGTTGGTCGCAAGGCCGATCACCGACCGGTTCGATCCGAACGTCGAGCCCGAGTAGTAAAGATAGTAGACGCCGTCGTGGAAGTACACGTCCGGTGCCCAGATGTTGGAGACGCCTGGCACCTCCTCACGCACCCACGCGGGAATCTCATCGAAAACCGTCCCGACGAGCTCCCAATGCGCGAGGTCACTCGACCGCCGGATCTGCACGGTGCCTCCAGCAACCGCAGGATCGCCGGTCGAGAAGACGTACCACGCACCCCGGCCCTGCTCGCGGACCAGGGCCGGATCATGTGCCCGCAGCTCGCCGGTGAGCTGGCTCGGAGGCACCGCCGCCGATCCACCGACCAGTTGGGCCGCCGAGGAGGACGGAACTATCAGGAAGGCAAGGGCGGCGAAGGCAGGAGATACGACGATGGGCGTGCGACGAAAGGAGCGGAGCATCTGAGGTCCTCCTTCCGAAGTACCGCTATGTCGACGGCGCCGGTGGCGTTTTCCGGGTCCGAACCGGATCTCGTCGCTCCCCACCGGAAACGTGCCATAGGTTTTGGACTGCGCCTAGTTTATTCGTGATATCAGGCGTTTGTCGATTCTCAGAAATGCTGCTTGCCAAGATCGTCCTCCGGCTCGGGCGCATAGTTTCAAGCTCTACGCAGCGCGGCGCAATTGTTCTTGACAGCCGCCGGAGAACGCAGTATCACATAGTCATTCTATGGGAATCAGAACAATGAAGCAGGACCTGCTGCCGGGGACGCTCGACATGCTCATTCTCAAGAGCCTCACCCGGGATGTGATGCACGGCTACGGCATCGCGGAACACATCAGGACGCTCTCCGATGAAGTCCTCAAGATCGAAGAAGGATCGCTGTATCCAGCGCTGCAACGCCTGCAATTGCGGGGGCTGATTGCCTCTGACTGGGGGCATTCGGTCAATAACCGCCGGGCGCGCTACTACAGGCTGACGGCCGCCGGCCGTAAGCAGTTGGGGCTCGTCGAATCGAGCTTCGACAGGCTGATCGACGCGATCGCCCGCGTCATGAACCCGGCCGAAAGCACCTGATGAAACAGCAGACCCAAAGACTGTCGATGGAAGTGTCATGATGCACGCCATCCGCCGGCTGCTCTCGTTCTTCCACCGCAATCGCCTGGACGACCAGCTTTCGGAAGAAATACAGCTCCACCTCGAGCTGCGGCGACAGGCGCTCATCGACGCCGGCATGTCACCCGCGGCGGCCGAGTATGAGGCGCGCAGGCAGTTCGGTAACGCCACCGCTATCCGCGAGCGCACGCGCGATCAATGGGGCAGCCCCGCCGTCGATGCGTTCTTCCGTGATCTGGGATTCGCGGCGCGGATGATGGCACACAGTCCCGGCCTCAGCGGCGTGGTCATCCTCGCTATCGCACTTGGCGCGGGGGTCAACGCCGCACTCTTCCTGCTGCTGGACAACATGCTCCTGCGAACGCAGGACATTCCGGCCGCCAACAGGGTCGTGTGGCTCGACGATGGGAGGCCGCTGCTCGGGCCGACCTATCCGGACTACGTGGACTATCGGGATCGTGCATCGGCTGCGATGGATCTCGCGGCGTATGCGATGACAGAAGTCGCCGCCCGGCCGCGCGCGGACGACGAGCGGACTTCGCTGCGCGCCGTTCTCGCCTCGGGAAACTACTTCAGTGTGTTGCAGGCGCGTCCCACCCTCGGGCGGACGTTCGGACCTGCCGAGGATCTGCCGCCGCTCGGCACAGCGAGCGTCGTGCTTGGCGATGCCTATTGGAACCGCCGTTTCAATCGTGACCCGAACGTTCTCGGCCCGGACCATCGAGATCAATTTCAAACCCTTCACGATCGTTGGCGTGCTGCCGGCCGGCTTCAGCGGCGCGCGTGCACCGAACGGCAATCCCTACGTGCCGGACGTATGGGTCCCCCTTTGGTGTCTACCGCTGCTCGAGCCTGGAGATACGCGCCTTGTCGAGCGGACAGCGTGGTGGGGCCTCCAGGCGATCGGCCGACTGCATGACGGCGTCTCGGTCGGACAAGCCCGGGCGCAGGTCTCGGCCGTCGCGACGGCGCTCGATGTCGAGTATCCCGGCAAGCGCAGGGCCAGGACGCCCTGGGTTGTTCGCGTCAATGATATCGATCCGCGCATCGTGCGCACCGAGCAGGGGATGGTGTTCGGTCTGCTCGGCACGGCGTCGATGTGCGTGCTGCTCATCGCGTGCGCCAACGTCGCGGGGCTGCTCCTCGCGCGCGCATCCACCAGGCGGCAGGAAACCGCCGTGCGTCTGTCCCTTGGCGCCGGCCGCGCGCGCATCGTCCGCCAGTTTCTCGCGGAAGGGTTGCTGCTCGCCGTCATGGGAACGGCGTTGGGATGCGTGGCGGCGGGCTGGGTGCTGCAGGGGGTAATGTCATCCGGAGGCACGCAACCGCTCGCGTGGTCGTTTGCGCCGGACAGCCGGATGATGGCGTTCGCCGGAGCTCTGGTGATCGTCACGACGATCAGCACGGGATTTATGCCCGCGCTTCAGGCGTCGAAGACGGCGCTGCTTCCTGCCTTGACACGGGCGGAAGGTGTCCGGATCGGGCGGCTGCGAATGCTGCTCATCGGCACCGAAGTAGCCGGGTCGGTCGTGCTGGTGCTCGTTACGGCGCTGCTGCTGCGCGCCGTCGTTCGCGCACACGCGATCGACTCCGGTATCGCCGTCGATCGGCTGCTCGCCGTCGGGATCGACGCAAAGCTGGCAAAGCTGCATGGCTATCAGGGACCACAACTGGAAGCGGCGCTGCACGAAATCCGCCGGGAGATCGAGGCGCTTCCCGGCGTGACGTCGACCGCCACAGCCAGCCCGGCGCCGTTCAGCGGAAACCAAGTCGCCACTACCGTGCGACTGGCGGACGCGCCTGATTCGCCGGGCGTCCATGTTCGTCTCGCGGATGTGTCCGCCAGCTTCCTCGAGACGTCAGGCTTGCAGCTCGTTCGCGGGCGGTGGCTGGACGAGCGTCACAGCGAAGAGATCGTGATCAATCAGGCACTGGCAGCGAGGCTGTGGCCGGCGGCCGACCCACTCGGCGCGCGCGTGACATCTCGTGACTTCGACCGCCGATCTCATGTGGTCGTCGGAGTCGTCCGCGACACGGCCTACACCGCGCTTCGCCAGCAATCGGATCCCTTCATGTTCCTCCCTGGGACCGCCGGCACCATCCTCGTTCGAACATCCGGCCCGGCGGCGGCGATGACGCGCGCGGCCGCGAGCGCTGCGGCGCGCGTCGACAGCAGGTTCGCGGTTTCAGTACGTACGCTCACCGACAGGATTGCTGACGAGCTTCGGGCCGGGCGCGCGATGATTTCCGTCGCCGGGGGCGTGGGCCTTCTCGCGCTGTTCGTCGCGCTCACCGGGATCGCCGCGATGGCGGCCCAGTCCGTTGCGCAACGCACGCGAGAAATCGGCGTGCGCATGGCGCTCGGCGCGACGCGACAGGATGCCGTCACGCTCATCGTTCGGCGGGCACTCACGCCGGTCGCGGTGGGAGCGATCGTCGGGCTCGCGATCGCCTCGCAGGCATCGCGCGTGCTGGCGGCGGTGTTGTACCGGGTGAGCCGCTTCGACCCCATTGCCCTCGGTGGCGGGATCGCATTCGTCATGGCGGCTGCCGCGATGGCGGCGTGGCTCCCCGCTCGACGCGCCGCGTCAGTCGATCCCGTTCGCGCCCTGCGGAGTGAGTAAGCCGCGCGCCATTCTGTCGCTATCGGCACCCGACGCGGTCCATCAGGTCTCTTCCTTTTCTCTTCCTTTTCTGTTGACCGCCTACATGAAAATCAGATATGCTGTTCATGTAGTTTACCTAATGAGAAATGAGCGTGCAGAGAAGGCGGACGTTCTCCAGAGATTGGAGGCGTATGTCATCGACGATTGAACGCTTCCTTGGCTTTGACCCGGGGAGCTTGGTAGAGGAGCGCGGATGAGTTGGGGCTCGCGTGGTTGCCGCTCGGCTGCGGGGCCTGTTCGAACACACACGACGAGAGCGCGAGCTGGATGACGAAGTTCGCTTTCACCTGGAGATGCAGATTGAGGACAACCTCAACGCTGGCATGCATCCAGCAGACGCGCGATACGCCGCACTGCGCAGCTTTGGAGGGATAGAGCCGATGAAGGAACGGTACCGTGAACGAAGAGCGTTCGCCCTGGTCGAAACGATGGCGCAGGACATACGCTACGCGTTTCGGGCTCTGCGCAAGAGCCGCGGCTTTGCCGTGACCTCCGCCGCCACACTGGCACTGGCGATTGGCACCAACACCGCCATGTTCAGCGTCCTAAATGCGGTTGTGCTCCGGCCGCTTCCGTATCGGTCGCCCGAAGAGTTGGCGATGTTGTGGACGGAGGATCCGACGCAGAACCTTCGCGAGGGCAGATCCGCCCTTTGGGATGTCGAACAGTGGCGGCATCAAAGTCAGACCTTCGCGGACATGGCCACCTTCGACTCCGTGGGTACGACGCTGACGGGAGCGGAAGGGGCGGAACAGATCGTCGGTGCCAGCATCTCGCCCAACCTTCTTTCACTCCTCGGTGTCCAGCCCGTGCTGGGCCGCAGCTTTTCGACCGAAGAAGCCGAGCAGCGGCAACGGCTGGTCCTGATCAGTCATCGCTTCTGGCAAGCGCGATTCGGAGGCTCGCCCGATGCGCTCGGCGCGACCCTCGTGCTCAACTGGTGGTGGCGGAGTTTGCGCTCGCGATCGTTCTGCTCGTCGGCGCCGGTCTGCTCGTCCGCAGCTGGTGGTACGTGAACAGCATTGATCCGGGATTCAGGCCTGAGCGGGTCCTCATGATGGAGCTCTCCACTCCGACGACCTTGCAGGCCGCGACGCTTCGCGAGGCGATGAGCGTTTCCGCGCAACGGCTCGACCTTTACCACCGTGTCCTCGAACAGATTCAGGCGGTTCCCGGTGTGGAGAGCGCCGGCATCATCGGCGATCTGTTCATTGGTAACCCCAGGGAACAAGTCCTCACTGTCGAACGGGACGAGGGAACGGTTTCCGAGCGCCTGCGGCGCGCAAGAGGCGAGGTCAGCACGAATTTCTTCAAAGCCATCGGAACGCCGCTGCGCCGAGGCCGCTTCTTTTCGATTGGGGATGGGCCGGATGCTCCGCCGGTCGCGATCATCAACGAGGCAATGGCTCGGCGCTCGTGGCCGGGGCACGATCCAGTGGGCAGAAGGTTCAAGTTGGGCCCGCGGGATTCCGACGAGCCGTGGTACACGGTCGTAGGCGTGGTGGCCGACATGCGGCTTCAGGGACAGGAGCGCGAACCGGTCCCGCAGATCTTCGTGTCGCTCGCGCAAACTCCTCCGCAGAGCGCGGACCTTGTCATACGAACCTCGTCGGACAACCCACTGGCGATGTCCGGGGCACTTCGCGCGGCCGTGCGTCGCGTGGAGAAGCATGCGCCGATCTACGGGGTGGCGCCTCTGGAGGAGCGGCTCGGAAGCTACCTCGCGCAGCGTCGCTTCCAGACCTGGCTCCTGACGGGCTTCTCCCTGGTGGCGCTGCTGATGGCCGCTGTCGGGATCTACGGGCTCATCCAGTACTCCATCGCGACGCGCACACAAGAAATCGGCCTGCGCATGGCCATCGGCGCACAGGCCGGCGACATCTTCCGGATGATTATCAGAGAGGGGCTGATGCTGAGCCTGACCGGTCTCGCGCTCGGACTCGTGGGAGCCTGGTGGCTCGGGCGGGCGGGCTCGAGTCTGCTGTTTGGCGTGACCGCCACCGATCCGTTGACGTTCATGACTGTCTCGGTATTGCTCACGGCAGTTGCCACTGCGGCCTGCTATTTCCCAGCACGACGCGCAATGACAGTCGACCCCATAGTGGCGTTGCGGCAAGAGTGACGTGATCTTGGGGCGAAGCGGTTTGACTCAATTTGTCGCGAACGCGTGATGCACGTCCAGGACGCGGACCCGTCGTGCGAGAATGCCCCAGCCTCTTTGCCGAAAGGAGTCTGGATCCATGCGCCGCGTCCTCTCAATCCTGGTCCTGATCGTCACAGTCAGCTGCGTCGCCGACTGCGGAGCCCCTGACGCGCAACGTCCACAGCCGCGAACCGGCCCCGGACAAGATACCGCCGAGAATCGGCCAGAAATGCCGGTGGAGCCGAAGGCCCCCCAGACTGTCAAGGAAGGCGACGTGTGGATTCCGCCCATGCCGAGCATGGAATCGATCGCGCCTTCCCCCGGCTGGGTCACGAGCGGGCCCGATGTGCCTCCAATGCCCATCACGTTGCTGAGGCTGCCGCGGACCAACATCAGCCGAGCGAAATTTCCGGCCATCGATTTCCACGTTCACGCACGTGGTCTCCAGACGAGCGAGGCCTATGAGAGCCTCATCCGTCTCATGGATTCCATCGGCATGGGCGCCATCGTGAACCTGAACGGCGGAACCGGCGAGGACCTCGACGCGGCGCTCCGCGCTGGCGAGCCCTACCGCGATCGTGTCGCCAACTTCATCACGTTCAGCGCTGAGGGGATCAACGAGCCGGGCTGGTCCGAACGCTTCGCCGCGGAGATGGAGCGGGCCTTCAAGGCGGGTGCGCGAGGCATGAAGGTCGCCAAAACGCTCGGTCAGGGTGCGAAGAATCCGGACGGCACGTTCATCCAGGCCGACGACCCGCGCCTGGATCCGATCTGGGCCATGGCGGCCAAGTACGACCGGCCCGTGATGATTCACACCAGCGATTCCATTGGCCGCTTCTATCCGATCGGTCCCAAGAACGAGCGCTACGAGGCCGGGCTCTGGCGGCGCCCGGGCGACACCGAAGGCAATCTGTACCGCACGGGTCCCCCGCACGAGGTCATCGAGAAGGCCCGCGAGAACATGCACCGAAAGCACCCGAAGACCCGCTTCGTGAACGCCCACATGGCCATGCTTTATTACGATCCGCAGAAGCTCGCACATCTGCTGGACACGTACCCGAACGCCGACGTGGAGATCTCGGCAACGGTTCAGGACCTCGGCCGTGCGCCGCGTATGTGGCGGGATTTCATCCTCGAGTACCAAGACCGCATCTTGTTCGGTACCGATGGCAATCCCAATCGCAACGCCGACGACTTCTGGACGCCGCATTGGCGCTATCTCGAGACCTATGATGAGTACTTCTACCATCCGGCGCAGGTCCGTACCGAGGGGGGATCTCCCGGCCACGGCCGCTGGAACATCTCGGGGGTAGGCTTGCCCGACAGCGTGCTTAGAAAGGTTTACTACGAGAACGCGCTTCGGCACCTACCGTCACTTCGGCCGTCGATCGAGAAACAGCTCGCTGCGCGCGGCTCCCGGTGAGTCGCCGCGGACCAATCATGCACATCACACGCAGGACCCTGGGCAAGATGGCGCTGCACGGCGTCGCCGTGGCACCGCTCGGCCACCTCTCGCTCCAGACGCCACATGCAGCGACGACCTGACGCCTGGAGGTCAGTCAATGCACGCGCGGGCCGAACCACCATTTCTTCGGTTACATCGGCCACGTGCAGAACACGCCGTGGAGCGGCGACAACCGTCACCTGGTCGCGCTCCAGACGACCTTCCAAGATCGGATGCCGCGCCCCGGCGAGGCCGCCGCGGTCGTCCTGGTCGACGCGGCGGCGCCGCATCGCGTCGAGCCGATCGAGCAGTCCCGCGCCTGGAACTTTCAGCAGGGAACGATGTTTTACTGGAACCCGGCGGCGCCGGACCGTGAGCTGTTCTTCAACGACCGGGACGAGAAGACGCAGGAGGTCTTCACGGTCCGCTACGACATCGCGGCGCGGAAGCGCATTCGGGAGTACCGCTTCAGCGACACGCCGTTCGGGAACGGCGGTGTCGCGCAGCGCGGCGGATACTTCCTCGGCTTGAACTACGGCCGGCTCGCCCGGCTGCGCCTGGTGACCGGCTATCCGGGAGCGCGCGACTGGACCATTGGTCAGGCGGCGCCCGAGCGCGACGGCATCTTCCGCGTGGACATCGAGAGCGGTGAGAAGCGGCTCCTCGTGAGCTTCGCGCAGCTCGCGGCCGCGATCGAGCCCGTCGCGCCGCACAGCAAGGGAAGGGCGCTGTTCATCAACCACACGCTCGGGAACCGCGATAACGACCGGATCTACTTTTACGTGCGTGCGGACTTCGATGTGGGCCCGCGCCGCGTTGACGTGCCCTGCAGTATCCGGCCAGACGGCACGCGTCTGCTGGTGCACTCGCTGCACATCGGTGGGCATCCCGAGTGGGACCTGGGCACGCGCCTGATCGGCAGCCACGACGGCAAGCTGGTACTCTACGACGTCGACGCGCGCACGATCGTCGGCACGATCGGCGACTCGCATGTCTTCCCGGACCCAGGCGGCGACACGGCGTTGTCACCCGACGGGCACCGCGTGGTGAACGGCTATCGCCAGGGCACCGACAACCTCTACGTCGTCTACGATCGAAGAGACGGCTCGTGGGCGCGGACGCCGGGGTTTTCACACGTCGGCTTCACGTCCGGCGAGCTGCGCGTGGACGGGTCGCCTTCCTGGAATCGGTCGAACGACGCTTTCCAATTTCCCGCCATCGCCGCCGACGGCACGCGGCAGATGTTTCTGGCCAGAATCGTGACGTAGACCGCGTGCCACGTGGCGGCCGCTGCCGCAGTTGGGGCGTCCGCGGCCGCTGGTCAGTCAGACCGCCGGCAGTCGGTGGTCACGGTTCCACGATGACCAGGACCTCATTGACGGCGATGTCTTTCACGACTTGCCTTGCGCCACTAGGCCAGAGCACCTCGATCCGATGAACCGTTTTCTGTTCGCCGAGGCCGACATGAAGGCGGATATCGTTGCCACTGAGATAGCTGGCGACGTTGTTGATCTCCCTCACCTGAACGCCGTCTGAGGTCTCCACCTGTACGAGCGCGCCCAGACCGAAGGCGTTGCTCTTCCTGCCCTGGGCCCGGATCGCAATCCAGTTACCTGTTCGCACTCCCTGATTTCTCAACAAGACCGGCGGCTGTCCGAGGTTGGCAATGATCACGTCCAAATTGCCGTCATTATCGAAGTCTGCAACGGCCAGTCCCCGTCCGACCCGCGCGGCCTGGAGCGCGGACCCGCTGTGGTCGGACACATCGCGGAACCGGCTGCCCAAGTTTTCATAGACCAAATCTTTCTGGGCATACGTGAAGGTGGGATGATACAGCGCGACATTGTCGATGATGTGGCCATTCGTGACGTAGACGTCCAAATCGCCATCGTTGTCGACATCGAACATCTTTGTGCCAAAGCCCAGGGGAAGAAGGCCCGAGCCCAGGCCGGCTTGCGCGGAGACGTCTTCAAAGATCCCATCCCCTTGGTTGTCGTACAGTGTGTTCAGCTCATCCGAGAAGTTGCTGACGAAGATGTCCGGCAACCCATCGCCATTGAAATCTGCGCAGTCGACCCCCATGCCAGCCTGGGGCTTTCCGTTGATGTCGAACCCGACTCCTGCACCATACGCTACGTCGCGAAAGGTACCATCCCCGTTGTTGTGGTAGAGAAAATTCCGGACCAGGTCGTTCGCGATGTAGACGTCCATGTAGGTGTCACGGTCAAAATCGCAGAATGTGACTCCCAGGCCCTTTCCGGCTGGATTGGCAATGCCGGCTTGTCGAGATACATCGGTAAACGTGCCATCGCCATTGTTGCGAAACAGTCGGTCCGCCGTCCCGTCGAACATCATCGGATTGCAGTACATCCGATATCCCTCTTTCCGGAACCCACAGTAAGGGTTATCGTCCAGCTGATAGTCCAGGTAATTGACGACGTAGAGGTCTAGATCTCCGTCACGATCAAAATCGAAGAAGCCGGTGCTGCTGCTCCACTCCGCGGGCCCACCACCCACGCGGCCCGTGGAGGTCACATCCGTAAAGGTGCCGTCTCCCTTGTTCCGGTACAAGGTATTCGGGCCGAAGGCGGTCACATAGAGATCGAGATACCCGTCGTTGTCATAGTCCCCGACTGCCACGCCGGTCTTGTAGGTGCCGTTACTCGCCCCGGCAACTCCCGCGTGCTGAGTCACGTTCTTGAAAGTGCCGTCTCTGTTGTTGCGGTAGAGGGCGTTCGCGGTGCCAGGTGCGCCACCAACGAAGTAGAGGTCAGGGAAGCCGTCGTTGTCGTAGTCAATCCAGGCTACGCCCGAGCCAAACGTTTCTATCATGTATTTCTCGGGAGAAGCCCCTGACCCGTGGACGAAGTCGATTTTCGATGCGACGGTCACATCCACGAGCTGCACGTGGCGATCAGGCTTGGCATCGCGTGCCTGGCCTGACAGAGAGACCGGGACCAGAAGAACGAGCACGGCGGCGTGCCACCTGAGCTCGGTCACTCTCGTCTTCCCGTTTCCTTGCCGTCAAGTCGCTTTCGAAGAGATCTGCGCTTATCCTCTGGCAGGGGGGATCCAAACTTCTCCGCCTGGGCCGCGTGCTCAGACGCCAGAGCATAGAGACCCTGCAGCATATACGCTTCGGCCAGATGTCGGTGGGCGGGCCCGTGATGTGGAGCGATGTCCAAGGCCTTCTTGAAGGCTTCCGTGGCCACCTCGAGTCGGCGCTGTTGCAATGTGATCAGACCCTGCTCCAGATAGAGATCGGATTCCACCTCTTGGTAGTAAGAAGAGGCGAGCATCGGGGTCCCCTCTGGCAGCGCGAGCTTCAATTGCTCTTCGGCTTCGTCCAGTGAGCCTGTCGAGCGATACGCTCGCGCCAACTGGATCCGCATGTCGGGCCGGGAGGGATCGAGCCGAGCCCCGTGGCGGAGCACGTCCAAGGCCTTCGCGGGGTGGCCTGCCTCGAGATAAGCGGTGCCAAGGGCGAGATACACTTCCGCCACGTTCGAACCAGACTGCACGACCCGCTCCAGTTCTTGAATGGCCTCGTCGCGCTGCCGAAGGTCGAGCAGAGCCAAGCCCACGTAGTAACGAGCCTGAGCGAAGGACTGGTCGACATGCAGGGCCTGCCGGTTAAGCTCCAGCGAGCGGCGGGGACGTCCCAGTTGTCGCTCTGCCTCGCCTAGTAAGGCCAGAAATTGAGGGTGTCCCGGCACCTGCACGAGCGCGGTTTCAAGCTCGTCGCGGGCTCTTTCGGCGCGACCGAGCTTGAGATAGACCTCGCCCAGATAAAAGCGGGCCTGAACGAAACCTGGATTCAGCGCGAGCGCCTGTCGGAGCTCCGCCTTGGCTTCACCAACCAGCTCCGCAGAACCCAGCCTTCCATAGGCGATTCCCAAAAGGAAATGACCCTCGGCCGATCGGGAATCGAGGGCCAGGATTTCCTTGAGCTCTCCTATGGCCTCGTTGACGCGATCCGCACCGGAGAAGAGGTCGGCCTTGAGACGGTTCAGCCTTTCCTGAATCGAGGTCTGTCCTGCGCCAGCCTGAGAAGCCGCGAACAATTGGCAAGGCGGTACTGACGCGCAAGCGACGATTGCGGCCAGTAGGAAAACGGCCAGGGCCCGGAAGCGGCTGTGGCTCATGATCTGAGCGTCGGGGAGCGCGGGCCTGGCCGCGGTCCGTTAGAACTAGACTAACCATGATTGGCGCACCCGCCTGCCGTGTCAACGATTTTCGCGAACTCTGCGATAGCATCAAGGGACATTCCACGAGGCAGCCACATGAAGACAATCGTCGTCCACGAGCCCGGCGGTCCGGAGCAGATGCAACTCATCGACGTTCCCACGCCGACACCAGCACCTGGCCAGGTTCTCGTTGCGGTGCAGGTCAGCGGCGTCAACTTCCTGGACGTCTACTTTCGTTCGGGCCTCTACGAGAGCGATCGCCCGGTCGCGCTCGGCAGCGAGGCCGCGGGCATCGTCGAAGCGATCGGTGAGGGCGTCAGGGATGTGGCCGTTGGCGACCGCGTGACCTACGCGATGGTGCGTGGATCGTATGCAGAGTACGCGATCGTGCCCGCCGCGCAGCTCGTGAAGATTCCCGACGGCATCACCGTCGATACCGCAGCGGCCGTTATGCTGCAAGGCACCACCGCGCACTACCTGACGCGCTCCACGTTTCCGCTCGAGAGGCACCACACCTGCCTGGTTCACGCGGCGGCCGGTGGCGCCGGCAGCCTGGTCGTGCAGATGGCCAAATCACGCGGCGCGCGCGTATTCGGTACCGTGTCCACCGACGAGAAGGCGCGGCTCGTGCGCGAGCTCGGCGCCGACGAGGTGATCGTGTACACACAGCAGGACTTCGAGACCGAGGTGAAGCGGTTGACCGATGGGCGAGGTGTGGACGTCGTGTACGACTCGGTGGGTCGGACCACGTTCGACAAGAGCCTCAACGTGCTTCGATCGCGAGGCACGATGGTGCTCTTCGGCCAGTCGAGTGGGCCCGTCTCAGCGGTCGATCCAAGCCGTCTCAACAGCGGCTCGCTCTTCCTCACGCGGCCTTCGTTGGCCCACTATCTCGCCACGCGAGAAGAGCTGCGGTGGCGGGCCGGTGAGATCATGACGCTGGTCTTGTCGGGAGCCTTGAAGGTGCGCGTCTCCGCGACCTATCCGTTGGCGGCCGCCGCACGCGCGCATCGCGACCTCGAAAGCCGCGCGACCACAGGGAAGCTTCTCCTTCGCATTCGATAGATCGCGCGGGCACTTGACCCTGAGCTGTTGCCCCCTTCGTTCGGCTCGCAGCGCCTCGGCGGGATCGATGGCTGCCGCGCGCCTGCGGGGATCAGGCACGCCGCGCATGCTACGACCAGGAGCAGAAGCGCGCCCAAGGAGAACGCCACGCGATCGAGCGGTGTGACGCCGAACAGGACGCTGGCCATCGCGCGCGTGGCGAAGGCCGCGACGGCTACGCCAACCGCCAGGCCAATGACCGTCACGGTCATGCCCTCGCGGAGCACCATTCGCACGAGGTGGGCGCGCGTCGCGCCGAGCGCAGCGCGCACGCCGATCTCTCGGCGGCGCTGTGCCACGTTGTAGGAGAGTACGCCGTACAGGCCGGTCGTGGCGAGCGCCAGGGCCAGCGCGGCAAAGGCCACGAGCACGAAGGCCGTGAACCGTGATCCGCTGACGGAGGTGGAGATCTTGACGGCCAGTGGTCCCAGCCGGCCGAGGGTCGCGTCGGGATCGAGTTGCTGCACGATGTCCCTCAACAGCGGCGCCAGCGACGCCGGATCGGGCTCGGTTTTCGCGACAATCGTGGCATGCCCCATCGGCATCGCAGGACCGTGTGCGGTGTAGATGTGTGGCTGCGCCTCCGCGTCGAGCTCCCCTGACAGCACGTCTTCGACGACACCACGACCTCGACGATAGTGTCATCCGCCAACATGCCCGGAAAACGCCGGCCTGTGACCGGCTTCCCATCGCTGAAGTAGGCTCGTGCAAAGGCCTCGTTGACCAACATGGGGCGGACGGCAGACGAGGCATCCTCGTCACGGAAGAACCGGCCCCCTTTCAGCCGCATGCCCAGCGCCTCCGCGTACCCCGGCGTGATGACGGCACGGTACGCTTCTGCTTTCAGAGGCTGACCATCGGGCGTCGTTATCCCCGGCAATTCGAAGCCCACGCGATAGACCGCGCCGCCAAACGGCGCCATGGTGCCGGCACCCGCCGCGCGTACGCTCGGCACCGCGCGCAAGCGCTCCAATGTGGAAGCCGCGAGCCTGGACAGTCGCTCACCTTGCTCTTGTGTGTCCGCGTCTGTGCCGGCGGGTCCACTCACATGCAGATCCGCTGTGAGCACGTTGGCCCGGTCGTACCCGGCGTCGACCTGGACGAGCGCGACGAAGCTGCGGGCGAGGAGCCCCGCCCCGACGAGCAGCACGACAGCCAGCGCGGCCTCGATCACGAGCAGCACCCGGCGCACGTGTCCGCCTGCAGTCCCCGCAGTCCGCGCGCCGCCCGACTGCATCGACGCGGACAGATCGACGCGTGAGCTCCTCGGGTGGGCGCCGTGTGCGAGGGTGGCCATCTGCACTGTGAGTTCCGGGCGATCGGCTCTGTGTCCTGACCCCAGGAGGCGCTGTCGCATAGCGGGAAATCGTCAAAGCGTGCGCCGGTTCGCGCAGGTGCCGCCGCGTGCTTGAAGCCCAATGCTTCCCCCCAAGATACGTAAGTTTGCGGTCCGGGGACGCCATGTTCCCGGTCTGAACTGTTACCGATGTCGCCGGTCCGGACCCATTTTTTGCTTGACAGGTTTTTTGCGAGGACTGATCCGGGGTTGAGATCGTGTGCCTGGATATCTCTTAGTCGCCCGTACGGCGCGTCTGGGGCCCGTTCTCGGTCACGCAAGGGGCGCGGAGACCCTCGAGCCGATTATGCGGCACCTGATGGCGTACAACCCGTTGCAAATACAGGGGGTTATCATGGAGCATGTCTTCGATCACTCTTCGGCATACGACTCCTGCTGGCTCGATCCCTCCACGCTGTCTGACGGGGCGCCCCACGGATGACGGGGAAATCGAGCGGCTGGGCGACGCTATCGCCGAGCTCTCGGCCCGCATCCAGGCGGCGACCTATGAGCTGCTGGTCCTAATCCAGCAGTTCGATGCCCGCGCGGGCTGGCACGGCGGCTTTCGCTCGTGTGCGCACTGGCTCAGTTGGCGCACGGGACTCGATCTCGGCGCCGCCCGCGAGAAGGTGCGCGTGGCGCGCGCCTTGGCGACGCTGCCCGTCGTGAGTGCCGCGATGCAGCGTGGCGAGCTCTCGTATTCGAAGGTCCGCGCGCTGTCGCGCGTCGCCACACCCGAGAGTGAGACACGGCTTGTGGACGCAGCGCGGGGCGGCACGGCCGCGCACGTCGAGCGGTTGGTGCGCGCGTGGCGGCGGGTCGATCGGCTGGCCGAGGCTCGAGAGACCGCGCGGCGGCACGAGCAGCGGCACCTCCACACCTGGGTGGATGAGGACGGGATGCTGGTGATCCGCGGGCGGCTCACGCCGGAGCTCGGGGCCGTGGTGCAGCGAGCGCTCGAGGCCGCCGGAGACCGGCTGTTCCGAGAAGAGGCGGCTGTGCCCCCGAGCGACGACGGTCCGGCGGAGACCAGCGCGGCGCAACGCCGCGCTGACGCCCTCGGACTCGTCGCCGAATGCGCTCTGGCCAGTGATCTGGATCGCGGGACGGCGGGCGATCGCTATCAGGTCGTCATTCACGTCGACGAGGACACGTTGCAGGAGGATGCGCGAGCGCGCGCTGGCGATGCGGTTGCGCCCGACACGGGCCAGGCGGTGCTGGAGGATGCCGACGGTGCGTGCGTTTCCGCGGAAACGTCGCGGCGGATCGCCTGCGACGCGTCGACCGTGGTGATGCGGCATGCGTCAGACGGGACGGTGCTCGATGTCGGCCGGAAGCGGCGGACGATTCCGCCGGCGATTCGGCGGGCGCTAGCCGCCCGCGATCACCGTTGTCGCTTTCCGGGCTGCACGGCGCGGCATTGTGACGCGCACCACGTTCACCACTGGGCAGATGGTGGGCCCACACGGCTCGAGAATCTCGTGTTGCTCTGCAAACGCCACCATCGGGCCGTGCATGAAGAGGGCTTCACCATCACGCGGAGCGCCGATGGGACGGTCGGCGTCTGCCGCCCCGATGGCCGGCAGCTTCCGCCCGCGCCGACCGCTCCCCGCTGGGACACACATGGCGACGAGGTCCAGGATCCGCTCGCGCCCCTTACCGCGCGGCTCGCGGCGGCCGGCATGCGGATCGGCCCACACACGGCCACCCCGGACTGGGATGGCGAGCGGTTCGATGTGCGCTGGGCGATCGATGTGCTGTGGGATCGTCAGGGCGGCGCGGCCCCAGGCGAGGACGCTTCGGCGGAAACGTCGGTCGCGACGTAACGTGTGGAAGAAAGCCTCAGAACGGGTAGCCGAGTCTTCGTCTCCGTGAGATCGCGAAGCAGAATAGGTTGCCGGACCTCTCATTTGAGCGAATCGGCCAACTTCAGTAACTCGCGTCCGCGTACTCGAGAGGATCGCCTCTACGCCGCGTTCTTAGTAGTAGTGAGGCATGCCCGTCGACCCTGAAGCGCTGTTCGCTGCCAACCAACATCGCCTGTTCCGGTACTTCCGCCGGGCGGTTGGCCGGGCCGACACGGCGCGTGATTTGACCCAGGACGTCTTCCTGAGAGTGAGCCGGACAGCGATTCCCGTGGCCGCAGACGGCGAGGTCAGGGCTTGGCTGTTTCGAATCGCCAGGAACCTCGCGCTCGATTACCACCGCAGGCGTGTTCGACAACCCGAGCCATCGCCGTTGATCGACGAGAGCTCGCGATTGCCCTCTCAGGATGTCGACCTCGCTGTTAAGGAGGCCCTCGCCGCATTGTCAGACCTCGACCGTGACGTATTCCTCATGCGGGAAGTGGCGGGCCTTGGCTATGAAGAGATCGGACGGGCGTGCGGACTGACACCCGACGCAGTTCGATCGCGCATCCATCGCGCTCGACTACAGCTGCGTACGCATTTGGCGGCTCCAATTGCGACAAGACGAACGATTCCGATGCGGCAGTCTGGCCGTCAGCCTTGAGAGTGAACCCATGAGCGACAGACACGAAGTCATCTCAGCCTTTCTGGACGACGAACCCTTCAACTCGAGCACATTGGCGGAGGCGTTAAGTGAACCGGCCGGCCGCGACTTGCTCATCGACTTGATGGCGTTGCGTCACCTCATGCAGACAGAAGGCAAAGAAGCCCCCGCGTTCGCGGTTCGAAAGCCGAGACGCTCTGCACCGCGCGCGCTTGCCGCAGTTGCCGCGATTCTTGTGGCTCTCGTCGGAGGCTATCTTGTCGGTGAGCGTCGAGGTGAAATGGCCACGTCTGGACCGCCGCCTGCAACGCGTGTCGTGCAGGCGCCAGCGGCATGGCAGGACGTACCGCTCGGGAGGATGCGATGAGGATCATTCCATGCTGGGTGCTGATCGTTCACGTTGCCGCAGGCATCGCACATTCACAGACGTTCAACGAGCTGCAGGTCCAACTTGGGGCTTACACCTTGAGTGATAACGGCGGCGAGAGGCCGCTCGGTGTCTGGCGGAGCACAGGCCCGCTGGTCATAGGGAAGCCCACGAGCAGTACATTTTCAGTGGGGGACACCTGTGATGCCTTCACTGTGAGCTCCGGCGGATCTCTCAGGGAAGACGCGACGACCGCATGGAGAATCGAATTGACGCCCATACGTGTCGTTCGCGACGCCGTCACGTTCCGGTTACGCTGGATTCGACTCGCCGCGCTCCGACAGCAGATCGATCAGGTCTCTTTCGATAGCAGTAAGGCCAGTCGGAGTCCGAAGGAAGATATCGAGCTGACGCTGCGACCGGGGGAGTCGTGGCCGGTGGACAGCGTACCAGTGTCGTCAGGTGCGAAGACAGTCGACGGCCAGCCTTGCCGGGGGCGCGCGGCGTCGATCCGAGTGTCAGTGGACAGCTATCCGTCGGAGGAGGTGGATCGCCGACTCGTCGTCGCCGACCTCTGGCTTGTCGAGCGGCTCTCGAACGGCACTGAGGTGCAACGCAGCCACGCTCTGTCCGTTCGCGGTTTACCGAACCGCCCGTTCCGGTTCTACTTCGACAGCATCGTCGATGCGAACGTCTCGCTTGATATCTACGGCATGCTCATTGCGCGGCTCGAGAGCGGCGCGATGGCGATCTCTGTTGAGACGCGCAGCCGATGGGGACACTCTTCGGATTCGCGCTCGGGTGGTCCCCAGCGATCCGTGGAGTCTGTAATCCAAGTGAAGCCGGCGGAGATCGTTGAGATCCGGTTACCGAGATTGGGCGACGGGGCCGGCACATTTGCTAGACGCGAGTTTTCGATCAGGATTCAAGCGCGTCAACTGCGCTGACCAGATGGGTTGGCGTGGCCGCGGCAAGGTCGAGGATAACGACGACAACGACAATCATGGGTTATCTATAGCTTCTCGGTGAGGTCACTGAGCTGAGCGCCAAGTGCTCGCGCGATCTGAGCGAGCCGGAGCACGGAAGGGTTCCTAACGCCCCGCTCGATGCCGGACATGTACGAGCGATCGATCCCAGCGGCAGCGGCCAGTTCCTCCTGGGACATCTGTCCGGCTTCGCGTAGAGAACGAATGGGGCGCCGATCTGCCGAAGGAGGGATCACCGCTGGACACGGTTACGCGCCGCCATCAGAGCCTGCTTGAGCTCCGTTTCGCACGTCACGAGCTGCTTTTCCGCCTCCGCGCGCTGGCGCTTCCCGTCATCGGCAATGCGAAGCGCATCATCGATCGTTGCAATGAGCGCATCGTTGGCTCGCTTCACCGCATCGATGTCGACAACACCCCGCTCCACCTGCGTGCGGATCGTCTCCGTGGAGCTGCGGAGCGCGTCGGCGTTGGCCGTGAGCAGCTCGTTGGTGAGATCCGTCGCCTTCTTCAGCGTCTCGCCAGCCTCCGCCGACCGGGCGATGGTGAGCGCCATCGCGAGCTGCTGTCGCCAGAGCGGAATGGTGTTGGCCATCGTCGAGGCGATCTTGCCGACAAGGGCCTTGTCGTTCTGCTGCACGAGGCGAATCGAGGGCAGGCTCTGGAGCGTCACCTGGCGCGTGAGCTTCAGATCGTGCACGCGCCGTTCGAGATCGTCGCGCTTGGCACGCAGATCGCGAAGCTCTTGCGCCTTCAGCACGTCGGCGCTGGTCTCCGCCTCCTTCGCCAACGCCGGCAGCGTCTGTCGATCGAGTCGCCGCAGCTGCTCCTCACCCGCCGCGATATACACGGCGAGCTTCTCGAAATAGTCAATGGTTCTCTCGTACAGGCGGTCGAGCATGGCGATGTCCTTCATCAGCGCGCTCGTCTCGGTATCGAGCCGGTTGCTGATCGCATCGACCTGCGTACGCACCTGCCCGTATCGCTGCAGCATTCTCGCGACAGGCTTCGAGCCGCCAAAGAAGCGCGCGAAGAACCCGCGTTTCTTCTTCGGGTCGAGCTCCTCAATCGGCAGGCCGCGCAGTGTCCTCACCATCTCGTTCAGCGCCTGACCGGCGGGACCGGTGTCCTTGTGGCGAACGCCCTCGAGCATCTCGTCCGCCACCGAGGTGACTTCATCCTGCGCCGCGGTGCCGAAGAACAGGATCGAGTTGCTGTCGCCGAGCTCGAGCTCGGCCATCGCGCTCTCGATCTCTGCCCTTCGCTCAGGCGCAGCGGCGTCGTACGGCACCACCTCCGTCGACGGCACCGGTGAGGTCGGCGCCAATGCGGCCGACGCCGCTGGTGTGGTGTTTGACTCCGTCATGATAGGTCTCCGGAATGGAGTTGACGCGCAGCAACGGGCTCACGTTCAGGCAGCTCCCGCTTGAGGCGCGCGTTCAGCACCTCGATCTCCACGTCCAGCGACAGCATGTCATGCTCGAGGAGCTTTCTATGCTGGTTCGCAAAGGTATTCTCCATGTCGACCAGAAGCTGCCGAAAGCTCTGCTCGAGCGACCGATTTCGAAGCTGCCGATGGGTGCGCGCGTATTCCCGAGTCACGTGCTGCGCGCTGTCCAAGTAGATGTTGAGGAAGCGACGCGCTCGGACCGCCTCTCTCGGATCTTGCTCGATCTCGACGAGGATGGTGCGACCGATGGCTGTGATGCGCAGCAGTCGCTCGGTGAACTCGCGTACCGCAATCGCCCGGGCTGCCGTCTCGATCCCGCGAAGCCGGCCGTACGCCTGCTTGAGCTGTAGCGTCACCGCGGAGCGGTCGACGCCATCAACGACGGCGACCTCGATACGACGGGGCCTCAGATCGGCTCCGTAGAACGCAACGTAGCCGAGCCCGCCGAGCGCCGCGAAGACCAGGCTACCCGGCACACCATGGCCGCCAGCGGTAGCGGCGAGGGAAGCACCGACCGCTGTGATGACGGCACTCACGAGCTTCAACGGAACGGCTGGTGGATCGGGTCGCTCGCCAAGAAAATAGCGCGCCTCCGCCACAAGCGCCCTCCAGGAGAGCACGCCCGCCCCCCAAAAGCACCCCAACGCGGCTCCGGTGTAGGCCAGCATCCCCACATCTCCGCCGATCAGGGCTGCCAATACCGCGAGCACGAGCGGCAGGGGCAGCAGAAAGAGGGCAGCAGCCTTGGCGACCGGCACCCACACGCGTGCGCGCTTGATGAGCCCCTTCACTGGACTGCTACACCGCTCCTTCAGAGAATTCCGTCCTCATTTGTATGGCCCCGCTGGATGCCAAAGGTCCAGACTGCTTCGCACGACGAGCCGTATTGCACAACGTGCGGCGCCTCGCGCGCCGTGGTCGCGATGAGCGCGTCACGGAACGTCACTCTCGACCACGCTCGAACGTCGGTAGAGGATTTATGGTCTCGACAGGCGGAAACAGCGCCTGACAACCCGGCACGCCAATCGCCAGCGTCAGCAGCAGGAGTCCGAGCAGGCGCAACGGCAGTCTGGTCATAATCACAACGACGTGGCGACAAGGGCTGGGGTTCCAGCCATCGGCAGGTGTCAGAACGTGCGGCGCACCATCGTGCGCTGACACGTTCTGTGCCTTCGTCGAACCGAGTATCGTTCCCAGCTCTGCAAGCGTGGCGGTTGTTCTAGCACGGCGCGTTCGGCGATCTCCCTGCTCGGGACGCCTCGCCGAGGCGTCCCTTTCTGGTTCTCAAGGATTCCAAATGTACGCGGGCATGGCGTCCACCTCGCGATGGCAAGGCCGCCGGAGCTTTCACGGACCGGTGCGACCGACGAACGCTGCTTGGCGGCACGCCCATGAATCGTTTGAACGCGCGACTAAACGAGGCCTCGGATTCATAGCCGCCTATCGGACGAACGGCTAAGCACTTCCGCCAAACTACCATGGAATGTCCGGCCCGATCCACGGTAGAACAGGAACCTGAGGGGCGCGACGACAGGAGGGACCGGAATGAAGCTCAGTAGACGATCATTTCTGAAATCGAGCGCCGGCCCGGGATTGGCTTCGCCCTATCGCTTGGCCCGGAACGAGCAGGTTCTATCTCCGCAGCAGTCCCGAATCAGGCAGGACCGATCACTCGGCTCTGAGGGCCTCGGCGGGATCGATGCCGGCCGCGCGCCACGCGGGGATCAGGCATGCGGCGTAGGCCACCACGACGAGCAGAAGCGGCGCGACCGAGAAGGCGATGGCGTCGAGCGGTGCGACGCCGAACAGGACGCTGGCCATCGCGCGGGTCGCGAAGGCGGCGACCGCCACGCCAACTGCCAGGCCGGTCACCGTCACCGTGAGCCCCTCGCGCAGGACCATTCTCACGAGATCGCCGCGCGTGGCGCCGAGCGCGGCACGCACGCCGATCTCTCGGCGGCGCTGTGCGACATTGTATGAGAGAACACCGTACAGGCCGGTCGTGGCAAGCGCCAGGGCCAGCATTGCAAACGCCCCCAGGACGAACGTCGTGAAGCGTGGCTCAGAAACCGAGGCCAAAATCTTGGAGGCCAGCGGCCCGATCTGATTGAGCGACGCGCCGGGCTCCAGTCGCCGCACGATTCCTTGCAGGAGCGGCACCGCGGTCGTGGGATCGCCATCTGTCTTCACGACGAAGGTCGCATTGCCCATCTTCATATGTGTACCGAACGCCGTGTAGATCCGAGACTGTGGTTTCGCATCGAGGTTTGCGGGCAGCACGTCTGCCACGACGCCAACCACCTCGACGACCGTGCCATCGTCACCGAGCAGCCCCGTGAACCGCCGCCCGGTTGCGGGCTTACCGTCGGCGAAGTAGGTCTTGGCGAAGGTTTCGTTCACCAGCATAGAGTGGACAGCCGAGGTCGTGTCTGCTTCACGAAAGAATCGGCCTTCCTTGAGCCGCATGCCGAGTGCTTCGGCATACCCCGGCGTGATGACGGCATGGTACGCTTGCGCCAACAACGGACGGCCGTCGGGCGTGGTCATCCCAGGCAAGTGGAATCCGGCGCTATGGATCATGTTGCCAAAGGGCGCCATGCTGCCGGCCCCGGCGGCGCGCACATTCGGGATCGCACGCAGACGTTCGAGGACGGAGATGGCTAACCGAGAGTTTCGCTCGGCGGCTTCCTCCTCCCTGTTGGGAGGTCTCGACACGATCAAATCTGCGGTCAGCACGTTCGCCGGATCGTAACCAGCATCCACCTGGACGATCTTGACGAAGCTTCGCGCGAGCAGGGTCGCTCCAACGAGTAGTACGACGGCAAGTGCGGCCTCGACGACGAGCAGTGCCCGGCGTGCGCGTGTGTCCGGCGCACTTACGCTCCTGCTGCCGCCGGACTGGATCGCTCCGACAAGATCAATTCGCGAGCTTCTGAAGGCAGGCATGGCGCCCGCAATCACACCGACACAGATGGCCGCCAGCGCCGCGACGCCGAGAAACTGCTGGTCCACCTGGATGTCCTCGAGGCGCGGGAAGTCCGACGGCGCCAGGACGGGCACGACGGCAGTCATGGCCCATCCGACAAACATCCCCAGTCCGCCGCCGATGAGCGAGATGACGAGACTCTCGGTCAGGAGTTGCCGCACGAGTCGCCACCGTTCTGCGCCCAATGCAGCGCGCACGGCCAGCTCGCGCGCCCGATCTGTGCTTCGTGAGAGAAACAGGTTGGCAACGTTGGCGCACGCAATCAGCAGCACGAGCGCAACACCAGCCGCCAGTACGACGAGCGCCGGCCGCACGCTCGTCGTCATCTGATCGACCATCGAGCGGACGTGCACTTCCACACGCCTGCCTTTTCCGAAAAGCAAGTCAGCCGCCAAGGGGCGTTCGAGGCTTCGCGCGAGCGATGTGCCCTCGACCGCGGCCTGCACGGTCGTCACACCAGCCTCGAGCCGCCCGATGGCCTCGACGATGCCGAACGTGTTGGTATTGGGCTCCGCGCGTGGTACGGCGAACGGTGTATAGAACGCAACGTCGCGGCGGTCCTCTGAAGGACGCTGCGGTTCAGGCCCAGGGAACACAAAGCCAGGAGGGGCGATCCCAATTATGCGGTGATCTTCACCATCGATCGTGAGCAGCTTATCAACGGCCGGATCGCCGCCGAAGCGCTCGCGCCACGTCGTGTGCGTAAGGACGACGACCGACGCAGCGCCCTTCTCGGCGTCCTCGTCGTTGAAGAAGCGGCCGACGGCCGGAGCTACCCTGAGCACCCTGAACAGCGATGGCGTCACGCGAGCCCCGCGAAGCCGCTCGGTCGCTCCAGCATTCGCAACCGTGTGAGGGCCCACCTCGAAGGCGCCGATACTTTGGAGCGTTGCCGATGAACGCGACCACGCCTGGTAAGTCAGGTTGCTCAGGAGCGGTAAGTCAACTGGGGCCTGACCTCCGGGATGTACCTCCCATATCCGCACCAACCGGTCAGGTTCCGGGTACGGTAGCGGTCGCAGCAGAACACCGTAAATCACCGAGAAGACCGCCGCGGTGCCGCCGACACCCAAGGCGATCGTGACGAGCACTGCCGCTGCGAAGCCCCGGTTTCCCGACAGCAACCGGAACGCCTGCCTGATGTCGCGAGTGAGCGCACTCATAACTTACCCACTGATCCTGTCATTCGATGCTGAGCAGCTCGACGTCGAACACGAGCGTGGCATTCGAGGGACTGCCCACGAGCCGATATCGGCACCATGACCGAGGCTGCCGTCTCGATGAATACCATCTATTCCCCGTCTCTCACACAGCGAAAGCCCAAGTTATTGGTCGCGCTGCTCACTTCTCCGTTGCCTCGGCTGCCTGGCCTGTAGCGTAGACAATATTCATCACTGCACAAGAACGATCCCCCTCGCTGAACGCGCTTCGTGGCACCCGGCTCATTGGGATCATAGCTATCTGACGGACCCTGCGGGCTATCTCTCGGGCTCCGCTCGTAGTAATCGGGACGGTAATAGTCCTGGCACCACTCCCAGACGTTTCCCTCCATGTCGTACAATCCGTAGCCATTGGGCGGAAACGACTTTACAGGCGCTGCCCTGGCGAAGCCATCAGCTACGGTGTTTCCATGGGGGAAGCGCCCTTGAAAGATATTGGCCGCCCACGTCCCATTCGGTTTCAGCTCATCTCCCCAGTAATACTTCTGGCGTCCTTTCCCGCCCCGTGCAGCGAACTCCCATTCGGCTTCTGTCGGCAGGCGTTGGCCGGCCCATTCGGCATACGCCTCGGCATCTTCATAAGCGATGTGCACGACAGGCTCATCTTCACGTCCGTCAAGGCTGCTGTCTGGTCCTTCGGGATGTTGCCAGCTGGCGCCGGGCACGTACTCCCACCACTGCAAGGGGTTGCTCAAGGATACCTGATGCGAAGGTGGCGCAAAGACCGCCGAGCCAGGCACCAGCTTCTCCTCAGGCACTCCCGGATAGTCGCTGGGATCCAGCGGGCGCTCTGCCACCGTCACGTAACCGGTCTCGTCAACGAACCGCGCATACTGCGCATTCGTGACCTCGTACTCATCCATCCAGAAGCTACTTACCGTGACCGTATGAAGGGGCTGTGCATCCGGGAACTCTTCCGAGCCCATCCGGAACGTTCCGCCTTCGATCCAGACCATTCCCTCGTTGCTGCTATCATCCGGCGTCTTCCTCGCCTGCTGCTCGCGGACCGCGGCGCTCTGCTGGGGAGCGGCTTCGGATTCAGCGGATGGGGTATCAGCGTTCTCGGACGCGTCTGCCTGAGATCCGTCTTGACTCGTTGAGGGCTGACACCCTACGAGGAACAATGAGAACACGCTGCTGCATGCGATGACACGTGTCGGCCTGCTGAACATCACAATCCTCGCGGCGACACGTCCTATGGATTCGCACGGAACCGCCGCTTATCCCACGGCGAATTCTAGCATGCCAACCATGACGCTGACCGATCCTTGTGGCTCTTCTACTGCGCTGACCGGATGGGTTGGCGTGGCCGCGGCAAGATCGAGGCGTGAAGCCGACGGCGCGCCTGGATACTCGTTATCACTCGGCGATCTGGCCGGTCGACTGAGCCGCCGCCGCCACCTCGAGACGTTCGACACGATAGCCGCCCCTGCGCCGATCGCGGATGTACATCGCCCCGAAGAAGACGATCAGGATCAGCGTGAACGGAGCGACGAACCGCAGCGCCTGCTGGCCGCCATATCCTTCGGCGGGATTGATGACCGCGGCGGCTCCGGCGATGAGCGGCTCCTGCTCCGCTGGGATCCCGCTGCCGACGATCCCCCGCAGCGCATTGGGAACCGCCTCGCCGACGATGCGGCCGCTTGCGTTGTGGTCCGCCAGGGCGTCGCGCGTCGCCGCGACCGCCCGCTCGACATCGCTCGCGCGGTACCCAAGCCGGCGCAATTCCTCGACGCTGGCCTGCTCGGCCCGGGCGATGTAGTCGGGCAGCGTTCGGTCCGCGCGGGTCAGCAGCGCGACCGCGTCACCGCGGCGTTCGTCCGCGTCGAGATAGCGGGCCAGCTGATGATCGCCAATGAGACCGATCCCCGGGACACCAATGGCGCCCGCCGCGCCCAGCCCCACTCCGCACGTCAGCACGATGCCCAACGAACCGGTCCGGGGGAGCCGTTCACTGACGATGCCGACGATCGTCGGAAAGAAGAACGACACGCCGACACCGAAGAACGTGGCCGCGAAGAAGGCCGAGGTCGTCCCTTGCGCCATGCTGAAGAGCACCAATCCCGTGCCGGTGAAGAACGCCGCCCCGCAGAGCATGCCGGGCGGAGAGAACCGCTCGACGAAGTGACTGGCGAACAGCCGCAGAATCATCATGACGAACGCGATCCACGACAGCAGCAGAATCCCCGGCACACCGAGCCGGGCGAAGATCTCGGGAATCCATCGGTTGGATCCCAGCTCCAGCGAGATCGCGATGCCCATCATCACGAGCAGCGCATACATCAGCGGATGGGTCAGCGTGTAACGGAACATCTCCTTGACCGGAATGCCCGCCGCGGTGTTCTCGGTAGGCGGAAACGTCTGCGGCAGGAGCATGATGCCGTAGATGATCATCGGGACGTAGACGATGCCGACCTGAAACGTCCAGTGGTGGAAGAAGCCGCCGGCCACATGCGAAAGCTGGTTCAGCGTGTACCCGACAAGGCCCGCGATGAGGATGGCCATCGGGAAGAAGGCGTGGAAGAGATTCAGCTTCGTCGTCTTGTCCGCTGGATACAGCGCGGCGGTGAGCGGGTTGCCGACGACCTCGACCATGCCGTTACCGCCGGCCAGCAGGATCGCGCCGACCATCAGCAGTGCAAAGGCCGCACCCGGCTCGTGCCGTAGGGCCACGGCCGAGATCAGCAGCGTCAGCCCCAGCAGATGCCCGACGAACGCGAGCACGGCGCCCTTCTTCATGCCGTAGCCTTCGAGCATCGGCCCGAATACGAGCAGCGAGATCGCCATGCCCCAGAGCGCCGCGCCTCCGATGAGCCCTGCCTGATAGTTGGTCAGGATGAACTCCTCCTTGAGCTGCCCGAGCACGTTGCTGATGAGCGCAAAGGCGGCGCCGGTGGGAATCAGCGCCAGGCAGATGCCGACGAAGAGCCGTGTGCGATGCGCGCCGCGGAAGTCTGCTGCCGTGTCCATGTGCGATTGCCTCCAGAGTAGTCCGTTCTGCGATTTCACCTTACGTCAGTCGCCTCTTCCGGCGGCCGGTCTTGGGAGCGATCCGCGGGTAGGTGAACGGCGCGCGTAGGCTGCGCCACGGTTCGTCCTGGTAGCAGTCGATCAGGAACGGCCCGTCCGCCTCCGCCGGCGAGAGGATCGCCAGGAAGGTCAACGCCTTCTTCGACGAGTTGTGAATCGCGTGCACGACATTCGTCGGGATGAAGGCGATTTCTCCCGCCTCGAGCCGGCGCTTTTCCTGGTCCACCCACTGCTCGGCCACTCCCTCTACCACGTAGATGATTTCCTCCCGCGCTGGATGATAGTGGAATTGGTGCCCGGCTCCGGGCCGCATCGTGACGCGGACGAGGGTGAGCTGCTCGGTCCCGGTCAACCCCGGCTTCGACAGCCACCAGTGCTTACCCCACGGGGCGAGCTCCACCTCCGCGTCCTTCGACGTGACGAAGCGCAGCGCCTTCTTCGCGGCGGCGTGGCCCTTCATCGCGCACCCGCCCGTCCGATGGGCAGGCGGATGCGCTTGAACATCCTGATCTGATCGGAGATCGCGCGCTCGGCCGGGAGGCGCTCCACCGAGCTCGCGCCGTAGAAGCCGTCGACCCCCCGGCAGTTCGTGATGATGTACTCCGCGTCGGGCGGCTCCGAGATGGGCCCGCCATGGCAGATGACGAGGACATCTGGGTTCACGCCCCGCGCCGCGTCCGCGATCGCCTGGATCCGCTCCACGCAGTCGTCGAGCGTCTTCGAGCTCTTCGCGCCGACCGAGCCGCCAGTGGTGACACCCATGTGGGCGACAATGAGGTCAGCGCCCGCGTCCGCCATGCGCTCCGCCTCGGAAGTATTGAAGACATATGGGGTCGTCAGCATCTCCATCCGGCGCGCGAGCCGGATGATGTCCACCTCGAGCTGGTAGCTCATCCCGGTCTCCTCGAAGGCCAAGCGGATATCGCCGTCGAAGAGCCCGACGGTCGGAAAGTTCTGGATGCCCGCGAAGCCCAGCGCCCGAAGCTCCTCGAGGAAAAGGTTCGGGATGATGAAGGGGTCAGTTCCGTTGACGCCCGCAAGGACGGGTGTCGTCTTCACGACCGGCAGGACCTCGTAGGCCATCTCCTTCACGATCTGGTTGGCGTTGCCGTAGGCGAGGAGACCGGCCGAGCTCCCGCGACCGGCCATGCGGTAGCGGCCCGAATTGTAGACGATCAGCAGGTCGATGCCGCCCCCCTCCTCGCCCTTCGCGGAGAGGCCGGTGCCGGCGCCACCGCCGATGATCGGCTCGCCCCGCGCGATCTGCTCGCGGAACCGCTTCAAAATAGCCTGGCGGGAATTGTCCACGCTCACATTGCCTCCTGGTTTCCTTTTGTTATCGAAGAAGAGCTCGGTTGCATCAGCTCGAGCAGCTTGCGCGCCGCCGCGTCGGCAAAGTCGGGATCGTTGATGTGGAGATCCGCCTCGGCGACCTCCACGCCGCGCACGCCGGAGCGGATGGCATCGTGGAGCGCTCTCCGTGCGACCGGGTCATCGAACGGCTGGCCTTCCTTGTCGATCGCCGACACTCCACGCCCGGGGAGCAGGACCGAGACAGGCCCCTTGGCGCTGGAAAGCTTCCGGGCGATATCGGTGCCGATCCGAGCATTTTCCTCCGGCGTCGTCCGCATCAGCGTGACATTCGCGTTGTGCCTGTAGAAGATCCGGTCCTTGAACTTCGCAGGCACCGACTCCGGCGCGTAGAAGTTCGCCATGTCGAGGGCGCCTGTGGAGACCACCTGTGGAATACCCGCCTTGCCCGCCGCCGTCAGGCGATCGGGTCCGGCACTGAGAAAGCCTCCGACGTGCTCATCCGCGAGCTCGGTGGTGGTGACGTCCAGCACGCCGGCAATGACGCCCTCGCTGATGAGCGACTCCATGGCCTGGCCGCCGGTGCCTGTGGCGTGGAAGACCAGGACCTCGTAGCCCGCGCGCTCTAGGGTTTCGCGGGCGCGCTCGACGCACGGAGTCGTCACGCCGAACATCGTCGCGGCCACGAGCGGTCTGTCGTCGGGCTCGGGTGCAGGCCCGAAACGGGTCACGAGGCCGGCCATGGCCCGCGCGGCCTGCGAGAGCACCTGCCGGCTGACGCGGTTGACCCCGGCGATGTCGACCACTGCGTTGAGCATGAAGATATCTTTATCGCCGACGAACTGCCGGACCATCCCGGAGGCGAGCGTGCTCACCATGACCTTGGGCACGCCGAGCGGCAGCGCCTTCATCGCCGCCGTCCCGATCGTCGTTCCCGCCGATCCACCCAGACCGAGGACGCCGGCGACTTCGCCCCGCGCGTGGGCCTCGCGCGCGAGCCGCGCGGCGCCTTCCGCGGCCTTCGTCACGGCTTCGCCGCGGTCGGCATTCTTCCTCACCGCCTCGGCCGATGTCCCCGCCAGCTCGAAGATGCGCTCGCGCGGGACGTCGGCCACGACAGTAACCGCGCCGAGGGCGCCGACGTCGACGAGCGTGACGGAGACGCCCCACGACGTGAGCAGGTCGCGGACGAAGGCGGCTTCGCGGCCCTTCGTGTCGAGCGTGGCGAAGAGGAAGACGGAGGTTGTCACGGCGTGGCTCCTGCTCGGCGATCAGGGTGTCGATCGAGCCGCCCACGTCACGGCGTTTGCTAGGAGGGTCTTGAACGCCTCGTGCTCGTGCACGCGCTGATCGTGGCCGAGCGTGATGCCGACGATTCGAGCGCTGGGGTGGCTGGTGACCCACACGGCGGGATGCGGCTGCCCGAACTTCACGCTCGGCGAGGTTTCGGCGAGCACGTCGATAGCCGCCGTGCCTGGAGGCGTCTTCTCCGGTTCCGCGTTCACGTAGTACAGCTCGTCTTCGACCTCGAACGACGCGGCCACCCCCTTCATGATGGGATGCTCTGGCTTCACGGCATTGATCGAGAACTTGCCGATGGGGTCGTGACCGCGCGCGCCGCCGCCGACAATGGACGCGTTCAACTCGGGCCAATCCGGAAAGCCGTACCACGTGCCGGGATGCAGCATGACGATGCCCTTACCGGCAGCGGCGAAGTCGAACAATGCCTTCCGCCAGGCGGGCGTGTCGAAGAACTGCCGGTTGACGCTGATCACGGCCACATCGGCGTTTCCGATTTCGGCTGCGGCCTGGTCGCGATCCTCGGTGTAGTGAACGCTGAATCCAGCGGCCGTGAGCGTGGCGCCGTCAGCGTCACCGAAGAACTGCGCGAACTCGTGCGCGCTGCCGCCACCGATGATCAGCACCTTCGTCTTCGCAGGCGCCCAGACGACCGGCTTGGTTGGCGGCAGCGGGGCGTCGCCGCGCCCGCCTTCCTTCGGGCCTTGCTCGCTCGAGATTGTCTTCTCTGCCGCAGGCTCGGCGCGGCCCATGAAGGCGAGGATGTCGCGCAGCGCATCCGGGCCGAGCGCCTCGAGCCCTTCGGGCATGAGCGACTGGCGCGTGTTCTCGCGCGTTGCTATCTGTTCCTTCTTCAGTGCGACGTCGCCGCTGGGCGTGCGGAGTGTGATGCCGGCGTCGTTCTCGGTCGCGATGATGCCCGCCAGCGTCTGCCCGGCTTTGGTGGTCACGTTCCACTGCCAGAAGGTGGGATCGACCTCACGGTTTGGGTCGATGATCTGGGCCAGGAGCTCGGCGCGGCCGTGTGCGCCCATGCCGGTCAGCGGCGGGCCCACCTCGCTCTGTCCGCTGCCGCCCATCCGGTGGCAACTGCCACACGTGCCGGTGAACAGCGCCTTGCCTCTCTCGGGGTCGCCCCCTTTCTCGACCTCGGGCAGGAGCGTGGCGATGACCTCGCTCTTCTGCGGTGCCTGAGGGCTGAGCGCGTCGAGCAGCTCTGAGGCCTGTCGGGCGACCTGCCGGTTGGGGTGCGTGCGCAACCGCGCGACGTTTCCAGGTCCGAGAGCTGCTGGCGTGATTTGGCCGTCCTTCATCGCGGCAAGCAGCGCGAGCGCAGACTCCGGACGCTTCACGATCAGATCGAAAAGTGCCTCGGCGTTCGTTCGGGCGAGGGCAGTCACCATCACCGCGTCCACGTCGCTGCCGGGAGTGTCGCCCAGCGTGGCTATGAGCCGGTCCCTCAACGATTCGGAAACGTCGGGCTCGCCCAGTATCGACGCGACCGTGGAAAGCGCCTCGGAACGAAATTGCGGGAGGGCGAGCAAGCTCTCCGCGAGAATGGCGCGTCGCTCGCCGGTTGTCTCCGGCGTTCCCAGCTCGCGTAGCAGGACACGCGCGTGGCTCTCCGCGCTCGAGGCGAGCGCACCCGCTTTGTCCCACTTCGCGATGATCGGCAGCGTGGCCGCGACGGTATCGGGATCGTCGAGCAGCGTTTGCAAGGCCTCTGTCGCAGTCGCGTCGAGCGCGATCGTTCCACCTTCCATTCGCGCGACGGCGTGCACCACGGCGGGCTTGAGTGCCGCCGGCCCGCTCGGGGCGTCGGCGGCCAGAACCAGCAGTTGGCTAGCGTGATCTGGCAAGGCCGCGGGCAGGATGGCCGCGACGAAGTCTGTCAGCGCCTCCGGCTGCCCGTCGGCCAGCGCCTCGGCCACGAAGGCCGGTGCGTCGTCGGTCGCTGCCGCGACGATGGCCGACCGTGTCCAGTCGTCCGTGGCCTGCGCGAACGTGTCGAGCAGGGCTTTGCGCTGCTGTGCCGTCCGTGCCGTGCGCGCCTGCTCGTACAGCCGAAGCGCCTTGCTGCCCATCGGCTTGTGGAGTTGCGCAAGGCGCGCGTCGGACGCGTGATTCTCCCGGGCGAGCCTCCACGCGTGCTGCTTGACGTGCGCGTTAGGGCTCGTCTCGATTGCACGAATCAGCGACGCAAGATCACTGCGGTCCAGCTCGGGCACCTCGAGTGTCTTCGCCTGCTTATGCTGCACGCGCCAGATTCGTCCGAAATAGTGGTCCCGGTCGGGGCGAACCGCGGCGTTGGCGGGCCCGTGCAGTGGGCCGCGCGTGTCGTTGTGGATGACGGCCTGGTTGTAGAAATCCACCACGTACAGTGCGCCATCCGGCCCGACGCGCGTCTCGATCGGCCGGAACCAGAGGTCGCTGCTGCGCATGAACTCTGTCTGCTCGCGTCCCTTCTCCTTCCGGGTTGTGTAGCTCACGCCGTCCGGCTCCACGAACTGATGGTGCACCATGTTCAACGTCGGCTCGCCCGTGAAGTAGCTGTAACGCCACCGCTCCGGCCATGCGCCGCCGTCATACACCGCGCAGCCTGCCGCGGCCGTGAACTGGCCCACCTGGTCGATCTGCACGTAGGCCTGCTCCGGCCAGGTCATCAGCGGATAGGTGTTCTGGCCGCTGATCATCCCCTTGTAGGACGTCGTCTCGGCCGTCCTGCCCTTCGCGAGCACATGCTCGGGCAGCAGAGTGTGGAAGAACACGGTGCCGCTCGTGGGCTGCGTCCAGAACACTTGGCCGTCCCACGTGATGTCGAGCCCCCAGGTGTTCCCGCCGCGGCTGCTGTACTGCTCGAAGGCGCTTCCGTCTGGCCTGAAGCGCACGACACCGCTGCTGGCGCGGCCCAGCACCTTCTGGCCGTCCGGCGAGGTGACCGTGCCCTCGCTGTACCCGTGGGTGGCATAGATCCAGCCGTCGAGACCCCAGCGAAGGTTGTTGATGACGGCGTGCGTGTCGGACGTACCGAGACCTGTATAGAGCTTCGTGCGTTTATCGGCGACCTCGTCTCCATCCGTGTCCGCGAGATACCAGATGTCCGGCGCGGTCGCCGCAATGACGCCGTCTTTGTAGAACACGAAACCGGTCACGAGCTCGAGCTTGTCGGCAAAGACGTGCTTTCGATCCATGACCTCGTCACCGTTCGTGTCGGAGAGAATCGAGATGCTGTCCTCCGGATCGCGCGCCTCCCGGGTGCGGTGGAGCGAGCCACTCTCTTTCCACGGATCGGTCGTCGGCATCCGGCGGCCGTTGGGATATTCGGGAGTTTCCGCGACCCAGAGCCGGCCTCGATCGTCCCAGTCGATGCTCATCGCCTTCGTGATGAGGGGCTCGGCTGCAACCAGCGTCATGTCGAATTCTGGGTGAACCTCGATCTTCGCGGCGGCCTTGGCCGGGTGGGTCGGTCCGCCTTCGACGTAACGCAGACTATCGCCGAGCTCGTCCTCCTTCAGCAGCTCATCGACGTTCTGGCGCCTGCCGGCCCACGCGATGCCCCGCAGCAGGATCGAGCGGTAGCTCGAACGGTTGAAGTTCTCGTAGAGATGCCCCGGGATCGATACGAAGGCGCGATACGGCGTGCGCCCACCGTCAACGGTTCGCTCGTAGGTCCACATCTGCGGCTGGAAGTCGTAGATGCTCACATGCTTGCCGCCACCGGTGAGCTCATCGGCACGCTTCTGGGCGTCGACGTTGCGCGCACCCGACGGCTTCGGCGTGTAGGCCGTGGCGAGCACCCGCGCCTCGGGCAGGATATCCATGTCGTAGTAGATCTCGTCGTCCATCGCCCAGTTCGACACGCCTGCCGTGATCGGACTGTCGCGGTTCGTGAAATAGAGATGCATCGGGCCCTCGAGCCACTTCGTCGTGCCCTCCCGCCACGAGCCTCCGACGATGCCCTTGAACCAATCCGGGTCGCCTGACACGGCGGCCGCGTGAATGACGACAACCCCGCCGCCCCGCGCGAGAAAGTCGCTCAGGTTCCGGCGGTCAGACGGGTCCGGAATGTTCCCCGCTTCCTGCGCATGGAGGATCAGCACATCGGTCTCGTCGAGCTGGGCTCTCGTGGGAAACCCTTCCGCACCGCTCGCTCTGGCGCCGCGCTCGTTGAGCAATGGCACCCACTCGCGCAGGAAGCGCGGATGATCATGCGCACCTGGACCGTGTGACTTCGGGCCCGAACGGATGAACACGCGCAACGGATCCTGCGCGGCGGTGGTGAACGGGATCAGCGCGGAAACGGCGATCGAAGCGAGGAGTAGAAGACGTCGCATGGACATTGCCGTACAGACTACATTGTCCTCGGACGAAACATGGCCACGTTGACACGTTCTGGTCTGTGTGGCAAGATGCCGTCGAAATCGTTTTCAGTCTAGCAATTTCCCTTGGTGGCCCACACTTTCGGTGGCGGCGGTCGCAGCGTCGTGTGCTCGCGAGGAATGGATAGGAGAGAGAACGATGCAGGGAATGCCACGTGCGCGGGTTCCGTATCTCATCGCAGCCATGCTGCTTGCCACTGCCCTGCCGGGGCTGCCCGGTTCGGCGTCGGCGCAGGAGGCGCGCGGCACGATCAGCGGGACCGTGCGCGATGCCACCGGCGGCGTCGTGCCTGGCGTCTCGGTCACAGTCACGAACGAGGCCATGGGCACCAGCATAGCGGCCGTCACCGACGAGCGTGGCTTCTTTCCGGCGCCGTACCTGATCCCCGGCACCTACCAGGTTGTTGCCGAGCTCTCGGGGTTCAAGCGATACGTGCGCGAGGGTATCGACGTGCGGGTCAACGAGGTGCTCGACCTTCAGATCGTTCTCGAGGCCGGTGCGCTGGAAGAGAACGTCACCGTCATTGCAAGCGCACCCCTACTCGAGACGACGAACGCGTCCCTAGGGCAAGTGGTCGACAGCCGGCGCGTTGCGGAGCTGCCACGGGCGTACGGCAATCCGTTTGCGCTCATCGGTTTGGCTGGCGGTGCCTCGTTTGTGCGGAATGCTCGATTCGAGCAACCGTTCGCGCCGACGCACATCGTCGGCTACTCGATCAACGGCACGCGCGCCAATCGCAGCGACGTCACCATCGACGGCGTACCGAGCACGTCGACGGCGAACGCTGGCCAGGTGATCGCGTCGTACGTGCCTCCGCCGGATCTCGTACAGGAGTTCAAGGTGCAGACGGCGACATTCGACGCGGCGTTCGGCAACACGGAGGGCGGCGTGACGAATCTCAGCCTGAAGTCGGGCACCAACGCGCTTCATGGCACGGCGTACTTCTCTACGTTGCCGGCCGATCTTTTTGCCAACGATTTCTTTGCGAACGCCAACGACATTCCGCTGCCCGATTTCACCGACCGCCGATGGGGCGGGACGGCAGGAGGCCCCGTCATGCTGCCCGGCCTGTACAACGGGCGCGGCAGAACCTTCTTCATATATGGCTACGAGGGCATCAACCAAGCGTTGCCGCGAAACAACGGCACGCCGACCGTCCCAACCGAGAAGATGCGGAACGGCGACTTCTCAGAGCTCCTCGCGCTCGGGCCCGAGTATCAGATCTACAACCCGTTCACGCGGCGAGCCGTTGAGGGCGGCCGCTTCGAGCAGGATCCGTTCCCGGATAACATCATCCCGCCTGCGCTCATCGATCCGGTGGCCAAGGAGATTCTCGAATTCTTCCCGCTGCCCAAGACGGCCGGTAATCCGGACGGGACGGGCAACTTCCAGCAGCCGGAGCTCAAGGAGCCAGTGGACTACGCCTCGCACACGGTGCGTATCGATCACGTCATGAGCGACAAACAACGCGTGTACGGCCGGGTCAGCTGGTACGATCGCAACAGTAACTACAACAACTACTTTGGCAACCTCGCCACGGGCCAGGAGTTTGGATTCTTCTCTCGGCAGGTGGCGCTCGACCATGTCT
Organism: Luteitalea sp.; assembly: GCA_009377495.1. Taxonomy (GTDB): domain Bacteria; phylum Acidobacteriota; class Vicinamibacteria; order Vicinamibacterales; family Vicinamibacteraceae; genus WHTT01. The sequence continues at coordinate 79,422 of WHTZ01000026.1, forward strand.
ACGCGCTCAACGGGACGACGGTCCTGAACGTGAGGTATGGTTACGACCGGTTCATCCGTCTCACGGACTCCGACTCTGCCAGCCACGGATTCGACCTGACGACGCTGGGCTTCCCTGCCTCCTACAACAGCACGATCCCTGAGGACATCCGGCGCTTCCCGAGGATCAACATCACCGGCTATCAGGGCACCAACGTCCCGGGCTTTCGACGGCCAACCGAAACCCAGTCGTTCCTTGCCACCCTGAACAAGAGCGCCGGCGCTCACTCCCTCAGGACCGGCATGGAGTTTCGCCAGTACCGGGAGACCAATAGATTCTTCGCCAACGATCAGACCGGGCAGTTCGATTTTGCCGCCGCCTGGAGACCGCTCGGCTGTCCGTCGACGCCCGGGAACGTCAGCCCGCCTCTGACCATGAACTGATCCGGCGGGACGTCCGCTGTCGGGTTGCGGGCGTAGGCGGCTCTCGCCGCAGCTTCGATGGGCAGGCGTGAGCCGATTCTCCAGTCATCCTGCACATAGAGGCCCCACGTCGTGGACCGCTCGTCGTATTGCGCTGGGACGCTGATGGTGCCCCCGCTCGGCAGGCCGAGCAAGAACGACGCAAACGACTGACCGTTGCGTCCCTTTCCGCAGTTCAACGAGGTGAATACGACCACGAACGACGGTTCATCCTGGTATGTTTCATCGTAATTCCGCGCTCGACGCCAAAAACTTCTTTGACAGTCCGGATGAAGACATTCCCCGTTTCGTCCACAACCAGTTCGGGGCTACGCTGGGGGGACCGATCATTCGAGATAAGCTGTTCTTCTTCTCGGCTTATGAGGGGACGAGGACGCGGCAGGGACAAAGCTTCGTCAGTACGGTTCCGACGGAAGTGTTTCGACGGGGAGACTTCTCCGAACATCCCAACACGATATTCGATCCGCTGACGACGCGCCCGGATCCTGACGGGGAAGGATTCATCCGCGATCCTTTTCCCAACAACACGGTTCCGGCTGATCGCATCGATCCGGTCGGACGAAATCTGGTCGATCTGTATCCGCTGCCTAACAGACCCGGCATCGTGAACAATTTTGTGTTCAACCCTACCCGGGAGGTGGACGGTGGTAATTCGACATCAAGGTGGACCATCGGGCCACCGAGCGCGACGATCTCACGTACCGGGTCAGCGTGGGAGGAACTGACATTTTCGATCCGGGCCCGCTCCCGGCGCCTGCTGTGGGCGCGCGCCGGGTCGGGACCACCGGGAGCCCGCATTTCCAATTTGCCTTCAAAGAGACCCACACCGTTTCGCCGGCGGCCCTCAATGAATTCCGCTTCGGCGTGACTCGTCTGAACCTCGAGCAGCACAATATCAACGTGGGGCGTGATGTCTCACGCGAAGTAGGAATACCAGGGGTCAACACCGGCTCCGATCTGACTTCCGGCTTGAATGAAATCAATATCACCGGTTTCGGTAATTTGGGAGAAACCAGTCCCTCCGTCATTGTGAGCGAGAATTGGCAGGTGACGCGCCGTCCCGATGAACAGACCAATCGGCGTTGCTTCGAGGCTGCGAACCC
>WHTZ01000027.1:0-75141 GCA_009377495.1 Luteitalea sp.
GATAGCTCCGACGGTGCCGGCGACGAAGCCAATGATGCCGAGCACCACGACGTGGCGCATCCGCGCGTGGGGTGCGAGGCTCGCAGTAATGTAGCCGCTCGCCACGTTGTAGACCGTCCGATACGAGAGCGCCAGCAGGTTCAATGCCGGCTCCCACATGGGCTCACCCCACGGCGGGTAGACCTCTAGGACGTGCAGCAGCTGATCAGTGGCAAGAGAGAGCACGACGACGGAGATGAAGCCGGCCAAGACAGCAGCCGTGCTACGCCAGAAGCGGCTAGGGCGCGGCTGCGCGGTGGGTGTCGCGATGGTCATGATGAAGTCCCTTCTCGATTTCGCGCTCCGGCCTCGGAACGCGGTTTCATTGAGAAGTCGGAGCCCACAACCCGTTCTCGACATCCCCGCAAGAAAGAGCTCGCCCGGGAGTTTCAGCAGGATCTCATCCGCACGGAGTGCTGCGGTCCGGCGCACACGGGCGATGGCGCAAAACGGAGGCGGGTCCTAACGCGCTGAAAATCATCCGTCTACTCGTGACGGAGAGCAATGAGTGGGTCGATGGTGGCTGCTCTGATGGCGGGAAGCAGGGTGGCGAGCATGGCCGCGATTCCGATCACAACTACCACACCAAGATAGGTGCCGACATCCCACGGGCTGATCTCGTAGAGGAGGCCTTCGAGTAGCCGCGCAGCGGCAAGCGCACCGACAAGCCCCAGGACGAGCCCGATCGCGACCAGTCGCAGTCCCTGGGCCGCGATGAGACGGACGACATCCGCGGCTTGGGCGCCCACGGCCCGCCGGACCGCGAGCTCGTTGGTTCGTTGTCCCACGAGGTAAGCCAGCAGGCTGAAGATGCCGACGGCGGCAAGCAGGGCCGCCATGCCGGCAAACGCGCCAATCAACTGCGTGCGAAACCGCGGATACGCCAGTCGGTCCGCGAACAGCTCCTTCATCGTTTCGAAGCGGGCAGGCACGGTGGCGTCCATCTCCTGCAAGAGCGTGCGAAGCGTGCTCGCGAGCGACTTCTCATCGAGCGATGTCCGAACGAGGATGGACATCGACCCGGCCACACCCGTCGCCGCTGCCGCGAAGAGCTCGGGTGGGGGTGGTTGGCTCGGGTCCCTCCAACGGGTGTCGGCGACGACGCCGACAATCTCCATCCATTCGGGTCCGGTTCGAGGGCTCCTAATGCGCTTTCTCAGCGGTGATTCATTGGGGAACGCCGCGCGCGCCAGGCTCTCATTGATGATGGCAACGGGTGGGCGGTCCCGCGTGTCGGTCTCGTCGAAGTCACGACCGCGACGAAGCGGAATCCCCATCGTCTTGAAGTACTCTGGTGCGATCGCCTGGAATTCGGCGGTTGGCCGCTGGCCCCGTCGTCCTTCCGGTCTGCCTTGAACGAAATACTCAACAGCCGGTCTCGGCTCCCTTCCGAGCGGGAGGAAGGCCACACCCGACGCTGCCCTGACGCCCGGCACGGCGCGCACACGTTCCAGGAGATCGCGATAGAACCTGATTCTGCGGTGCCGAGCCTCTTCATTGCTGGCGGGGTACTGCGTGTAGGCCACGAGCACACGTTCCGTCGTGAACCCAAGGTCAACCTGGTGGAGCACCTGGAACGATCGGAGCAGTAGGCCTGCGGCCACAAGCAACATGACCGAGAGGGCAACCTCCGCCACCACGAGCGCCGAGCGAAGCCGGCCGCCGCCACCCGACACCGTACCCATTGATCCGCCCTGCTTGAGTGCGTCTGATAGATCGAGCCGAGATGCATGGAGCGCCGGCACGAGACCGAAGAGCAACGTCGAGACGAGCGATAGCCCGAGCGCAAACAGGAGGACCGTCACATCAATCCGCACCTCGTCCACACGTGGCAGGTCGGCGGGTGACATCGCCACGAGCGCCCGCACGAGCACATATGCCAAGATGAGTCCGGCTAGCGCCGCCAACCCTCCCAGCACGACGCTCTCGCTCAGCAGTTGCCGCACCACACGGCCGCGGTCGGCGCCGAGCGCAGCGCGGAGCGCCAGCTCGCGCGTCCTGGCCGCGGAACGAGCGAGCAAGAGGTTCGCAATGTTGGCACACGCAATCAGCAGGACGGACAGCACGGCGCCCATCAGCACCCACACCGTCACACGTACATCGCCCGTCAGCCGCTCCTGCAGCGGAATCACCGCCACGGTCTTGGAGCGGTTGTCCGGATACTGCTGTGCGAGACGGTCGCCAATCGTGCGCATCTGGGCCCGGGCGCCGGCGAGATCAACCCCAGATTTGAGCTTGCCAATCACCCGGTAACGGTGCTCGCTGCGGTTCTCACGATCGGTGGGACCACTTGAACCCCAGATGTCGACCGCGCCGGGATAGTGAAATCCCGGCGGTGCCACTCCTACGATCTCCGCCGCTTGCGTGTATATCGTGAACGGTTTCCCGACCGCGGCCTCGGCGCTGCCGAAGTGTGTCTCCGCCCAGTGATGGCTCACCACGGCGCTCACGGCTCCTTTGGCGTCGGCATCACGCCGCGTCAGGAAGCGCCCGGCAGAAGGCGGCTGACCGAAGACGGCGAAGAAGTCAGCCGAGACGCCCCGGACGTTGGCAAACTCGGCGCGGCCGCCGACGACGGTCGTCAAATCGTCTTCGCCGCCGCCGGAATACGCCATCAGCTCGAACACGCTGTTCTGCTGCTGCCAGTCGAGGAAGTCGGGGCCTGACACCTCCGGGCTGGAGCGTCCGGTGTTGGTGCGGAAGGTCTCGACCGAGACGATACGCTCGGCGTCGGGGTAGGCAAGCGGTTGGAGCAAGACCGTATTGACGACAGAGAAGATCGCCGTGTTGGCGCCGATGGCTAGCGCCAGGACAGCGCCGACCGCGAGCGCGAGCGCGAAACCCCGGCTCTTCGCCAGGCTGCGCAACGCGTAGCGGACGTCGCGCACGAAGGCGTCGAGCCATCGCCACATCCAGGTTTCCATTCGGTGGCGTCTCCAACGGAACAGATTGCGGATCTTTGCCACGGCCTTACTCTCCCTCGTTGAAGATCAGCCGCACAGCGGCCGTCAGCTGCTAACGTCTACCTCAACGCACGCATCGGATCGACCGTTGCGGCCCGCCGTGCGGGAACGTAGCTGGCCGCCAACGCCACCATGATGAAAAGCAGCGCGATGCCCGCGAACGTCGCCGGATCGGTGGGACTGGTACGAAAGAGCAGTCCTGTGACGATGCGGGTCAGTGCGAACGCACCGCCGATACCCAAGGCGACGCCTGCGAGCGCCAAAGCCAAACCATGACCCATTACGTTCGTCAGAATGTCGCTCGCCTGCGCTCCCAACGCGCGACGAATGCCGATTTCTTGCGTGCGTTGCGCCACCGAGTACGCCAGGACTCCATAGATGCCGACCATGGCCAGCAGAAGGGCGGTGCCTGCGAATAGTCCCAAGAGCCACGTGGCCAGGTGCTGCTGTCCCACCGACGCTGCGAGTATCATGTCCATCGTACGTATATCCGCAACCGCTTGAGCGCGGTCGACCGCACGCACTTCGGCCCGAATGGCGCTCACCGAGCGAAGGGGTTCTTGCTCTGTCCGAACCGCCAAGTACGCGTTGTTGGGAGGGTACAGCCACTGGGGGATGTAGAACTGTGGCTCGGTGTTGCGTGTCAGCCCGCGCTCGTGGACGTCCCCCACGACGCCAACGATTTCGAGAGGACCGACGTCGAGAATCGGCACCTTGATTCGCTTGCCGACCGGGTCCTCGCCGCCGGGATAGGCGGACCAGAAACGACGGGCAAAGCTTTCGTTGATAATCACGGCCGGCGGCGCCCCTGAGGTGTTGTCGCGGGCCGTAAGTTCCCGTCCCCGCTTCAGAGGAATGCCTAAGACGCGAAAGTAGCCGGGCGTAATGCTCTGCAGCGCTATTCCCAGATGTCCTGGTTCTGCGATCTCCTGCCCCTGAATCTGCAGATTCGTCCCAAGCCTGCCCAGGGTCGTTGGAAGCTTGCGCACCACCGTGGCGCCGCGCACGCCCGGTACCGTTTCAATGCGTCGCACCAACTCGTCGAAGAACGCCGCTCTTTTCTCGAACGTGTCATAGCGCGTCGCCGGCAGGGGAATCCGCATCGTCAGCAACCCTGCGGCTTGAAGCCCTGGATCGACGCTCGCCACTTGGGCCAGGCTTTTCATCATGAGGGCGGCGCCAACGAGCAACACCATCGACAGCGCAACCTGGGCGACGACCAGCATCCCCCACGTACTGACGCCGAGCTTTCCACGCTTGCCGAACGTTCCTGCGCCGGCTGCACCGCTCTGGCGTAGCATGTCCACGACACTCGGTCGCACGGCTCGCAACGCCGGAACGATTCCAAACATAGCGCCAGTGGCAATCGAGAGCGCCACGGTGAACCCGAGCACCACGCCGTCGATGTGGATCTCCTCGGCACGGGGTAGATCGAAGGCGGTCATCGACGTGATGACGCCGAACAGGAACCGAGCAAGGAGCAGACCCAACATGCCGCCTGCCACCGCCAGCACCATACTCTCCGTGAGGAGCTGACGGATGACCCGCCCGCGCGAGGCGCCCAGCGCCGTCCTCATCGCGAGCTCGCGAGAGCGCGACGTCGCCCGCGCCATCAACAGGCTCGCCACGTTGGCGCAGGCAATCAACAGCACGAAGCCGACGGCGCCCAAGAGCATCCAGAGCATCGTGGACACGTTCTCCGTTAGTTGATCCTTCAGCTGTGTCAACCGTAGAGGTCCGGCGTAGACGCGCTTGTTCGGATAAGCCGTGGCGTACCGTTCGTTCAGCACATTCAGTTCCGAGCGTGCCTGTTGCAGCGTGACACCCGGCTTCAACCGAGCGAATCCGAACAACGGGGAGCAACACCGTCGGAATGTGGGCTCCAAATTGGACGACTCGGCTGGCCGAGTCACCCAAACGTCGACTGCCGGAAATGGGAATTGAAACCCTGCAGGAAGTACGCCGATGATCGCGTACGACGTTGAATTGAGAATGGCCGTCTTGCCGGCCAGCGACGGATCAGCCCCGAACCGTCGCTTCCACAACTCGGCACTGATCATCGCCACGGCCGGGCCGCCGCTCGTATCCTCTTCAGCGAGAAAACTGCGGCCCAATACCGGCCGCACGCCCAAGATGTCCGCGAAGTTCGCAGAAACACGTGCGGCCGTCAGCACCTCTGGATCGCCGTTGCCGGAGAAGGTCACGTCCTCTGGGTGAGCAAGGAACGCCCCAAGGCCCGTGTAGGACCGGGCCGCGGTCCTCATCTCGTCTAGTCGTTCCAATGAGAACCGGCCGCTAGTGACCTCGTCTGGGTTTTCTCTTGCGAGGAAGACCAAGCGGTCGGGGTCGGGGTAGTCCAGCGGCCGGAGCAGCACGCCGTGAATCACCGAAAACATGGCCGTGTTACCGCCGATTCCGATAGCCAACGTCAGAACCGCTGCGGCGGCGAACGCCGGAGACTTTCGCAGTGACCTGGCTGCGAATCGGAGATCGCGAAACAAGTCATCGAGGAACCCAAATGCAAAGAGGTCGTGGCTTTGCTCCTTGATTTGCGTCGCGTTGCCGAACTGACGACGCGCGGCAGCCTGAGCCTCCGCCTCGGTCATGCCTTGCGCCCGATACTCGTCTTCGAGGAGCTTCATGTGAAGTTGCAATTCGTCCTGCAGCTCTTGATCGTGGTGGCGCCGAACAAGAGCGCGTATCCGTAGCCGGCCTCGTGTCATCCAGCCAGGCATGCCTCTACGCCTCCTGCAGAATCGCTGCGATAGCGCCTGCGATCGCATCCCATCGCCCGGTCTCGTGTTTGAGCTGTTTCCGACCTGTGCGAGTGAGCTTGTAGTACTTCGCCTTCCGGTGGTTCTCGGTGAGGCCCCACTCTGACGCGATCCACCCTTCGAGCTCCATCTTGTGCAGGGCGGGGTAGAGCGACCCCTCCTCGACACGCAGGACGTCCTTGGAGATCTGCTGGATCCGCCGCGCGATCGCGAACCCGTGGTTGGGTTCGGGTACAAGGACGCGGAGGATGAGCAACGGTAAGGTGCCCTGCAGAAGCTCGCCTGACTTTCGGTGTCCCATAGATGCTTGATAGATGTTCTCTCCGCGAATCACTCCTGTCAAGCACGTCTTCGGTCATCAGGCTCCCCTGTGGTGGTGACCTCTAAGCTTGATCAGGATATGGTACTGTCACTCGGACAATCTCAACTGACCGGAGGGTCCATGTTTGCGAACGTCGACATGGCTCGTCGCATCGATACGGGCGAGGCGCGTCTCTGCGCGGAGATCGCCGAGGCTGTTGGGGCGCGCCGACCCAACGAGCGTGTGCTGATCGAGGAGATCGCCGGTGGCCTCGCGGTGTTCAGCGGTACGGATTCGCCCGTCAACAAGATGGTGGGCGTGGGATTCGGCTGTGGGCTGGACGAGTCGCGGCTCGAGGTGATCGAGCGGGCGTTCGCCGAGCGGGATGCACGCCTGCAAGCCGAGGTCTCGACACTCGCCGAACCGGAGGTGCACGCCACGTTGACGCGTCGCGGCTATATCCTGCAAGGTTTTGAGCATGAGCTGGGTAGACCGCTCACGCTGCTCGATGCCGATCCTCCGCCGGTCGCCGGCATTCAGATCGAGCCAATGTCTGGCGAAGACCTAGCACGCTGGACGGACGTCGTCGTGACGGCATTCGAACATCCCGACGCGGAGGGCGTGATCGGCGACCAGGCACCGCCGCGCGACGTGCTGGAACGAGTCATTGCCGACATGAGTGCCATGCGCAGCCTCCGCCGTTATGTTGCTCGCCTCGACGGTGAGATCGCCGGTGGGGCAAGTCTCCGCATCGACGGCAGGATCGCGCAGCTTTGCGGTTCGGCCACGCTTCCGCGCTTCAGACGACGCGGCATCCAGAGTGCTCTACTGCGTGCGCGCCTTGCCGATGCCTTCGGCGAGGGATGCGACGTCGCCATCGTTACCACGGCGCCCGGATCCAAGTCGCAGAAGAACGTCCAGCGCCAAGGCTTTGTCCTGCTGTACGCTCGCGCGCTCCTGGTCAAATCACCCGGCGACCGGCGGCCCTGAAGGGCCGCCCTACAAACGGAATTGTGGCGTGGCCGCCGCGCCATTTCACGAAGAGCAGCGTTCGACTTTCTGAGCTTTGGCGAGGAACCCAGAATCGATCTCCACGCCGAGTCCCGGACCGGTTGGGACTTTGAGCATCCCATCCTCGATCTCGAAGTGCGGCGAGTACCAGGCTTCTGGCTTTCCTGGCGATCGCCAGGGAAACTCCATGTGGTTGCCGATGTTGGGTATTGCGGACGCAAACTGCAAGATATTGACCGAGGCCGCTCCGGTCTGTGTATTGTGCGGAACAATCGTCATGTCGAACTGTCGAGCCAGACGCGCCACGCGCGCCGCGCGAATGAAGCCGCCGTTGTAGTTGAGATCGGGCTGCACGATATCCATCACACCATTTTCCATCATCCACTGGAACCGCCACAGGCTGGCGTCCTGCTCGCCGGCGGCAACGGGCATCTCCAGCGCGTCGGCCACCTTCTTGGTCTCGCCGAGCTCCTCCCACGGGCACGGCTCTTCGAAGAAGCCGACGCCTAGATCCTCGAGCATGCGACCGACCTCGATCGCCTTCGCGGCGTTGTACGATCCGTTGGCGTCGGTGTAGATATCGATGCTGTCGCCGAGACGCTTGCGAGCGAGGGTCATCATCTTCTCGGTGCGGCCCGGATAAGCATCGAGGTTGCGGCTCATGCGTCCACCGATCTTGAATTTCACCGCTTTGGCGGCCGTGTGCTCGACACCTCGGACGTAAACATCGACCTCCTCTTCCGCCGTGGTCTCGCGCCCGGAACCGGACAGATAGACCGGGATCTCTCTGCGAAGCACACCACCCATCAGCTCGCCGATTGACTTGCCGGCCGTCTTGCCGAGCAAGTCGAACAGGCTTTGCTCGACGTATGCCACCGGACACCAGAAGGCTTGGCCGGCGAGCTTGTAGTTCTGGATGTACACGCCATCGACGAGCGTCTCCAGATCGCGGGCATCCTTGCCGAGATAGAAGGGCGCCACGACGTTGAGCAGGATCGGGATGTAGTCTTCAACCTGCTTGGTCTGGCACACGCCAACAACTCCATCGGCTGAGCGAGTACGGACGAAGTATCGGCTCTCGTTCTTCAGGAGCTCGATCGACTCGATGGTAACGGGCGATTTGAAGAACCGGCGGAGGTTGAAGAGCGGCTCCTCGTAATCAGGAGTCACTGCTTCTTCGGCCTGCGGAGCCGACCAGGTCGGGGACGGCCGAAAGCCGAACACGCCTGCGGACATGCCCGCCGACACACCCGCGAGAAGACGACGTCGATTGATTCTCATCACGTCCTCCTTCGATCGGGACTCAACACATGGCTTCGCGCCAAGTATGAGCGTCCCCGTCACGTCGAATCACCGCCCGCCCGTCGCCTCGGCGAGGCCGCGCGCGGCGGCCTCGGACGTCGGATCAACGGCCAGCGCCTCGGCGAAGTGCCGGGCTGCGGCAGCGCGGTCACCCGACTCGAGCTCGAGCTCACCCAAGTTCGCGTAGGTGACTGGATCGCGTGGGTCTGCTTCGAGCGACGTCCGAAACGCACGCCGCGCGGCGTCGCGACGCCCGAGGCTCGCCAAGCTGGCACCGAGCAAGTTCTGAGCTCTGGCGTGACCTGGGCTGCGAGCCACGAGCTCGCTCGCCTCCCTGGCTGCGAGGTCGGGCCGACCCTCCATGAACAGCAACGTGCCGGCATAATAACGCGTGCCCTCCGTGTCCGGCGCTTCAGTCTGCAGCCTGGCCACCACCGGTCGGAGCCGTTCGGCATCGCCGAGGTCGGCGACGACCGACGCAGTTGCTCGAGCGCAGCGACGTTTCGCGCGTCACCCTCGATCACCGAGAGCGGGAGACGAACGGCTTCGTCGTACGCGCCTCGATCCGCGAGCAGCTTGGAAAGGGCCAGCTTCGCGGCGACCCGCGTCGAGCCCGCCGAGAGATCGCAGAGCAGCGCCTCGGCACGCGAGATCGAGCCTGCGCGAGCCGCGGCGCGCAGCAGTCCCTCGAGCGCTCGGACGTCATCAGGATCCATGGTCAGCGCCCGCGTGAAGTCCTCGAGCGCCGGCTGATAGCCGGCCGCGTCCATGAGCATCCACCCACGATTCCGCCAGGCCTCGGCGGATGCCGCGTCCAGGGCGTGCGCCACATCCGTGGGACGCGCGACCGCGCCGGCCAGTTCACGGAGCACGGCCGCATTGTCGTTGGTGTTGCGCGCGAGGACCGTCCGCGGCCCAGAGAACTCGAGGGCTGCCCGATCATCTGTTTGCACCGCCGCATTGGTTACCCATCCGGCCAGAGCGGGGCCGTCGGCGATGAACAGCGAGAGGATGCTGAAAGGGTCGTGCGCACCCACGCCAGCGAGATCGTCGGCGACACCGGGACGTCCCCAATGGTCGGCGATCCCGCGCAGTCGTGGTGTGAGCGGTTCGGTCGATCCAACGAGAAGCACGTCGCTGTCGCCGACCAGCCAGAGCGTGCCGTCCGGGAAGATGGAGAGAAACGTGGCGACGATAGACACGAGGTCGCTGGCGCTGATGTCATAGGTGTGTGCCCACTGGCACAGCAGACCGCCGGGCGCGAGCCGCGCGCGGGCCTGGTGCGCGGGTCGGCGAGCGCGCGGTGATTCTCAGCTTCGAAGAACCGCGATGCCTCGACCACCTCCGGTGAGATTTCGAGGATGGTTGCGTGCTCGATGGGGTGCCGGAGCGCCGATCCGAGTGTGACGCCGCTCCCCAAGCCGATGATCGCAACGTCTTTCGGATTGGGATGGAGCAGCAGCGGCAGGTGGGCGAGTAGGCGTTGCGTGAGCATGTCGCCGGCATTCGACGCGTCCACCTTGCCGTCGATGGCCAAGGACCTCGTGCCCTCGCCAGCAGCCTGATCTTCGGCGTGGTCCCCGCATGGCGCGCCACCCGGCAGTCCACGCAGGATGGCTTGCGCGGCGGCCGCAGCGGCGGCATGGGCGCGTCGCGCGATCGGCTGCGCAGCGCGCTCGTCGCGGCAGAGGTCGCGCTGGCGCTGCTGCTGCTCGTGGGATCAGGTCTGTTGATTCGCACCGCGCTGGCACTCGACGCGGTCGATCCGGGCTTCGATCCCCGCGGCCTGCTGAGCGCGCGCGTGTCACTGCCGCGCGACGATTACCTGGAGGACACGCGCGTGCGGCAGACGCTGGAGCGCATGGTCGAGGAGACGCGGGCGATGCCGGGCGTGACGAGCGCCGCGGTCGTCTCGCAGGTCCCCCTCAGCTCGGGCGGCAACAGCAACGGATTGATCCCCGAAGGGCGCGAGATGAGTATCAGGTCCGTGATCCTCAGCCAGCTTCGCCTCGTGTCGCCCGGATATCTCCAGACGATGCGGATTCCGCTGAGGGAAGGGCGTGACTTCACCGATCGGGACCGCCGGGGCGCACAGAAGGTGATGATCGTCAGCGAGGCGCTCGCGCGGCAGGCATGGCCGAACGAGAGCGCGATCGGCAAACGCATCGCCTGTTGCGAGGCGGGACCACGCGGATTACGCGATCCCGTCTTCAAGGTCGTCGTGGGCGTAGCGGCCGACGTGCGGTGGAGGGGCCTGGCGCGGGCGCCGGCCCCCGAGTTCTATCTGCCCATCGCGCAGGCCCCCTCGAATCCGCCGGGCGCGGCCTGGGACTGGGTTGACCGCACGATGTACATCGTGGCGCGCACGCCGGGCGATCCGGTGGCGCTGCACGGCGGCATGACGCGCGTGCTGCGCGGGATCGATCCGACGCTGCCGCTGTTCAACATCCAGACGATGGAGGAGCGGATGCAGGGGGCGATGGCGACGTCCCGCTTCAACACCGTGCTGCTGACGGCGCTGGGCGTGATGGGGCTGGTGCTGGCGGCGGTCGGCATCTACGGCGTGATCGCGTGCTTCGTGAGTCAGCGGACGCAGGAGATCGGCGTGCGGCTGGCGCTCGGTGCCGCGCCGGCGGATGTGATCCGGCTAGTGATCCGTCAGGCGCTGAAGCCCGTGCTGGTCGGACTCGTGGTCGGCGTCGTCGGCGCGATCGCGGCGAGCGATCTGTTGAGCGCGCAGCTGTACGGTGTCACGCCACGCGATCCCCTCACGATCATGGTCGTCAGCGTGGCATTCGTGCTGGTGGCCATCCTTGCGAGCTGGGCTCCCGCCCGCCGAGCCGCGCGTGTCGATCCCACGCGCGCCCTGAGCTCGGCCTAGCTTCAGCCGCTCAGATTCGGCCCTTCCGCATCGTGGCTACGGATCGAGCCTGCGCATCGGAATAAGCGCGATGGGGCCGAGAAGTCCGGACGGCTCGATCTTCCAGTTGGAAGCATCGAAGGGCTCGTAGCGGATGTTCACGAAATTGATCTCGCGCATGATCTTCCAGCGCTCGCCGCGACGATCCATATCGCGGATGCGGTTGGCGGCGGTGTTGGTCACCTCGAGCTCGAGCACGTTTCTACCCGGCCTGAGGTAGTCGCCCACCCGCACCTTGAACGGGAGGCTCCAAGCGGTTGCGACTTCGCAACCGTTGAGTCGCACCCGCGCGGTTTCGCGCACGTCGCCGAGATCGAGCACCCAGTCCTCGGCCTGCTGCGCGGGCATGTCGAGCTCGATGCCGTAGCGTGCCGTGCCGCCGAAGCGCTCGGCCTCACCGCCGCCCAGCTCGGTCCACGATTTGAGCTCTGTCGTTTGGATGCGGGGCGGCAGGACCGGACCGCCATCGACGAACTCGATGGTCCAGGTGCCCGTCACCGTGACACGCTCGCCCGACGAGGCCAGGTACGTCCAGTCTTGTCCGTGCGGCCGGCCACGCGCGCGCGTGCGCAGCACGAACGACTCGCCCGGCTCGATCGTCAAGTACACCTGCGCGCGCCCGTCCTCACCCTGCCGCATCGCCGCAACCCCCATCGTACCGTCGAGGGGATTGAGGAGCGTCGCCGACTGCGCCGGGACACCGAGCGCAACCCAGCCATCGAGCGCGTCCGCCGAAAGGTTCGCGAGGAAATAGTCGTGGCCGAATTCGCTCTCGCGTCGGATGAACCCGACGCCGGTCTTCGCGATAGGCTCGCGCGGCACGTTCTTGTGCTGCAGCGCCGCGAACACGTCGCCTCGGATCAGCTCACCCCGCCCGGTGTGAAACTCGTCGATGCCGGCGCCCCGGTTTCTCTGAAACGAGAAACCGCGCATCAGACGTTGGAGCTCGGCCCGGCGCTGCTCGAGCCGTCCGTAACCAGGGACGTCCCTGGGGAGCTCGGCAAAGATCACCATCGCGCCATTGCGCGCCAGCTCCGCAATCTGCTGAACGGTTTCCAAGGGCATGAGGCTAGCCGCGGGCACGACCAGCACCCGGTAACGATTCCCAGGCGTGATCAAGTGTGCGCCTTCGGCACGTGTCTGCATCACTTGATCGTCGGAGACATAGTCGAAGGCGTAACCGGCCTCGTCGAGCTGTCTCGCCAGCTTGCCCACGGCTTCGTCGACGATGAAGCCGACGTCGTGGACGGTGAGCTGCTTCTCGAGTCCTTCAGGGTCGTTCCAGATGTCGTGGATCGGCCAGTAGAGCAAGATGTCGTTGTCGGGGCGACCTCGCTGGAGAATCGACTGCACCCGTTCCACGTATTGGTTGAGCGCCGCGAAATCGTTCCACCAGGTGTTGCTCGGGTTGAACTGCGTGGATGCATAGAACAGCCAACCGGGCCAGGGCGCGTCCTGCGGCGAATAAACTGTGCCGTGATAGAAGACGTGGTTGATGCCATCGAGCAGCACGCGATCGAGCTCGGGCTTCACGTAAGCGAGCGCCACCTTCCAGTGTTCGCGCAGCCAAGTGGCCGTCTCGCTCGAGGTGAGCTGCCGACCCATGACGTGTGCAGCCGACGAGGACATCCGGCTCACGATGGGCTCCGGCAGGTCCTGGTCGTGACGGACGGCGGCGGGATCGCGCCGCAAACCTGGAATGGGGAACGGCGTGGACCCGAAGACCTCTGTCTCCGGAATGTCGACGGCAGCGTAGAGGTCGAGCAGGTTGGCAGGTGCGCCGTGCGATTGGTTGCGGATGATGAACCCGTGTTCGTGTGACCACTCGGCCCAGGCGCGAAGAAAGTCGAGGTGTAGTCGAGACAGGGTTGCGCGATAGTCGCTCTTGATCCGTCCCAGCGTCTCCGGCTCCATCGTCTTGTCACCGACGAGCTCGGCCGCAAACTGCTGGACGTCGTAGCCGTGCATCTCACGAAAGACCACGGGGAGGCGGTCGGTCCAATTGGCGCCGTAGTACTCGAACGAATCGTGGAACTGCCCGCGAATGAGGTTGCGGGGCACTTGGGCCAAGGCGCGGTCGAACGGTTCGAGGTAGCGCCGCAACGCCTCTGGCGAGTATGGGTCGACGACCAGGCCCTCGCCGCCAGGCGCCGCGCGCTTGACCATCATGCGGGTCGACTCGCCGACGAGTCGGCCGTTACGCATCACCGCCTGCGTGCTCGAGTCGGCGTCGGTTACCCTCGGCCCGCCAAAGGGCCATCCGGTTCCGGTGGCCATGTCCACGCCGAGACCGAGGCGCTGAGCTTCACGCCCCACGTGCTCGAGCATTTCCATGTAGCTTGGCGTGAGGAACTCGATGTAGCGGTCCTCATCGCCGCGCGCGCCGTAAATCGGCGTGATCTCGACGCCGCCGATGCCCGCCGCCGCGAGCTGTTCGAGCTGCCAGGTGAGATTCTCCTTGTCCACGGCGCTGCCCGGCCACCACCAGCGCGTCCAAGGTTTTTCCGTGTTCTGCGCGAGCGGCCCGCTGGGGGGCGTTGGATCGAGCTGGCGCGTCTGCGCCATCGCCTGCACAGGCCGACCGGGCCCGCGGCCCAGCGCAGAAGAGAAGACGGGCCAGACGAGCGATAGACGCAAAGCCTCGCGGCGTGTGAGGAGGACAAGGTGGTTAGGCATGCCTGCAGGGCGACATCTAACCCGACGGAGCGCAGCACGTTCACCACGGGCTGTTGCCCCGGCGATTTCGATTCAGACGCCCGCAACCTCCGGGTGCGTCCAGGGCTCCCGGTAGGGCCGACGGAGCAGGCGATTAGCCTCCTCGTCATTCACGATGATGCCCTGCGTGTGATCCCACTCGAGCGTTCGCTCCACCTGCATGGACAGATTGGCGAGAATGCACGCAGTGGTGGATATATAGCCCTCCTCGATGTCCGCGACCGGGCGGTCGCGGCTGTCGATGCAGGCGAGAAAATCCTTCATGTGCGCGCGGATCGCCGGCGCCACGTGGGTCTCGAGGTCCTCCTCGGTCTTGTCCTCGGGATACTGCTCGAACTCGTACGTCACGTCCTCATGAATCGGCGGGCCCGCGTCTTTGCCAGACGGCACGAAGTCGTAGCTCATGACGCTGGCCTTGAGCGTCCCCTTGTCGCCGTAGAATGTCGCGCCCCATGGATACTTCGGATCCGGTGCATCGCCGTACGTGCGATGCGTCCACACCACCTGCAAGTCGCCGTAGTCGAACGTCGCCGTCTGCGTGTCGGTGATGTTCGCCTTGCTCTTCTTGTCCACGAGGATGCCGCCGGACGATCCGATGCGCGCGGGCATACCCAGGTCTAACATCCACCGCACCATGTCGAGCATGTGCACACACATGTCGCCGACGATGCCGTTGCCGTACTCCATGAAGGCGCGCCAGCTCCGCGGGTGGACGAGCTCGTTGTAGGGACGCATCGGCGCAGGACCAGTCCACATCTCGTAGTCGAGATGCGCCGGCGGCGCAGTATCCGGCGGATTTTCTCGCGCGCGCATGTGATAGTAGCAGTAGATCTCGACGAGACCGATCGTGCCGAGCCGTCCCTCGCGGATGATGCGATCGCGCGCCGTGACGAGATGCGGCGTGCTGCGGCGCTGCAGGCCCACCTGCACGACGCGCTGCTGCTTGCGGGCGGCGGCGAGCATTGCTTGTCCCTCGACGATGTCGACGCTGATCGGCTTCTGGACGAACACATCGGCTCCGGCCTCGAGCGCGGCGATCATCGCCAGCGCGTGCCAATGGTCCGGCGTGGCAACGAGCACGATGTCGAGATCGCGCTCGGCCAGCATCTCCCGATAGTCGGCGTAGGTGCGCGGTGCCTTCTTCGAGCGCTGGCGCGAGGCGACCAGCTGGGCCGCCTGCGCCAGCAACTGGGAATCCACGTCGCAGAGCGACACCACGTCGACGGGTGCCACCTGCACCAGGCGGAGCAGGTCGATCTTGCCGTACCAGCCGGTGCCAATGAGCCCCACGCGCTTCGGCCGATCGGCTGGCTGCACGGCATAGACAGGAAAGCCGGGAAAGGCGGAGAGCCCGATGGCGGCGAGGCCGCCCGTCTTCAGGAAGTCACGGCGTTTCATGGTGACCTCGTTCTATGCTAGAAGTGTCACGTCGCGCAAGTCCCTAGCCATGCTCACCCATGCAGTTGCTGCCGGTCTCCTCCTGTGGTTGGTGGCGCCCGGTCCCGTGCATGCTCAGGGTTCCCCTCCCGCGGCCGCGGCACAAGCCATTCGTACCATTCGCACGCTGCTCGACGATCAGGTTGCCGCCTGGAATCGCGGCGACCTCGACGGCTTCATGGCCGGTTACTGGAAGAGCCCGGATCTCGTCTTTACCTCCGAGGCGCAGGTTCGCCGCGGATGGCAGGCCACCTATGATCGCTATCGCAAGCGTTACGGCGGTGAGCCCGAGACGATGGGGAACGTGGCTTTCGAGGATCTCGAGATCACGATGCTCGGTGCGGATGCCGCCTGGGTGCTCGGCCGCTGGCGCCTTACGAGGAATGGACACCGGTCCGGTGGCGTCTTCACGCTCGTGCTCCGTCGCTTCAACGAGGGCTGGCGCATCGTCCACGACCACACCAGTGTTGAAGGGGCAAAGGGGTAGACTTTCGCTTTCGATGAATTGTGAAGCGTTCGAAACTTTGAAGTTCGGGAGGTCAGGATGGGCTGGAATCGCCGGGAGTTTCTCACGGGCTCGACGCTGGCCATCGTCGGCAGCACGCTACGGCCTACTACCCTGTGGGCCCAACAGCCACAGGCCGTCTCAACGAAGTTTCAAGATCTACGCGGTAACGTGGGCATCTTCACCGGCTCGGGCGGCACCATCGGTTGGTACCTCGCGGACGATGGCCTGGTCGTGATCGACAGTCAGTTTCCGGACACCGCGAAAGCGTGTCTCGAAGGTCTGCGCAAGAAATCTGAGCGAGAGATCGATGCGCTCATCAACACCCACCATCACGGTGACCACACGGCCGGCAATGAAGTGTTCCGTCCTGCCGCAAAGAAGATTGTGGCGCACGCGCGCGTGCCGGACTTGTTGAAGAAGCAAGGGGCGGCAGAAGACCCACCGACCGAGCCCACCCTGTCCGACACCTCGTTCGACGAGACCTGGACGCTCGACCTCGGCCCGGAGAGTGTCTCGGTCAAGCACTATGGGCCGGGGCACACCGGTGGAGACGCCGTGATCACCTTCGAGAAGGCGAATGTGGTGCACATGGGCGATCTGATGTTCAACCACCTGCATCCCTTTGTCGATCTGCCTGCGGGTGCGTCGATTCAGGGATGGATGGACCAGTTGGGCAAGGCGGTCGACGACCATGACGCTGACACGATCTACATCTTTGGGCATGCCAAGCCAGACCTGCCTGCCACGGGGCCGAAGGCAGACCTCCTTGCGTTCCGTGACTACCTCAGCGCCGTGCTCGAGCACGTCCAGAAGGGCATTGAGGCCGGACGCTCGAAGGAGGACATCACGAAGCTCGACACGCTGCCGACGTTCGAGGACTACGCGGACATCAAGACGCCGCGCATCACGCTGACGCTCGCGTTGGTGCTGGGCTGGGCTTACGACGAGCTGGCCGACTGAAAGGTCCACAGCGGTTGGCACGCGCCGCGCGCCCTAGGTGCGCGGTAGCCCGACACCCATTTCACAGGGTGCTTAACGGAAATGGGGGTCGCGAGATCTGGAGGGTCGAAAAAGGGGACAGGCCCCTTTTCGAGAACCAACGCCGACGAAAAAGGGGCCTGTCCCCTTTTTCTCCATCGTTCTGGCGATCGTCGTGACCCGCGTTTCCGTTCAGCACCCGGCTACGCCCAGAAGGTGTTGCGTATAGAGCAATGAATTGTGCATGATGAGGGCGAGACTCCGTCGGCCCGGTTGGAGTCAAGAACGACCGGAGGAGGACCTGGGGCGTATGCAGTTCCTGACGCTAACACACCGTCACACCGACAGCTTCCCTCACGCGGAGTTTACGGCACGCGTTGAAGAGGAGGTTGAGCAGGCTCGTGTTCTGTATGGCCAAGGGTTCATTCGCCAAATCTGGCACCGTGGCGACGTCGAAGGGGCCTGTATCTTGGTGGAGGCAGATTCCGAAGCGCATGTACGAGAGAGGTTGAGCACGCTGCCACTGTTTCAGGCTGGGATGCTCAAGGTCTCGATCATCCCTCTGAAGCCCTATGCCGGGTTTCGTTCACGCAAGCCGTCGCGATATCACGTGCCCCAAGACGGCGCGAGCCGTTAGCTCTCCATTCGACGACTATCCCATGAAGCTTGCGACGTTCGAGATTCCGACCTCTGCCGGTCCGCTTCGACGCATTGGCGCGGCGATGGACGGCCGCCTGATCGACCTGGCGGCCGCGTACGCGGCGCACCTCGACCGGGCCGATCCCGGATGCGACGCGCAACGTCTGGCCGGGCTCCTCTTCCCGCCTGACATGGCGCTGTTTCTCGGATCTGGCATCCTGGGGCGGCACGCCGCCCATGAGGCCATCGAGGCGGCCGCTGTCACCGGCGAGGCCTTCGGTGCGCGTACGAGCTACGCGGCACACGAGGTTCGGCTGTTGGCGCCGCTCGCGCGTCCGCGCGTGATGCGCGACTTCCTCACGTTCGAGGGTCACATGAAGCAGGCGAGCCGGGCGCTCGGTCGTGGCGATCAGATTCCCGCTTTGTGGTACGAGGTGCCCGCGTACTACAAAGGGGATCCGGATACGGTCGTCGGGCCGGACGCCATCGTGCCGGTGCCCCAGTACTGCGAGAAGTTCGATTTCGAGCTGGAGCTCGGGATGGTGATTGGCCGACGAGGCAAGAACATCCCGAAGTCCGAGGCGGAGGGCTACATCGCCGGCTATACGATTTGGAACGATTTCAGCGCGCGCGACCAGCAGACGCGCGAAGGCCCACTGGGCATGGGGCCGAGCAAGGCCAAGGACTTCGACGCGGGCAATGCCGTGGGGCCGTATCTGGTGACAAGCGATGAGATCGATGTGCGCCAACTGAGGATGATCGCGCGCGTCAACGGTGAGGTCTGGACAGACGCGACCAGTGCCGGGAGACAGTTCTCCTTCGCCGACCTCATCGCGCACGTCTCCCAGGCGGAGACCATCTATCCCGGCGAGCTTTGGGGCTCGGGCACCGTCACGGGTGGTTCAGGACTCGAATTGGGCAGGTGGCTGCACCCTGGAGACGTGGTGGAGCTCGAGATCGAAGGTATCGGCACGCTCAGAAATCGCGTGGGGCCATAGCGGTTGTGAAGGCCTGCGCCACCGCAGCCTCTTTCACGCTCGGCTTCATCCAACAACAGGAGAGAGACGCTCATGTATGTCGTGGCTGCGCAGTACTACGCAAAAGAGGGGAAGGCCGACGAGATTGCTGCCATTCTGCAAACGATGATTCCCATTTCACGTGCAGAGCCGGGCTGCGCGCTCTATACCGTGAACCGCTCGGTCGACGACCCGCGAAAGTTCCTCTTGTACGAGCAGTACCACGATCGATCGGGCTATGAGGCGCACATGGCCACCGCACCATTCAAGGAGAACATCCTCGGCAAGGTCGTGCCCATGCTCGAGAGTCGCGTCAGGGACTTCTACGAGATTGTTGAGCCCGCCTGAAGCGGAGCATTTGCCAACGAATCTCTGATTCTGGACACTAGCTCGATGAGCCTCGAAAGTCGGAATCCCGCGACGGGCGAGCTTCTCGCGTCGTTCGAGCCGCACGGTCAGGCAGCGATCGAGGATCGGCTGGGGCGTGCAGCCGCGGCCTTTCGTTCGTGGAAGCAGACCTCATTCGACGAGCGCGCCCGCCTCTTGGACCGAGTGGCCGATCTCTTGGAAAGCGACAGGGAGAGGCTTGCTCGCCTGATGACGCTCGAGATGGGCAAGCTGCTGCGGGCCGCAGGTGACGAGATCATCAAGTCGGCGCGCGCCTGCCGATTCTATGCGCAGCACGGCGCCGCCTTCCTGGCCGACGAAGACATCGCGACGGAAGCCGCGCGCAGCTACATCCGCTACGAACCAGTCGGGCCGGTGTTTGCGATCATGCCGTGGAACTTTCCGTTCTGGCAGGTGTTCCGCTTCGCGGCGCCCGCCCTCATGGCCGGGAATGTCGCCCTGCTGAAACACGCTCCGAACGTGCCGCAGTGCGCGCTGGCCATCGAGGCGCTCTTCCAGACGGCAGGCGCTCCGGACGGCGTGTTCCAGACCCTGCTGATCGAGGTCGACCAGGTGCCCCCAATCCTGGAGGACGAGCGTGTCAGCGCTGTCACTTTGACCGGCAGCGACCGCGCAGGCCGCGACGTTGCCAGCCGCGCCGGGCGCGCCCTGAAGAAGAGCGTGCTCGAGCTCGGTGGCAGCGATCCGTTCATCGTCATGCCTTCGGCGGATGTGACGACGGCCGTCGCGACGGCCGTCAAGTCACGTACGTTGAACAGCGGACAATCCTGCATCGCCGCGAAGCGGTTCGTGGTCTCGGAGGCCGTGGCCGACGAGTTCCTGCACCAGTTCGTGGCCGCCATGGCCGCTTTGAAGATCGGCGATCCTCTGGACGCGGCAACGGATGTCGGTCCGATGGCCAGAGCAGACCTCGTCGATGCGTTGTCGGCTCAAGTGGACGACGCGGTGGCGCGAGGCGCGCGTGTCCTCACGGGCGGCGCTCCGCTGTCGCGTGCGGGTCACTTCTATCCTCCGACGGTACTCGTTGACATTCCCACCGATGCTCGTGTCTACCGCGAGGAGCTGTTCGGCCCGGTGGCATCGGTCTTTCGGGTGAACGATCTCGACGAGGCGATTGCGCTTGCGAACGATACCCCCTATGGTCTGGCCGCCAGCGTGTGGACGAAGGACGCCGCCGAACGCGATCGCTTCGTCGACGCGTTGGAGGTCGGCCAGGTCTTCGTCAACGCCATGGTCGCGTCCGATCCGCGCGTACCGTTCGGGGGCGTGAAGAGGTCGGGCTACGGGCGCGAGCTCGGCCCGCACGGCATCCGCGAGCTGACCCAGGTGAAAGCGGTGTGGGTGATGTGAGCCGTTACGTCTGGACGATCGCCACTGCCCGGACTGGCGCGGCAGATGCGCCACGCCATTTCACAGGCAGGACGCTGACGGTGAACGAGTGATAAGGAGGCGGGATCTCGTGTAGGTTGCAGAGATTCTCCACGTGGTAGTACTCCCGCTCACGCATGACGCGGTGGGCTTCCCAGAACTTCCGTCGCTCGAACATCTTCGCGACCGGCGGATCGAAGCCGATGGCGTCGATGCCCATCACCTTCACGCCACGGTCTAGCACGGCGTGCACGGCCTCCTTCGTCATCCCGGGATGATCGGTGAGATAGCTCTTCTCGAACCGTCGCTTGGCCGCGTCCGTTCGCAGTAGCACGATGTCAAGCGGCTTGATGCGGTAGCCGCCGAGCGTTCGCTCGGCGTCGTCGATGTCGGCAGGGCTGATCTCGTCGCCCGGCCGCTTGTGCGTCAGGTCGAGGACGACGCCGTCGGCGTAGCACAAGTCGAGCGGGATGCCCTCGGCTCGCGGAGCGTCCGGCTTGACGTGCCCCCAGGAGTCGATGTGCGTGCCGATGTGATCACCCGTGACGATCATGCAGTGGTTGGTGATCTCGTCGACCCCGTACTGGTCCGTCCCCACGCTCCGGGCCATCTCGCGATAGCTCTCCATCTCGACGATGACGGGCTTGGCGACGTTGGGATACGTCATCATCCCCTGAAAGACCTCCATGCTGAGGTCGATGAGCCGTGTGCTCGGCTTCATGGTCGTACCTGCCTCGCCAAAGCACCGAAGGTCCGACGGCGGGACTATTTGCCCTGCCAGCCGCCGTCGACGTAGATCGACTGCCCGGTGAGATAGCTCGCCTCGTCGGAAGCAAAGAACGCCACCACGGCGCCGATCTCACGGGGTGAGCCGGCGCGGCCCAGCGAGATCTGGGCGAGCACGCCTGGCAGCAGGTCCGGGTTCTTCATGACCCAGGCGGTCATGGGAGTGTCGATCAATCCCGGGTGCACGCAATTGACGCGGATGCCCTGCGGTGTCATCTCGGCCGACATGTTGCGGGTCAGCGCCTCGAGACCGAGCTTGGTGGGCGCGTAGTGCGTGCGTCCCGGCAGAACCTTGGCGGCCTGAATCGAGCCAATGTGAACAATACTGCCTGTGCGGCGTTGCGCAGCCGCGCGGCGGCAGAAGACCTGCGAGCAGAGCCAGGCGCCCCGCAAATTCACATCCACCAGCCGTGTCCATTGCTCGTCGGTCAGCTCCAGAAACGGCACGATCGTCTCAATCCCGGCGTTGTTCACGAGGATGTCGATCGGCCCGAGCTCGTTCCAGACTCGCTCGATCATCGGCTCTACCTCGGCGCGCTTTGCGACGTCCGCTTCCACGGTCATAGCGAGGCGCCCCTTGGACCGGATCCATGCCGCAACCTCCTCGGCCACCGGCATATCGGCGACGTCGTTCACCGCCACATCGGCGCCCTCCTCTGCGAAGACCTCGGCGATGCCGCGGCCGATACCGCGAGCCGCCCCGGTGATCAGCGCTCGCTTGCCTTGGAGCTTCAGAATACCTCCCCGGCGCGGCTAACCGCCTCCGCCAAGGCTACGGCGAGTCTCGCCGAAGCGCGAAGCGCAAAGGCGGAAGCCGCGCCCTACTTCATCTTCAAGTGAGGAACGTGTACCCCAGTGTCTCCAGATACGCCTTGCTGATCTCCGCCGTCTCTCGAGGCGAATACGGTGCATCCTCCGAACCATCGAGCTCGACCATGATGTTGGCTGTCGGATTCGTGCCCTCGATCAGGTCGAGGATCGCCTCGAGATCGACCTTCCCCTGGCCCAGCGGGCAATAGCCGGCGAAGTGCTCCCCCCCGAGGTAGTCTTTCAGATGCATGTGCACCGTAATGGGAAGGAAGTCCTTCACCACCTGGACAGCATCGGCGCCCCCCTTTTGGAGCTGGCCCACGTCTGGTGCGAACTTGCAATGATCCGTGTTGACGGCCTCCATGACGGCGTACGTTTCGTCGCGTGTCTCAATCGCGGTATTCGTGTGCTGGTGCAGCCCTGCGCCCAGTCCGAGATCGTTGACCGCCATGGCGTATTCGTTCAGGGCGGCGACGATATTCGCGCGGTGCTCCTGAAAGTCGTACCTCTCGCGCTCGACGCGGTTGGGAGCGAGCACGATGAAGCGACCTCCATGCTTCTTGACCACTTTGCCCCACCGGATCAGCTTTGCGAGATCCTCTTTGCGCGCCGCCGGATCGACGAGCTGGAGGCTGGCGTACGCGGAGATGAGCGGGATCTCGTGCTTCTCGATCAGCCCGCTCAGCGTGCCCTTCGAGTCCCAGTCTTCGACGATGGCGGCAAAAGTCTCGAAGCCGTGGAACCCCAGGCGGGCCATGTCCGCGACGGCGGCCGCCAGATTCTCCGGCGTGCGTGGGACGGCTCCCCAGATCAACGACGTGCAGCCAATCTTCAGCTTCCGTGTTTGCGCGACGGCCAATGACGGTAGCCCGGCGGCGCCCAGCGCGACGCCGAGGGTCTTCGTAAAGGTCCGCCGACTTACCGTGTGTCCCACGATGGAATACCTTCCTCAGAACGTGACGTGCAACGACAATGGCACCACACGGTCTGGGTCACAAGCTGCGGCCAGCGGCTATCGTCCGCTATGTTGCGTAGTACGCAATGCTATGTGCAAAGTACGCGACGATTTTTATCAGGCAACGACCGACCAAGTCAAGCGGGGATCGTCGAAGGTGGTCGCCTTACCGAGCGGAGGGTAGCGTCAGCGTACCGGCAGTAACGAGTCGAAGCCGGCTTCGGGAAAGTGGCCGTCCGTCGTCAGCGCCAGGCGCAACTCGCGCATGACGACAAAGCTCGAGCAGTCGGTAAACGAGTACGCGTGATCAGCGTGTCTGCGAAAGAACCTGGTGGGCGTCGTTCTTGTCGACGAGAGCGTAGAGGCCTGAGGTGTCGACGAAGACCTCACGGCCTGCCATAAACGATCCGATCGATTTCGGCGTTTGTGAGCTTGCCACCAGCGCCTTCGATGGCGAACTCGTCCAAGTTCAGGAGCGGATCCTCTGGCGGCAACGCCCGACGCGTGCGTCTCGGCGCGGGACCAAGTTGCGCCACCGGCTTGCCGGCCCGCGCAATCGTGATTCTCTCTCCGCGCTCGGCCCGCGCAACGAGCTGGGAGAGCTGCGTCTTGGCAGCGTGGATATTGACGACCGTTTCAGGCATACACAGAGGTTAGCTAGCTAAACAATGTGGACTAGTCAAGCGTTGGCCTTGGAGGATGTCGTTGCTACCGTCGCAGACGACTCAGGACTCGGGATTGGGCGTTGTGTCCGCTGCCAGGTCACCGAGGATAAATTGGACCCCTGCGAAGAGGTGACCGACGATCTCCGGCGTCGTGAACGTCTCCGGGAGGTGGCCGAGCGAGCAGTAGAACACGCGGCCTTGGCCATGGCTGCGAATCCAGGTTACGGGATAAATGTTGTCGGGACGCTTGTATCCGTCCCATGGCCTCGGTTCCACCTTGGGATCGTCGAGATCGACCGTCAGCAAGACGCGCACGTTCTCCCACATCAGCCGGTTGGCACCCTCGTGCTCAAAGCGGTAGTACTCCTCCCGAAAATTGAGGGGCTTGCCTGCGAAAGGCTTCATGATGGGGCTGGCGGGATCGTAGACGTTCATGGTGCCCTGTTCGATCCGATGGGGCGCGCTCTTGGCACCGATCATCTCGCCAAACTCGTCCCAGTTGCGCGACGCCCACGGCGTTCCGTGGATCCCGCCCAGCCCGCCTCCTTCGCGCACGTAGCGCGCCAGGCCCTCGCGGACCTCCAGATCCGGGAGCAGCTCCCCGACGTTGCTGTTGAGGAAGATCGTGTCGTATTCCTTGATCTTCGGATATTTGAGGTTGTTCAGATCGTTATTGAGCTCGGTTTCCCATGCCCCGGTGAGCTTACCCATCAACTCCAGCATGATGTTGGCGTGGGGAATCGTGTCGTGGGACATGCCCGCAAGACAGGCGTCGACCACCAAGAGCTTCCGCGGCTTCTTGGGGCGGGCGTAAGGCTGCCGCGGAACAGCGGCCTCGATCTTTTTCCGGACTTCCTCGGTTCTCTGCCGGATCTCCTCCGACGACAGCGGTTCCTTCCGTTCGTTGCGAACGAGATCTCGCCGGATCGCTGCCGAGCGAGAAAGCTCGGTGAAGTAAGCGCCGTAAGCCGGCTGCACGACCTCTTCGAACGCTTCGACGGCCCGAAAGAGATCCGCCGGTCGGTCAACGACGCCTGTCGTGTCCAGCGTCAAGATGAGCGGGCGCAGGTTCAGACGATTCAGCTCTTGGAAGAACGCGGTCATCTTGCCCGCACCCTGGCCGAGCATCACGTTGCGGGCGTTGGCTCCGAGGGCAGAGCGGTCGCGCAGCCTCACATACGACAGCCTGTCGCTGACGATGGCGAGGCCCTCGAGTGGGGAGAGGCCTTGTTCCATCCAGGCGCCGGTGTCGGCGGCGACGCCCACGCGGCGGCTCCGGCCGTCGAGCGCCTTCATCACAGCTTCCGGCGGGCCCATCAGCGACACGCCGACGCCAAACTCCTGCGCGAGACGGTCCATGTCGGCGAGCGCCGGGCCGTCCAGAGGAGCAACAATCGTCTCGACGTCGAGCGCCTTCGCGAGCTCGAAAAGCTTGCGGCGCGAGTCCGCGTCCGCAGGCAAAGCATCCACCGAGTACGCCAGCATGCGGATGTCGTCACCCATGCCCGCCCGAGCGGCCGTGATCTCCTCGAGCGTGAGGGTGGAATCCAGGGCCTTGTGGATGCGCGGGCTGACGCTCTGCGTGTTGGACGCTTCGATGAAGTCCGTTCCTACCGCGTCCGCCCTGACCACGCCTTCGAGGAACGTGAGATCGTGAAGTGTGCTGGCGAGAATGCCGAATCTCCACTGTGTGAGGCGACCGTCACCGACGAGCGTGCGCGTTCGCCACGACACACGTTCCAGCGCATCGGGAGCCCTCTCGAACGCCTCCTCCTGTGACTCCGCTCGCACTCGTACGGGTGATGGCATGCCGAGTAGCGAGGCGACCACGGCGCCGGTTACGATGATGTGAAGACAGGGACGCATCATGCTATTCCGTTGTGGTTTCAGCCGTCTGCAGTAACGCGAACACGTAGTAGCCTTGAGCCGAAGCCAGCCCGGGCCGCGCCTCGAAGGCTTCTTCGATCGGCGTTTCCTTGTCCTCCTCGCCGGAGGCACAGAAGGCGATGTATTGACGGCCGCCGACCTCGAAGACCGACACGAGCCCCTCGGGATTGGCCTTCAACTCGTATTCCCAGAGCACCGTGCCATTGTCCTTATCGAAGGCGCGGAGCGTGCGATCGGCCCACGACCCAAGAAAGATCAGCCCTCCCGCGGTGACGGCGGGTCCATTCCGCCATGCGCGCCGGGCGTTGCCGGTGTTCTCGATGCCACGCGCCGCCAGCGCCGGGCTCGTGCCGAACGGCGCGCGCCACTTGATTGTGCCCTCGTTGAGGTCGTACGCGACGATCTCCGCCCACGGCGGGCCGATCGCCGACAGACCGCTGTCTGCTCGGAACGCACGTCCGAAGGGACCCGTGTAGCGAGGGCCGGAGTAGAGGGTCATGCCATCTTTGCGCGCCGAATCGGTGGCAACCCGCCCGCGCTCGCGGCGTCGTTCCTCGTCCCTGTCGGACGGGCGTCCGAGAAACACCATCAGCGCTTCCAGGTCGTCGTCGGAGATGACGTCCTCCGTGAAGGCTGGCATCTGGCCTTGCCCTTGTCGGATCTGCGTCTCGAGATACTCCGCGCTCAGTTCGCTGATGGCAATCAGGCCGCTGCGGTCCATCATTTGGATGCCGCCTTGCCGAGGCTTGCCGTGACAGGCGGCGCACATGCGCTGATACACTGCGCCGCCTCGCTTTTCGGGCGGGCCCCTTCTCCTGTCACGCTCCTCGTCCGTTTCATAGTCCGTGAGCTGATGGATCGTCGGATGATCCGTCGTCCGCACGTAGAGAAATCCCGTCTCCGGATCTGCGGCGCTGCCGCCCCAGTTCGCCCCTCCAAACTGTCCGGGCATCATGATTTGCTCGCGGTCCAGAAGCTGCGGTGTGAACACGCGTCCCGCTCGAGCCGCGAGGAACCGCTTGCGCACCTCTGCTTTCTGCTTCGGAGCGAGGTAAGGGTTGATGTCTTCTTCCGTGAATTCCTGCCGTGCGAACGGCGGCGGCTTGGTTGGGAAGGGCTGCGTGGGCCAGGCTTCTTCGCCGGGCACATCGCTCATCGGCACGGCCCGTTCCTCGATCGGCCACAGCGGCTCCCCTGTTTCCCGATTGAATACGTAGAGCAGTCCAAACTTCGTCGGTTGCGCAACGACGTCGACCATCTCGCCGTTGTGGCGTACGGTCAGAAGCTTCGGCGCGGCCGTCAGGTCGTAATCCCAGAGGTCGTGGTGCACCGCCTGAAAGTGCCACAGGCGCTTCCCGGTGCGAGCATCCAACGCCAGCAGACAGTTGCCGAATAGGTTGGCGCCGATCCGGTCGCCGCCGTAGAGATCATGTGTCGGAGAGCCGGTGGGCACGTAGGCGACCCCTCGCTTCTCGTCGATCGAGATCTCGCCCCAGGCATTGGCGCCGCCGGCGTACTTCCAGGCATGCGGCGGCCACGTGTCATAGCCGTGCTCACCCGGCCGAGGGATGGTGTGGAACGTCCAGACCAACCTGCCGGTCACCAGGTCGTACGCGCGGATGTCGCCCGGAGGCGAGAAGTACCTCTCACCAGTATTCGAGCCGGTGATGAACAGGTTCTCGAAGACGCGTCCGGGCGTCCCACTTGGACCCCCGAGGACACGAGGCTGTCCCACTCGCATGTCCACCCGGCCGTTGTCACCGAAGGTGGTGACCAGCTCGCCGGTCTGCGCGTCGATCTGCCAGAGGGCGCCACGGGCTGCATAAATCAGCCTGCGATCAGAACGGTCTGCGCTTTCCCAGTAGTTGATACCTCGATTACCCGGGCTGCCTTCTCCCTCGACCGCGTGCGACCAGATCACCTTCCCGGTGGTTGCCTCCAGAGCGACGATGTGGTTCTCGGGTCCGAGGACGTACATGATCCCGTCCGCGACGATTGGGTTGAAGCCGAAGTTCCCGGTGCGATCGGGCACGGGATAGTGCCAGGCCAGCTCGAGATCGCCCACGTTGGTCCTGTTGATTTGCGTGAGCGCCGAGTACTGCATGGAGTCCGACGAACCGCCGTAGTCGCTCCACGTCGTCCACAGCGGTTCCTCGAGGGTGCCGGCTCCCCTTACCAGCCATCCTCCCAGGAGCAGACAAGTCAAGCCGGCGGCGCCGAAGACAGGTACCCAAAGACGCCGAGTGTTGCGTGTCATGAGCTCATCGGTGGTCCGCGAGCGCGTCAACGGCCGTGATCAGTAGCGCCGCGGGCACGCTAGCCCGCACGGAAAGTGTTGCGTATAGTGCAACAGTATGTGCACGAATTAGAATGGGATGCTATCAATCGATCCAGAGGTCGTCAAGCACGCCAGGGCGGAATGTCAAGGCGGTAGACGATCAGGGCATGAGAGACGCGCTGATGGCGCGGGCGATGTCGGATGCCTGCCGGGCGGCGATGAGGCAGCGTTTCTTTGGGAGGCGCGTCAGCGGTGCGGAGATCCCAATCGACGCCACGATCGCGCCATCCCGGTCGCGGATGGGGGCCGCGACACAGCGGACCTCCTCGAGAAACTCCCGGTCGTCTGTCGCGAAGCCCTTGGCGCTGACCAGCGCACACGCTTCGGCCAGGCGATCGATCGAGACAATGGTCCGCTTCGTGTGGGCCTGGAGTGGCGCATCACCGAAGAGCGCCGTCAGCTCGGCCACCTCGAGGTCGGCGATGAGTGCCTTGCCGTGCGCGGTGCAGTACAACGGCATGAAGTCGCCGGTCCGACCGGAGACCGCGACCACCTGGTCGGTCGCGGCGTGGTGATCGATGAAGAGCGCCTGCGTGCCTTCTCTGACCGCAAGGTGTGCGGTCTCGCCTGTCTTGGCCGCCAACCTCTTGAGGTGCTCATGACAGAAGGTCACGAGCGTGCTCCGGCCGTACTTGCGTGAGAGGCGCCAGACCGATGGCCCGAGGACGTACTCCTTTCGCCCGTTGGGATGCGCGAGGAATCCGCGTTGTTTCAGCGTATTGGCCAAGCGGAACACGCTGCTCCGATCGATGCCCAGCAGAGTCGTCAGGTTCCTGAGTGGGACCGGTTCGGAGGATTGGGCCACGGCTTCGAGAATGGACAGACCTCGCCCGAGACTCTGGATAGAGGGCGTTTCGAGGGCAGCTTTCTTTTGCATCGCTTCGATCGAGGAGCGTAGGTCTGCTAGCGCAGAATATCGAATTCCTGACGCCGTTTCCACAGTGTTCTGTCCACCTTCGTCTCCGCCCCGCCTCGCCGCGGTCGCCCGCTGGTGGCGGCTGGGCGGCCAACGTCCGTCGCCGATCGGCCTCTTTGGCGCCCCCCTTGGGGCGACCTCCTTGACGGCCTCTGTGGTGGGCTTGACGATCGCCCACCTGATTTGATAGCGTCACCTTAATTCATGCACAGTATGTTGCGTATTACGCAACATATCTGAAAGGCGATTCGAACGGCTGTCTCTTTGGGAGGATTCCACTCAGAGTTACATCTCATACAGATCCACCCATTTACATAGATATATTATATTGGTAATACCACTGTCGGTATAAGTCTGTCTTGTGGCGGCACTATTAGCCAGATCTATGGGCTGTCATGTCTCGTGACGAGAGATGTGGATTGTCCAGTTGTATGTGTTCTCACTGTCAGAGCAAGCCTGGAGGTAATGCGATGAGGTGGTCACGACATTCCAACGTTGTCGAGTCCCGCCCATGGATGACGGGTCCTCGGAGCCGGCTCACGGCGCTCCTCACAGCGAGCATGTACGCGGTCCTCCTTCACGGCAGCCCCGCGGCGGCCCAAGTCCCCACCGGCACCATCTCCGGCAGGGTCGTCGACGAGTCGGGCGCGGCCATTCCCGGGGCGAACGTCACGCTCGTGAACGAAACGAGGGGCGACACCCGCACGGCGGTCACCAACGACGCGGGGGCGTTCACGTTCAATGCGGTGCTGGCCGGCAGCTACACCGTGAGGGTGGCGCTCGATGGCTTCCGCACGCTCGAGCGGCGAAATAACGTGCTCAATCCCAGCGGGCATCTGTCCCTTCGCGACTTGGGGCTGGAGGTGGGCGCCATCGCTGAACAGGTGGCTGTCGTCGCGCAAGGCGCGACCGTGGAAACGACGAACAGTGATTACTCGGGGTTGCTAACCTCAACGCAGATCGGGCAGGTCCAGACCAAGGGCCGCGACGTGATGACCTTGCTGCGCCTGCTGCCCGGCGTCCGATATGAGGACGATATCGAGGCGATGGGGGACAGCTTCGGTTCCAACGTCCCCAATATGGGCGGCCAGCGCCGGAGCTGGAATCAGGTGACCGTCGACGGCTTGAACGGTAACGAGCTGTCGGGCACGAGCCGATTCGCCTCTGCGACGAACCTCGACGCAATCGCCGAGGTGAAGGTTCTGCTAGGTAGCTACAAGGCGGAGTACGGGCGGAGCGGCGGCTCCAATGTGCAGGTGGTGACCAAGAGCGGCGGCATGGAGTACCACGGCAATCTCCGCTACTACGGACGCCGGGACCGGTGGAATGAAAACCGATGGGAGAACGAGCGCGAGGGTTTGCCAAAGCCAAAGCAGCACTTCGACACCTATGGGTTCACGCTCGGCGGTCCCGCCGCGATCCCTGGACTCTGGACGCAGAACGACAAGAAGGTGTTCTTCTTCTACTCCCTGGAGGCGCCGCACGTCCAGCGACCCGGCGCCCTCCGGCGGTACTTGGTGCCGACCGACCTGGAGCGCCAGGGCGACTTCTCTCGGACGCTTGACACGGACGGCGAGCTCGTCGTCGTGACCGATCCGCAGACGGGGCAACCATTCCCAGGCAACAAGGTCCCAGCCGATCGCATCGACCCGAACGGCCAGGCGCTGATGAACATGCTGCCGCAACCGAACTCGCTCGACCGCAGCGTGACCGGTGGTAACTACAACTTCGTCCGGCAGGAGACGTCGGAGAACCCGCGGTGGAATCACGTCGTGCGTGTGGACTGGAAGCCCAGGGCGAACAGCGGCTTTTGGGCCAGCTTCAACACTTTCGATTCGCTCCAGAGGGGCTCGGAAATCACCGCCGGTCCCGAGAAGTGGGGTTTCTTCAACGGGACGTACGACTACGGTAACAAGTTCGTCACCGCGGGCCACACCCAAGTGTTCAGCGCGAACGTCGTCAACGAGCTGAACGGCGGCGTGCGACGGCAGACCGAGGGCTTCGGCTGGGTCTCGGATGCCGACTTGCAGCGTCTGCGTCGCGCCGACGTTGGCTTCAACGTTGGCCAGTTCCACCCTGAGCTCAATCCGGACGGTCTGCTGCCCCGTGTGCTGCTGGGGGCGCCCTTCGGCGGCAGCGGCGTCAGCAACACGCAGTTCACGTACGACAACCGGGTGGGCGCCACAGCGCACGACTGGATCTCCTCAGTGCAGGACACGCTGACATGGCTCAAGGGTACCCATACGTTCAAGGCTGGCTTCTACGTCGAGTATCTGCGGAACAACGAGGCGCGCGGCGGTGTGTACATGGGGGAGTTCGACTTTCGCCGCAGCAGCACCAATCCGCTCGACACGAACTACGCCTTCTCGAACCTCCTCCTTGGGGCCTTCCAGCGCTACACCGAAGTCGACGCGTACCGATCCACGCAGAACCGCCGCTGGCAGGCCGAATGGTACGCGCAGGATTCGTGGCGCCCCAACAACCGGCTCACGCTCGACTATGGAGTCCGCTTCCTCTGGTACACGCCTTACTGGCAGGCCAACGAGCGCACCGCAGCCTTCGTGCCCGAGCGCTGGGACCCGGCCAGGGCGCCGCAGCTCTATCAGCCGGCGGTGATCGACGACAACCGCGTGGCGTACGATCCGGTGACCGGCGAGACCCTGCCCGAAATCTTCGTCGGCGGCTTCGTTCCAGGTACGGGCGATCCGGCCAACGGTATGGTACCCGCGGGTGATCCGGACTACCCGCGCGGCTTCAGGGAGCAGTTAGGGCCGCAGGTGGAACCGCGCCTCGGCCTGGCCTACGATCTGTTCGGCGACGGACGGACAGCCGTACACGCGAGCGCCGGCCTCTTTCATCATGCGGTCTTGGGCGGCGGCTCGCAGGGCAACCTGCAAGGCCCGCCAAACTTCAACGAGGGCAGTCTGTTCTTCAACACGCTGAGCGACTTCTTGGAGCCAGGCGCCACACTCGCCCAGCGGCCGGCGAGCGTGCGCGGCCTCGAGCGCGACGCCAAGACGCCAAGCGCCATCCGCTTCTCCGCAGGCGTCCGGCGAGAGCTTGGCTGGGGCACGTCAATCGACGCCAGCTATGTCGGCGCGCTGAACCGTCATCTCGACATGGAGCGCAACATCAACGAAATCCCGCCGGAGTCGCGCTTTCTCGATCTGCACCCCGAGAACGAGGACCCACGCACGGGCGAGGCGCTCCCGAGCGAGTTTCTCCGTCCGTTCCGCGGTTATCAGGATATTCGGATCAGTCAGAACTGGGGGACGGGCACCTACCACTCCCTTCAGGTGCAGGTGAATCGGCGGTACATCCGCGGTGTGCAGTTCAGTGGTGCCTACACCTACGCCAGGGCCTACGGGCCTGGCAGCAGCGTGTCACTGTTTCGTCCGCTCAAGGAAGGATATTGGGCGCCTATCGACGACGCCCAGACCCACAACTTGGTCGTCAGCTACACATGGGATCTGCCGGACGGGAGCACGTTGTGGGACAGTGCGTTGGGCCGGTCGCTGCTCGACGACTGGCAGCTCTCGGGTGAGGGCGCGTGGGTGTCGGGCGACTGGACGGGTGTCGAGCTCGACACAACCGACGACTTCAACTTCACCGGCGGGCAAGAAGATGCGCGACCAGTGCTGGTCGGCGATCCGGAGCTCTCGCGCAGCGAGCGTGATCCACTGACAGGCTGGTTCAACACCAACGCGTTCGCGCGCCCCTCGGGCCGCGGCGACCTGGGAAACAGCCCGCGCACCGTCCTCAGACAACCGGGCGTGAACAACTGGAACCTGGCGATCTTCAAGAATTTCCGCTTGGGCGCCATGCGATCGCTGCAGTTTCGCCTGGAGGCCTACAACGTGTTCAACACCCTCCAGTTTCGGGAGGTCGACACCGACGCCCGATTCGACCCGGATGGCAATCAGGTCAACGAGAACTTCGGTAAGGCAACCACGTCGCGCCGGCCGCGCGAGCTCCAGATGTCGCTTCGCTTTAGCTTCTGACGAGGGGTTGACATCGCGATACAGACCTCTCCATAATCATCACCTACTTTTATATTGGTAATACCACATCGCTAGCAATTCCCTGCGTCGTTAAGGGCTTACACAGCCGCTTGTCGTGCCCGTGAGGCACCGGCAATACGTTGATTCCAAGGCGATGTGGGGCGTAATTCTTTTCATTTTCCCGTCGTGCGCGCTAGAAGCACGACCTGCCCCCGGTAGAGTGTGCTTCAGCAGGGCTTGTGGGTGTGTCTTGTCTTGCGATGTGAGACATGGCTTGTCCACTTGTGCGTTTTGGTCACTATCAGTGCAAGCCTCGAGGTAACCAGGGAGGATCGATCATGGTGACAAAGCGGAGATCGAGCGGATTCGCAGCGGCCTTGTTGCTGACGTGTGCGTGGTCGGTGCCTACCGCCGCGCAGATTACGACCGGAACGATATCCGGATCGTTGAAGGATGCACAAGGCGCGCTGATGCCCGGTGCGACGGTGACGCTGATCAGTGCGGCGCGCGGCACCACCATGGAAACGCAGACGAGCACAGACGGGAACTTCACCTTTCCGAACGTGACGGCCGGAACCTACACCGTGCGCGTCACGATGGACGGGTTCAAGACGCTGGAACGGCCAGGCATCATCGTCAGCCCTGGAGACCGCGTGCTCATTCCCACGCTGACAATCGAGGTTGGCGCCGTGGCCGAGACGGTGACGGTGCAGGCGGAATCGCCCGTCATCCAGGCATCCACGGGTGAGCGGTCCTTTACCATCGACACGGAATCGGTCGCGAACCTCCCGCTCGCGAATCGCAATTTCGCCACGCTCGCATCGCTGGCGCCAGGTGTGACGGGCACCAGCCGGATCGGCGACCGGGCATCAACGGGCGGCGGGAACAGCAACTTCATGATCGACGGCGTGTCAACGATGGACACCGGCAGTAATCGGCTTCTGACCGCCGTGAACGTGGAGTCGATTGCGGAAGTCAAAGTGTTGATGTCGGGTTACCAGGCCGAATACGGGCGATCGAGTGGGCTCCAGATCACGGCCGTGACGAAGAGCGGTACGAACCGTTTTCGCGGGTCTGTCTACGACGTGGAGCGAAACTCCGACTGGAACGCCAACAGCAAGGAGAACATCCTCAACGAGGATCCCAAGACGATCTCGAAGCAGCGGGAATGGGGGTACTCGATCGGTGGGCCGGTCGGGAAGCCGGGAGGCAACAACAAGCTGTTCTTCTTTTACGCCCACGAGTATCAGCCCCGCACCGGCGGGAACAATGTGCAGCGGTACCGGCTGCCGACGGCCCTCGAACGGCAAGGGGACTTCTCGCGGTCAACGGACAACAACGGCGACCTGTACAACCTGATTCGCGACGCCTCCACCGGACTGCCATGCACCGAGACCGATCATAGCGGCTGCTTTCAGGATGGGGGCGTGCTCGGGAGGATTCCGCAGAACCGGCTCTACGAGCCGGGTCTCAACATTATGAACATGTTTCCCCTCCCGAATCTGTCCGACGACAGCGGTGAGGACTACAACTATGAAAAGACCAGGCCGGCAGAGAGCATCCTTGCCCATCAGCCGGCAGTCCGCCTCGACTATCAGCCGTTTCAGAGACTGCGTGCGACCTTCAAATATACGGGCTGGTCGCAGCGGAAGCAGACCATCAACGGGTCGATCCCAGGCTTCAACGATACGCGGATGCAGAACCCGGTCGTCAGCATGATGTCGATGACCGTCAACTACACGCTCAACGACTCGACGTTTCTCGAGGGCACGTTCGGCCGCAGCGGGAACGATCAGGCGGGGTGCGCGCTCCAGGGCGTCCCGAACTTCTGCACGGCCGCTCTCCCGATGAACGACATTGCCAATCGGTTCAACGCCGGGCTGGGGGACCTCCCGTTTCTCTTTTCCGATGCGAGCGTGATCAATCCGGACTACTACGCCTACGACGTCCTGAACGACGTGCAGCCCCCAATCTGGGATGGGACACAGATCCAGATGCCGCCGAACTTCACGTGGGGCAACCGGGTCGACAACGACCCGCCCAACATTCCCTTTCCAGGGTTTCTCAACGTCAACAGGACCCGTGACTTCTCGATCAGCCTGACGAAGATCGCGGGGCGCCATACGATCAAGGCCGGCTTTTACAACACCCACAGCTGGAAGGCTCAGCAACGAGGTGGTTGGAACGGCACGGTCAACTTCTCGAACGACGACAACAACCCACTCGACTCGACGTTCGGGTTTGCCAACGCAGCGCTGGGCCTCGTCAGCTCGTACCAGCAGGCATCCAGTTACGTCGAGGGCAACTTCGTCTACGACAACATCGAGGGCTACATTCAGGACAACTGGAAGGTGAACGACCGGCTCACGCTGGACTACGGCGTCCGACTCGTGCACCAGCAGCCGCAGTACGATGAGCTGGGGCAGGCGTCGAACTTCCTGCCGGAGCGGTGGGATCCGTCACAGGCGCCGCTGTTGTATGTGGCGGGCTGCCCCAATAGCGCGAATCCATGCGCCGGCGCGGACAGGCAGGCGAAGCATCCCGTGACCGGCGAGCTCCTGGGACCCAACTCTGCGCTGGCCATCGGCACGATCGTGCCGGGCACTGGCAACACGACCAACGGCCTCTTCCTGTCGGGGCAAGGCATTACCGAGACCACCTATACGTGGCCGACGCTCGGCGTGGCGCCGCGGTTCGGCGTGGCGTACGACGTCAGCGGGGAGCAGCGACTGGTGCTGCGCGGCGCCGTCGGCCTGTTCTTCGATCGGCCGAGCGGCAACTCGATCTATTCGCAGGTCCAGAATCCGCCCACCTACAGCAGCGTGACCGTACGGAACGGCCCGTTGCAGAGCCTGGCGAGCGGAGGCCTCACGACCGATGGCGCTCCGTCGCTCAACGTCTTCGAGCACGACAGTAAGCTTCCCTCGTCATGGCAGTGGAATGGCGGCATGCAGATGATGCTTCCATGGTCCGCAGCGCTCGATGTGGAGTACGTCGGCCAGCACGGCTTCAACATCTTCGAGGGCGTGAACATCAACGCCATCGACTTCGGCGCGGCTTTCCTGCCGGCGAACCAGGACCCCACCCTCGAGGAGGACGACACACCGGGAGCCCGAGTCGTTGCAGAAGATCAGCTGCGCGCGTTCCCCGGTTACGGCGATATCACACAGCAATGGAGCCGCGGTTGGATCACACATCATTCCCTCCAGTTGTCGCTCAACCGCCGGTTCCGGAACGGGGTGTCGTTTGGATTCAACGACACGATCACACTCTCGAGCCGGGGCAGCACCGGTGCACGCCTCCAGCACAACGCGGATGGCTCGTTTTCCCTTCGGAGCGATCAGGCTGACGCGGACAGGCTGCTAGGAAGGACGGTCGACCGGCGGCACATCATGAAGGCGCACTTCGTGTGGGACCTGCCAGACCTTCAGAGCAGCCAGTCGGGCCTCCGGGCGCTTGGTCTGCTCGTCAACGACTGGCAGTTGTCGGGCATCTGGACGGGGATGACGGGGAATCCCTATACGATTGGCTTCGATTACGACAATGGCGGATCGAGCGTGAACCTCACCGGGTCGCAGGACCACGGGGCGCGCATCCGCTTAGTGGGTGATCCCAGCCGTGGCTGCAGCAGCGATCCTCACCGGCAGTTCAACACGGCGGCGTTCCAGGGACCGCTGCCTGGCAGCGTCGGCCTGGAGTCAGGGAACAACTACCTGAGGAGCTGCTTCAGCAGCGTGCTCGATTTCTCGATTGCGCGAAATATCCGGCTGGGTGGCAATCGAAGTATCCAGTTGCGTGTCGACATGTTCAATGCGCCGAATAGCGCGATCATCGACGGGCGCAATACGACGATGGATCTGTCCGACCCGAGCAGTCCGGCAACGGCAACGAACCTTCCGTTCGATGCGGATGGCAACCTGATCGAATCCCGGTCTCGACCAGACGACGGAGGCTTCGGTGTGGCCACTGGTTACCAGTCACCACGGAGCATCCAGGTGCAGATCCGGTTTCTATTCTGAGCGCCTAACCACCATGACAAGACAGCACACGCTGGCCGTCCTGGCTGCGCTCGGCGCGCTGTGTTGTCTCGGCTGGCCGGTCGCGGCGCAGACGTCTCGGTCGGTCGAGGTCACCAGTCCTGATGGCAAGATCGCGTTCGCCGTCTTCAACCAAGGTGAGCGTCTCAGTTACGCGGTGAGCCGTGGGGGACAACCTGTGATCGAGACATCGCCGCTGGTGATCAGTGTCGATGGGGTGGATCTCGGCCACAAGGCGGCCATTGGCGACGTGGAGCGCTACCAGGTAGATGAGACCTATCCGTGGCGTGGCGGGCACAGCGAGGCGACCAACCATGCCGCGGGTGCCCGGATATCGCTGGCACACGAGGAGAGCGACACTCGCTACACGCTCGACGTCCGGGCGTTCGACGAGGGTGTGGCATTCCGTCACGTTGTACCGGGCGAGGGCGGTCGCGTGCCGGACGAAGCGACGGCTTTCACGTTTCCCGCGGGGAGCACCGCTTGGTACCACGACTTCGAGAACCACTACGAAAGCATGTATCTCCGCAAGGACATCGCCGATGTCGAGGATGGTGAATGGGCCGCTCCACCGATCACGATCAAGCTGCCGGGTGAGACCGGCTATGCGGCGCTCACCGAAGGCGCCCTTGGCGGATACAGCGGCATGGGGCTCCAAGCCACGGGCAACCGCGCGTTCGCTATACGTCTGGGCCACGCGCAGCCGCTGAACTACCCGTTCGAGCTGAGGTACGGCAAAGACGAGGGCGAGCGGCTCGCGAAGCCGGCCGAGGTGATGGGGCCGGTCACCACGCCGTGGCGGGTCGTGCTGGTCGGGCCAGATCTCGACACGCTGGTCAACGCTGATATCGTCCACAACGTGTCCGCGCCGCCCGACGCTGCGCTCTTTCCGGAGGGCTTCGCGACCGCTTGGATCAAGCCGGGGCGCAGCCTGTGGCGATACCTCGACGGTGGCGACAACTCGTTCGAAGGGATGAAAGAGTTCTCGCGCATGGCGGGCGAGCTGGGCTTCGAGTACAACCTGCTCGAGGGGTTCTGGCAGAAGTGGCCCGAGCGTCAGCTACGCGAGTTGATCGCGTTCTCGAAGCAGCACGGCGTGGGCATCTGGCTCTGGAAGCACAGCCGCGACCTGCGCACGCCCGAGGCGCGAAAAGCCTTCTTCGAGCTCTGCGAGCGCGTCGGCGCAGCCGGCGTCAAGCTGGACTTCTTCGACCACGAGCACAAGGAAGTGGTGGCGCTGTACGAGGT
This sequence comes from Luteitalea sp., assembly GCA_009377495.1. GTDB lineage: Bacteria > Acidobacteriota > Vicinamibacteria > Vicinamibacterales > Vicinamibacteraceae > WHTT01. Next base: position 38,023 of record WHTZ01000027.1, read on the forward strand.
GATGCTGCGTGAGGCGGCGGAGCACGAGATCATGGTCAACTTCCACGGCGCGAACAAGCCCACCGGCGAGTCGCGAACGTGGCCCAACGAGCTGACGCGCGAGGGCATTTACGGTTTCGAGCGCAGCAAAACGCCGGCGTGGGCGGTGCACAACACGACGCTGCCTTTCACACGCTATCTGGCCGGCCACGCAGACTACACGCCGGTAGTGTTTGGCGACCGTCGGCGTGAGACCTCTTGGGCACATCAGATTGCGACAGCGGCGGTATTCACCTCGCCGCTGCTCGTGTATGGCGGCCATCCGAAGAGCCTGCTCGAGAACCCAGCCGTCGAGATGATCAAGAGCATTCCGAGCACCTGGGATGAGACGGTGGTCTTGCCGGTATCCGAGATCGGCGAGATTGCCGCGTTCGCGCGCCGAAGCGGCAAGCAATGGTTCTTGGCCGTGCTGAATGGTCCCAACGCTCGAACGATCCGCGTGCCACTCACCATTCTTGGCGATGGCAGCCATCGTGCGTTGCTGGTCCGCGATCGTCGGGAGACCGCTGATGCCGTGGTGCTCGACGAGGGCCAGTTCACCCGTCAAGACGCTGTCGAGATCGTCTTGCGTCCGGGTGGTGGCTTCATCGGACGCTTCACGCCGTGAGAGCGGTTACGAGCGATGGCTTTCGACGTGCTCGAGCGGTGGGAGCTTCGCCTCGATGGCGCTGCGCGCCGACTCGAGCCACGGCGGCAAGACCAACGTCTCGCCCAAATGAGGCAGATCCTCATCCACGGCAAAGCCTGGACCGTCGGTCGCGAGCTCGAAGAGCACGCCGCCTGGCTCCAGGAAGTAGACCGAGTGGAACCAGAAACGATCGATCACGGCCGTTGGACGCCGGCCCGCCGCTTCGATTCGTGACCGGAGATCGAGCTGATGCTGCTCGTCATCCACCCGCCACGCGATGTGGTGGATGCTGCCAACGCCCCACGCGCCGCGGGCGACAGTCGGCGTCTCACGGATGTCCACAAACGCCCCAGATGGAGTTCCTGCGCCCTTCGACCCTTCGAGCGCCTCAGGGCGCTGGAGGACGTAGCGGTGCCAGCCGTTCTCTGTGCGGTACAGACTGAAGCCGAGGACGTCATTGAGGAAGCGCGTGGTGGCGGCGAGATCGCGTTCCCACAATCGTGCGCCGTGCAGGCCGCGAACCTGATGTGCGGCCGGCACGGCGCTGCCCTCCCACGGCGAAAACGGGCGCTCGACCGCGTCCTCGCTTTCGACCAGCGCCACCTTGAGGCCGTGTGGGTCCAGCAGCGGCAGCACATGCTCCCCGAACCGCGTTTCGGCGGGGCCCAGCCGTATGCCGTAGCGTTCGAGGCGATCGCTCCAGTACGCGAGGCTGTCGGGCGGAACCGCGAGCGCGACCTCCACGCTCAGGCCGTGTCCCTCACGTGAGGGCGCGAGGTGCGTCCAGGGAAAGAAGGTGAGATCCGTCCCGGGGCGTCCTTCGGCGTCGGCATAGAACAAGTGGTAGGTCCCAGGATCGTCCTGGTTGACGCTCTTCTTCACGAGCCGCAGCCCGAGGACGCCGGCATAGAAATCCAGATTCTCCTGAGGTGGTCCCGCAATCGCCGTGATGTGATGCAGTCCCGTGACGCTCCGCATCCCCTGATGCCCCCTTGCTACGTACCATATGTCAACGGGCGCCCTGCTACAATTCCCCAGCGCGGGAAGGCCCATGAAAATCGCAATCGCATCGGACCATGCAGGGTTTCGCTACAAGCGCATGCTCGCTGAGCACCTTCGCGGGCATGGTGCGCAGGTCGTCGACTTCGGGACCGATTCCGACAAGCCCGTTGATTACCCGGACGTCGTCTTTCCAGCGGCGATGGCTGTGGCTCGGAGGGAATGCGAACGAGGCATCGTGATCGGTGGCTCCGGCAACGGAGAAGCCATCGCGGCGAACCGCGTTCGAGGTGTCAGGTGTGCGCTCTGCTGGAACGTCGAATCGGCACGACTCGCGCGAGCCCACAATGATGCCAACATGCTTGCGCTCGGCCAGCGCCTCCTTTCCGAAGAGGACGCACGCGCGATTGCCGACACGTGGCTCTCCGTGTCGTTCGAGGGGGGCCGCCATCTCGGGAGGATTGCCAAGCTCGATCGAGCGATCTAAAAAGCTTACGAAGGAATTCATGTTGCGAGCGTCGAGCCCATTCTCGCAGGCATTCACGGGAAAGATTGCCGCCGCAACCTGGTCGCCGCCGCGCCACCCGCTTCGACGGGCGACAGTGCCACTGCCGGTGTGCGACTGCTTTGAGGAACCGCGAGCGCGGACGCGCCGAGCAGAACAAAGGCCAGCCAGACCGTGTCGGCGAGCAGGAGGTGAAGAAGCTGCATCCAGATGGGCGCGAGCAGGAGCACGTTGATCAGTCCCGCACCGAGCTGCACGATGGTCGTACCAACCACGAGGCGAGCCGCGAGCCGGCCGCGACGATCGCCGGGCGCGAGCGGGGCTCGCAGCGCGATCAGCACCAGCGCGACTCCCACAGCGATCGTGATTACCGGGTGCAACACCCGGAGCCGAATCATGAGGTGCGACGTGGATGAAAGATCCGCACGCAGGCCTTCAGTCAACGAGGCCGCGGGATAGAGCGTATCTCCCAGCGCAGCGACCGCGCCGCTCGCGCTGGCCAGCAGCAAGCCGAGGATACCCAACCCGAAGAGGAGGCTCATGCCCGGGCGATGCGACACGCGCACGGACGATCCGCCAGAAAGCCAGTGCGCGGTGAGCACCAGCCAGCCCAGCAGGATGAACGTATTGACCAAGTGCACGGCCATGAACAGCGCGCGCGCCATGGTCGCATTGTCCGCCACGAGCTGAAAGAGGACGAGCCCTGCCCCGACTCCTGCTTCCGTGAGCATGAACAGCAGGGCCATCCAGGCTCCCACGCGTGCCGCGTGGCGACCTGAGCCTACCGTCGAGCGTCGACCCGTTGTCCGCAGCGTTGCGACGAGCAGCACGAGGACGAGGATGAGCGCGACCCCGCTGGTGAGCCGATGGGAGAGCTCAATCAACGTGGCTATCGCCGGTGCGCGTGGCACGATGTCACCGTTGCACAGCGGCCAGTGATTGCCGCAGCCGGCACCGGAGCCTGATGCGCGGACGTAGGCGCCCCAGAGAATCACGGCGACGTTGTAGGCGAGGACAAACCAAGCGAAGCGGGCGACGGCGGCCACGCGATCGATTCTAGCAGCTCGTCACGAAGGGCGAAGGCGGAGGCCCGTGCGCTTCGTACGACACTTTCACCAGGTGAGCGCTACAATTGTGCGAGCAGAGAGCCTGTGGCGAGGGAGATATGCCGTCCAGCGGCAACCAAGGTGGCGTGGTGTTCGTGGGCATTGCGCCACATCCCCCGGTGATGGTGCCGGAAGTGGGCCGTGCAGAAAGCGCGCAGGTGAGCGCCTCGGTCGCGGCTGTGGCTGCGCTGGCTGAGCGCGTGTGCGCGTCGGGCGCCGAGACGCTCGTGTTGATTTCTCCGCACGCGCCGCTCGACGAGCGCGCCTTCGTGGCCTACGACGATGCGATGGTATGTGGAGACTTTCGGACATTTCGGGCTCCCGAGGTCAGAGTTCGTGCGTCGGTCGACGCCGTGCTGCTCGATGCCATCGGGGAGGCAGCCGAGGAGGAGAGCTTGCTGATCGAGCGGGCCACGGGCTTCAAGCTGGACCACGGGACGACGGTGCCGCTGTACTTCTTGCAGCACGGCGGGTGGCGTGGACCGGTGGTCACGCTCGGTTACAGCTTTCTGCCCAACGAGGCGCACCTCCGCTTTGGATCCTGCATTCGCGCTGGTGCGGAGCGCATCGGTCGGCGCGTCGCCTTCGTGGCGAGTGCCGACTTGAGCCATCGGCTCGCGCGCGGAGCACCGGCTGGCTATGACCCAGACGCGCACCGGTTCGACGAAGAGGTCGTGGACGCAATTCGCGACGGAAGACCTGAGCGGATCATCGAGATGGACCAGGCGCTCCGGCGGCGAGCAGGCGAGTGCGGCTACAACTCGATCGTCGTGGCGCTTGGCGTCGCCGAGGGGCGCCCGCGCTGTGCCGAAGTCTTACACTACGAGGCGCCATTCGGCGTCGGCTATCTCGTCGCGCAGATCGCCTGACCCTACGTTTATGCCTCCCGTTCTGCAAGGAACCCTCGATCTCATGGTGCTCAAGACGCTCGACGCGATGGGGCCACTGCACGGCTATGGCATCGCGCGCCGCATCGAGCAGATGAGCGGCGACACATACAGCCTTAATCAAGGCACTATCTACCCGGCGCTGCTGCGCTTGCAACAGCAAGGGTGGATCCACTCCTCGTGGGGCACATCAGAGAACAATCGCCGCGCGCGCTTCTACGAGATCACGCGGACGGGTCGCCGCCAACTGGCCAAAGAAGCCGACGAATGGAAGCGGCTCGTCGGCATCATGGCGCGACTTCTCGAAGCGGAGTAGAAATGCAAAAGCATGCAAAAGGGGGACAGGGCCATTTGTCATTACGACTAACGACGACACTGGCTCTCGTCCTCGTGGTGCTGGGAGCCGCGCCGCACGCGCAGCCTGGAGGCAGCGCGATCAGCGGCCTGCACGCCACGCTCGACGCGATCTTGGATCTCTATGTGCGCGACGGTCTCGTCTACTATCGCACGCTCAGGGGCGAGCGCGCACGCCTCGATCGCTACGCTGGCGCGTTGAACGTGTCACCTGCGACCTACGAAGGGTGGAGCCGTGACGAGCAGGCGGCCTTCTGGGTGAACGCCTATAACACGTTCGTCCTCCGGACCGTCATCAACAACTATCCCATCCGCGGCCGATCCACGCAGTACCCACCCAACAGCATTCGGCAGGTCCCGGGCGCGTTCGAGCGCCTCACCCATCGCGCGGCCGGTCGGAGCGTGACGTTGGACCAAATCGAGAAGACGATTCTGCCGGCGTTCGGTGACCCGCGGCTCTACCTCGCGCTGGGTCGCGGCGCGGTGGGCAGTGGGCGCCTGAGAAGCGAGGCCTATACGGGCGCCGGTTTGGCGGAGCAACTCGAGGCGGTGGCAGAGGACTGCGTCGACCGGTCGGAATGCTCGCTCCTCGACAAGGATGCGGGCGAGTTGTCGATCACACCCATCTTCAGCTGGCACGAACAGGAGTTCATCAAGGCGTACTCGGAGCCAGGCGAGCAGGCGTATCCCGGCCGAAGCGCACTCGAGCTCGCGATTCTGAGACTGCTCGAGCCAAACTTCCTTCCCACCGAACGCGCGTTCCTTCGCCGGAACACGTTTCGCGTGAAGTTCGTGGCGTTCGACTGGCGGCTGAATGATCTGACAGATGGTGGACCTCGGTGAGGGGTGACACGGTGTCACCTTGTCACCTTGTCAACAACCCATGGACCTCCACCTGACGGAAAAAGTCGCTATTATCACCGGCTCGAGCCGGGGCTTGGGGCTGGCGAGCGCGAAGGCGCTTGCGGCCGAGGGCTGCCGTGTGACGCTTTGCGCGCGTGGCGCGCCGACGCTCGAGCAGGCCGCCGCCGACGTGCGCGCCGTGGCGCGGAGCGCATCCGACGTGCTGACCGTGGCTGCGGACGTAGCGACAGAAGCCGGCGTGCATAATGTCGTGGAGCGGACGGTTGAAAAGTGGGGCGGCGCGGACATCCTCGTGAACAATGTCGGCGTTGCGCGCGGCGCCAGCATCGTCGATACGCCGGATGCGGAATGGCAGGCGGCGTTCGATCAAACTCTGTTTCCCGCGATCCGAGCATCGCGCCTGGTCGTGCCGTACATGCGGCAGCGTGGCGGCGGCGTCATCCTGATGATTGCGTCCATTTGGGGCCGCGAGTCGGGAGGCCGTATGACGTACAACGCCGTCAAGGCGGCCGAGATCAGCTTGGCCAAGGCGCTCGCCCAGCAGTTGGCTGGAGACAACATCCGCGTGAACAGCGTCGCGCCAGGGTCGATCCTCTTCGCGGGTGGATCGTGGCATCAGCGACAGCAAGCGGATCCGGAGGGCATGGCCGAGTTCGTGCGACGCGAGCTGCCGTTTGGTCGCTTCGGGCGTGCCGAGGAGGTGGGTGAGGTCGTCGCGTTTCTCGCATCGGCGCGCGCGAGCTGGGTGAGCGGCGCGTGCGTCCCGGTTGACGGCTGCCAATCACGGTCGAACATCTAGGGTTGTTGGTTCCATTGTTACCATGTCTGACTTGATCCAGTCCTCCGCGGACGCCCTGTTCATGCCATGGTTGGTCGTCATCCTGTTCAGCACGGGTCTTTTTCTCACCTTCCGCTATCGTTTCGTACAGGTGACACACTTCGCTGAGGCGCTACGCACGTTCGTGGCGCCACGCGACGCGACGGCCCGCGGTGCGCTGCCGCCGTTCCAGTCGTTCATGACAGCGCTTGCGACGACCGTCGGCACGGGCAACATTGCCGGCGTTGCCACCGCCATTATCTCGGGCGGTCCGGGTGCGCTCTTCTGGGTGTGGACGTACGGCTTTGTCGCCACCACGATCAAGTTCACCGAAGCGGTGCTCGGCGTGACATACCGCGACCAACGGGGTCGGGCGGTCTTGTCTGGTCCGATGTATTACCTGCGCGATGGTCTGCGATCTCCGACGCTGGCGTGGATCTACGCGCTGGTGGCCGGTGTTGCCGCTCTCACCACCACGCCGTTCACGCAACCAAACTCGATCGCTGTTGTGCTGGAGAGCGAGCTGGCACTGCCGACATGGGTGACCGGTATCGGCGTGGCCGTCCTAACCTGGCTGGTGATCATCGGCGGCATCAGGTGGATCGGCCGCGTCATGGAAATGCTTGCGCCCCTCAAGGTGGGCCTTTACCTTGCCGGAGGCTTGATCGTCATCGTCGTGTTCGGGTCGCGCCTGCCGGACGTGTTGGCGCTCGTGTTTCGCGAGGCGTTTTCCTTCCAGGCTGCTGCGGGCGGCGGGCTCGGCATCATGATCGCGATGCGCTATGGCCTGGCACGCGGCCTGTATGCAAACGAGGCGGGGTACGGCACCGCCGCGGTCGCCTACGGCACGGCGCAGAGCAGCGAACCGCGCCGCCAGGGCCTCAACGCCGTGATGGAAACGTTCATCGTCTCTTTCGTGACCTCGACCATCAGCGCGCTGACCATCTTGCTCACCGGCGTATGGCAGTCTGGCCAGACGAGCACGGCAGCCGTCGCGCAGGCGTTCGATCAAGCCATGCCCGGTGTTGGAGGCCTCATCGTTGCGTTTTGTGCGTTCCTGTTTGGCTACGGCACGCTGATTGGATGGTCGTACTACGGCGAACAGTTTCTCGAGTACATCCTCGGCGAGCGTGTGATCATTCCCTATCGCTGGATCTACTGTGTGCTCATTCCCTTTGGCGCGATGGCGAGGGTCGATCTCGTGTGGGCGTGGGGCGACCTCATGAACGCGCTCCAGATCTTCCCGAACCTCGTGGGCGTGCTGGGGTTGAGCGCGCTGGCCGCGCTCATCGCCCGGGGCTCGCGTTTCCCACGTGATTGATGTGGCGTCCCCAGCTTTCGCCTCTTGATCGTCCCATCGGCCGCTGCTAGCATCGACGCACCATGTCTTCGCTCGGTCTCGTGCGGCAACCCGGCGACAAGGATCGCGCGCTCGAGGAGGCACTGGATGGCCTGGTGCCACATGAACAGCGGCCAGGTCAGGCACTGGTCGTCGCCGGGTATGGGGCCGAGGCCGGCGCTGCCATGACCGCCATTCGCCGGTATCCGGCCGCCGAGGCGCGACTGGTGCCGTTCCCGGCTGCGCTGGACGACGGGCTGCGGCAGGTGCTGGCGCGCAGGGGCATCACCCAGGCCTACTCGCACCAGGCGGAGGCCATCGATCATGTGCTCGCTGGTCGTCACGTCGTCATCGTCACGCCCACGGCCTCGGGCAAGACGCTCTGCTACAACGGACCGGTCCTCGACGCCATCCTGCACGACTCGTCCGCGCGCGCGCTGTACTTGTTTCCCACGAAGGCGCTGGCGCAGGACCAGCTCGCGGAGCTGCACGCGCTCGCCACGCTCATCGGCGAAGCGACAGACACCGAGATCGGCGTGCATACCTACGATGGTGACACGCCACAGGACGCGCGCCGATCGATTCGCACGAAGGCGCACGTGGTGCTCAGCAATCCGGACATGCTGCATTCGGGGATCCTGCCGCATCACCCGCGCTGGGCAAAGCTGTTTGAAAATCTGCGGTACGTGGTCATCGACGAGCTGCACGCGTACCGCGGCGTTTTCGGCAGCCACCTCGCGAACATCATGCGGCGGCTGCACCGGATCTGTCGTCATTACGGCTCGAGCCCGGTGTTCATTTGTGCCTCGGCGACCATCGCCAACCCCCGCGAGCTCGCGGAGCGGCTGACGGAACGCGAGTTCGTGCTCGTGGACCAGAGTGGTGCGCCACGTGGCGAGAAGCTCTTTGTCTTCGTCAATCCGCCGGTCGTCAACGCCCAGCTCGGCATTCGGCGTTCCTATCTCGCCGAGACGCGGCGCGCGGCGCTGGAGTTCCTCAAGCGCCATCTGCAGACCATCGTCTTTGCCCAGAGCCGGCTTGCGACCGAGATTCTGACGACCTACTTGAAGGACGCTATGCCTGGTCTGCCGGGCACGGCCGATGCGGTGCGCGGGTATCGCGGTGGCTACCTGCCATTACGGCGTCGTGAAATCGAGCGAGGCTTGCGAGACGGTGTCGTGCGCGCCGTGGTGTCGACCAACGCGCTCGAGCTTGGCATCGACATCGGGGCACTCGACGTGTGTGTCATGGCGGGTTACCCCGGCACGATTGCGTCCACGTGGCAGCGCGCCGGTCGCGCGGGCCGTCGCTCCGGACGTTCCGCCGCGGTGCTGGTCGCCTCGAGCGCCCCGCTCGATCAGTTCATCGTCCGACACCCGGATTACTTCTTCGACTCGTCGCCGGAACATGGGCTCATCAATGCGGATAACCCGCACATCCTCGTGGACCATCTCAAATGCGCGGCATTCGAGCTGCCGTTTTCAACCGAGGAGCCGTTTGGAGCGACGACCGCTCCCACGCAGGATGTTCTCGGTGTGCTCGCTGAGGAAGGCTTCGTTCACCAAGCGGACGGACAGTGGCATTGGACCGACGAGTCGTATCCGGCGGACGCAGTAAGCCTGCGATCGGTCTCATCGGACAATTTCGTCGTCGTCGACACGACAGGCGCCGCGCCCAAGGTCATTGGTGAGACTGACTATACGAGCGCGTTTTCGACGCTGCACGAGAAGGCGATCTACATCGTGGAGGGCCAGCTCTATCAGGTGGAGCGTCTCGACATCGAAGGGCGAAAGGCTTACGTGCGCGCTGTTGACTGCGACTACTACACGGATGCCATCACGTACACGAAGGTGACGATTCTCGATGAGGCCGAAGAAGATACGCTCATGCCTGCGAGTCACTCGCACGGCGACGTACACGTCGTCTCACGCATCGTGGGCTTCAAGAAGATCCGCTTCTACACGAGCGAGAATGTCGGTTCTGGCGAGTTGGATCTACCGGAACAGCCCATGCACACGACGTCGTACTGGATTCGAATCCCAGGGGAGGTAGTCGGCTTGCTGCCGTACTCTGCCGACGACCGGCGCGATGGCGTCGGCGGTCTCGCCACGGCGACGCGCACCGTTGCGCAACTACTCTTGATGTGCGATCGGCAGGATCTCGGCCTATCGATTGACAGTGGAGGTCCAGGCGAAGGCGGAGCCGACGCACACGTGTTCCTGTACGACAACTATCCGGGCGGCATCGGTCTCAGCGCACCGCTCTTTCACATGCGTGAGCGACTGCTGATCGAGACCCGTGAGCTCATTCGGTCCTGTCCGTGCGAGGTCGGGTGTCCGTCGTGCGTGGGTCCCATTGGCGAGCTCGGCCCACGGGCGAAGCAGGTAGCGCTGGCGTTGCTCGATCGCCTCACGGGCATAGACACGAGCCGGTCGCTTCGCGACGCCATGCCGTTCTAGGAAGGGTAGAGTCAATGCCCAATGCATTGGGCATTGACGAGAACTCATGGATCTCTCCCGCTTTCGTGACGCCGCGCGTCAGACGCGACGCGTAGTCGTGCCGCCCCGAGCGGTGCCACCCGCGCGGGAGCTGGTCTATGTGCCGGTCGACGCAGACGGCTATCCGCTGGACCAGGTCAGGAGCTGGTGCGCGGAATCAGAGGACGATCAGCTCGCGAGCTCACCGCTCGAGGACGCGCGGGATGTTTCCACCGCATACGGTTCCTGCCTTGTCGTGGAACGCGACTACCTCATCGACGAGCGCCACGGATGCTGGTCGTGTGCAGATCTCCACGTCGAGCCAGACGACGCCCTTGATGTCCTGGCGGGGAAAGCCATCACTCGCGCGCAGCCGCAACGCGTGCTGTATGTGGATCTGGAGACGACGGGCTTGAGTGGTGGCGCCGGGACGGTGCCGTTCCTCGTGGGCTGCGCGTGGACAGATGCGGAGGGCGTTCACCTTCGGCAATTCTTTCTCCCGAGCTTTTCGGCCGAGCGTGCGCTGCTTGCGGCGGTGGCCGATCTGGTCGGCGAGGCGGATTGTCTGGTCACGTTCAACGGGCGCACGTTCGATGTGCCGGTTATCGAGGTGCGCGGCGCCTTTCACCGCGTGGCCGTGCCGCTCTGCGACCTGCCACACCTCGACATGTTGCCTCCCGCTCGCCAGCTCTGGCGGAGCGCGTCCGTTGCTGGTGATGGCAGTTGCCGACTCATGGCTTTGGAGGAGGCGCTCGTTGGGCTGACGCGGGAAGGTGACGTGCCGGGGTGGGAGATTCCGGGCCGCTACTTTGCATTCATTCGGCACGGCGACGCACGTGCGCTCGAGGCGGTGTTCCACCACAACCGTTGCGATCTGTTGACGCTAGCGGCCCTGACGGCTCGTGCGCGGTTCCTGGTGCGTCACGGTCTGGAGGCGACGGCCAGTACTGGTGAGCGGTTTGGTCTCGCGCGGCTGTATCACCGAGCGGGAAGACTGGAGCAGGCCGAGGCGTGCTATCGCGCGGCAGCCGACGACTCCGAGGGCAAGCCGTCTATACGCGGAGCGGCTTGGCGCGCCGTGGCCCTACTCTGTCGCCGCGCTCGTCGGTATGCTGAAGCGACAGTGGCCTGGGAGCAGGTCCTCGCCCTCGAGCCGGAGGAGACGCCCTCGGCGCGTGAGGCGCGCGAGGCGCTCGCGATTCACCATGAGCATCGTGCGCGCAATCTCGAGCGAGCACGCGCGCACGCTGAGCACGCGCTCGCCATCGCGGCCAGCGCCGCCCAACGGGCAGGCGTCGCGCATCGGCTGGCGCGACTCGACAAGAAAATCGCCCGGCAGGCGAGCTCGCTAACCGGGCGATTCTGGGAGCTGGGTGAAACGTAAGGACGAGTCTTAAGGTGCCGACTGCTCTTCGTCGTGACCAGCAGTACCGCAGGTTGACACCTATGCCTCTGCGTTCTTGGCCGCTCGAACGCCTTGGCCCCTTGATTCCTTCTCCTTGGCCTTGCGCGCAGCGACTGTCTGGGCGCCGTACTTCCGCGTGAACCGCTCGACGCGTCCCTCGGTGTCAATGAGCTTCTGCCGGCCGGTAAAGAACGGATGGCAGTTGTTGCAGATCTCGAGGTGCAGCTCTTTCTTGGTCGAGCGCGTCTTCCACGTGGCACCGCAGGCGCATCGCGCCTCAACATCGTAGTACTTGGGATGAATGCCTTCCTTCACGTGGTGCTCCTTCCGGCGCCATTAGGCTTGGCGCAACCGCTAAGTATAGCACAGGCCACGATGGCCCTTGCTGGCGCTCGCAGGCCTGCTTCCCTTAGAATCAGCCCCCTGTCCACGTTCCAAAGAGGTCTTCCATGATCCCTCGCCCGATGCCTCGCACCCTTGCCCTTCCGCTCGCTGCGTCGCTCTTCGTTGCGTTGGACCTCCCGTCGCAGAGTCTTCCGGGGGAGACTGCGGGCCCGCGCGCTCAGAGCGCCGATTCGCGCTCGACCCAGGCGCCGGTCGTGGACCCGAAGCTTTACCAAGATTTGAAGTGGCGCAACGTCGGGCCGCATCGCGGTGGACGCGTCACGGCGATTGCCGGCGTCCGCACGATACCTTGCACGTTCTACATGGGGGCGACCGGCGGTGGTGTCTGGAAGACCGAGAGCTGCGGGAATGAGTGGACGCCTGTCAGCGACGGTCAGATCGCGAGTGGCTCGATTGGTGCCATCGACGTTTCCGACTCGAATCCAGACGTCGTCTACGTTGGCACCGGCAGCGCCGCGATCCGGAGTAACGTGATCATCGGCCGTGGCATGTACAAGTCGACGGACGCGGGCAAGACGTGGGAGCTCATTGGGCTGCGCGACGCGGGCCAGATTGGGTCGGTGGTCGTGCACCCAACCAGTCCCGATACCGCTTGGGTGGCTGCGCTCGGATCGCCTTTCGGACCGAACGAAGAGCGTGGCATTTTCAAGACGACCGACGGCGGCCGCACGTGGAAGAAAACGCTGTTCGTCAACGATGAGACCGGCGGCCGAGTCGTGGCCATCAACTGGTCCAATCCCAGCGAGCTGTACGCAGGCATGTACCGTGGCTCCCGCAAGGGCTGGGACATCATCAGCGGGGGACCGGCCAGCGAAGGCGGTATCTACAAGTCCACGGACGCGGGCGAGACGTGGTCGAAACTGTCGGAGGGCTTACCGCAGGAACTGATTGGGAAGATCGACATCGACGTCTCACGGAGCAATCCGAAGGTCGTGTACGCGATGGTGGAAGCACCCGGAGAGGAAGGTGGCCTCTACCGTTCGGATGATGCAGGCGCGACTTGGCGCCTGGTGAGCAACGATCGGTCGCTGCGCGCACGGCCCTTTTATTTCCACTACGTCGACGTCAATCCCAAGAACGAAAACGAAGTCTGGGTGAGCGAGCTGCGCCTCCACAAATCGACGGATGGCGGCAAGACGTGGACCCAGGTACCGACGCCGCACGGCGACAATCACGGCATCTGGTTCAATGCGGACACCCCCGACATCGCCCTTCAGGCCAATGATGGTGGCGCGAACGTCACGACCGACGGGGGGAAGACCTGGTCGAGCATCCTCAACCAGCCGACGGCGGAGCTCTACATGCTCTCGGTCGACGAGCAGTTTCCGTATCGCCTGTACGCGCCCCAGCAGGACAACTCCACCATCATCGTTCCGAGTGTCCCGCCGGTGTCGTGGGGGTACGACCACCAAGGGCAATCCTGGGTGCAGGGACCCGGCTGTGAGACGGGACAGATCCATCCGCGGCCCGACGGCAAGGTGATTTGGGGCGCCTGCAAGGGCGAGGTCGGTCGGTACAACGTGGAGACGGGCCAGGAACAGCACTATTGGGTGTACCCACAGAACCGCTACGGCCACGATCCGGACGAGATCAAGTACCGCTTCCCGCGCCAAACCGTCATCCTCGTCTCACCGCACGACCCAAAGGTGGTCTACCAGGCGTCACATATGGTGCATCGGACCACAGATGAGGGTGTGACCTGGGAGACGATCAGCGGCGACCTGACGGCCCACGAGCCCGACAAGCAGATCGTGCCGGGTAATCCCATCACGCGTGACATCACCGGGGAAGAGGTCTACAGCTCGCTCTATGCGATGGTCGAGTCGCGGCTCGAGCGCGGTGTGCTTTGGGTGGGCGCCAACGACGGTCCGGTGCACGTCTCGCGTGACGATGGGAAGACCTGGACGAACGTGACGCCCAAGGATCTTCCGCCGGGCGGTCGCGTGCAGAACATCGAGGATTCCCCGCACCGCAAAGGCTCGGCCTACGTTGCCGTGTATCGCTTTCTGCGCGAGCACGACCTGCAGCCGTACATCTACGTCACAAACGACTATGGCGAGACGTGGACCAAGCTCACCGAACGCGACAATGGGATTCCCAACGATCACCCCACTCGCGTCGTGCGCGAGGATCCGGATCGGGAAGGGCTGCTCTACGCCGGCACCGAGTTCGGCTTCTTCGTCTCGTTCGACAATGGCCGTCATTGGCAGTCGCTGCAGCAGAATCTGCCGGCCACGCCGGTGACGGACATCCGCGTGCACCGCCAGGACCTGGCAATTGCGACGATGGGCCGGTCGTTCTGGATCATGGATGACATCACCGCGTTGCAGCAGCTCGCGGGGACCGTCGCCGGCGAGGCCACCGCGGACGCTGGGAGCGACAGAACGGGCGTTCGTGTTGCAACGAACCATCCCTCGACCAATCTTCAAGGTGATCAGACGAACCGGCTCTTTCAGCCAGCCACGGCTTGGCGGATGCGCTACTCGGCTTCCGTCGGCTCCCAGGACGGTCCCGAATATCCGTTGGCCGTCGCCCGCATCGACTATGCGTTTGCGCAAGCGCCGTCGGGCGATGCGAAGCTCGAGATTCTCGACGCGAAGGGCGATGTGATCCGCGCCTTCACACCTGGCGAATCGGAGAGCCCGAGCGACGCACAACAGATGCGCGGGCCTCGCCGGTCTGCGCGCGGCATGTCGAGGCTCCCGGCGAGGGCAGGGCACAATCGGTTCGAGTGGAATCTTCGGTACTCAGGCGCGTGGTCACCGGACGCGCCAGACGGCGGTTTCGACGGTCCGATCGTTCCTCCTGGCAAGTATGAAGTGCGGCTCACTGCGGGAAGCTGGAGTGACACGCAGCCGCTGGAAGTGAAGATCGATCCACGCGTGGCGGGCGACGGCGTGACGGAGGCCGACCTCGTCGAGCAGGCCACGTTTCTGTTGCGCGTGCGCGATGCCATGAGCGACGCACGCAAGCTCCAGCAACGTCTCGAAGAGGCAATGGACAAGGCCGATCTGGAGCCGCCTACTGCACCCGCGCCGGGTCAGACGCCGGGCACGGTGCCGTACGAAAGTCCCTTGCAAGAGCTCTGGGCGCGCGTCGTCTCGGCAGAGGGTCCCTATCCGCAGCCGATGCTCATCGATCAGCTCAGTAGCATCCAGCGGATGCTCTCTCAGGCGGATCAGAAGGTCGGGCAGGACGCCTACCAACGTTTTGATGACGTGATGAAGGAGCTGAAGACCATCCAAGCCGAGGCCGCAAAGCTCTCTGCTGGTAGGGCGCCCCTTTAGGGGCGCCGTTCATGTTTAGGGGCGCCGTTCACGTTGTTCACATACGGCAACCGAACCCAGGGTTCAGGGGATGTCGTACGTACGGTCCCACCGGTAGGCCCGGAGCGCTGCGACAAGAGACGGATCGAGCGGGCCGCGCTCGCTCGCAGCCAGGTTCGTCTCTACGTGACCGATCTTCCGCATGCCCGGGATCATCGTCGAGACGACGGGGTGGTGGAGGATGAAGCGCAGCGCGAGCTCAGGCAGCGGCATGCCGTCTGGAAGGAGTGCCTCGAGACGCGCGATGCGAGGCAGGATCTCACGCAGGTGCTCCGGCGTGAAATACAGGTTCCGCCAGTCGCCTTTCGGCCACGTCATCCCGTCGCGGAGCATGCCCGTCAAGCTCCCCTCGTCAAACGGCACGCGCGCAATCACGCCGACGTCGAGGCGCTCACACGCCGGGAATAGCTCGTCTTCCGGCGCTTGGTCGAACACGTTATAGACAACCTGCACGGCATCGACGAGCCCTGTCTCAAGCGCCTTGAGGACATTCGCTGGTTCCCATCGATTCACCGAGATGCCAAAGCCACGAATGAGACCCGCCTGCTTGAGCTCAGACACCGCTCGCTGCCACCCCTCGTCGTCTGCCCACGCGTCGCTCCAGACATGGAGTTGCTGGAGGTCGATGCAGTCGACGCCGAGGTTCGCGAGGCTCTTTTCGCTCATCTCGCGAATATAGGCGTAAGGGAAGACATCGCCGATAGGTGTTTCCGCTTTGCCCGGCCAGACGCGGTCGAGCGGCGGAACCTTTGTGGCGACGTACAACCGCTTGTCCGGGTGCCGTTTCAACGTCTCACCAAGCAGCCGCTCGCTGTGGCCCTCGCCGTAGGCGTATGCGGTGTCGAAGAAGTTGCAACCGAGCGCCGCAGCGCGATCCAGCGACTCGAGAGACGCCTGGTCGTCTGAACCGGTCCAGCCGGCCATACCCCACATGCCGTAGCCGATGTCTGCCACCTGCCACCCGAGTCGTCCAAATCGTCGATAGTGCATGGAGGTCATTATGGATGCAAAAGGGACCGAGGCCCCCCTCGCGAGCGGCAGGGAGTGCGGTCCCTTGCATCGAATCATCAAGGCTTGACGCCTGGGTCGGTCTTGGGGTGGACTCGCTTGCCCTTGTAGTCCTTCAGCCCGCAAAACCCGATTGTCTTGTAGCCGTGCTTCTCGAGTAGGGCCGCGGCACGCGCGGCGCGTCCACCGCCGTTTCAAGCGGTGAGGATCAGACGATCCTTGGGAAGCTCACCCATGCGCTTCTCAAGTTGGCCAAGGGGAATGCTTATCGAGTCTTCGATGGTTCCGAGCTCTTCGAGCTCCGACGGTTCGCGGACGTCGAGCAAGAGCACCTTGTCTTCCTCGAGCAGTTTGTCGATCTCATCCGAGGCAACGCGCCTATCCTCGCCCATCGGCGTCACTTCTTCCTGGGCCGGCTGGGTCGCCGCGAATGCGGCGAGCGCGATCATGACCGAGAGTGTCTTCATGAGTACCTCCGAGAACGCATCGTAACGCCAGCGCGCACAGAAGACCAGCAGAGGTGAAGGAGTGAGGGGGGACAGGGGGGTGACAAGGTGAAGGGGTGACAAGGTGAGGGGGGAGGCAGACGCTGTGGCACGCTGTTCAATTCCGGCGCACATCGTCCCATTCCCGCACACCGCGAAAAGGAACCGGGTACCATTTCCGTCGCGAATAGGTACCCGGTTCCTTTTCTTACACTGGCATGGTTCTTGGTTCTCCCGTGGCCACGGACCCCCTTCGAACGGAGATCACGTGCAGACACTCCTTCACGACATTCGCCACGCCGCGCGTAGCTTGCGCAGAAGTCCCGGGTTCACCACCATCGCGGTGCTGACGCTTGCCCTTGGCATCGGCGCCAACACCGCGATCTTCAGCGTCGTCGACGGCGTGCTGCTGAGGCCGGCGCCGTTTGAGCAGGTGGATCGCCTCGTGATGGTGTGGGAAACGGATCGCAACAGCGATACGACTCGCGAGCCTGCATCTTTTCCGGATTATCTCGACTTCCAGGAGCAGAGCAGAAGCTTCGAGGCGCTGGCGGCCTTCAACGGCGCGGAGCTCAACCTGACGCCCGGCGAGGGTGACCCCATGCGGCTCGCGGCGCTGGCGGTGAGCCACGAGTTCCTGCCGCTGGTCGGCATCCAGCCGCTGGTCGGCCGGACGTTCACCGCGCAAGAAGATCGGCCCAGCGGTCCACGTGTCGCGCTCATCGGAGAGGCGCTATGGGGTCAGCTCTTCTCGAGAGACCCGGCTGTGGTCGGCCGCACCATCCGTCTCAATGAGGAGGTTCACACGATCATTGGCGTGCTACCGGCGACGGCGGAGTTCGGGGCGTTGCAAATTTTCGGCGCCGCTGCGTATATGCGCACGTTTGCCGATCGGAGAGGGCGGGTAGAAGTCGACGCGTGGATCCCGCTTCGGGCGAGTCCCGAAAGCTATCCGCGCGAGACACATCCGTTCTTCGTGCTCGGACGCCTAGCTCCCGGCATCGCTCCAACGACTGCGCAGCAGGAGATGAGCGGAATTGCGGCGGAGCTCGAGCGAACATACCCGGAGAACGATGGGAGAGGCGTCTTCATCGAGTCGTTGGGGGATGTGGTGTTTGGTCCCGTGCGGCCCGCGCTACTCGTGCTCTTGGGAGCCGTGGCGCTGGTGCTGCTGGTTGCATGCGTGAACGTCGCCAACCTGTTGTTAGCTCGTGGCACGTCGCGCGTGCGTGAAGTCGCGGTGAGGGGCGCACTTGGTGCCGGCATCGGACAGCTCACGCGCCAGTTCCTCGTCGAGAGCGCCCTGCTGACGTTGGTGGCAGCAAGTGTGGGGGTTGTCGTGGCAGGAATAGGCGTCGATGTGATCCGGGCGATGGCGCCTGGCAACATCCCGCGCGCCTCCAGCGTCGACATCGATGCACGCGTCCTCGTGACCACGCTCATCGTGAGCATGGCGGTATCTCTCCTGTTCGGCCTGCTCCCCGCATGGCAGGCACGGCACGTCGACCTTCAGGACGCGCTCAAAGGCGACGCTGGACGTGGGGCGTCCGCAGGGCGCGAGCATCGCCGCTTGCGCGGAGCGCTGGTGGTCGTCGAGCTCGCGCTGGCGGTGGTCTTGATGGTGGGAGCAGGCTTACTCGTCAAGAGCCTCTGGCACCTGCAGCAGATCGACCCTGGATTTCAGACGACCGGCGTCCTCAAGGCGGAATACGAGCTCCCGGCGAGCCGGTACCCTAGTGATAGCTCGGCGGAGGGAGGTTGGCCTGAGATCCGTCGCTTCAGCGACGCGCTCGTGAGCCGTACTGCCAGAATTCCTGGTGTGCAGTTCGTTGCCCTTGCCGCAAACCACCCGCTCGATGCAGGTTTTACCAGCTCGGTGGTTGTGGTTGGACGTGAGGCCGAGGCCCGCGGATGGCCCGAGCCCTCCCTTCGGTTCGTGAGCCCCGAGTACTTTCGAACGGTTGGCGTGCCCTTGCTCCAAGGGCGTGTCTTGCGAGACTCGGACGACACATCGCCGGGCAACGTTGCCCTCATCAACGAGGCTGCGCGCCGCCGATATTTTTCGAACCAGAATCCTCTCAACCAGCGTATTCGCCTGTGGGGCTTCGAGTCGACCATCGTTGGTGTCGTGGCCAACGAGCGAATCCACGGGCTGACCGGGACGCCACCGCCCGCAGTCCATCTTCCGCTTGCCAAGGTGCCATTGCTGAGCTACACCTTGCTGGTCCGGTTCACTGGCGCTCCCAACGTCGTTGGCGACACCATTCGTGGGGTGGTCCGCGAGTTGGATCCTGCGCTGCCGATCTTCGGCGTGGAGCCGCTGCAGCAAACGCTGCATAACTCGCTCGGGCAGCAGCGCTTCACCATGCTCGTGCTCGGGCTATTCGCCGTCGTCGCATTGTTCCTTGCGGCGGTTGGCGTCTACGGTGTGTTGAGCTACGCCGTGAGCCAGCGGACCCGTGAGATTGGCATTCGGATGGCGGTTGGCGCCAATCCACGAGACGTCCGCCGGCTGGTCCTCGGCGAGGGCGTGAGGTTCATGCTGGCCGGAGCGGGGTTGGGTCTTCTCGCGGCGTTTGCCCTCACACGAGTGCTCACGAGCTTACTCTACGGCGTGAGCACCCGGGATCCATGGATCTTCGCCGGCGTCTCGCTGCTGCTGGGTGGCGTCGCGCTACTGGCCACCTACCTACCGTCTCGCCGCGCGTCACGCGTGGATCCTATTGTCGCGCTCCGGGCAGAATAGTACCGTGACGTGTGTCACCGAGAGCCGACCCGTGATATAGTGCTACAGTTAGGTGGAAGGCAGCCCCTTGCTTGAGCCCCGCGTAAAGCGCCGAATCGAGCCGCTCTCGCTTCTCCCGCAGCAACGTGATCGCCCAGCCCGGCTGAGTCCATCTCGCGATCAACACCAAATGACAACATCGTGAACAGCCTCGCCACGCGGGGCAGAAGTGAGAATCTAGACATGGCTCGGAAATTGTACGTTGGCAATCTACCTTACGAGACGGGCGAACAGGACCTCCGGGAGCTCTTCGCGAGCGCAGGGACGGTCGAATCGGTGAGCGTGATGCGTGATATGGCGACCGGCCGCGCACGCGGTTTCGCGTTCGTCGAGATGGCGACCGACGAGGACGCGCAGAACGCCATTGACCAGCTCAACAACCAGCAGTTCGGTCAGCGGAATCTGACGGTCAACGAAGCGCGCCCGAAGCCGCAATCCTCGGGCGGATTTGGTGCTGGCGGTGGTGCTGGTCGTGGTCGCCGTCGCGAGCCCCGCTGGTAGAGCGTCGCGACCCGGAGTCTCGAGGCCTTGACCTCGAGATCGGGCCCGCAAGGTAACAATGAAGGGGCGGCGTCACTGGACGCCGCCCCTTTTCTTATTCAAGCCGTATTCGATCCACGGCTCGCTGGTTCAGGCCGTGGAGCTTCTACTTGCCACCGCTCATCGACGCGAGGAACTCGGCGTTCCCCTTCGTCTTGCCCATCCTGGAGATGAGCAGCTCCATGGCTTCAACAGGCGAGAGGGGGTTGAGGACCTTGCGCAGGACCCAGATGCGCTGGAGGTCTTCCTTCGGCAGCAGGAGCTCTTCCTTCCGGGTGCCACTCTTTTGGATGTCGATGGCGGGGAACACGCGGCGATCGGCGAGCTTGCGATCGAGGTGGATCTCCATATTGCCGGTGCCCTTGAACTCCTCGAAGATCACCTCGTCCATGCGTGATCCGGTGTCGACGAGCGCGGTCGCGATGATCGTGAGCGAGCCGCCCTCCTCGATGTTGCGCGCCGCACCGAAGAAGCGCTTCGGTCGCTGCAGGGCGTTGCTGTCCACACCACCCGAGAGCACCTTGCCCGACGGCGGCACCACCGTGTTGTAGGCGCGCGCGAGACGTGTGATGGAGTCGAGCAGGATGACGACATCTTTCTTGTGCTCGACCAGACGCTTCGCCTTTTCGATCACCATCTCGGCCACCTGCACGTGGCGCTGCGCTGGCTCGTCGAAGGTCGAGCTGATGACCTCGCCTCTGACCGATCGCTGCATGTCGGTGACCTCCTCGGGCCGCTCGTCGATGAGCAGCACGATAAGGTACACCTCCGGGTGATTGGTCGTGATGCTGTTGGCAATATTCTGCAACAGCATGGTCTTGCCGGTGCGCGGCGCCGAGACGATCAAGCCACGCTGCCCTTTGCCAATGGGCGTCATCAAGTCCATGACCCGAGCCGAGACGTTCTCCGCCCCGGCCTCGAGCCCGACGCGCTCGTCTGGATAGAGCGGCGTGAGATTCTCGAAGAAGATCTTCTCGCCCGTCCGCTCGGGTGGCTCGAAATTGACCGCCTCCACCTTGATGAGGGCGAAGTAGCGCTCGCCCTCCTTTGGCGGCCGGATTTGCCCCGACACCGTGTCGCCCGTCTGCAGATCGAACTTCCGAATCTGCGACGGGGAGACGTACACGTCGTCTGGGCCGGCGAGATAGTTGTAGTCGGGCGCGCGTAAGAAGCCGTAGCCGTCCGGTAGCACTTCGAGCACACCTTCGGAGAAGAGCAGCCCGCTCTTCTCGGTGCGCGCGCGCAGGATCTCGAAGAGGAGCTCCTGCTTGCGCATGCCCGTCGCGCCGGGGATCTCGAGCTCCTTGGCGAGCTGCGTGAGCTCGGCCACACTCATCTCCTTCAGCGTGGCCAAGTCGATGACCGGCGTCGCGCCTTCAGTCTGACGCGCCGAGTCGGCCGTGTTGCCGCCCCGGCCGTTCACGTCGCTCCGTCCTGGTGGGGTGTTCGCCGACTCGCGAGTCGCGCGATGAGATTCCGTAGCTTTTCCAGTCCTTCGCCGGTCACTGCTGACACGGCCAGGACCGGTGCGTTCAACGAGGTCTGCCATAGTTCAAGGGCGCGGACTCGCTCCGCGCGGGGAAGTTTGTCAATTTTCGAGGCGACGACCGCCGTGTGACACGGCAGTGCCGCCAGCCATTTCCAGGCCGCGAGATCGCTCGCGAGCCCGGGGTGTCGTGCGTCGACAACGAGCAACGCAGCCGTCGGACCGTGCGGGAAGTAGGCACGAGCCATGGTGTCGAACATTCGACGCGCGGTCGCGCCACCGCGTGCATATCCGTAACCTGGCAGATCGACGACATACAAAACACGCGCAGGCGTCGCGACCTCCAGGCGATAGAGGTTCATCAGCCGCGTCTTGCCCGGTGTTGCGCTGACACGCGCGACCCGCGTGCTCGCCAGGGCGTTGATCAGACGCGATTTGCCGACGTTGGAGCGCCCGACCAACGCGAGCTGCGGAATCGTATCGCGCGGCAAATCCGTGATGGCCGCGGCGCTCCGGACGAACCGAACCGAGGCTACTTTCAAGGTGCCAGGTGCTAGGTGCCAGGTGCCAGGTGGGCTAGGCCTTCATCCCTCCTGGCCCCTCGCCCCACGCACCTCGGCCCTTCTTAGTGTGTGATGGCGTCGTCAGACACGGCGGGCTCGACCCCTTCGGCGGCTTCTGCCAGCGTACCGGGCAAGGGCTCGGCGAGCGCAACCTTCAATACCTCGTCCATGTTCTCAACCATATAGATGTTGAGCTGATCGAGAACGTTCTTCGGAATGTCTGCCAGATCCTTCTCGTTGTCCTTGGGGAGGAGGATAGTGGAAACGCCGGCGCGGTGGGCGGCCAGCACCTTCTCTTTGACGCCACCGATGGGGAGGACCTTGCCACGCAACGTGATCTCGCCGGTCATGGCGACGTCCTTGCGTGCCGGCACGCGCGCGAGCGCCGAGACGAGCGCGGCCGCCAATGTGATGCCAGCCGACGGCCCATCCTTGGGAATCGCGCCCTCCGGGATGTGCACGTGGACGTCGTTGCGCCGGTAGAAGTCGTTCGCAATGCCGAGCTCACCCGCGTTGGCCCGCACGTAGCTCATGGCCGCTTGCGCCGACTCCTGCATGACGTCGCCCAACTTGCCCGTGAGCGTGAGCCGGCCGCGGCCCGCCATCAGCGACGCTTCGGTCAGCAGGATCTCGCCACCGGCCTCCGTCCAGGCAAGGCCGGTGGCCACGCCGATCTCGTTCCGCTCGCCGGCTAGCATCGGCCGGTAGCGTGGCACACCCAAGTACTCGGTGACGCGTTCGGGCGTAATCTCTTCCTTCAATCCCTTGCCGTCGGTGACGACCTTTCGCGCGACCTTCCGGCAGATGGCGTTGATCTCGCGCTCGAGATTCCGGACCCCGGCCTCGCGCGTATAGCGCTGGATGATCGCCTGAATGGCTTCCTCGTCAAACGTGAGGTTGTCCTCTCTGAGGCCGGTTGCCTCGATGGCCTTGGACACCAGGAAGCGCTGCGCGATTTCAACCTTCTCGAGCTCCGTGTAACCCGCGAGCTGCATCACCTCCATGCGGTCGCGGAGCGCCTGCGGCACGGTGTACAGCACGTTCGCCGTGCAAATGAACATGACGTGCGAGAGGTCGAACTCGACGTCCAGATAGTGATCGAGGAAGGTGTGGTTCTGCTCCGGATCGAGCACCTCCAGCAGCGCGGCCGAGGGGTCGCCCCTGAAGTCCATCGACATCTTGTCGACTTCGTCCAAGAGGAACACCGGGTTCTGCGTCCCCGCTTTCTTCATCATTTGCAGGATCTGACCGGGGAAGGCGCCGATGTACGTGCGCCGGTGACCACGGATCTCCGCTTCGTCGCGCACACCGCCCAGCGAGAGGCGCACGAACTTGCGGTTCGTGGCGCGCGCGATTGACTTGGCGAGCGAGGTCTTGCCGACGCCGGGCGGTCCGACGAACGTCAGGATCGTGCTCTTGGGCTTCTTGACCAGCGTCCGCACGGCGAGAAACTCGAGGATGCGGTCCTTGATCTTCTCGAGCCCGTAGTGGTCCTCGTTGAGAATCTGCTCGGCGCGCTTGAGGTCACGGCTCTCGCGCGTCTTCTTGTGCCACGGCACGGCGATGAGCCAATCGAGATAGTTGCGCGAGACCGTGGCCTCGGCTGACATCGGCGGCATCGACTCGAGACGGCGCAGCTCCTGCACCGACTTCTCCTCGACGTCCTTCGGCATCCGCGCCTGATCGATTTTCTTCTTGAGCTCCTCGATCTCGTTGCCCTTCTCGTCTCGGCGACCCAGCTCCTTTTGAATCGCCTTCATCTTCTCGTTGAGGTAATACTCCTTCTGCGCCTTCTCCATCTGCTTCTTCACGCGCGATTGGATGCGGCGATCGACCTGGAGCTTATCGACCTCACCTTCGAGCACACCGGCAATGCGAGTGAGCCGCTCGACGGCGCTGATGATCTCGAGCAGGTTCTGCTTTTCCTCGATGCCAATGAGCAGGTGTGCGGCAATGGTGTCGGCCAGACGCGACGGGTCATCCACGCGCACGGCCGCGACCATGGCGTCGTACTGCAGGTTGTTCGACAGCTTCACGTACTGCTCGAACAGGGCCACCACGCGGCTCATCAAGGTCTCGACGTCGCCGTGCACGGCCTCGCGCGGTCGCGGCACGACCTTCACGACGACGCGGTAGAATCCTTTGTCTTCCTTCCACTCGATCGTGCGGCCGCGGTCGATGCCCTCCACGAGCACCTTGATGTTCCCATCAGGAAGCTTGAGGCTCTGCACGATGTTGGCGACGCAACCCATCGTGTAGATGTCCTTCGGTGCGGGCTCGTCGATCTGCGCGTCATACTGCGCGGCCAGGAAGATCCGCTTGTCCTTCCCGAGCGCGTGATCGAGCGCCCGAATGGACGAGGGCCGTCCAATGACGAACGGCATCATCATGTGCGGAAACACCACGACGTCACGCAACGGTACGATCGGGAGGGTCTCAAAAACTTCCATCGGCGTCCTTTACCCGGCCTTTTCGAGGAGCATGGGCTTGTCCTTGGCCTCGACCACCTCGCGGTTGATCACGCACTCGCGAACCTTCTTCTGTCCGGGCAGGTTGTACATCAGCTCGAGCATGAGGTCCTCGATGATCATCCGCAAGCCGCGCGCGCCGATGCGCCGCTTCAGCGCTTGCTCGGCGATGGCTTCCACCGCATCCTCGGTAAAGCGCAGCTTCACCCCCTCGTACTCGAACAGCTTCTGATACTGCCGGACAATGGCATTGCGCGGCTGCATGAGGATTTCCATGAGCGCCGACTTGTCCAACTCGTGCAGCGTTCCTACGACGGGCAGACGACCGACGAACTCCGGGATCAACCCATACTTAATCAGATCCTCGGGCTCGACCATCTCCAGCGTCGAGCCGAGGTCACGTCCCCGCCACGAGCGCACATCCGCCTTGAAGCCCATGGTCTTCTTGCCGGTGCGGCGCTCGATGATCTTGTCGAGGCCCACGAACGCCCCACCGCACAAGAACAGGATGTTGGTCGTGTCGATCTGGTAGAACTCCTGATGCGGGTGCTTGCGGCCGCCCTGCGGGGGCACGTTCGCCACCGTGCCTTCGATGATCTTCAACAGCGCCTGCTGGACGCCTTCGCCGGAGACGTCTCGCGTAATCGACGGGTTCTCGTCCTTCCGGCAGATCTTGTCGACCTCGTCGATGTAGATGATGCCTTGCTGGCTCTTCTCGATATCGCCACCGGCCGCCTGCAACAGCTTCAGGATGATGTTCTCGACATCTTCACCGACATAGCCTGCCTCGGTGAGCGTCGTCGCATCGACGATGGTGAAGGGGACCGAGAGGAGCTTGGCCAGCGTCTGGGCGAGCAGCGTCTTTCCCGTTCCTGTCGGGCCAATCAGCAGAATGTTCGACTTCGACAGCTCGACCTCGTGCCGGCCGCGCAATTGCTTCTGGATCTCGATCCGCTTGTAGTGGTTGTAGACGGCAACCGCGAGCTTCTTCTTCGTTTGCTCCTGGCCGATGACGTACTCTTCCAAGAACTTGTTGATGTCCTGCGGCGTGGGCAGCGAGGTGCGGGCGCCCCGCGCCTCGAACTTGTTGTCGTCGGCGATGATATCGTTGCAAACTTCGACGCACTCGTCGCAAATGAAGACCGTCGGGCCCGCGATGAGCTTCCGCACGTCGTTCTGATCCTTGTTGCAGAACGAACACCGAAGCACCTCGTTCTCGCCGTTCTTCTTAACCATGTCTGCTATGTGAACCAATGGGGGCGTCCCCGAGGACAGGCTCCCAGGACAGACGCGCGGCCACGTCTGCGAGCTCGACTGCTGCTCTGTATGACGCGCGCCACACCCGCGAGGTGCCCAACCCGCGTCCGCCCTCACGCGCGCTTCAGGATCACGTCATCAATAATACCGTATTCCTTCGCCTGGTCCGCGCTCATGATGAAATCGCGCTCAGTGTCGTCTTGGATGCGCTTGAGCGTCTGCCGGGTGTGCTCCGCGAGAATCTGATTCAGCCGCTCGCGCGTCCGTAAGAGCTCCCGCGCGTGAATGTCGATGTCCGTGGCCTGGCCCGCCAGCCCCGTCAGCCATGGCTGGTGGATGAGAATACGGGCGTTCGGCAGCGAGTAGCGCTTGCGCGGGGCGCCCGCCGCCAACAGCACCGCGGCGATCGATGCGGCCTGGCCGATACAATACGTGTGGACATCCGGCTTGATGAACTGCATCGTGTCATAAATCGCCATGCCCGAGGTGACCGATCCGCCGGGGCTGTTGATGTAGAGCAGGATGTCCCGATCGGGATCCTCCGCCTCGAGAAACAGCATCTGCGCCACGACGAGGTTCGCTATCTGATCGTCGATCGGCGTCCCGATGAAGATGATGCTGTCCTTCAGCAGGCGTGAATAGATGTCATACGCCCGTTCTCCGCGGCTGGTCTGCTCGACCACCATGGGGATGAGTTGCATCCGCGTATCCGGCATGTGGCGTTCGACGCTGTCAGTGGCGCGCTGGCTGCCGAGAGGCCCGCCGCCCGCTCGGGCGGACGAACCACGGCGGACGACGCGCGCCTCAGGTCCATTGTGCTTGGGAGAATTCGGCCGGGAAGGACGTGATCACGCGTCCACGATTGTAGCACGCGCCATCGCCAAGTCAATTGCCTTGTCCCGTCGGATGCCGACCGCCAGGCGTCCCACATCTCCCTCCCGCTC
This sequence comes from Luteitalea sp., assembly GCA_009377495.1. Classification (GTDB taxonomy): domain Bacteria; phylum Acidobacteriota; class Vicinamibacteria; order Vicinamibacterales; family Vicinamibacteraceae; genus WHTT01. The sequence continues at coordinate 64,710 of WHTZ01000027.1, forward strand.
CAGATGGCGCCGCACCTGATCGGCTTGCAGCCCCGCGTTTTTCGCCACCCGATCGATCTCGCCGTCCACTTCTCGGGTCTCCGCGACCAGTTGCTCACGCCGCGCAATCGCGTCAACGACGAGCACCGCGCTCACACTCTCGCTCGCACCCGCCCGTTGCTCGTCGCGAAAGGCGTCCCAATCGATCTCCGCTTGCTGTGGGTCGATCCCTTGTTCCTTCAAGCGCCGCGTGAACTCCTCCGTCCGTCGATCGAGTTCACGGTCGACCAGCACCTCTGGCACGTCGAACGTCACACGGGCCGCCAACTGCCGCAGCAGCTCCTGGCGCATCGCGCGCGCCCGCTCGGCCTCGGCCTGGCGTATCAGGTCCTGGCGGACCCGCGCGCGCAGCGCGTCGAGTGAGTCGAACTCCCCGAGGTCTTTCGCGAACTCGTCGTCGAGCGTCGGCAGAACGCGACGTCTGAGCGTTTTCACAGCAACCGTATACTCCATCTCCGCACCGCGGAGCTCCTCGTCCTCTTCGTCGGGTGGGAAGGCAATCGTGAACGTCTTCGTATCGCCCGCCTTCAACCCCACGAGCGCATCATCAAAACCGGGCGGGTTGGCCGCCGACCCAATCTCCGCCGAGGCGTCCTCGAGGCGCGCGGGCGGCTCCGCAGGCGATGTGAGGCGTCGACGGGTGACGTCCATGACGACAGTGTCCCCGTATTGCGCGTCACGATCCTCGATGGGCTCGAAGCGCGCGGCTCGCTCTCGGAGACGCGACAGCGCTTTGTCGACCTCTTCCTCGTCCATTGAGATGGGCGGGCGCCGCAACGTGATAGTGGCATAATCGCCCGGGTCAATCGGGGGCACCGTTTCAATGGCCGCGCTGAAGGTGAGCGGCTGACCCTCAGCGATCGAGAGTTGACTCACCCGCGGCGTTTCGATGGGCTCGACGTCGCGCTCGCGGAGGGCTTCGCCGACCACGCGCGCGACGAGCTTCTCCGCGACGTCCGCCAGAATCTGCTGTTTGTAGCGCTGTCGGATGACGGACGCGGGCACTTTGCCGGGCCTGAAGCCAGGTAGCCGAGCCGTACGCGCGTAGTCACCGGCCACACGCGCAATCTCGTCGTCGACGACCGTGGACGCTATCTCCACCGTCAGCGTCTTCTGCGTCTCGGAGACGTCGATGAGGTCGACTTTCATAGATTCGATGACAGCTGGATCAGCCCGCTTCCGCCGCTTTTCCGCTACGGCGAGACAGCCTTCGCGACGACAACACGGCTTGCCTAGCTGAAGCGCGAGCGCAAGCGAGCGCGAAGGCTGGTGCGAAAGGGGGGACTCGAACCCCCACAGCCTTTCGGCTACCGGATCCTAAATCCGGCGCGTCTGCCAGTTCCGCCACTTTCGCTCGTGGAGTGAGGTCGCCGAGACAGAGACTCTGGTCAGTAGCCCGCTTCGTGAGGCTCGACATGGAGGCCCGCTTGGGTGCAGCAACGCGGCCCAAGCATACGCCGAGGGTACCACGTGGTGACGACCCGGTCAATTCTGGGTCAACAGGCTTCTGGCTCAGGTTCTCTTCTTCCAGGTCCTGCGTCATATCTACACACTTTCGCCCCTTCTGTATGCAGACGTGACGCGTCGCGGGCTCGAAGTGGTCGCGTGACTGGTGCCATCTGCCTGCGGGACCTGAAAATGGGGGCCATGCTGGGCACCCTCCGATCTGGTCCGCGTTTTGCCATTCCAATGAGAGCGACGCTGACTCGGCCACGCGCGACGCGGGCCGGAACCCGCCCCTTGGGGCGATCACAACTCTGGGCCTCTGGACGACGAAAGACATGAGGCTCAGCCTTAAGACGGATCTTAAGGAGGAAGGGAGCACGACGCTATGAAGCGGATTTTCGCTGGCACGTGTATCCTGGCTGCGTGCGCGTTCGCGGTGGCGGCTGGGACAACCCAGTCGACCAGTGCTGCCACGCAGGACCAGGTGGTCATGCAGGAACCGGCGCCGGAGCCGCCGCAGGAGCCGGAACCGCCGCCCACAGAACCGCCGCCTACGGAGCCGGCACCTGAAGAGCCGGCACCCACCGAGCCGCCGCCCTACGAGCCGGCACCTGAAGAGCCAGCCATGCCTGAAGCTGGGGGTGAGGAGGTCACCCTGAAGGGCTGTCTCCAGGAAGGCGACGAGGCAGGCACGTTCAAGCTGACCAACGCGGCACCGGCCGAGGAAGCTGGTGTACCGGCTGCGCCCGAGGCGCCAGCCGGCGCGCCGGAGATTCCCGCGGGCGACATCACCGTGAAGGCAGCGGGCGGTGTTGACCTGACGGCGCACGTCGGTCACACGATCGAGGTGACCGGAAGCTGGGCAGAGGGGCTCGAGCCGGGCGCGGAGTCCGGCGTTGCCGAGGCCGGTGCCACCGGTGGCGGCCAGGCGCTCGAGGCTCAGTCTGTCGAGCATGTCTCCGAGACCTGTGAGGGTGGCTTCTAAGCCGCTCGAACGCCGCGAACCTTTGCGCCACGAAGCTCGTCGCTTCGTGGCGCTTTTTCTTTTGGCCCCTCGCCCCTTTCTATTTCGCCAGTGCTTTCACCTGGAGATACTCTTCGAGTCCAAAGCGACCCATCTCCCGTCCAATACCGGATTGCTTGTAACCGCCAAAGGGCGCGAGCGGGTTGTAGCGGCCACCGTTGATGTCCACTTGACCGGTGCGAATCCGTCGAGCGACACCGACGGCCCGTGCGGGATTCGCGGACCACACCGCACCTGCGAGGCCGTAGACGGTGTCGTTGGCAATCTGGACGGCCTCCTCCTCGTCATCGTAGGGTAGGATCGCAAGCACCGGACCAAAGATCTCTTCCTGCGCGATGATCATGCTCGAGCGAACATCGCTCAGTATCGTCGGCTCGATGTAGTACCCCTTGTTGAATGCGGTCGGTCGACGACCGCCGGCGATGAGCCGCGCACGTTCCGTGCGTGCGCCGGCAATATACCCCTCCACGCGATCGCGCTGCGCGGCCGACACGACGGGACCGAGACGCGTGGCAGGATCGAGCGGGTCACCGAGCGGGAGCGTGCGAAGTGTGGCGACGGCCACCTGCTCCGCCTCACCAAGCTGCGCACGCGGCACGACCAGCCGCGTCCAGGCATTGCACGTCTGTCCCGAGTTGAGCAGGGCATGCTTCACGCACATTCCCACCGCCTGCTCCAGCGGGCCGTCATCCAGGAGCACGCACGCGGACTTGCCGCCCAGCTCCAGCGTGACCTTGCGAATGCGCTCAGCCCCAAGCGTGGCCACGCGGCGTCCCGCGCGCACGGATCCGGTGAAGCTCACCATGTCGATGTCAGGGTGCGTGACAAGGGCTTCACCCACTGACGCGCCCGTGCCGTGAACGATGTTGATGATGCCGGGTGGCAGCCCGACGTCGAGGCATGCCTCGGCTAACAGGCAGGCGTTGAGCGGCGCGACCTCGCTCGGCTTGAGCACGACGGTGCAGCCGGCGGCGAGCGCTGGTGCGATCTTCGCGGCGATCTGGTGGAGTGGATAGTTCCACGGCGTGATCGCCCCCACCACGCCCATCGGCTCTCGGACCACGAGCGAGTTGCCGATTTCCTCTTCAAAGCGAAACGACTCGAGAAGCTCGACGTACGAGCGGAGGATGGTCACGGGCGACGTCGCTTGAATGCTCGTCGCGATTCGAATGGGCGTCCCGACTTCTTGGGCAATCACGCGCGCGATGGCGTCGCGCCGCGCTTCCAGGTTAGCCGCGAGCCGTGCAAGCCACTCGGCACGCTCCGCAGCCGTTGTGCGACCCCAGTGCTCCTCGAACGCCGCGCGCGCTGCGGTGACCGCACGGTCGACATCATCAGGCGTGCCAGCCGGCACGGCGCCGATGATCTCTTCCGTCGAGGGCGATTCGACCGAGATCGTGTCGGTACCCGCTGGCGTCTGCCAGCGACCGCCTATATAGAGGTGGGGATACTCCACGGCCCGAGGTCATTATTCGCGACGGAGGGGGTGGGTGCAAGAAGGTGCCGGGTGCTGGGTGCAGGGTGCCGGCACCCATACCGTTCCCTTATCTCGACATTGCGGTCCAGTTATGTAAGAATCGCGCGTTTGTGAACTGGCGCTCGGGGTTGCCCGTAATGTCACCGTTACTCACGACCATCGTCCCGCGCTGCCGCGAAGAGTAGGGTTCCGGAAGATTCCAACTGACAGGAAGGACTGCTATGAGCTCGTGTAAGGGGGTTGTGAGCCCAATCCTGTGGGCCTTGGTGTTGACAGGGTGCTCGAGCGTGGCATGGGCGCAACCTGCGACCGAGGAGGCACACCGCCCAGGGGGAGAAGCGAGCCTCGTGCTGCCCGACGTGTCGCAGGTGAGCTTCGTCGGCATCGACGGCCACAGCTTGCTGATGATCGGCCTCGGGGTCTGCCTGCTCGGGATGCTGTTTGGTCTCGTAACCTACGTGCAGCTCAAGAACCTGCCGGTGCACCACGCCATGCGCGAGATGTCCGAGCTGATCTACGAGACGTGCAAGACCTATCTCGTCCAACAGGGCAAGTTCTTGCTGATTCTCGAGGCGTTCATCGGCGTCATCATCGTGTTGTACTTCGGTGTGCTGCTCCAGTTCGAGGCGATGCGGGTGATCATCATCCTGTTCTTCAGCCTCGTCGGCATCGCCGGCAGCTACGCGGTGGCCTGGTTTGGCGTGCGTGTCAACACGTTCGCCAACTCGCGCACGGCGTTCGCCAGCTTGGCAGTGAAGCCGTATCCGCTGCACGCCATTCCAATGAAGTCCGGCATGAGCATCGGGATGCTCCTCATCAGCGTGGAGCTGGTGATCATGCTCTTCATCCTGCTGTTCGTGCCGGGTGACTATGCGGGGCCTTGCTTCATCGGGTTTGCGATCGGCGAGTCGCTGGGCGCGGCCGCGCTGCGGATCGCCGGCGGCATCTTCACGAAGATCGCGGATATTGGCTCGGACCTCATGAAGATCGTCTTCAAAATCAAGGAAGATGATGCGCGCAACCCTGGCGTGATTGCGGACTGCACAGGCGACAACGCGGGCGACTCGGTGGGGCCGACCGCTGATGGCTTCGAGACCTATGGCGTCACGGGCGTGGCGCTCATCACCTTCATCCTGCTCGCCGTCGAGGATCCGGTCGTGCAGGTGCAGTTGCTCGTGTGGCTGTTCGTGATGCGCATCATGATGATCGTGGCGAGCGGCTTTGCATATCTCGTCAACGGCACGCTCACGCGCGCCCGGTATCGCGACGCGACCGAGATGAACTTCGAGACGCCGCTGACCTCGCTCGTATGGGTGACCTCGATTATCTCGATTGCGCTCACGTTTGCGGTCTCCTATTTCATCATTCCGAGCCTTGGCGGCGACGCGGCGCTCTGGTGGCAGCTCTCGATAATCATCTCCTGCGGCACGCTCGCCGGCGCGGTCATTCCGGAGCTCGTCAAGGTCTTCACCTCGACCGAGTCTCGCCACGTGAAAGAGGTGGTCACCTCGTCACAGGAAGGCGGCGCGTCGCTCAACATCCTTTCCGGCCTCGTCGCTGGCAACTTCTCCGGCTACTGGCTCGGCATGAGCATCGTGGGATTGATGAGCGTTTCGTATCTGTTCAGTGGTGGGCTCGGGGCGCTGATGGTCGCGGCGCCGGTGTTCGCGTTTGGCCTGGTCGCGTTTGGCTTCCTTGGCATGGGGCCAGTCACGATTGCGGTTGACTCGTACGGGCCGGTCACCGACAACGCACAGTCCATCTACGAGCTGTCGCTCATCGAGCAGGAGCCTGGTGTTGCGGAGGCCATCAAGCGGGAGCACGGCTTCGACGTCAATTTCGAGCGCGCCAAGTACCTGCTCGAAGCCAACGACGGTGCGGGCAACACCTTCAAGGCCACGGCGAAGCCAGTGCTCATCGGCACGGCGGTCGTTGGGGCGACGACCATGATCTTCTCGATCATCATGGCGCTCACGGGCGGTCTGACGTCGGACGTGGAGAAGCTATCGCTGTTGCACGCGCCGTTCATGCTCGGGCTCGTCACCGGCGGCGCGATGATCTACTGGTTCACGGGTGCCTCGATGCAGGCGGTCACCACCGGCGCGTATCGGGCGGTGGAGTTCATCAAGCGCAACATCGACCTCGAGGGGTCGACGCGCGCATCGGTGGCCGACAGCAAGAAAGTGGTCGAAATCTGCACGAAGTACGCGCAGACTGGGATGTTCAACATCTTTCTCGCCGTCTTCTTCGGGACCTTGGCGTTCGCGTTCGTTGAGCCGTTCTTCTTCATCGGCTACTTGATCTCGATTGCCATCTTCGGTCTCTACCAGGCAATCTTCATGGCCAACGCCGGCGGCGCCTGGGACAATGCCAAGAAGGTTGTCGAGGTCGAGCTCCAACAGAAGGGCACGGATCTCCACGCGGCAACCGTTGTCGGCGACACCGTGGGCGATCCGTTCAAGGACACGTCGTCGGTGGCGATGAACCCAGTGATCAAATTCACCACGCTGTTCGGCCTGCTTGCCGTGGAGCTTGCCGTGACGCTCACGGCTGATGCTGGCGCCGAGGTCAGCCGGCTGCTGGCTGCGGCCTTCTTCCTCGTTTCCGTCTTCTTTGTCTGGCGCTCGTTCTACGGGATGCGCATTGGCGCACAGATGGAATCGACGGGGGCGGCTGTCACCCCTTTACCCCGCTCGTAAGAGTCCCCCCAAACCGGTCAGCAGCAGGCCGCGCCCGATCACGAGGCGGAGCACACGTGCGGGCGCAGCAGCGAGCGAAGCCTCACCTTGGGCGCCATTTGTACACTATCTCGCTCGAATACTATCATGATAGAATTCTATTGCGATGCCAAACGATGCCCTCACCTTCGGGCAGTTCGTCGACCGTGAGCACGAACTGCAACGCCTGAGCGAGCTCCTTCGAGAGGGTCGCCCCCGACTGGCGCTCGTATACGGCCGCCGGCGGGTTGGGAAGACGTTTCTCCTGACGCACGCGTGGCCCGTCGAGCGGGCATTCTATTTCACGGCAGCGGCAACGACACCTGAGCAGAATCGGCGGCAGCTCATGAGAGATCTCGCGCGATGGTCCGGGCAGGAGCTGCGGCCCGAAGACTACTCGACGTGGCGTACGGTATTCCGGTTGCTCGTCGAGATCCGGTCCCCGGAGCCGCTGGCGGTCGTGCTGGATGAATTCCAGTATCTGGGTGACGATGCACGAGCACTGACCGAGGTGACGTCGGAGCTGAACGCTGTTTGGGAAGAGCGTCGCGCGCCCCGCCCGCTCGTCTTCGTGCTCGCCGGTTCGATCGTTCGTACGTTGGAGGCCCTCGACGCTGGGGGCGCCCCGCTGCATGGCCGTTTTGCGTGGAAGACCGAGCTCCGCCCGTTCGAATACCTCGAGGCCGCACGGCTCGCGTCGTTTCGAGCGCTGCGCGACCGCGCGTACGCGTACGCGATCTTTGGCGGTACGCCGGCATTTCTGGCGCCGATTGACCCCAAGCGGTCGCTCGCGGCCAATGTCAGCCGCCTGATGCTCGCCCGCGACGGCGAGGTCCGCATGCTCGTGGAGACGGCGTTGCTGCAGGAGCAAGGGCTGCGGGACATCCCGAAGTACACGGCGATCCTTCGCGCCGTCGCTGCGGGCCGAACGCGGTTGCACGACGTTGCAGAGGCGACCGGCCTGCCTTTCGACACGTCGCTTCGCGACAAGATCGAGCGGTTGGTGGCGCTCGGATATCTGCGGGCCGGGCGCAATCTCGGCGCGACACTCAAGGTGCCGTTTCACTATACGCTGGCAGATCCCGCACTACGCTTCTACCACCGATTCGTCGCGCCTTACGAAGCGACGCTGGAGCGGAACGATCCAGTCTCGGTGTGGAACACTCACATCCGTCCCGAGCTCGACTCGCACATGGGCTATGACTTCGAGCGCATCGTCGAACAGGCGTATCATCGACTTCGCGTGAAGCACCAACTGCCCATCGTTCGGGAGTGGGGTCGCTGGGAAGGGCGCGACCGCACGCGGACGCCAGTGGAGATGGACATCGCGTGCACGCTGGCCGACGGACGAGTGCTCACCGGTGCGGTGAAGTGGAACCGCCGGCCCGTCGGCGTGGAGGTCCACGAACGGCACCTCGCCGCGATCGAACGGCTCGCGGCAAGCGGCGTCCGGTGGGCGCACGCTGCAAAAGAGCGCGCGGCACCTCTGATCTATGTCGCCGCTGGCGGCTTCACGCGGGGCCTGGTGAGCGCGGCGCGCAACAGCCGACCCACGGTCGCGCTCTGGACGCTCGAGGATCTGTATCGGGTCGGGAGCACGAGAACACGCCGTTCAGGCCGTCAGCCGACCACGCGGTAGCACGGCAGTCCGACGACAACGGAAGGGGCGCTCGCACAAAGGAGTGGTGGTGACAGAAACGAGAGACCGGACCAGCGCAGAGAAGCTCGTTGAGTCGCGCGCTGACGCTCGGCGTGGCCAAGTCTTGTCAGCACGGGTCGCGAGTGTCGAGGAGATCCGCGCGCAGTTTCCCTCGCTCGCGCGTCAGCACAACGACCTTCCTATTGCCTATCTCGACGGCCCCGGCGGCACGCAGGTGCCTCAGCGCGTCGTCGACGCGATAGGTGAGTATCTGCTGCAGCACAACGCGAACTCGCATTGGGCCTACCCGACCAGTGAAGAGACGGACGCCATCCTCGGCAATGCCCGTGTGACGGTCGCAGCGTTTCTCAACGGATCGCCGACAGAGGTCGCGTTCGGTGCGAACATGACGACGCTGACGCTGCACGTAGCGCGGGCACTGGCCCGAGCGTGGGCGCCTGGTGACGAGATCGTCGTTACTGAGCTGGATCATCACGGCAACATCGACCCCTGGCGGGCCGCTGCGCGCGAGCGTGGCCTGAGGGTCAGGATGGTGCGTGTCGACGTCGAGCGTGCCGAGCTCGATTGGGACGATCTCACGCGTGCCATCACGGCCCGCACGCGAGTCGTGGCCATCGGTGCCGCGGCGAACGCGGTCGGTACCGTGAACGACGTGGCGGGCGCAGCCGCTGTCGCACACGAGCATGGTGCGCTCCTCTTCGTCGATGCCGTGCACTACGCGCCGCATGCGCTGGTCGACGTCCAGGCGCTCGACTGTGACTTTCTTGCGTGCTCGGCCTACAAGTTCTACGGCCCGCACGTCGGCGTACTGTGGGGCAAGCAAGGCCGGCTCGAGACGCTCGACTTACCGAAACTGGAGCCTGCACCGTCGCAGCCGCCCGAGTCGCTCGAGACCGGCACACAGAATCACGAAGGCATCGCGGGCACCGCCGAAGCCGTGCGCTTTCTTGCCGCGCTCGCGCCAGGGGCGGCAGACGTGCGCCAGGGCCTCCGCGTGGTGTACGACGCGCTGCACACGCAAGGTCTGGCACAGGTCACACGGTTATGGGAGGGGCTGTCGGCCATACCTGGAGTGCGGCTCCACGGACCACCACCGGACCGGCCTCGGACGCCAACGATTGCGTTCGCCGTGGACGGACGTTCCTCGCGTGATGTCGCACGCGCGCTGGCAGACCGCGCGCTCTTCGTGTCACACGGCGACTTCTATGCGAAGACCCTCGTCGATCGCCTCGGCCTCGCGGATCGCGGTCTCGTTCGCGTCGGGTGCGTCTGTTATACGACGATGGACGAGGTCGAACGCGTAATCGAAGCGGTGCGCGACGTCGTGCGCTGACTGACTGACGGCGCCCCTAAAGGGGCGCCCTACAAAAGGGGCGCCCTACCGCTGGGCGCGTAGGGCGCGGCTTCCGCCTTCGCGTAACGCTTCGGCGGACAAGTCCGCCGTAGCGCGAAGCGCGAAGGTGGACCGCCGTAGCCTTGGCGGAGGCGGTTAGCCGCGCCATTCCGGAACCGCACGAGTAATTTGGTGTACGTAGCGCGGGGCCTTCAGGCCCCGCGTGTAGTAGGCTGGCGACTACCAGTGTGGTAGACTGACTCCTACCTTGTATGCCAAAGAAGGAACCGTATCAAAACCGCATCGAGCTGTTGCAGGGGACGCTCGACATGCTGATCCTGCGGACACTTCAGTGGGGATCGCAGCATGGCCACGGCATTGGACTGGCGATCCGCGCCAGCTCCGCCGATGCTCTCCAAGTTGATCACGGCTCGCTCTATCCCGCGCTCCATCGCCTCGAGAAGCAGGGCTGGATCGCCGCTGACTGGAAGATCACCGAGAACAAGCAACGCGCCAAGTACTACCGCCTGACAACAGCGGGAAAGAAACAATTGGTTGCCGAGCAGTCACGTTGGGACCGGCTGGTCGAGGCCATCGCACGTGTGATGCGTCCCGCATAAGGGAGCAGCCATGTTCAGGTTCTTCAGCCGTTGGCGGAGGCGAGCGCAGGACGAGCGGGATCTCGACGATGAGATCCGGTTCCACCTGGCGCAAGAATCCCGGCTCAGGATCGAGC
>WHTZ01000027.1:75151-80189 GCA_009377495.1 Luteitalea sp.
CCACGGCAATCTTCACCGTCGTCAACGGCGTGTTGCTGCGACCTTTGCCCTTCCCCGAGCCGAACCGTTTGGTTACTGTGGAGGAAACTCCACGCGGCAGCGGACCCCCCTCGGCGGCGTCGCAAACCTACGTTGATTGGCGAGCCCGCGCTCGGACCCTCGAGCGCATCGCCGCACTGCGCCAGGTTGCGATGAACGTCGTCAGCCGTGGCGAAGCCGAGCAAGTAGTGTGCTTGCAGGTGACCGGCGAGTTCTTCTCCGTCCTAGGCATTGCTCCCCTCCTTGGTCGCCCGATTCGCCCTGGAGAAGACGTCGACGGAGGTCCGCGCACCGTCGTGCTGAGTCACGCCTTGTGGCAGCGGCGCTACGGCGGATCGCCAACCGTGCTGGGACGGCAAATCTCTATCAACGACGAGAGCCACGAGATCGTGGGTGTCATGCCCGCCGGCTTCTCGTTTCCCGGCCAGCGCGCGGAACTGTTCGTGGCGCTACAGATCGGGAGCCCGTGGGCGCCATTAGGGGACACGGGACGGAGCCTGGGCACGGTGGCGCGCCTGCGTCGCGGGACGACCGTTGAAACGGCGCAGGCTGAAATGGAAGCGATTACGACGCAATTGGCACGCGAACGCCCTGCCGCGAATCCCGACTGGAGCGCAGCGGTCGTCCCGCTGATTGATCAGGCCGTAGGCTCGATCCGCCCGGCGCTCCTCGTGCTGTTCGGCGCGGTCGTGTGCGTCCTGCTGATTGCGTGCGCGAACATCGCGAATCTGTTGTTGATGCGCGCAACGGCTCGAGCGCGTGAGATGACGGTGCGCATGGCGCTGGGCGCGGGTCGCTGGCGGCTCGTCCATCAGCTCGCTGTCGAGAGCCTCCTGCTGGCGGGCGTTGGAGGCGTTTTGGGCCTGGTCCTTGCCCGAGCGGGCGTGCCGGTGATCCTATCCCTGTTCCCTGAGACGTTCCCGCTGCCCCGCGCCGACGAGATCAGCATCGATCGCTGGGTGCTCCTCTTCGCGATATTCGTGTCGATTGGGGCGGGGTTGTTCTTCGGTGTAGTGCCCGCTCTTCGGGTGAGCCACCGTAACGTTGCCGACGCCTTGCACTCCGGTGGCCGTTCGGTTGTCGGCGGTGCCTCGCGCGTGCGTGCGCTACTCGTGGTTGCGGAGGTTGGGTTGGCCCTGGTGCTCGTGATTGCTGCCGGGCTCATGGTGAGCAGCCTCGTGCATCTCTATCGGACGGACCTCGGGTTTCGGCCCGAACGCGTGCTCACGCTACGGATGCTGCTCTTTTCCTCCCAGTACCACGAACCGTCGCGGCGCGTGGTTGTTCTGGATCAGATCCTCGAGCGGGTTCGTACACTCCCTGGTGTCACGGCCGCTGGCTCGATTCACTTCCTTCCTCTGAGCGGCGCGAGATCTGCCACTTCGGTCCATCGTCTCGACCGGCCAGCTCCGGCTCCGGGCGAGAAGAGTCCAGTTGCCGGGATGTCGTTCATTACGCCGGGGTATTTCCGCGCGATGCGCATTCCTCTCGTGGCTGGCCGCAACCTCGACGATGGAGACCGGCTTGACACGCCTCGCGTAGCGGTCGTCAACCAAGCGCTGGTGCAGCAGTTCTTCCCCGGGGAGCAGCCGCTTAGCAAACGGCTCTACATCGCGACGGGTGGCAGCCACACAGGCCGAGAGGGACCTCCTCATTTCGAGATCGTTGGTGTTGTGGGCAACGTCCGTCACGACGGTCTACACGCGCCGCCCGAGCCTTACGTCTTTCTTTCTCATCGCCAAGAACCCAGCTTCCTGGCGTCACTGCTCGTGCGGACAGCAGCTGACCCGCTAGCGATCGCGTCTGCCGTTAGGCATCAGATACGCAGTGTGGATCCCGAACAGGGGATGTCGCACGTGCAAACCATGGAGACCGTCGTTGCGGACTCGGTCGCCCGCCCACGCTTGCAGACCATCCTCCTCGGCGCGTTCGGAGCCCTCGCACTCCTGATGGCGTGCGTGGGCCTCTACGGGCTCATGTCCTATTCGGTCGAGCAGCGGGTCCGTGAAATGGGCGTTCGCCTCGCGCTCGGCGCGGCGCCGGCATCGATCCTGCGACTGGTCGTGGGTGAGGGCCTTCGCCTGACGACGGCCGGGCTCGTCATTGGGTTAGGCGCTGCCCTGATGCTCACTCGTTATCTCGCGACTCTGCTGTATGGCATCGAGCCGACGGATCCGACGGTGTTCGTGGCTGTGGGCGTCCTGTTGCTCGTGGTTGCGGCCGTGGCCTGCTACGTCCCGGCACGACGCGCGATTCGCGTCGATCCCGCACTGGTGCTGCACGACGAATAGCGACACGTTATGTAGGGCGCCCCTTTTTAGGGGCGCCGTTGCGCCGTTGCCGCGTGGGAACGGCTGCGTCTGAGCTTTGCCTGCTTCAAGCCACGCGCCTTCATCGGTAGGCCGAACAGATCGATGAAGCCACGCGCCGCGGTCACGTCGTAGCCCTGCATCGCGAAGCTCGCGAGATTGACGTCGTAGAGCGATAGTGGAGACGCGGCGCTCACGGCCTGAGCGCGACCCTTGTACAGCTTTACCCGCACTTTGCCGGTCACAACTTGTGACGCGGTGTCGACGAACGCTTGCAGCGCCTCGCGCAGCGGGTGGAACCACTGGCCATAGTAGACGAGCTCACCATAACGAAGCGCCAACCGTTGCTTCTCGTGGTACAGCTCGCGCTCCAGGCAGATCTGCTCGAGCGCCTTGTGCGCCTCGTACAGAATCGTTCCGCCTGGCGTCTCGTACACGCCACGGCTCTTCATCCCGACGAGCCGATTCTCGACAAGCGTCACTTGACCGACCGCGTGCCGGCCGCCCAGGGCGTTGAGCGCGGCGATGAGCTCGTGTCCACGGCCCTTGAAGCTCTTTCCGTTCAGCGCCACGGGGTTTCCGTGCTCGAAGCCGAGCTCCACGTACTCGGGTCTGTTCGGCGCCTTCCGCGCCGGCACGCTGATCGTGTAGACCTGCTCGCGCGGCTCTTCGGCTGGGTCTTCGATTTCCGCGCCTTCATGCGAGATGTGCCAGAGATTGCGATCCTGCGAATAGATCTTCTTCTTGGTTTGCGCAATCGGGATGCCGTGTCGCCTTGCGTAGTCGACGGCGGTCTCGCGATCATTGAGACCGTCGGCCAGGAACTGCGGGTCCTTCCAGGGCGAGATGATCGTCAGTGTTGGATCCACCGCGAGGTACGTCAACTCGAACCGCACCTGGTCGTTGCCCTTGCCAGTGGCGCCATGCGCCACCGCATCGGCACCCGTTTCATGCGCCACCATGACCTGGTGTGTGGCGATCAGCGGCCGCGCCACGCTCGTCCCGAGCAGATAATCGGCCTCGTAGGTGGCGTGGGCGCGGAGCATCGGAAAGCAGTACTCTTCCGCGAACTCCTGGCGCAGATCTTTGACCACGACCTCGTCAGCGCCGCTTTGACGCGCCTTCTTGCGAATGCCCTTGAGCTCGTCACCCTGGCCGAGGTCTGCCGCGAACGCGACGACCTTCACGCCAGGGTATCGGTGCTTCAACCAAGGGAGAATGACGGACGTGTCGAGCCCGCCGGAGTAGGCGAGCACAACCTTCTTCGGAGAGACGTTGTTCATAACCGTATGCAAGGATATCGCAGCGCGACGCTGTGGGGCTTTCGCCCCATGAGTAGGGGCGAGGGGCAAGGTCCAAGGGCTGTCTCCAGGAACCAGGGACGAGTTGCTCAGGGATCAGGGCTGGTAGTAGCTTCTTCGGCCGTACGGCAGGACGTAGGGCGCGGCTTTAGCCGCGCCGCTAGGATTCCGCGCGGCGGATGGCGCTCGCCCCTGTTCCCTGAGACAGCCCTGGGACCTCGCCCTGGCCCCTCGCCCCTTGCTTTAAGGCAGCAACCCTCGAAAGAGCCGTGGCACATACTGGATGCGTGCGGCATTCGGATTGTCGAAACGTACCGGCACGACGAGCACGTGCCACGGTTCGAGGGATGAGGCCTCCAGCGTCAGGAACGGCGCATCGGCGACGGTGCCCGCGGTGTCCACCAGTGTCACGCCTGGCGTCAGTTGGTCAACGGCGAGGTGCAGCGGGCCCTCGAACGTCGTCCACGATTGGTTCTGCACGACGACCCACGCCTCGTACAGCCCAGAACGCGGATTGCGATGGAGACCCGCGGGCAGTAGCCACGCCTGTTCTGTGAGCTCGGTCGGCGGGATGCCAAAGTAGGTGACCACCACATCGTGGTCCGATAGCCTGAACGGCGTCGCCGCGTCGTTTCTCGCGATCTCTGGCTCGTCAGCGTTGCCGCGTGCAATGGCGACGCCACGCACGAACGGGACGGCCGCGTCGTTGACAATCACGTGATCCAGCACCTGCGCGTTGCCATCGAACACGAACGAGTAGCGCTCATCTTGCGGCAGCGACGCGACGAGGTTCACGAGATCCGGGTCGACGAGGTCGTCGCTGGCGAGTACCACCTCCTCGGCTGGTGCCGGCTGGCCGAGGATCGTGCCCATCACGTCGACGTAGCCGTCGTTGAACTCGAAGGCATTGAAATCACCAACCAGCACGAGACGCTCGTCGGGCCGCGTCTCCTGTCGCGCTTGTACGAACGATGCGAGATACTCCGCCCCCGCCTGACGCTTCGCGCGCACGCGTGCACCTGCCGTGCCGCTGCCGGCCGGCGTTTCGTCTTCGATGCCAATGAGCGATCGCAGATGATTGATGATGACCGTGATCGGGAAGCGGGTACCGTCGGTGTAATTGACCGTAGCCTCGAGGACAAGCGGTGGGCGATCGAACACCGTCTCCGGTACGCCCGTGTTGGGGTTGATGTAGGTGGCCGTCTCACCTTCTTGCGCGACGTCGGTGACCGCGACGCGAGGCCGGCCCTCGCCGACGGCCATCGTTTTCACCAGATACCCGACGTCGATGCAGCCAGGGTCATTGCCTTCCAGCAGGTACGCAGCGTACTGGGGATCCGGTCGGCCAGCGGCTATGGCATCGCGGCTCACCTGGGCGGCCAGTGCCTC
>WHTZ01000028.1 GCA_009377495.1 Luteitalea sp.
CCATGACTCTCAGCATCGACCCCAGTCCTGGCCTGATACAACGGCGGTCGCCGCGGGATCTATGGTGATTTCGTTCAGGCGTGGCAGCGTCGCCGGTCCGATAGCGATGAGAAGCCGCAAGGCGGCGAATGCCAGCCCCAACCCCAGCGCTCCGCCCAGCAGCCCCAGCACCAGACTCTCGAGCAGCAATTCGCGTGCAATGCGGCTCCATCCGGCGCCGAGCGCGGCACGGATCGCCAGCTCGTGCTGACGCCCTTCGGCCCGCACCAGCAGGAGATTCGCCACGTTTGCACATGCGATCAGCAGCACGATCCCAATCGTTCCCATCAACACCCACAGCACGTTACCGACATCACCCACCACGTCCTGTTTCAAGGGGCGCAGTGCCGGCGTGAGCCGGAGGCTTTCGAAGAATTGACGGTCGATTCCAGGAAATGATGGCCATGTGTTCAGCCAGATCGGAATCATCCGCCCAACATCCGCGTTCGCTCGCGCCAGCGTTACATCCGGCTCGAGCCGCGCGAAGCCCTGATAGTTGAACTGGCCCAAATTCAGATCGTCGCGCTCGAAACGGAAGGGCACGATGAGATCCGGCGCCGCATTCAGGAACCGGAACCCTTCCGGCATCACGCCGATGACCGTCCGCGGCCGTGAATCCACGGTCACGCGCCGTCCAATCACCGATGGGTTACCGCCGTGCCGCCGTTGCCAGTAGCCGTAGGTGAGCATCACCGTCTCCGGCGATCCCGGCGTATGGTCCTCGTGCGAGAACCAGCGTCCCATCATCGGCTGCACGCCGAGCGCCCGTAGCGTGCCATGGCTGACGTACAGGCTATCGACCTCTTCGGGTTCAGCGACTCCAGTCACGCTTTCTGTGCCGCTCGACCACACGCCTAATTCCGCAAATGTCCGGTTCTCGTCGCGGTACGTATAGAGCAGCGCGGCCGACATCCCCACATCGCCCGGAACGTTCGCATTCACACCCGGCGCCGTGTGCTCCAAACTCACCAGCGACTCGGCGTTCGGGTAAGGCAGCGGCTTGATCAGCACGCCGTTGACGACGCTGAAGACGGCGGTGGTGGCACCAATGCCCAGCGCGAGCATGAGGCTGGAGACAATCGTGAACCCTGGCGCGCGCCGCAGCGCACGCACGCCGTGGCGGAGGTCGCGAAGGGAGTCTTCAACGAGGGCAGGGCGAAACTGGTCGCGCGTGCTCTCCTTGAGACCTTCCATCGCACCAAACTTGATCAGTGCCTGCCGGCGCGCCTCGTCTGGCGCCATGCCGGCACGCAGGTTCTTCTCGCTCTGGCGATCGATGTGGAATCGAATCTCTTCGTCAAGCCCGCTCTCCAGCTCGTTACGCCGGCCCAGCGAACGGATCCAGCGCCAGCGCTCTTTCATCCACCTCATGATGCGTCCTCGCTATTCCAATCCCGACCTTCAGGTCGGGCGAGCTCGTCCATGGCTGCTTGGAGCGTCCCATCAAGGGCTGCTCGCCGAGCGCTCGAAGAGTGCCATAGCTCACATACAAGCTCTGGATCTCTTCCGGCTCGGTGCCTCCGGTGGCGCTTTCCGTGCCGGCTGACCAGACTCCCATTTGCTGAAATGAGCGATTCTCGTCGCGGTAGGTGAAGAGCTGCGCGGCCGACATTGACATGTCGCCGCCAGCGTTGCGCACGTCCTGTGCTGTGTGCCCCAGGCTAACCAGCTCCTCTGGCCTCGGGTAAGGCAGCGGTTTGACGAGCACGCCGTTGACCACGCTGAAGACCGCAGTGGTGGCGCCAATGCCGAGCGCGAGCATGAGGCTGGAGATAATCGTGAACCCTGGCGCGCGCCGCAGCGCACGGATACCGTAACGGAAATCACGGACGGAGTCTTCGACTAGTGCTGAACGAAACTCATCCCGCGTGCTCTCCTTGACGCGCTCCATACCGCCGAACTTGACACTCGCCTGACGACGGGCCTCGTCAAGGCTCATGCCCGCGCGAAGGTTCTTCTCGATCTGCTGATCGATATGGAAGCGGATCTCTTCATCGAGGCCACTCTCCATCTCGTGGCGTCGCCCGATCGAACGGATCCGACGCCAGCGCTCCGTCATCCAGCTCATGATGCGTCCTCGTTATTCCATGGTGGCTTGGAGCACCAGGTTGACGGCGCGAGACGTGCGGCGCCACTGGGCGAGCTCGTCGCTGAAGCGCCGTCGTCCCTCGCGCGTCAGCGAGTAATACCGCGCGCGGCGATTGTTCTCGGTGACCTTCCACTCCGATCGAATGAGTCCTTGACGTTCGAGCCGATAGAGGGCCGGATAGAGCGTGCCTTGCCCCAGTTGCAACACGCTCTCTGACCAATGCTCGATGCGCTCGGTAATGCCCCATCCGTGCATTGGCTCGAGCTGCAGCGCCTTGAGCACGAGCATGTCGAGCGTGCCTTGGAGAAGATCACCTTTCTCTTTACCCACGTCGTTCCTTTCGATAGACGAAGGAAGAATAGGCGCGGTTCCTTTCGACTGTCAAGAGAGCTGGGCGTCTCAGGGTGCACGACAGGCTGTGTGGAGACGTGTCTACCTGCGCGGACCAAACGACATTACATTTGCGTTTGGTAGTGCTATTCGCTATTATAACGGCATATGGTACGGCGGAGATACTGGATCGAGCGCCTCACCAGGGCTTGGGCGCGGCGGTCGGTCCTCTGGCTCGCCGGTGTCCGCCGCGCCGGCAAAACGGTCCTGTGCCAGAGCCTTGACAACGTCGACTATTTCGACTGCGAGCTGCCCCACACCCGGCGACTCATAGAGGACCCCCAAGGGTTCCTCGAGGAGCTCCGCGGGCACCGTGTCATCCTGGATGAGGTGCATCGTTTGCCCAACCCATCCGAGCTCTTGAAGATTGCCGCGGATCACTTTCCAGAGACCCACGTCCTCGCGACTGGCTCCTCGACGCTCGAGGCGACCGCGAAGTTTCGAGATACCTTGACCGGCCGCAAGGAAACCGTCTGGCTGACGCCGATGCTTCTGCCCGACCTCGAGGACTTCCGCCGCACGAACCTGGCACATCGGTTGCTGCGAGGGGGTCTGCCCCCGTTCTTCCTCGCCGACGAGCTCCCTGAACGGGATTTTCAGGAATGGATGGATGCCTACTGGGCGAAAGACATCCAGGAGCTGTTTCGTCTCGAGCGGCGGTCGTCGTTTCAGCGGTTCGCCGAGCTGCTGTTCGCCCAGAGCGGCGGCCTGTTCGAGGCGACGCGGTTCGTGGCGTCGTGCGAGGTCAGCCGCCAAACGATCACGAACTATCTGGGCGCGCTGGAGGCGACGTTCGTCGTCCATGTCGTACGTCCTTACAGCACCCACAAACCGACCGAGATCGTCGCGGCTCCCAAGGTGTACGCCTTCGACACCGGCTTTGTCTGCTACCACCGCGGGTGGGCCACGCTACGACCGGACGATATGGGGCTGCTGTGGGAGCATGTTGTCCTCAACGAGATCCAGGGGCGCTTGCAGCACAGGGCGCTACGCTACTGGCGTAATAAGCGAGGGGCCGAAGTGGACTTCGTGCTGCCTCGTCGTGGCCGGGGTGAGCCGATCGCCGTCGAGTGCAAGTGGGCGGCGGCGGCGTTCCACGAGAGCTCCCTTCTCGCCTTTCGGCGTCTCTATCCCAAGGGTGAGAGCTTCGTGGTCGCGCGGGACGTCGAGCAACCGTACGTGCGCACGTACGACGGGCTCCGGGTCAGGTTTGTCTCCCTGGAGGAGCTGGTCGAGCAACTCTCAGGAGAACCCCTGGCCGCGGTTTGACTTGCGACCGATCGCACGGTTCCGTGAGGCTGCCGTCATCTCAGGAACCAAGACCCCGAGTCGTGGTGGGCGCGTCCGTCCTCCTCCAGCATCCGCAGATGGGCGAGGACGTTCTCGCGGGCAGCCGTCAGCATCTCTCCCTGAAGCGCGGGATAGAGACGGTCTGCGATCTCTTCAACCGTGCGCGCCGCTGCGGTCAGCGCCTCCACAACCTGGTCTTCCCGGAGCTGTCGATGAGCCAGGTACGCGCGAATGAGAGGCGCAGGGTGATCGACGGGATCCCCATGACCGGCGAGAATGCGGCGGGGCTGGAGGTTGAGAATCCGATGGAGCGATCGCAGATATTGGCGCAAATTTCCGCCGTTCGACACGGGAATCGTCACCGTGCCGCCGTTCATTACCAGATCGCCGCCAAAGAGTGTTCCGCTCCGGAGGTCGAACAAGCAGGCGTGATCGGGCGAGTGCCCCGGCGTGTGTAGCACGAGCAGTTGGCTGTCCCCGGCCGGAATGAACTGTTTGTCCCGGAGCGGTGTCCAGGCGACACCGGTGGACGCGTCCTTGTCGGGCCACGGAATCTTTAGGGTGGTCGCGCCAGGCCAACGGGCGGCGACGGCAGGCGCGCCGGCAACGTGATCGCCGTGCGCGTGGGTGGCCGCAATGGTGGTCAAGGCTTCCGTGCCGAGCGCCTTTGCCACGCGGTCGACGTACTCAGCCGTCGCGCTTGCGGCGTCGACCAACAGCGGCGCGGCACCGTGGACAACGTACGAGTTCGTCGCACCGAGCGTCAGCGGCTCGGCGCTCTCCACCCGCACGAGGCTCCAGCGCATCGTTCAGTGGCTTCAGGTACCCAAAAAAGAGGAAAGGCGCGGCGGGGTGCCGCGCCCGGCAAATGAAAAGCTTGAGATTCCGGACCCTAGTAAAAGAAGGGTACGTATAAGAGAGGCAATAATGACCAGGTGGGTTTCACGTCAGAGGCTCAGCACCGAAATGCGTGGAGGTCACCACGCACCCGGCTTGCAGGACATCTGAAGCTAGCGCCCGGAATCCCAGTGCAGGGTAATTATGTGAAATCCTTCACAAGCTGTCAAGCCCTAAAACAGTCCCAGTGGATCTTCGCTATTTCTTCTCCCAAGCACCGCTCCCGGCGATGCGTCACACGCCTCAGGTCCCTCCTGCAAAGCCAATCGTGACCTGGTCACCATCGACGACGACAGGGACACGCCGCTGGTCACCGGTGAGCTTCAGCATGCGCGCCAAGGCGGCGGAGTCTTTCTTGACGTTGACGTACTCGAAGGCGACACCGCGCTGTTGGTGATCGTCGATGGCGGCCTGTGTGTATGGGCAGGCGTCTTTTCCGTAGATGTAGACCATTTCGCTACTCTTCCTCGCGCTCTGCGTGGTAGCGTCCGTACTCCTCGAGGTACGTCAGAGACCGGAAATCCTTGATCCGATCGAAGAACAAGGTGCCATCCAGGTGATCCGTCTCGTGCTGGACGACTCGCGCGGGAAAGTCAGACAGATCGAGCTCGAAGGGCTGACCCCGCCGATCGAGCGCTTTGACCACCACGTGCTTGAAGCGCGGCACCTTGCCACGGATATCGGGGATGCTGAGACACCCTTCCCAACCGTCGACCGTCTCCTCGCCAACCGGGGTGATCACGGGGTTGATGAAGGGCACCACACGCATCTTCTCGTGACCGCTCTCCATGCCAGCAACAAACAGCCGCACGCCTTCGTGTACTTGTGGGCCCGCCAACCCAATGCCCTCGTACTCGATCATGGTGGCGATCATGTCGTCGATGAGCGTCTGGAACATGGCGCTGCGAACTTCACCGACGTCGAGGGCCCGAGCGCGGGTGCGCAGTACGGGGTGTCCCATACGCGCGACTTTGAGGATAGACATTGACAAAGTAGGGGTCAGGGATCAGGGCTGTCTCAGGGGCTAGGTGCCAGTCCTTCAGGGATCAGGGCTGGTAGAAGCTTCTTCGAACAATACGCGCTGCTGAACGCGCCCCGTGAGGTAGTCCTGATCCCTTAAGCCCTGATCCCTACTGACCCCTGACACCTGACCCCTCCCTTTAGGCCACTGTAATCGTCTTGTCGAGATAGACGTCCTGGATGATGTTGAGCAGCGTCACGCCCTCCGCCATCGGCCGCTGGAAGGCCTTACGACCTGAAATCAATCCCATGCCGCCCGCACGCTTGTTGATGACCGCGGTGCGCGCCGCATCGGCGTAGTCGCTGTCGCCGCTCGCGCCACCCGAGTTGATGAGCCCGGCACGGCCCATGTAGCAGTTGGCCACCTGGTAGCGGGTCATTTCGATCGGATGGTCGCCCGGAATGAGATCCGAGTACACCTTCTTGTGCGTCTTGCCAAACTTGAGCGTGTTGTACCCACCGTTGGTCTCCGGCAGCTTCTGCTTGATGATGTCTGCCTCGATCGTCACCCCAAGGTGGTTTGCCTGCCCGGTGAGATCCGCCGCGAGGTGGTAATCTGCCTTTTCGGTCTTGAAGGCGCTGTTACGCAGGTAGCACCAGAGAACCGTCACCATACCGAGCTCGTGCGCCAGCGCGAAGGCCTCGGACACTTCTTGGATCTGGCGCGCAGACTCCTCGGACCCAAAGTAGATCGTCGCACCAACGGCGACGGCGCCCAAATCCCACGCCTGCTTCACCGACCCGAACATGATCTGGTCGTACTTGTTGGGATAGCTGAGGAACTCGTTGTGATTCAGCTTGACCAGGAACGGAATCTTGTGCGCGTACTTCCGCGCGCAAGTTGCGAGCACGCCCAACGTCGAGGCCACCGCGTTGCACCCGCCTTCGACGGCGAGCTCCACGATCTTCTCCGGATCAAAATACGTGGGGCTTGGTGCGAAGCTGGCGCCCGCCGAATGCTCGACGCCCTGGTCGACGGGCAGGATGGAAACGTAGCCGGTGGCCGCGAGACGGCCGGTGTTGAGAATCTGCTGAAAGCCGCGCAGCACCTGAGGGCGGCGGTTCGTCTGGGCGAGCACCCGATCGACGAAATCTGGCCCCGGCAGGTGGAGGTCGGCGGCCCTGAAGCCGCGGGCTTCGTACGAGAGCAAGGCTTCGGCGTTCGCGCCGAGCAGCTCGTGTATCCGGCTTGCTACGGTAGTCGTCGTCATAGGTTGGTTCCTGAGGTGCGATTGTCCAGCACCCTCTCCACCGATCAAATCTTCATTCTATCCCATCCCTAGGAGGCGTCGGACCGCCTCGGCTGCCCACCGCCCAGACAGGCACGCGCCCTCGATGGTTCCAGGCAAGCCCGTGTCCACCCAGTCGCCTGCCAGCACGAGATTGGGCACGGCCGTTGTCGTGGCAGGCCGGGCCGGCTGCCCCGGCGCGACCGAGAACGTCGCACGCGGCTCGCGCACGACCAGCGTGCGGCGAAGGGAAGCACGACGAACACTGGGCAGGGCAGCGCCAAGCTCCTCGATCGCGAGCGCCGCCAGCGTGTCGTTCGACTGCCGCAACGTTGCTGACGCGCCGCTGCCCACGAGCGTGACGTGTGAAGCATTCTCGCCAAGGACCGCACGCTTGTCGAAAGCCCACTGCAGGGCTCGACCCGGCAGGCCGACGAACGCACACGGTAGGACCTCACGATCGAACCAGAGATTCACCGAGACGATAGGAGACGCTGCAGTCTCCGCTGCCGCGTGACACACGGCCGCCATCGCTCCTGGCCCCCCATTCTGGGTCTCGTCAATGAACAGCCGCGGCAGATCGAACCAGGGCACCGAGACAATCACCGCGTCGCCCTCGACGTAAGGACGGTGCCCTGGACGCCGCACGTCGCGCACCTCCACGCCCACGATCCGGTCACCCGCGAGCCGCACGCGCGCAAGGTTATGCGTCCGGATCCGACCACCCGCCGCTTCGACGCGTCTGCGTGCGGGCTCGCCGTAGAGCGCCACAAGCGGCTTGGCGGGAATCCCGAGCGCGGCGTCGCGCGCGCTCGCGCCCATCATCCGGCCCAGCACGCGCACGAAGGGTAACGCGGAAGCCCGCGCCGGGTCCTCGTTGAGCGCTGCAAGCGCGAGCGGCTCCCACAGCATCGTGCACAGCTCGCCGTGCTGGCCGTGGCGTGCGAGCCACTGCGCAACGCTCTCACCTGGCCGCACCAGATCGTCGAGCGGTCGGGCCGTCCCCGCCCGAGCCCGGCGGAGCGCGCGACCGAGCCGAAGGGCCGAGAGTCGCGCGCGCCATCCGACGCCGTCCCACCGAACGACGCCACCCGCGAGGTTCAGGGGCGGCCGCCACGCTGGGCACCTCAGCACAGAGAGCTGCTGCTGGGCATCGACGAACGTCACCTCCAGCGCATGCTGCAGGTTGACGTCCCGCTCCGCCCCGATGGCGCGGAGAAAGGCGAACGTCTCATGGTAGCAGCCCATGAGGACGTGCTGCCCGTTGTCCACCCACTCGCCCGTTCCGCGATCTCGAAACGACGAGGCGCGTCCACCGAGCTCGCCGCGTGCTTCGAGCACGTCCACCTGCACCCCAGAGGAGGCAAGCGCCACGGCAGCGCTCAGGCCCGCAAAACCGCCGCCGATGACGATAACGTGAGGTGTTTTCACGAGGCCACCCTGATCCCTTCATCCCTGATCCCTCCTGGCCCCTGACCCCTGACCCCTGACCCCTACCATGATCTGGACCCACGTGCGAAAGGCAATCAGGGCCCGTACGGGCCGCGGGAGCCGCACGCGCTCCGAGAACACGTCGAAGTTCCGCTGCTCGATACGCTCCAGGATCGCCACGTAGATGGCGCCCATGATCTCGGCAGCCGCGAGGCGTCGCGCGTCTTCACGGGGTAAGGCGGCCCGGGCGCGGGCGAAAAACTCGCGACAGCGTGCGGCTTGGTGCGCCAGGAGCGCGACAACCCGCGGTGTGAGGCGTCCGGCGCGCAGGTCCGATTCCTCAACGTTGTAGCCGCTGAGATCCTCGAGGGGAATGTACAGCCGTCCGCGCCGCAGGTCGCTCCCAACGTCACGCAGGATGTTTGTGAGCTGCAGTGCGAGGCCGAGCTCCACCGCGTACTGGCGTGCGGCAGGATTCTCGTACCCAAAGATCTCGAGGCAGATGAGACCAACAGCCGCCGCGACCCGGAGGCAGTACTCGCGCAGCTCGTCGAACGAGGCGTAGCGACGCGGGATGAGATCCATCGCAACACCGTCGATGAGATCCTCGAACGGCTGCCGCGGCAGATTGAATCGGGTAATCCAGGGCACGAGGGCGCGGCCCTGCGCCGTGTCTGGCGCCCTCGTCGAGAAGCAGCGGTCGAGCTCGGCCCGCCAGAATGCAAGCGCCTCGGCTCCATCCCTCTCTCCTGGCTCGTCCACCGCATCGTCGACCGCTCGGCAGAAGTCCCACACGGCGACGACGGCGCGCCGCCGGTCCGGCGACAGAACGAGGAAGGAGTAGTAGAAGTTGGTATCTCGTCCCATGGGTGTCAATGCAAGGACGTCACCTCTTAGCGGCGCCATACGATCGCGCGCCACAGAAGCGGCACGACGTCGCCGCCGGACAGCGTTGGCCGATCGCGAAGGTTTTGCCGCGGCGAGCGCGCGAGGCGATCCAGGATCGTCCAGCCGCCGAGCCACGTCAGGCGCAGCTCCAACCGCAGACGACCGTGGACCAGGTCGCACACGCGGCGACCGTCGAGAAGCAGCACGCGTGTGCGATCGATCAGCTCCGCGAGCACGGCACGCCAAGCGTCGGTGACGTGTGCGTTCGCGAGATCCGCTTCGCGGGCGCCGCATCGCTCCGCGTCTTCACGCGGCACGTACAGACGACCCGCGAGCCAGTCCCTCCCGAAGTCCTGCCAGAAATTGACAAGCTGGAGACCGGTGCATACAGCATCCGACCGACGCGCCACCTCCGCGTCACGGTAGCCTGCCACCTGCAAGACGAGACGGCCAACAGGATTCGCCGAACGCCGGCAATAGTCCAGCACGTCAGCCCAACGATCGTAGCGGTGCACGGTGACGTCCTGCTCGAAGGCACTCAGCAGGTCGTCGAGCAGGGTGACATCCAACCGGCAGCGACGGATGCTGTGGCCAAGCGCACGAAAGACGGCTGAGAACGCGCCGGCGTCGATGGTCGTGCGGGCGACCGACGCGTGGAGCGCTTGCCGCCACTCTGCCAGCCGCGCGAGGCGCTCAGCCGGGGTGAGCAACCCCTCGTCTGCGACATCGTCCGCTACCCGCGCAAACGCGTAGATCGCGGCTACGTGGGGCCGCATGGCCCGAGGCAGAAGGCGTGACGCGACCGGAAAGTTCTCATAGTGGGCGCGCGCCAGCGCCTGACAGAAGCGGTAGTCGGGCACGAGCGCAGCCGGGATGTCGACCATTTTGCTGGATTATAGGAAACTGTCCGCGCATGGCGAGACCGCGATCACGACGCTCAGCCTCCAAAACTGGTGCCTCCCCGCGAACCGACACGCCTCCGCTGCCCTCGGCCTCGGTGCGGCGCCGTTTCCGCACACGCCTCCTGACATGGTACGGCCGCCATGGACGACAGCTCCCGTGGCGCGAAACGACCGACCCGTACCACATCCTCGTGTCCGAGATCATGCTGCAACAAACGCAGGTCGACCGTGTGCGGCCAAAGTATGAGGAATGGCTAGCAAAGTACCCGACGCTGGAAGCGCTCGCCGACGCCAGCGAAGAAGACGTCGTCCGAACGTGGTATCCCCTCGGCTACAACATCCGGCCGAGCCGACTGCACGCGATCGCGCGCGAGGCTGTGGCGCGGTACGGCAGCACCCTGCCGTCGGACGAGGAGGCCCTTCGTGCGTTCAAAGGCATCGGTCCCTACACCGCGGGCGCCGTGCTGAGCTTCGCGTTTGGACAGCGCGCGGCCATCCTCGATACGAATGTCGCGCGCGTGCTGTTCCGCGTGTTCATCGGCAAGGGCGACCCGAAGGCGCACCGAACGCGCAGACAACTCTGGGATCTCTCGAGGGCGCTCCTGCCACAGCGGCACGTCTTCGACTTCAATCAGGCGCTGATGGATTTCGGTGCGATGGTCTGCACCGCGCGCAAGCCGCTTTGCCTCCTGTGTCCCATGGACGGGATCTGCAAGGCCGTTCAGAGGGGCAAGGGAGGGGTAAAGGGACAAAGGGGTAAAGGGTAAAGACAGGTGCGAGGGGCCAGGTGCGAGGTCCCAGGGCTGTCTCAAGCCTAAGGAATCAGGTCGCAAGGTATCAGACGGCTCAATGTTCGAGGTTCCACCTGGAGGCTCCTGATGCCTAAAGGCCTCATGCCCGATCCCTAAGACAGCCCTGGGACCTCGCACCTGGCCCCTCGCCCCTTCTGCTAGCCCTCGCCCCTTGCTGCCCCTCCAAGAGCTCGATGAGCGCGCTATCCGCGGGCGGGAGCGGTAACGTGCGCAGCTCGTTGCGCGGCACCCACCGCATTTGTTGGCCAATCCGCGGCGCGGCCTCGCCGACGAGCTCGCATCGAAAGAAGTGGAGATCGACGATGCGCTCCGGATACGCGTGCCTCGTCGACAGCAGGCATTCCCCAATGCGTGCGCGGCAGCCCAGCTCTTCCTCGAGCTCGCGGAGGAGGCACGCGGAAAGCGTCTCGCCTGGCTCGCACTTGCCACCTGGGAACTCCCAGTGACCCTCGAGGTGCGTACCCGCGAGCCGACGCGTCAACAGAAACGTGTCATCACGCTGAATGACGGCTGCGGTGACGGTAATGGAGCCCGAGCTAAAGGCTGGCAACCGTTATCTCCACTATCTCCACGTGCTCGTTCCTGGATAGGACGGTTAGCCTCGTCCCAGACTCTGCAAATTCGCGGCGCACGTAGCCGAGACCCACCGAGCGACCGGCGTCAGGTGACCACGCGGCGCTCGTGACCCGACCAACCTCTCGGTCGCCGGCCGCGATGACCGCATCCCGGGTAAACCGCGGTACGTCCTGGGGCTCGGATCCAGCCTCCTGCGGCGGCGCGATCGCGTCCGGACCACGATCGGATGGCCCCTCGCCCGTCTCCTCGATGAGCCGCACGAGCCTGCGCGCCACTCGACCGTGCCCGCGATGAAGCACACGGATGATCACCTCTTGGCCAACGTAACAGCCCTTTGTGAGGCTAATCGCGCGATGCTCGATACCGGCCTCGAGCGGGATCGTTTCCTCGCTCATGTCCACGCCGAACAGGGGCCGCCCTGCCTCGACCCGCAGCGTGTGCCAGGTCGCCTCGTCCACGCGGCTTGCGCCAGCCTCTAGCAGCGCCGCTTCGAGCTGAGGGAGCCGGGGAGGTGGAAGATACACATCGAAGCCACGTGTTCCAAGATCGTTGGATCCGGCTATCACGAGGTCGGTATCAAGCCAACGCGCGCGGCGGTGTTGATGTTCGGACAAGGAGGCGAGCTGTTCCGGATCGATCGGCTCGGTCGTCTCCAGCACCTGCGCCAGGACGCGTGGTGAGTCGGGTCCGTGCACAGCCAGTCGTCCCAGCTCGTTCGTTCGATCCCAGAGACGCACATCCTCCGTGATGATGAACTGCTCGAGGCGCTCGCGCAGCAACGGCACATTCGTCGCCGGCACGTCCATCAGAAACGCCTCGTCCAGGGCGAGAATTCGCATGTCAGAAAGCATTCGCCCTTGCGGTGTGAGGTACGCCGCGTAGCACCCCCGCCCTGACTCGAGCGCTTTGACGTCGTTGGTGACTAGGCCCTGAAGCCAATCGGCGCGGTCAGCACCCGAGACGCCAAGCCGGCCCTCTGCCGAGAGATCCCGCACGCCGGCGCCCCGCTTCACGGCCTGGTACGCGGTCGGCGGTCCTGTCGCAGCCGAATGGTATCCTGGAGGCATGAGCACGCTCGTCGTCCGATATTGTAGCGGACCGCGACCTCCGGCCGCGCTCTGCGCCCTCGGCCTCGCGCTCACAATGGCAGCCGTAGCCGCAGCGCAGCCAACCCCAGGAAGCGCTCGAACCTCGAGCCCCGAACCTCAAACCTTCAAGGTGTTCGTCGCGGGCCGCGAGCTCGGTAGCGAAGAGGTGACGATCAGCGACGACGACACGGCCACGACCATTACCTCGCGTGGCACGCTGGCGCCGCCACTGGACATCTCGCTCGAGAAGGCTGAAGTCGTCTATTCGCGCGCTGGCGAGCCGGTACGACTCTCGGTCGAGGCTCTCGTCAAGGGAGAGGCCGTCAGCTTGACCACGACGTTCTCAGGCGGCCAAGCGGCCAGCAAAGTGGCCCAAGGTGGCAGAACCGCAGACAAGACGGATCGCATCTCGCCCCAGAGCCTGGTCGTCGCGCAGGGTGTGCTCTTTCTCGGCTCCTATCACGGCCTCGCGCGTCGCCTCGCATCGGCACGACAAGGCACCTCGCTCAAGATGTACATCGCACCTGTGGCCGAGATCGACGTACGTGTGGACCGCATCGAAGCAGAGCGTATTCAGACGGTAGACGAGACGTTCGAGGCGAAGCGCGTGAGCGTCACCCTGCCCTTACGGCAGCCGGGCGAGCCGGTCGCGATGAGTGTATGGATTGACGCACAGGGCCATCTCCTGCGGTTTGCCGTGCCTGCGCAGTCGCTCGACGTGATGCGCGAAGATCTCGCAGCGGTCTCCACACGCCAGGTGAAGGTGTGGCGGGACAACGATGAAGACGTGCGTGTCCCGTCATCCGGCTTCGCGCTTGCTGCCACGGTCTCCAAGCCCAGGCCACCGGAGCCGCCACGCCGTCCGGACGAATCAGAGGACACGTCGGACGAAGACAGGCGAGAACCGAAGTCTCCCAAACCGCCAAAGTATCCGGCGATCGTCCTCGTCTCGGGCGGGCCTGGTGACCGGGACGAGACGGTCGCCGGGATTCCGGTGCTTGGCCAACTGTCCAACGCGCTCGTAGACGCCGGTTATCTTGCGATCCGGTACGACAGGCGCGGCGTCGGGCAAAGCGGCGGTCGCATCGAGTCTGCGACGCTCGACGACTTCGCAGAGGACGTCCGGGCAGCCGTGCGCTACCTGCGCTCGCGCGAGGATGTTGACGACGACCGGATCACCGTGGTGGGCCACAGCGAGGGGGCGGCAGTCGCGCTGCTCGCAGCGAAGCGTGAGAAGCGAATCAGCGCGCTCGTACTGATGTCAGGTGCCGGCACGACAGGTTCCGAGCTGCTGCTCGAACGGCAGCGGCAAATGCTTTCGGGCATGGACCTCTCCGAGCAGGAGCGTGAGCGGAAGATGGCGCAGCAGCTCACCATCCAGCATGCCGTGCTGACCGGTGTGGACTGGGACAAGATCCCGGAACCCGTTCGCAAGCAGTCGAACACCATGTTGTTCCGCAGCATCCTCGCGTATGATCCGGCAGAGGTCATGAAGGACGTCCGGCAACCAATCCTGGTCGTCCACAGCGAGCTCGACACAGAGGTGCCACCGCACCACGCCGACAAGCTCCTCGCGCTCGCCCAAGGGCGCGAGAAAGGACGTAGCGCGGCGCTCGCCAAGCTCCCCGGGCTGAACCACCTCTTTGTCAAGGCGCGGACGGGCCAGGCGGACGAGTACCCGCTCCTCACCGACCGCACCATCAGCCCAGACCTTCCCCGGACCATTGTGAAGTGGATTCGAAGCACCTTGCCGCCAAGCTAGGGGCGAGGGGCGAGGTCCGAGGGCTGTCTCAGGCTTCAGGGATCATCGTCCTTGACCCTGAGACAGCCCTGAGACCTGACCCCTGGCACCTGACCCCTTCTTTTGCCCTGACCCCTGACCCCTTATAATTTGCTGGGAACGGTAGACATGTTGCTTGTGGGTGTGACAAGAGAAACCGCGCCAGGGGAACGCCGGGTGGCGCTCGTCCCGGCACACATATCGTTGCTGACGAAGGCGGGGCTCGGCGTGCTGGTCGAGGCAGGAGCGGGCGCAGCGGCTGGATTCAGGGACGAAGAGTACACCGAGAAGGGCGCGGAGGTGGCCCCGTCTCGCGAAGAGGTCTTCGGAGGCGCGCAGCTCCTCCTCCAGGTGCGAACGCCGGGTGCGAATCGGGCCAACGGCGACGCCGATCTGCCTCTTTTCGGGTCACAGCATGTGGTTATCGGCTTTGCGGACCCGCTGGACGCGTTCGACAGCGCGGCAGCCCTGGCGTCGCGCGGTACGACGTGCCTTGCCGTGGAGCTCGTCCCCCGCATCACGCGCGCTCAGAGCATGGACGCGCTCTCCTCGATGGCGACGGTCGGTGGCTATAAAGCGGTGCTGCTCGCCGCGAGCGCCCTATCACGGATGTTCCCGATGCTGACGACAGCAGCCGGCACGCTGATGCCGGCACGCGTGCTCGTCATCGGCGCGGGGGTGGCAGGCCTACAAGCGATTGCCGTTGCGCGGCGTCTTGGCGGGCGGGTCGAGGCCTATGACGTACGCCCTGCGGTCAAGGAGCAAATCGAGAGCCTGGGCGCGAAGTTCGTCGAGCTGCCGCTCGAGGCAACGGCAGCCGAAGACAAAAGCGGCTACGCGACAGCGCAAGACGAGTCGTTCTACCGCCGCCAGCAGGAGCTCCTGGCGCGGACGGTGGCGTCGAGCGACGCGGTCATTTCGACAGCCGTCGTCCCCGGAAAGCGCGCGCCCGTGCTCATCACACGGGATATGGTCTCGGCGATGGCGGCTGGCTCGGTCATCGTCGATCTGGCGGCAGAGCGCGGCGGTAACTGCGAGCTGACCAAAGCGGACGAGACGGTGGTGGTCGAGGGCGTGACGATCTTCGGGCCAACGAACCTTGCGGCGAGCGTGCCGTACCATGCTAGCCAGATGTATTCCAAGAACCTCGTGACGTTCGTGCAGCACCTCGTGCGCAAGGGAGAGCTCCTGCTCGATCCGGAGGACGAGATCACGCGAGAGACACTGGTCACGCACAACGGCGCGGTCGTTCACCCGCGCATCCGGGCACTGCTCGGGCTCTCGGAGGCTGTCGAGGTCAAAGGTTAATTGGAAGTCTGCCGTCCGTCATTCAATATGTGGATCTTGGAGACAACCGACGGCGACGCTCCTGGGCTGACGTTCCGCATCTCTTCCGGAATCCGGACCATGGGTCGCGCCGTTCGGGCCGACTTCGTGATTGAGGCGACCATGGTGTCGCGTCTCCACTGCCGCCTGACGGCGCTCCCAACCGGCGAGCTCGAGGTGGAAGATCTCGACAGCACGAACGGTACCTACGTGAACGACCAACGCATCCAGCGTGCGGTCCTTGCCAACGGCGATCGGCTGCGTGTTGGCCGCATCGAGCTCACGTGTAGTCAGCAGGCGTCACTCGCCCCTCAAGAAGGGGTTCGTTAGCCGCTCACGTCCGATCGTCGTCGCCGGTCCATGCCCAGGGTAGAGGATGGCGTCGTCGCCGAAGGGAAGGAGGACCTCGCGAATCGACCACATGAGCGTCGCGTAGTCGCCACCCGGTAAGTCGACGCGTCCGATCGAGCCTGCAAACAGCGTGTCGCCCGCGACGAGCGCCTTCGCCGCAGTGCCCTCGCGGCCAACTTGTAAGCAGACACCACCCGGCGAGTGCCCCGGCGTGTGGTGCACGTGCACCTCGTATCTACCGAAGCGCCACGGCCCTGGCCCATCATAGAAGTGATCGACGGGCGGCTGCGGCTCGGCGGGCAGGCCAAATGCCACTCCTTGCTGCGCGGCGCGCTCGTAGAGAAACAGGTCGTCCCGATGAAGCACGATGGGGGCTCCGACGGCTCGCTTCGCATCACCAACGCCCGAGATGTGGTCGACGTGTGCGTGCGTCAGCAGGATGTACGTGATCGTGAGACCATGCCCCGCGACGCAGTCGAGCAGCAGGTTGACCTCATCGCCCGGGTCGATGATGACACCCTCGCGCGTCTCCTCGCACCCGAGGATGTAACCGTTCTTCTGCATTGGTGGGACAGCACGCGTCTCGAGAATCATGGTGTCACTGACAGTTGATCACGTACGGACCGCGCGGGCCAAGCTGGCTCCGTGGATTCGGCGCACCCCGCTGCTGCGGTCGCATTGGCTCTCAACGCTGACCGGCACCGATGTGTGGCTCAAGCTCGAGTCGCTTCAGCACACACATTCGTTCAAGCTGCGCGGTGCATTCGCCGCGGCGCTCGCGCTTGTCGAACAGGGCAGCAACAGCGCAAAGTCATCGCGTCTCGTGACGGCTTCCGCCGGTAATCACGGCCTCGGACTCGCCACGGCCGCGCGCGCGCTCGGGTTGCGAGCCACGATCGTCACACCGCGAGGAGCGTCAGAGACGAAGCTTGCGGCCATCCGTGCCACCGGTGCGGACTTGAGGCCTGAAGCGGACTCCTACGACGACGCTGAACGACGAGCGCTGGCGCTTGCCGCCTCGCAGGGCGCCACCTATATCTCAGCCTACAACAATCCCACCATCATCGCGGGGGCGGGAAGCGTTGGCTTGGAAATCGTCGACGAACTGCCAGAGGCCCGCACGATTCTCGTCCCGGTCGGCGGCGGCGGCCTCATCGCGGGCGTGGCCCTGGCCGTCAAAGGCGCGGGCACCTCGCACCTCGCACCTCGCACCTCACGCCACGTCGTGGGCGTCGAGGCCGCTGCCAACCCGGCGTTTCGTGTCGCACTCGAGCACGGCCGAATCACGCCCATCCTCGTGCAGCCGACGATTGCCGATGGCCTGAGCGGCAACTTGGAAGCGGGCGCTATCACGTTCGACATCGTACGTCGCCTCGTAGACGATCTCGTGGTCGTGAGCGAAGCAGGACTACGCAACGGCATCGCTGCGCTCCTCGCGCACGAGCGTCTCGTGGCGGAAGGCGCGGGCGTTGCCGCGGTGGCGGCACTGACCGGCCACCATGTGACACCGCTCGAAGGACCCGTGGTCGCGATTGTCTCCGGCGCGAACATCGATGCCGTGCAGCTTCTCCAGATCGTCACGGCTGTCACCGATTGCGGTAAAACGCCCCTCTAGCCCCTCACGCTTTCTTCGGCTGAGAGGGCCGGAGCTCCACGCGACTCGGTAGACTGCGCGTCGGGTGCTCCACGAGATCGAGGATGACCTGCGCCACGTCCTCCGCTGCGAGCTTCCAGTCTGCCCCTTTCTCGTCACGACCGGAGAACCCCGTGCGCACGGACCCGGGCGCAACCACCGCCACGCGAATCCCGTCATAGCGCACTTCCTGCATCAGCGCCTCGGTGAACGCGTCGAGGCCCGCTTTGCTCGCGCAGTACGCGGCACCTCCCTTGAACGCGTTGATCCCGGCCAAGCTGCTGATGTTGATGATCCAGCCGCCGCCTCTCTGCCGCATCTGCGGAATCGCAGCGTGGCAGCAATGAAACACGCCGGTCAGATTGGTGCCGACAACCAGGTTCCAATCGTCCGTCGAGAGATCTGCAACGTCGCCGAACCGGCCAATCCCCGCGTTGTTGACGAGGATGTCGAGACCGCCGAATGCCCGGATAGCGGTCTCGACGAGCCGTGCTGTGTCCTGCGGGCTCTGAACGTCCGCACGCACCGCCTCGACCCTGCCATCGCCCAGCGCTCGCCGCGCGGCGCTGAGCGGCTCTTCGTGCAACGCGCTGATCACAGTGGCGGCGCCGCGGTCGACAAGGGCCTTAGCCGTGGCGAGACCAATGCCTCGCGATCCGCCCGTCACGATTGCTACTTTCCCGGAAAGGGAATTGTCACGAGTCATGTCTACAGATTACTTGAGGATGGCGGTTAAAAGGGGCGCCCTACAAGAGGGGCGCCCTACCGTGACCTCTGCGTCTCTGCACCCGGCACCTCTGCACCCTGCACTGCTACAATCGCGCTACTCTATGTCCCTCGCGGTCGTCCTCGGCGCCGGCGATCTGGGTGGCACCCTGGCACACGAGCTTGCGCGGCGTGACCGATTCTGCGAGGTCCGCCTTGTCGACGCGGCCGAGCGCGTGGCGGCCGGCAAGGCCCTCGACATTTGCCAGGCCGGTCCTGTCGAGGGCTTCCGCACTCGGGTGGTGGGAACCGGAGACGACCGAGCGGTTGCAGGCGGAAGCGTGGTGCTGCTCGCCGATGCGGCTGGCCCACGGCCGGGCGAGTGGCAAGGTGAAGCGGGGTTGGATCGGTTGTGCCGCGCGTTGAGGGTCAATCCGCGCGTGCCGATCGTGTGCGCGGGCCCGGCCGCGGCGTGGCTGGTGGAACGCGGTGTGGCAGAGCTCGGCATCCCGCGCGCCGCGATCGTCGGCTCGGCCCCTGCGGCACTCGCGGCTGCCGTAACCGCGATCGTAGCCTTGGAAGCCCGCGTCTCTCCGCAGCACGTGGAGCTGCTGCTCGCGGGACGACCACCCGATCGCCTCGTGATCGCATGGGAGGAAGCGTCGATTGCCGGAGGGCGGCCCTCGTCTGTGCTCAAGGCTAACGTGCTGGCGCGGATCCGCGCACGGGTGCCGCATCTCTGGCCACCAGGGCCGTACGCGCTGGCGGCCGCCGCCGCCTGCGTTGCAGAAGCGCTCCAGCATGGGACCCGCCAGCAGTTGATTTGCTTCGCCGCGCTCGACGACGAAACCGGCGGCCGCGGTCGCGTCTCAGCGGTGCCCGTCCGGTTCAAGGTTGGCGCGGTTGCCGAGATCAGCCTGCCGGCACTCAGCACCGCCGAATACATCGCGTTCCAGAACGCGCTGACGAGCACCAGATGAGCGTTGTCGACGCATTCGTCGTCTTCGTGCTCATTGGTGTCAACGCGCTGTATGTAGCCGCCGAGTTCGCGGCGGTCAGCACCAGGCGCAGCCGGATTCGACAGCTTGCCGAGGAGGGGCACCGCCTTGCGGTCCGTCTGCTCCCGGTGCTCGAGAGCCCCCAGCGGCTGGATCGCTACATTGCCACGAGCCAGGTTGGCATTACGCTCTCGAGCCTCGTGATGGGCGCGTACGGCCAGGCGACGATTGCGGTGGACCTCGCTCCGCACGTCGAGAGCTGGCTTGGCTTGGACGCCATCGCAGCGCGGTCCGTCTCCTCGGTGGGCGTCCTGCTCGTGCTCACGGCGTTCCAGGTCGTCGTCGGCGAGCTGATGCCGAAGTCGATTGCGCTGCAATACCCGACGCCGCTCGCCCTCGGCACCTACTGGCCAATGCGCTGGACGTTAGGGGCGCTCGGCTGGTTCATCAACTTCCTGAACGGTAGCGGCCTGCTCCTCCTCAGGCTGCTGCGGAGACCCGACGCCGGGCACCGCCACATCCACTCACCGGAAGAGATTGAGCTGCTGATTGCCGAAAGCCGCGACGGCGGGCTTCTGGAGCCAGACGAGCACGTCCGTCTCCAGCGCGCGTTGCGCTTCAGTCTACGCACGGCGCGTCAACTGATGATCCCGCGCGATCGCGTGGTTGCGCTCGATGTGCGGACACCGATCAACGACGTGTATGCGCGCGCCATCGCGAGCCCGTACACACGGTTTCCGGTGTTCGAGGGATCGCTGGACCACGTCATCGGCATCCTCAACTCGAAGCCGCTCCTGCTCAGGTGGCTGGCGGGCCGACCGGTGAGCGATCTTCGGGAAGTCCTGCGACCACCACTGTTCGTGAACGAGCGCCTCACGGGCGATCGGCTTGTCGCGCTACTCAGCGAGCGACGAACGCACCAAGCGATCGTCCAGGATGAGGCTGGATGCGTGGTCGGTGTCGTGTCGCTCGAATACTTGTTGAGGGAGTTACTGACGCCAGCCTAAGTGCGCACCGACGAGACGATACGTACAACCGCCTATGCTGACCGCGCTCCTCATCATCCTCGCCCTCGTCGTGCTGAACGGTCTGTTCGTTGCCGCCGAGTTCGCGATCGTGGGGGCGCCGCGCGCCGCAATCGAACGCCGCGCGCTGGCGGGACAGCGTCTCGCGCAGGTCGTGCACCGGGTGCTCGACGTACCGCAGCGGCAGGATCGCTACATTGCGACCGCGCAGCTCGGGATCACCGTCGCCAGCTTGGGCCTGGGCATGTACGGCGAGCACGTGCTGGCGGACTGGATTCTGCGTCAGCTCGGGGCCTCCGGCGCACCGCACTACATCGCGGCTCACTCGGTGGCCAGCGCCATCGCCGTGTCGCTGCTCACCTACCTCCACATCGTCGTGGGCGAGATGGTGCCGAAGTCGATCGCGCTGCAGCGGGCAGAGCACACGGTCCTCTGGATCACGCCGCCCATCCTGTGGATGCAGTATGCATGCTACCCGGTCGTCGTTGGGCTGAACGAGCTTGGCAATCTGCTCCTGAAGGCGCTCGGTCTCCAGCGCCAGGCGGGCACTCGAGAGCACCTCTACTCAACTGAAGAGCTGGAGCTCGTCGTGCGCGAAAGCGAGGCGGGGGGGTTGCTACGTGCCGAATCGGGACGGATCCTCCGAGAGCTCTTCGACTTTGGCGAGCTCACGGCACGGGAGGTCATGACACCACGGGTGCAGATCGCCGGCTTGCCGCTGGGCGCAGAACCGTCGGTCATGAGAGCGTTCGTGGCGGAGCATCGTTACAGTCGATATCCGGTTTACGGCGAGGACCTCGACGAAATCATGGGCATGGTGCACCTCAAGGATCTCATCGTGGCGTGCGAGCGGGACACACCGCTTACGGCCAGCACCGCGAGCCCAATGCCGTACGTGCCGGAAACGGCGCCGCTTGGCAGTGTGATCGACGTGCTCCGAAAAGAAGAAACTCACATGGCGCTCGTCATCGACGAGCATGGTGGGACAGCGGGGCTGGTAACACTCTCGGATCTGTTCGACGAGGTGATCGGCGAGATCGAGGAGCGACCGAGCATCTCGCGTGACTATCTCGGCCGCCTCCACGTGAAAGGCACGGTGCGGGTCGAAGAAGTGGGCGAGCAGCTCGGCGTCTCCCTCGAGCACCCCGACGTTGACAGCGTCAGCGGTCTCGTCCTGACAGTGTTGGGGCGCCCGCCGCGTGTTGGTGACCGTGTCGAGTACGAAAGCGTCCGCTTCGACGTCACGGCAACGGAAGGCCACGGCGTGAGTGAGTGCATCGCGGCTGTTGCCAACCAACAAACGAAATTTTGAGCACGTAGCGCGGAGCCTTTTAGGCCCCGCGTCACGGTCAGGCGGCTCTATGTAGGACGAGACCGTCGCTGAAGTCAGCCAGACGCTCGCGCAGGATCAACCGGCCCCGGTGGAGCCGCGACTTGAGCGTCTGGGTGTTCACACGGAGCAGGCGACTCGCTTCTTCGGTGGACAGGCCCTGAATATCGCGCAGAATGACGGGTCGCCTGTAGATTGGCGGGAGATCGCTGACTGCGGCACGCAGTCGGTCGCGGAGCTCGCGACGGAGCACCGCTTCGTCTCCGAGCGCTGACCAGTCGGTCGCCTCCAGCAACCGTGGCCGCCCCTGCTCCCGATCGACCGGTAGCTCAGCGGAAACCTCGGCCGGGCGGGCGAACTTGCCGTTCCTAAGGCGCGACATCGCCGTGTTGTAGGTGATGCGATAAATCCAGGATGAGAGCGCAGCATCGCCCCGGAACGCGCGAATCTTACGAAAGACCTTCAACAATACGTCTTGCGCAATCTCCTCTGCGTCTTCGTGGTTCTTGGTGTAGCGAAACGCCAGTTGGTAAATCTTCGCACCGTAGTTGTCGGCAAGCTCAGCTACTGCGTTACCGTCCTCTGCCCGAAGCCGGCCGACCAACGTTCTCTCGGACCGCGGATAGTCGTCCATGACCCCTCCAGTCAACAGGAACACCGGAGGGACTCGCTTTATTCCCGGGGGCGCGGGTGACACGGTGAGGGGTGAGAAGGTGACAAGGTGACAGGGTCACCCTCCCACCTTGTCACCCTCCCGAGCGTCCGGCGCGGGCCGACCAGCACGCAGGAATTCCTCGATGGGCCCGGTGTCGAGTGGTGCCCGACCCGCGGCGCAGTCCTCGGAGGCATCCGGACCGCTGTTTGCCCGAACCGTGCACGCCCCACGGACGATCTGAAACGCGCGCTTCAGCTCGTCGAGGCCCACGGTCGTCGCTCCTACGTGGCTGCCAAAGAAGTCGGCAAAGGCGCCAATATGACGGGCATTGTCCCGCATTCGCTGGCCGTGGTCGGCCCACCGCTTCCTGCCATCACGACAGTCCAGGATTTGCTCGAAATTCGGACGAAGCCACCCGACGAGGGTGTCCAGAGCCAACTCGTCAATCGGCAACCGACACGCGGCGCGCAGCTCCACGACGCACTGTTTGACGGCGATGTCCGACATTTTCCTCATGGCACCATCCCCGAAGTGTTGAACGCGCTTTGGCCTGATGCGGCACGATGACGCGCACGACGCGCGGGCCGTGACGCGGTTTCACGAGAGAATGCCGCCGCCGAAGCGCTTGGTGTACCGGGAGATGCTCGTGCGAATCGCCAAGCAGGAGAGGTGTGCCAACGCGGCACACGTGTGCGCGCCCGATCCGCGCGCCACGCGAGAGGTAGCCCTGATCCCTGATCCCTAATCCCTGCTGACCCCTGACCCCTGACCCCTGACCCCTTGTTCGGCCCGGTCGAACACGTCGCAGAAGTGATGAATACACGCCTCCTCGACCTCGGCCATCGCCACGGGTTGGCCGAGGAGCTGCTCGAGTGACGTCGCACCCCGATCGGCGATGCCACAGGGGACGATAAGGTCGAAATAGTCGAGGTCGGTTGACACGTTGAACGCAAACCCGTGGCTCGTGACCCAGCGGGAAATCCGGACCCCAATAGCGGCCAGCTTCTGCTGGTCAACCCAAACCCCCGTCAAGCCAGGCACGCGATCCGCGCGGACACCGAAATCCGCCGCGGTGCGGATCAGCACTTCCTCGACGTCGCGCACGTAGCGATGGACGTCCTGTCGATCCGGCTTGAGATCGATCACCGGATAGCCAACGAGCTGGCCGGGACCGTGATAGGTCACGTCACCACCGCGCCCGGCGTCATGAATGCTCACGCCGAGAGCCGCGAGGTCCTCGTCCGAGGCCACGATGTGCTCCCGCGACTGGCGCGCCTTCACACCGAGCGTAATGACGTGCGGATGCTGCAAGAGCAGCAGCGTATCCGGCACGAGCGCCAAGCGCCGGTCGCCGGCAAGACGCTGCTGGAGCGCGAGGCCTTCTGCGTAGGCCATGACGCCGAGGCGTTGCACGTGGAGTGGCGACATGAAGGGGCCAGGGCAAAAGAAGGGGTCAGGTGCCAGGGGTCAGGTCTCAGGTCTCAGGGATCAGGGATCAGGGATCAGGGCCGGTTGTAGCATCTTCCAGCGGAACGGGCCATATATCACCTGGGCAGAGTGTACTCCTCGAAGTTCCTACCAGCCCTGATCCCTCTGAACCTGATCCCTACTGGCCCCTGACCCCTGACCCCTTCACGTGTGGCACCGAGAGCGCGCGAAGAAGAGAAGGCGCCGTCCGCCGGCCAGCGGCTGGTGTGCCAGCAGGTCGAAGCGCGCCGTCAGCTCGCGCTCGAAGGTCGGTAGGTCGTAGTCGGCGTGCTGTCGCGGATCCTTGAAGCGGAGCAGCCGCTCCACCATCGGGTCGTCGCGCGTCACGAACTCGATGATGAGGTGCGGCGCAAGCGTCGCGAGCCAGTCCAGGAGCGCGCGCAGGGGGATGTTGGCCCCAATGGCGAGGTGGTGCACGAGCGCCAACGCCAGCACGAGGTCGGGTTGGCCGCGGCGCTCGAGGCGCAGCCGCTCTTCGCTGTTCCACCCTTGACTGGGCGACGGGTCCGCGAGGTTGACCACGAGCGGCAGCACGTTGGTCACACCGCGGCGCCTGTGCTCGATGAACATCGCATCGACCACGACGCGATCGGCATCGAAGGCAACGACGTACTCAGCCACCTCCGCCGCAAGGCGCGCGTAGACACCTTGATTGGCTCCCAGGTCCCAGACGTGCCCCCAGCGGCCGCGGCCCAGGGCCGCGCGGACAAACTGTTGCTTCGCCGCCTGGTCGTGATCCTCGTAGCCGGGCGCACGCGCATAGCCGGCCCAGGCGCTCCGCGTTGCCGGCCGCGCCAGCCGGCCCACCAGGCGTTGCAGCTTCCGCACGTTGGTTTGGATGAGCGCCTTCCCGAACCCGCCCGCGGCGATCTCCGTCCGCAGGCTGCGCGAAGCCGACTCGAACCGCCGCTGGCTCAGCGCGTGCAGATGCACGTGGCTGAAGACACCGGGCTTCAGGAGCGCACGCCCCCCGAGCAGGCGACGCATCTCCTCAGCCGGAATGCCATCGATCCGCCCGCGCAACCACGGCTGAAACGCCACTCCCCGGTACGCCTCCAGCAGGAGCGGGTAGAGGCCAAGCTCACAGAATTGCCGATAACCCACCCACGGCTCGCCCGGCGCGAGCGGCGCAAACGACAGTACGTCCACGAAGACCGGCTGCACCCCTCGCCACTGGACGTTGTAGGCCGTGCCGTCCTTGAGGACCAGATCCTCCTCGAGCGCCGCCGCCAGCAGATCGAGCTGCAGCCGCGTCGCCTCACGGAGCATCTCGAAGCTCCACTCGTAGGGGTACGAAACGAACGGGATCCGCTCGTGACGCAGCACGAGGGCCCACGCGCCGTCGAGCCCCGCCGGGGCCGGGGCCCGCGTGGTCCCGACCACGCGTCCTTCGGCGAGGGCGCGCTGCCAGAACCGCGTGCGCTCGATGCGCGTCCACTCGTCGGCCGCGTGCGCAGAGAGCGCGCGGAACACCTCGCCGTCGTGATAGAAAACCCGAGCGCTCGCGTCGCGGAAGGATCCCCGTTCGAACTCAACGGGCATCGTCGACCGGTGCGCTCTCCAGCTCGTCAGCCGGGGGAGGCACCTCGCCGGACGTGGTCCCGCGGACACGGGTGATGACACGGTGCCATAGCAGCCGTGCCGCGACAGCCAGCCCCGCGAGCCCACCCAAGATGATCTGCAACACCAAGCTGCCGGCGGATGGGTCGATGTAGGCGATGAGGGCCAGCCATATGTGCTCCGACATGTCACGTGATTGTAACGTTGTCAGCAATAACCGAAAAGCTCAGCAATCAAACCTCGAACGTCTCGATCCGCTGTTTGACGATCTGCATGAACTGATCGGCGGCCGCGCCGTCGACGAGGCGATGATCGTAGCCTAGCGTCAAATACGCACGCTGTCGGATCGCCAGGGCATCATCGATGACCGCAACGCGCTTTTCAATCGCGCCAACGCCCAGAATGGCTACCTGTGGCTGGTTGATGATCGGCATGCCGAACAGAGTGCCGAACGTGCCGGGATTCGTAATGGTAAAGGTGCCGCTCTGCACCTCCTCCGGCTT
The DNA here is from genome assembly GCA_009377495.1 of Luteitalea sp. Lineage (GTDB taxonomy): Bacteria > Acidobacteriota > Vicinamibacteria > Vicinamibacterales > Vicinamibacteraceae > WHTT01. Next base: position 26,006 of record WHTZ01000028.1, read on the forward strand.
GAGCTGCTTGTTGCGCGCGCGGACGGCCAGATCCTGAATCGCGCGGCTCAAGCCAAGAAGGTTCTTTTCGTCCGCGTGTTGGATCACCGGCACGATGAGACCCCAGTCGAGGGCGACCGCAATCCCCAAGTTGATCGCCCTCTTGTAGACGATCTTATCGCCATCAACGGACGCGTTGAGAATCGGCATTGCGCGAAGGGCGTCGACGATCGCCTTTGCGATGAACGACAGGAACGTGAGCTTCGTGCTCGCGCGCTCGTAGTCTGCCTTCTTGTCGTCGCGAATCTTGGCAACGCGTGTGAAGTCCACTTCGAACACCGAGTGCACGTGCGCCGACGTCCGCCGGCTCAAGACCATGTGCTCGGCGATCTTCTTGCGCATCACGGACATCGGCACGACGTCAACGACCTCACCCGGTGCATATGCCGGAATGTGCGGCAGCGCGACACCTGCCGCAGCCGGCGCTGGCGCCTTTCGTCGTTCGTCGATGAACTTCAAGATGTCCGCTTTCGTGACACGGCCGCTGACCCCCGTGCCGGACACCTCCGCTATCTCGACGCTGTGCTCCCGGGCAATCTTTCGCACGAGTGGCGATGACTTCTGCCGGCGCAAGCGCTCGCGTTCCGCCTCGAGCGGCACGGGCTCTGGCTTCGGCCGTGCACGCGTCGCAACATCCCCACGGCCCGCTTGCGCTTCTGTCTCGGTGGCAGCGCTCGCCGCCACGTCGGTCTGATCATCCGGCTGCTCGGTGCCAGCTTGCCGCTGATCCGCATCCCCCCGGCCATTCGAGCCGACCTGCTCGCCCGCGGCCGCGATCACACCCACGACGGTGTCAACCGGAACGGTCTCACCCTCCTTTACGCGGATCTGCGCCAAGACGCCGGCCGCAGGCGAGGGAATCTCCGCATCCACCTTGTCGGTCGAGATCTCGAAGAGCGGCTCGTCGCGGTCAACCGGCTCGCCGATCTGTTTGATCCAGCGGGTGACCGTCCCCTCGGCGACCGACTCTCCCATTTGGGGCATGACGACGTTGGTTGGCATCGTGATCCTCAATGCCCAATGCACAATGCCCAATGCTCAAGGAACCGGGCAACTCGATCGCCCGGGTTGCATCGAGTCTAGACCAGAAGCGCTCCATCGCCCCTGGCTACAAGCTCCTCCGCTGTGCCTGTGCCTGTGCATTGTGCATTGTGCATTGTGCATTGTGCATTGTGCATTGACAAGAATTCAGTATTCAACCAATTCCCGCACGGCTGCCGCGATCTTGGCCGCGCCCGGCATGAAAGCCTGTTCGAGCGGCGGGCTATAAGGTACCGGAGTGTCGAGCGAGGCGAGTCGCTTGACCGGTGCGTCGAGGAATTCAAAGCCGTCCTCAGCCACGATGGCGGCCAACTCGCCGCCAATGCCACCGGTGCGGGGCGCCTCGTGCACCACGAGCACGCGCCCGGTCTTTGCCACGGAGGTCAGAAGGGCCTCACGGTCCAGCGGCGCGAGGGTTCGCAGGTCAAGTACCTCGACCTCGATGCCGCCACGAGCCAGCTCCGTGGCGGCGTCGAGCGCTCGCTGCACCATCGCGCCAAAGGTAATGATGCTGGCGTCACGCCCCTCACGCCGCACGGCCGCCTGGCCAAGCGGCACGATGTAATCCTCGTCCGGCACCTCGTCTTTGACCCGTCGATAGAGGTACTTGTGCTCGAAGAACAGCACGGGATCCTCATCGCGAATGGCGGCCTTGAGCAACCCCTTTGCATCGTAGGCCGTCGCGGGTTCGACGATCTTGAGACCTGGTGTGTTCAGGAACGACGCTTCCGGGTTAGCCGAATGAAACGGCCCGCCGCTCACACCCCCACCACAAGGCCCCCGCACGACCAGCGGCACGCCCACACCGGAGCGATATCGGCTCTTCGCCGCAAAGTTCGTGAGCATGTCGAACGTGCAGGCAATGAAGTCGATGAACTGCATTTCGACGACTGGACGCATGCCCATGTAAGCGGCGCCAACGGCGGCTCCGACGATGGCGGTCTCCGAGAGCGGCGAGTCGATGACTCGGTCGGGGCCGAAGCGATCGAGCAGGCCTTCGGTGACCTTGAACGCGCCGCCGTAGACACCAATGTCCTCGCCGAGGAGAAAGACGCGGTCATCTCTGGCCATCTCCTCGGCCAGCGCCTGGCGGAGCGCCTCGATGTAGGTGATGACGGCCATCAGGATAGGTGCCAGGGGTCAGGGACCAGGGCTGTCTCAGGGATCATGGACCGCTGTTCCGTGTTCCCTGAATGGCGATCTGAGGAGCTCGACGCGGCGTCCCGGGAACGGGGTCATTCCCGCGTACACATCGCGGGTCACATCGGCGGGATCCGGCATGGGCTGGGCCAATGCCTCGCTCGCCTCCGTCTCTGCGAAGACCTTGGTCTGTCGGTCGATGTCGTCCAATTCCGCGGGCGTGGCGACACCCGATTCGGCGAGTCGGCTGCGCAGCCGCGCGATCGGATCGCGCGCGGCCCACTCGTGGAGCATCGCCTTGGGCACGTACCGCATATCATCGTGCTCGGCGTGACCGCGCATCCGCATCGTGTCGACGCCGAGAAGCGTCGGACCTTGGCCATCGCGACCGCGGTCGACCGCGCGCTTCGTGGCCTCGTAGACCGCAACCATGTCATTGCCGTCCACCATTTCATGCGCCACGCCGTACGCCTCGGCGCGCTGATCGATGCGGTCGATGGCCATTTGTTGCGCCAACGGCGTCGAGTACGCAAACTTGTTGTCTTCGGCAATCACGATGAGTGGAAGGTGCTGAACCGCCGCGAAGTTCATGCCTTCGTGAAACGCGCCAGTGCTCGTCCCGCCGTCGCCGATGTAGGTCAGCGCCACGAGCGCCCGCTGCTGCATGCGGGCGGCCAACACCGCGCCCGCGAGCACGGGAATGAGGTCACCGAGCATGCTGATCGGGCCAATGATGGTCGGCTCTTCAGCCGCTGCTGGCGGAACGTGCGAGAAGTGGAGGTTCAGATCCCGGCCGCGGCTCGGCGACAACCCTCTCGCCATGTATTGCGCGAAGACGTCTCGCGGTCGCACGCCGCGTGCGAGGAGGGAGCCGAGATTGCGAATGAGCGGCGCAATGATGTCGCTCGGCCCGAGCGCGAGGGCAGACGCCACCGACTCGCCCTCCTGGCCAAGGCTTCGATACAACCCGCCGACAACGTGATTGGTGCGGTAAAGGATGGCTAGCCGCTCTTCGACGTCACGCGTCAAGCGCGCATAGTAGTACAGTTCGAGCAGCGTAGGTTGGTTCAGCATAACGTAGGGGTCAGGGGTCAGGGGTCAGGGGTCAGGGCGGTCTCAGGGAACAGGGATCAGGACGCGCCTGATCCCTGCTCGCTCATCCCTACTGACCCCTGCTCCCTGACACCTGTTCCCTGAGACCGCCCTGACCCCTGACCCCTGACCCCTACATGTGAATGGCCGCACCGTGCGTCGCATGTGCCGCTTCGCCCACGGCCTCGGACATCGTGGGATGCGCGTGAATGGTGCGCAGCAACTCTTCGACCGTGCACTCGAGACGCAAGGCCATCGTCGCCTCGGCCACGAGCTCGGTGGCGCGTGGCCCGATCAGGTGCACGCCGAGGATCTCGTCATACGTCTTCTCAGCGACAATCTTGACGAACCCCTCGGTCTCGGCCGCGATCTTCGCGCGACCGAGGACACCGAACGGGAACGTGCCCACCACCACGTCGTAGTTTCGCGCCTGTGCCTCCTCCTCCGTCAACCCGACGCTCCCCATCTCCGGATCGCAGTACGTGCACGCCGGCACGTGATCGTAGTTGACTGGCCGTGCTTCCCTGCCCGCCACCCGTTCCGCCACCACGATGCCTTCGGCCGACGAGAGGTGCGCGAGCTGCGGATGCGGCCGGCCGTTGCCGAGCGTGATCACGTCGCCGACGGCCGAGATACCAGGAACGCTCGTGCGAAATAGCGGGTCCACCGTGATGTAGCCGCGGTCGGACCGAACCCCCACGTCCTCGGCGCCGAGGTCGTTCGTCACAGGACCACGACCGGTTGCCACGAGCAAACAGTCCGCACGAAGCTTCGTGTTCTGCCCATCGGGTAACGTCGCTTCGAGCTCCACACCACTGGTGCTGGCCCGTGCCGCCGTCACCTTCGTCCCGGTGAGCACCTTGATCTTTTGTTTCTTGAAGCTCTTCTCGAGCTCGGCCGACACGGCCGCGTCTTCCGCGGGAACCAGGCGCGGTAACAGCTCGACGAGCGTCACATCGCTTCCAAATCGGCTGAAGATTGACGCGAACTCCACGCCGACAGCGCCGCTGCCGAGCACGACGATCGACTTCGGCACCTCGCGGAGATTCAGCGCCTCGTCACTCGTGATGATGCGCGTGCGGTCAATCTCGATTCCGGGCACGCTGCGCGGCTCCGAGCCGGTCGCGACGATGATCTCCTTGCCAGCGAGCTTCTGCGACCGCCCCTTCTCGTCGGTCACCTCCACCTGGCCGTTGCCCAACAGCCGGGCCACCCCCTTTACCGACTCGATGTTGTTCTTCTTGAAGAGATAGGCGATGCCGTTCGTCAGACCCTTGACGATCTTGGCCTTCCGCGCGTGCACGCGTGGCATATCGATCCCGACGGCAGCTTCGCCGAGCGTCAGGCCCCACTCTTTCGCGTTCTGGGCGATCTTCAGGGCGTGTGCATGTTCCAGCAGTGCCTTTGTGGGAATACAGCCCCAGTTGAGGCACGTACCACCGAGCACGGCCTCCTTTTCAATACACGCCGTCTGGAGGCCGAGCTGTGCGGCGCGGATGGCCGCGACGTAGCCACCCGTGCCAGATCCAATCACGACGACGTCGAACTCGTTCGCCAAAGGAAGCTCCCTGGCCGGAAATATGAGACTTGACGGCCCCACGTATCATACTCAGGGGTTGAGGGATTACAATACGAGCCCACGCACACATGCCAATCGAGCCCAAGGTCCTCCTCATCGTCGACGACGATGAAGGAATGAGAGACACGCTGACGGCGATTCTGAGACGTGACTACACGGTGCGGGCGGCGGCGTCTGCCGAGGCGGGCCTCGAGATTCTGCGCGCGGTCAATGTGCATCTCATGCTGCTCGACGTGAGGCTGCCGGGCATGGGCGGTCTCGACCTGCTCCGTATCGTCCGCGAGCAGTACTCGATGGTCGAGGCCATCGTGATTTCGGCGATCAGCGAAGTCGAGACGGCCGTGCAGGCGATGAAGCTCGGTGCTTACCATTACATCACGAAGGAGTTCGAGTACGACGCCCTGCGGTCGCTGATGCATCACGCAAGCGAGCGACAGGACCTCAACCGCCGCGTGATCACGCTCGCGGCCCAAGTCGCGGATCAGCAAGACGAGCGAGAGTTCATCACTGGCCCAAGCCTGACTAGCCGTGCGGTGATCGAGATGGCGGCCAAGGTTGCCGGCCTGTCCGCGACGGTGCTCGTGATGGGAGAAAGCGGCACCGGCAAAGAGTTGCTCGCCCGCAAGGTCCATCGCGACTCAGCGCAGCGCGACGGTCCATTCATTCCCGTCAACCTGGCCGCCATCCCAACCGAGCTGGTCGAGAGCACGCTCTTCGGCCACGAGAAAGGTGCCTTTACCGGCGCCGTTCGCCAGCAGATGGGCAAGTTCGAGATGGCGTCGGGCGGTACGCTCTTCCTCGATGAGATTGGCGATCTCCGAGTGGACCTGCAATCCAAGCTGCTCCGCGCCTTGCAGGAAGGGGAGATCGAGCGGGTCGGCGGAACCAAGGCGATCAAGACACAGTTTCGGCTGGTCGTCGCCACCAACGTCGACCTTGAGCGCGCCGTCAGGGAAGGCCGCTTCCGCGAAGACCTCTACTATCGCATCAACGTCGTGCCCGTTCGGCTGCCACCGCTTCGCGAGCGTGCGGACGACATCCCGGTGCTCGCCGAAGTGTTCGTGCGCCGGTACGCCGCGCGGTTTCGCAAGCCGGTCACGGGCTTCACGGCGGGCGCGCTGGAGATCCTCAAGGGCCACTACTGGCCAGGCAACATTCGCGAGCTGCAGAACCTCATTGAACGGCTCGTGGCGATGAGCGACGGCGCGTTCCTCACCGAAGGAGACATTCCCATCGAGCTGCATCTCTCGCAGCTCGGCTCGCGTCCCACGCGCGGTGACAGCCTGCTCGAGGATGCGCTCAGCACGTTCGAGCGAAGCTTCTTGCTCAAGTCGCTCGAGCGGTGCGAGTGGAACATCACGGCCACGGCACGATATCTCGGGATTCCGCTCAGCACACTGAAATTCAAGCTGGGTCGGCTTGACGTGTACCGATTGGCGAGGCGCCTTCGCGAGTCGTGACGTTCCTTAAGATTAACAGGCTGCTGAAGAACGCAGCCTGTTAACTTATCGGCGTGACGAATTCAGAGCGAGGCGCTTGACTGAGTTAGTCGCCCACCTAGTGTCCTCGCCGTTCCAGTTATGGCCCGTTACGGCGACTGAGCGCGGCCAACGCCTCCAGTCGGCTCTCTGCTTGATATCCACGACGGCGGCGTGAGCACCGGCGCCCGGCGGGCCTGCCGGAAGCGACCACTTCATTCACCATCCTGAATACCCATGCAGTCGGCCCGCTGCCGTGGCTCGAACAGGTTCTCGTGTCCAAGCGCAGATGAGCTTGTTAGGAATCCTCCGGACGAAGATCAAAACAGGTAGCCACGGAGTGGACCAACTACTAAGTACTGTAGACCCCGTGAGTATCATGGACTTATCGTCGACGACCCATACTGCGCGTGCCCGGGAGCATCTTACTAGCATCATGGCTCGGCTTCAGGTATGGTGAAGCGTCTCACAGTGGGTGCCGATCTCGCTCGTCCGGCGAGCTCGCGCTCCGCTTGCAGCGACTCGCGAGCCGACGCGGATCATGCTGAGCGACGTCGAAGTCGCTCCTGGTGTCTCGGTTCACGCGGCGATGACGCGTGTCGGTTGAGCCAAACGGGCGGCCGCTCTGCCTTCATATTCCGGCGTCGAGCTCGTCTTCGAATCGTTCGTCCTTTGTTCGTCCTACTGAGTGACTAGCTCGAGTTCGCGGCCGCGGACTCGAGTGGCCGCCGAAACGATGCGCACGCGCCCCAGAGCGTGGGTGTCGCCCACATGTTCTTGTTGAGCACACCGCGCTCTCCGGCTCTGAATCCACACCCAAGGGGAGGAAACGCTATGCAAGCGTCGCTTTTCAACGTCCGCGTCCCGCTGCCAGACCGTAGTGAGGTGTTTCTCATGAACACGCTCACCGACGCGCAGCTCATTGTGTCGGAAGATGTCGCCACGCTGCTGGACCGGCTGGATGGAGGCACCTCGCTCGGCGACCTCGAGGCCGACGAACGCGAGGCCATCGACACGCTCCACGCACATGGCTTCGTGGCACCGAGCCGCGAAGAGGAACGAGCCACACTGGATCGCTTCTTCTCTGACTTCCGAGAAGACACGAGCCAACTGCGCCTCACCGTGCTCACCACGCTGCAGTGCAATTTCGCGTGCGACTACTGCTTCCAGGGGGACCACGCCGACTACAACGCCAAGGCCACGAAGATGTCGCTGCAGACCGCTGAGCGCGTCGTGGCGTGGGCCGAGACGAAGATCGACACCCTGCAACCGAAGAGCGTCGCGCTGACGTTCTTTGGTGGCGAGCCGCTCCTCAACCTCCCGGTGATGTATTACCTTGCCGAGCGGGTGTGGGACATCGCTCAGGCGAGGGGTGCCACGCTGCTCATCAACGTCATCACGAACGGACTGTTGCTCACGCCGGAAGTCGTCGACCGGCTCGTACCCTACGGCCTCAACGGCATCAAAGTCACGCTCGATGGTGACCGAGAGACGCACAACCGCATGCGGCCTCTGCGTGGCGGTCAGGGCACGTTCGACAAGATCATTCGAAACCTCGGTCAGGTCGCCGGCAAGTGCCGCATCTCCATCGGCGGGAACTTCGACGCCGACACAGTCGACAGCTATCCGGCGCTCCTCGACTTTCTCCGCTCGCAGGACTTCGCAGACGACATCGGCCGGGTCAACTTCAAGCCGGTGTTTCGTGACCGCGACGCGCAGCCACCTACGGCTCGTGTCGACCACGTTGGCGGCCGCCGCATGATTCCGCTGGCCGCCGTCGACGGCCATGGTAAGCCGCTCGGTGGCACGTGTATGACCTCGGTCGGCGCCGGCGGGAGTTCTCCATGCGACAGCTGTCACTTCGTCGACGAGCAACTCTCGTTCTTGCGCGAGGAGACGAAGAAGCGCGGCTTCAGGACGAAGGATGGCGTGCACATGGGTCCCTGTGAGCTACACAAACGGCACGCCTACACCATCGGTCCGAGCGGGGAGCTGTACTCGTGCCCTGGGTTCACCGGTGATCCCACGCTGTCGGTCGGCGACATCGATGGACGCCAGCAGCCATGGCAGCGCGCTGTGTCCGATCGCTTCGAGCAGCACGCCCCGTGGAAGGCGTGCGGTGATTGTTCGTTCATTCCCGTGTGTGGCGGCGGTTGCTCGGTCGCAGCCCACGCGGAGCTCGGTGACATGAGCGCGCCATCGTGTCACAAGAGCAGCATGGAAACGGCGCTCGTCTCGCTCGCGCAGGAAGTCGCGAGCGGTGCGTAAAGGAGGCTCATCGTGAAGATCAAAATCGTCGCCCGAACCAGCGATGACCGTCGCACCTCGGGCAAGGTCTCGCCATGGCTCGTCGACATGCCCGAAGTGCCGCCAAACGCGGCCGAGGAGTAGCACGCAGAAGGAGATTCGCTATGAAGATCACGATCATCGTCCCCCGTCGAAACAATACCGCCTATGACTACGACCCCTGCCCCTGGTCGGTCGATGTGCCAGAGGAGGCTCCCAAGAAATAGCACCCGGTGTGCGCCCGCTCGCGCCGGAAATCGCGAGCGCTCAACAGAAGGAGATTCGTCATGAAGATCACGATCATCGTCCCCCGTCGAAACAATACCGCCTACGACTACGACCCCTGCCCCTGGTCGGTCGATGTGCCAGAGGAGGCTCCCAAGAAATAGCACCCGGTGTGCGCCCGCTCGCGCCGGAAATCGCGAGCGCTCAACAGAAGGAGATTCGTCATGAAGATCACGATCATCGTCCCCCGTCGAAGCAATACCGCCTACGACTACGATCCCTGCCCCTGGTCGGTCGATGTGCCAGAGGAGGCTCCCAAGAAATAGCACCCGGTGTGCGCCCGCTCGCGCCGGAAATCGCGAGCGCTCAACAGAAGGAGATTCGTCATGAAGATCACGATCATCGTCCCCCGTCGGAACAATACCGCCTACGACTACGACCCCTGCCCCTGGTCGGTCGATGTGCCAGAGGAGGCTCCCAAGAAGTAGCACCGGGTGTGCCCGCTCGCGCTGGAAATCGCGAGCGGTGAGCAAAGGAGGTTCGTCGTGAAGATCAAGATCACCGCCCTTCGCAGCAACGACGGCCGTGGATCGGCCTACTTGTGGCCGTTTCTCGTCGATTACCCGCCCGACAAGGGCGAGAATCAGGGCTAGAGCTGCCCTTGGCAAGGAGCTGAAGGGCCAGGACTGCTCGGGCTCCCGCGCGGTGTGCCGTCCGGGTGCGAACGCAGTAACATGGGAGCATTAGGGATGCTCTCGTGACGCGATCGACGCCACCGCTAGGGACAGACGAGACGCGGGAGCTCGCGGCACGTCGGCCCTCTGGCCGAGAGAGTGGTTGTGTGTCTCGGAATTGGGCGCCGGCGCCCCGCCGCCAGCCCGAGCGAAAACGGACGGACGCCTCGGCGAGGCGTCCCTACCGCCATCATGGTAGGGCGCGTTCGCCGAACGCGCCGTGTCTAGCGCTTGGGCTCCTCCTGGTGCTCAGCGGCGCCTGCGGCTCTCCGACTAGCCGTGCGTTTTCGTCAGATGACCCGGTGGGACTTCGGATCGGGTATGCCGAACCGCACGCGACGTCCGCCGATTACGGCCCAGGTTTTGCCTTCGTGCTCAGCCTCCTCTCGGATGCGCGGCTCGTCACGACGGCGGCAAACGGTCGCGCACGCGCCGGCCTCGCAGAGCGTTGGGAGGCCTCACCGGATGGTCGCACCTGGCGGTTCACACTGAAACCGCGGCTGCGCTTTCACGACGGGTCCCCGATTACCGCGGCGACCGTCGTCCGAGGGCTCTCCAGCAGGCTGGAGGCGCCTGCACCACTGTATCCCGGCCTTCGCGACATTACCAAGGTCGAGGTACTGAGCGCGACCGAGTTCGTGATCCGGTTGCGGGAGCCGTCTTGGTTGCTTCTCGAAGCGCTGAGCTTCGAAGCCGTCCGTGGGAATCGCACCGCGGGAGGTGGTGCCGGCCCATTTCGCCTCGAGCGCCAAGAGGCGACAGCAGCAACGCTGCGTCGGGTCGACGGCAACCATCGCGGGTCGCCGGCCATCGATCGCATCACGATGCGCGCGTATCCGCGCCCGCGTGCGGCCTGGGCCGCCCTGCTGCGCGGCGAAATCGATCTTGTTTACGATGTCGCGCCCGAAGCGCTCCCCTTCATCGAGCGCGCGCGTCAGGTGCAAACACGATCGTTCTTGCGCCCCTATGTGTACGCGCTCGGCTTCAATCTCCGGCACCCTTTGTTGCAACATCACGATGTGCGGCTTGCGTTGAACTACGCTGTGGACCGGGAGACGGTTATCGAGCAAGCCATGGCGGGCCGCGGCCAGGCCGCGAGCGGGCACATCTCGCCGGAGCATTGGGCCTACGATCCGGGCGTCACACCGTTCCCGTACCGACCAGATCGCGCGGCAGCGCTGCTCGCCAAGGCGAACGGTGACCGAGAGCGCCCCGCGTTCACATGTCTCGTCCCGTCGCGAGACCCCCGTCTGGAGCGGCTCGCGCTCCTGCTGCAGCGACAGCTCATCGAGGTCGGAGTCGACATGGACATCGAAGTGCTGCCGATGTCTGCCATGCACGCGCGGCTGGCGAGAGGGCAGTTCGACGCCTATCTCCTTGACGTAGCGGCTGGCAAGGACCTGAACTTCCCGTACTGGTTCTGGCGCTCGGGGGACGAGGTGCCGCTTGCTGCATCGGGTTATACGGCCGCCGACGCTGCGCTCGACCGCTTGAGATATGCCCAGACGGTCACGTCGGCCGAGATCGCGATCCATCAATTCCAGCGCATCCTCCACGACGATCCACCCGCGGTGTTCCTCTGCTGGGGCGAGACCACACGCGCGCTGAGCACAAGGTTCACGATGGCCGAGGGCTTCGAAGGCGACTTGCTCAGCATGATCGCCGACGCGCACAGAGCGAGCTCCCAGTCCGGTGCAGACGGGAACCCCGTGGGCACGGCGAGCTCGCCATGACGCTCACCCAGCGCTTCGTGATGCTCGTCGCCACCGCGGCCGTGGCGCCTCTCGTGCTCTTCGGCGTTGTCGCAATCTGGTCGCTCGACACGCGGACGCGAGCGTCGGTGCTCGCGGCGAACGAGGAAGTGGCGAGGCGCGCTGTCGAGGAGATCGATTCCTATCTCTCCCAGAACGTCAAGATGCTGAAGGCCGTCGCAGCCGACTTGCAGCACACGCGTCTCGACGACTGGCAGCAAGAGCGCATTCTTCGAAACTACGTGCTGGCGTTTCCGGAGATTCGCGAGATCACGCTCTTCGGTCCCAACGAGAGTGTCTTGGCCACGAGCCGGCTCGGCGAGACAGCACTAGTCCCGGATACGACCGAAGCCGCCAGCGTGAACGGCGTGCTGGTCTCACCCATCGAGGTGGACGATGACCTGCTCCCGCGGAGCAAGATGACGCTGCCGCTCAAGGGACAGGGCGATCGTGCTGGCGTGCTGGTCGCCGACCTGACCCTCGAAGAGCTCTGGCGTCTCGTGGACAGCATCCGGATCGGCGACCACGGGTTTGCCTTGCTCGTCGATCGCGGCGGACAGCTCATCGCGCACGGGAACCCGGATGAGAAAGCGCGCATCGCGCGCGGAGAGTCGCTAGGCGATCATCCCCTTGTTGAGAGACAACTCGCCCATGGCGCCAACCCGAGGCCCATCGAGTTCGTGAACGCTGCCGGGGATGAATTTCTCTCCGTGGCCGCGCCCGTGCCGCAGCTCGGCTGGCTCGTTCTCGTCGACCAGCCCGCGGCCGAGGCGTTTGCTGAGGCCCGGCGCCTGCGACGGCTGTTGCTCACAGTCGTCGCGTTCGCGTTACTGACGACGGTGGTGGTAGGCGCGCTCTGGGGCCGGTCGTTCATCCGGCCGATCACCGCGCTCCTCGGTGGCACGGAAGCCATCTCGCGGGGGCATTTCGATACGCACGTCCACATCGTCCGGCGCGACGAGTTTCGCACGCTTGGTGATGCCTTCAATAGCATGGCGGACCGGTTGCGCGAGCTACAACGGAAGGCTGTGATGCAGGAACGCCAGGCGATGCTCGGCCGAATCGCGGCCGGTCTCGCCCACGACCTCTCCCACCCTCTGCACAACATCAAGAACAACTGCAAGCTCATTCTGAAGCTGCACAGCGATGCGGACTACCGCGGTCTGTTCGATCGCACGATCAGCCGCGAGTTCCGGACGATCCAGCGCATCGTCGAAGACCTTCGCAACATCGCTCGGCCTATGCCGCTGGAACGCTTCCCCCTCGACGTCAACCGCTCGATTCTCGACGTCGCCGACCGCATGCGGTCGCCGCAACAAGCCGCGGGCGTGGACCTGGAGCTCGACCTCGCCGACGATGAGACATATATCGAAGGAGATCTCTTCGCGCTGGGCCGCGTGCTGCGGAACCTCATGACGAACGCGTTTCAAGCGACGGCGCCAGGCGGCCGAGTCACGCTGACCTCGCGCCCGGTCGATTCGCAGGTAGAGATTCGGATCTCCGACACGGGGTGCGGCATCGCACCCGAACGCCTGGCCGCCATCTTCGACGACTTCGTCACCACGAAACGCCGCGGCCTCGGCCTCGGCCTCGCCATCTCAAGGAAGATTGTGGAGCAGCTCGATGGGACGATTGCGGTCTCGAGCGAAGTAGGCAAGGGTACGACGTTCGTGCTGCGGTTTCCCGCGCTCGTGCGAGAGAGGGAACATCTCCCACGAACCGTGGCCTAATCCGGACGCGGGAACCGGGGATGGCTCCATGTGCCGTCCGCCCTCCGGTTCCCGATGCCCGGGCTTTCCCAGCCCCGCACGGGTGCCGCCTATTTGCGTGGCAAGACGGCGTCTTTGATCTGCTTGACCGGTCGCGCCTTCACCACGGTCTTGGCGGGAATCTTGATCGGCTCGCCGGTTGCAGGGTTGCGGCCCATCCGCGCCTTCCGCTTCTGGACCACCAGTTTGACGACGCCCGGGATGGTGAACTCGCCGGAGCGCTTGAGCTCCTTCTCCGCGAGGGTGGTGACCTCGTCGAAGAGCTCACGCACCTCAGTGCGCTTCATGTCGTACTTTTCCGCAAAATGCGAAAATAGCTCGGACTTGCCCATTCTCCGGGCTTCGGCCATCGTGACCCCCTGGCGTGCGCGCGCGTGAGACAGTCGACCCGTGCGCCACCGCGCGCGCAGACGGCAGCCACGGATTGGCGACACCTGAGACAGCCCTGACTGGCCCCGTCTCGGCCGCCGTCTCCGAACGACGCCTGAATGATACACTGATTTGATGAGTGGCTCACGCGTGGAAACGTTCCACAATCCCGAGCCCAATCGCGAGTATCGCGTCGACATCCGCTGCCCCGAGTTCACGTCTGTCTGCCCCAAGACGGGTCTCCCCGACTTCGGCGAAATCCGGATCAGCTACGTCCCGAACACGCTCTGCCTGGAGCTCAAGTCCCTCAAGCATTACCTGCTCGAATACCGCAACAAAGGCGTCTTCTACGAGGCGCTGACCAACCAAATCCTCGATGACCTCGTCGCCTCCTGCCAGCCCAGCCGGATGACGATCGTCGGCGACTTCTCGGTCCGCGGAGGGATCAAGACGTCGGTGACGGTCGAGTATCACGGTGACACGGTGAAGGGGTGACCCTCTATCGTTCCGGTACGACCCTTGCCTGATCAGTGCGTAAGGAGGCGCGTGGCGCCGCGTTTTGTGCAGAGGCTGCACCAGGTGCGCGGCTCGACGTGCGCAGAAAATGCCACGAAGAAGGGATCAGGGGTCAGGGGTCAGTGCGACAGATCGGGGTGGTCTCGGGCTCTTGCCAGGCGATCTCGTACGGCTTCGTGACCGCACGTGGCGCGTCGCCGCGAGGCGGCACCAAGACGAGGTCACCGCGCTCGCACTGACGGGGCTGGAAGCCGACAATCGGCACGATGCGAGAACCGTGCTCGCGCCCTTCGAGCACATCATGCCCGTTGGGTGCTCGACCCGGCCGCAACGCGTCACGCTGGGTCGCTGGCTGCGCGGCCTGGTGGCTCTGGGTCTCAACGACGGTCCGTACGAGTTGCCGCGGGCGGCCGTCCTGGCACGCGTCGCGCTGCTCCCGTACCAACTCGCGCCAGCACTGGCCATTCTCAACGGCCACGCATCCCGCGTTCTCGTGGCCGACGAGGTGGGACTCGGGAAGACCATCCAGGCCGCCATCCTGCTTCGCGAGCTCACCGACCGGGGTCTCGTGCGCCGCGCCCTGATCGTTGTCCCGGCCAGCCTGCGAGAGCAGTGGCAGTCGGAGCTGGCAACTCGGGTGGACATCCGCGCAGAGCTGTGTGACGCATCCTGGGCGACGCGGGTTGGTCGCACGCTGCCACCGGACGCGAATCCGTGGCAACTCCCACACGTGTGTCTCGTGTCGCACGACTACGTGAAGCAGCCGGAACTGCTCAACGCCGTCGCCGCCTGCTCCTGGGACCTGCTCATCATCGACGAAGCACACACGCTCACGCCGCCCACGTGGCGGGCCGAGGCTGGCCAGCGGCTCGGACACGCCGCACGTTGGCTCGTCCTGCTCACAGCCACGCCGCATCGCGGTGACGAGACCGCGTTCCGCGCGCTCTGCGAGACGGGCCGCCTCGGTCGTGACGATGTGCTCGCGCTGTTCAGGCGGACGCGGGAAGATGTCGGCCTTCCACGCGCACGTGTCACGCGCTTGCTGCGCGTCCGACCCTCGATGGCCGAGGTGCGCCTCCACGCCGAGCTCACCCGATACGCCGCACGCGTTTGGGCAGAACCCTCGGTAACCGCTGGCGCCCGCCTCGCAACCGTCGTGCTCACCAAGCGCGCGTTATCGAGTGCCTCGGCGCTCGCCCGATCGCTCCAGCGACGCCTCGACCTTCTCGAGGCGGAGCCCGACCATCTGGATGCAGAGCAGCTCGCATTGCCACTCGACGTCACGGCCGAGCCTCCGTGTCCCGAGGACGACTTGTCGGACGTGGAGTTGAGGGCGCCTGGTCTCTTCGACCGGAGGCTCGAGCGGCGCTGGCTAGCCGCACTGAGCACGCTCGCAATGCGTGCGCAGCGGACCGAGCAGAAGCGCGCCGCGCTGATGCGGCTCGTGCGGCGGACACGGGAACCTGTCGTGGTGTTCACCGAGTATCGGGACACGCTGGTGATGCTGGTACACGCCCTCGCGCGGGTCGCATCGGTGGCCACGCTGCACGGCGCGCAGGCACCCGAGGAGCGGCGTGAGGCGCTCGCCCGCTTCGGCGACGGTCGGGCCATGGTCCTCGTTGCCACCGACGCCGCGTGCGAGGGCCTCAACCTGCACGCGCGCTGCCGTTTCGTCATCGTGTACGAGCTGCCGTGGAATCCGAACCGGCTCGAACAGCGCGTCGGTCGCGTCGATCGGCTTGGGCAGACGAGGCGCGTCCACGTGGTCGAGCTCGTGCTCTCAGGCTCGCGCGAGGACATCGTCCTCGCCCGCCTGAGCGCGCGCCGGTCACGGATCGCTGCGGCGCTCGATCCCGGCCGCGACAGGTCCATGGGTACGCCGCTTCAGACCGCGATGGTCGTCGGATACCAAGGTGATATCGCTGATCGGCTCGACGGTGAGCTCGGAGGTGGCAGCAGCGAGGCGGTCGATTCGATGCGCGTGCTCACCTCCCGCGACCAGGCGGATCCCTCCGATGCACCGGTCGATGGATCGCTCGTGCATTCGAGGCTCGACCTCGACGAAGAGAGCCGGCGCGCGTCGGTTGACCTGCAACGCCTCCGCCAGCTCACTGCTTTGTGGGGTCGTACGATGTCGCATGATCACACCACGCGCGTTCGTGAAGCGGACCTGTCATGTCTTGCCGCACACATCCATCGACGCGCACCCTGGGTCGCCGGGCTCGACTCGCGCGACCAGGTGACACGCCGCGGCATGCGGAAGACCGGTGCTGCGCTTGCGCTGGTCTTCGCAACGGAACTGCAGGACGTGTCTGGGCGCTCGCTCGTCTCTATCCCGACGGTGCTGCTCGCACCGTGCTCTCCACTTTGCGACCGAGTGTCAGCAGTACGCCTCCCGTTCAAGGGACGCACTAGCGTAGCCGTCATGCAGTTGCTCGAACATCTCGCGACGAGCCCGGAGTTACGCACACGCGTGGCGGCGGTCACCAAGGCATCGGTCGCCGCAGCTCGCGAAGCCGATCAGCGCCTGCTCGCGCGGCTGCATGAGCGTGAAGCGCGAATTCACGAGGCGCGTGCTCGACTCGCAAGGGCTCACATACCTGATCTGTTTGGGCGCCCACACCCGCACCTGGTGCAGTACGCCGAGGCGAGAGCAGCCCCGGGAGGAGGCGCCCTGTCGAGCGCGCCGGACGAGACGCCCTATGTCACACGTGTGTCGTTGCAGCTCGCGCTCCTGCTTCCCCGATTTCTGATTCCTGACTCCTAGACATCTTCTAAGGCCGAAGTCGTGAGAGATGAAGCCAGTTTTCTGAAGGGCGGCCTTAGAAGCTGTCTTAGGCGCGGCCGCCGTCGGCGGCCGCGCATCTAGTAGCGAAGATCCGCCCCACCGTGGTTCGCCTAGGCTCGGCGGTTTGAGGCGGAGCTTCGCTACTTGTCACCTTCATGGTAGGGCGGCCCTTTAGGACCGCCGTGATCGGCGGGGCTAAAGCCCCGCCCTTACGGTCCACACAACTGTCCAGACAAGTGACGTGCGGGATCAGAGGCCCGCGCGACGCGGTCTCTTCTTACGGTGTCACGTCATGGAGGGTCTCAACGGTCCACTCATCTCCCATCACACGGCGACGCATCTGATCTGGTCGGTGTTTCGTGGCCGGCTGGGCGAGCAGAGTGTCGCTGGCGCAGGCCGGCGCTTCCGCGCGGGGCGACGGCGCGCGCGCGCCATGCTCGGCCCCGCATCCGGCCTGCGTGCGGTGATGGACGTAGCCGTCGTTCCGCTGCTCACACTGCTCGGCTACACGGTGTGTCGCGCGATTCGGGAGAAGGATGCGCTGTTCGGTGAGCTGCAGGCGCCGCGGGACGTTCAGCTCGGTCTGGTCGTTCTGTCGTGGGACGCATCGCTGGCGGCTGTTTGGCGGGCCACGGTGCGCGACGGCTTGGCACGCGGCATCCGCTGGTCGATCTGTTGTAACGGCACTCGCCTGCGCGTTGTCGACGTCCGACGCTCGCACGCGCGACGTTACGTCGAGTTCGACCTCGCAACTGCTGAGCGTGACCCCGCGCTGTTTGCCGTGCTGTGGGCGTTGTGTCGAGGCGTGGCATTTGCGTGTCCGGGGCCGCGGTCTCGGTCCGAGGAGGCCGACGATACGCTGTTCGCACAGGTCGTTTCGCTCTCAGCACGTCACGGGGTGAATGTGTGCCGGTCGCTGCACGGCGGCGTGCGGGCGGCTCTGGATCGCTTGTCCTCGGCTCTCGCATCGAGCCGCCGAGTCTCCACCGGCACGGGGCAGCCAGGCCTCGCCGAGCAGTCGCTCACGCTCATCTACCGGCTCCTCTTCCTGCTCTTTGCCGAGGCGCGACGGCTCGTGCCGGTGTGGCATCCGATCTATCGAGCGAGCTACTCGATGGCGGCACTGGTTGACGCGCTCCGCTCGGCGCGCCCGTCGGTTGGCTTGTGGTCGTCGCTCCAAGCCACCTGCCGGCTCGCCCACAGCGGCTGCCGATTCGAGAACCTCGTCGTCACACCGTTCAATGGCCGGCTGTTCGCGCCGGCGCGCACGCCGCTTGGCGAGGCAGCGCGCGTGCCCGATCCCGTCATGCGTGACGTGCTGCTCGCGCTGACGACCCGTCAGACCTCCAGCGGCCGCGAGCACATCTCCTACGCGGATCTGGGAGTCGAGGAGCTGGGCGCCGTCTACGAACGCGTGCTCGATCACGCAGCGTCGTTCGATCGGAAGGGGTCAGGGATCAGGGGTCAGGGGTCAGCAGGGGTCGAAGGGTCCTCGACGCGCAAGGATACGGGCACCTTCTATACACCGCGGCCGATCACCGATTTCCTGGTGCGTCGTACCCTCGCGCCGCTCGTCGCCGAGGCGCGAAGCGACGAGATCCTCACACTGAAGGTGCTCGACCCGGCCATGGGCAGTGGGGCGTTCCTGGTTGCCGCATGCCGATTCCTGGCCGAGGCGTACGAACGCGCACTGGTCACCGAGCAGCAGGTCGGGCCGGCCGAGATCACAGACGAGGCGCGGGCGACGTTTCGGCGGCTGGTGGCACAGCGCTGCATCTACGGCGTCGATCTCAACCCGATGGCCGTACAGCTCGCCCGGCTCTCACTCTGGCTGGCGTCGCTCGCGGCGGACGCACCCCTGACGTTCCTCGATCACCACCTGCGCGTGGGCAATAGCTTACTGGGCGCGTCGCTGGCCGACATCGCCCGGCGGCCGCCGGGTGCGCGGCCAGGCGCGCGGCCTCAATCCACGCGGCCACGCAATGGACAACTCCCGCTGTTCGACGTGCAGGCGCTCGAGGCAGACCTACGCGCCACGCTCCCCGACATCTGCCGGCTCGCGCTGGACGCGGATACGTCGCCGCGGGTGGTTGCGGCCAAAGAGCGCGGCCTGGCGGCCTTCCTCTCCGACGGATCGCCACTCGCCAAATGGCGGCGCGCGCTCGACTTCTGGTGCGCGTCCTTCCTCCAGCCGGACGGCCTGCCGCTGTCGAACGCGATCGGCCGTGGCATCCTCGACGACCTCCTGGGGCGACCATCCGTGGTGCCGCGGCGTGTGTGCGACGCGTGGCGCGCGCGGGCAGGCGAGGTGGCACGCGATGCCCGGCTCTTTCACTGGACACTCGAGTTCCCGGAAGTGTTCGCCGAGACAAATGACGGACCGCCACGGGGACGCGGGTTCGACGCGGTGCTGAGCAATCCTCCGTGGGATATGCTGCGCGCCGACACGCGCGCCGATCGGGACGCGGCCCGCGCACGCGCGAGGAGCTTGACACGCTTCGTACGCGACGCAGGTGTCTACGCGACCGGCCGCGAGGCACACGTGAATTTCTATCAGCTCTTCGTGGAGCGCACGCTGCAGCTCGTCCGGCCGGGTGGCCGGCTTGGTGTGGTGCTGCCGTGGGGCCTTGCGTCCGACGTCGGCTCGTGCCACCTGCGTCAGCGGCTCCTCGACACCTGCGTGGTGGATACCCTCGTCGGGTTCGAGAACAGTCGAGGCGTGTTTCCGATCCATCGCAGCGTGCGCTTCTTGCTGCTCACCGCCTCGGCCGGCGGACGCACGGAGCACGTGCCGTGTCGGTTAGGATTGGTCGCACCGAGCGAGCTCGATCGCATGCCTGATGCTGGTCATGGTGAGCCACACGTGTCGTGGACGCCTCTCGCCACATCGTTACTGCGTCGAATGTCGGGATCACGCCTAGCGATCCCCGATGTGCGATCGCCCGACGCGCTCCGCTTCCTTACCCACGTCTGCGCCCTGGCGCCAGCGCTAGGTAGCCCAGACGGCTGGAATGCGCGCTTCGGGCGGGAGCTGCACGCAACAGACGATCGCGCCCGCCTGCGGCCACCCGGTAACGGGATACCGGTTGTGGAAGGCAAGCAGCTCCAGCCCTTTTCCGTCGACGTCGTGGGCGCACGCGCAAGCGTGCCGCTCGATCTACTCCCACGCGGTCTCGGCGCAAGCCCAGGTCGGCTCGCACGAGTCCTCCGCGCGCGCCTGGCGTATCGAGACGTGGCCTCGGCCACCAACCGCGTGAGTCTCATCGCCGCCATCCTGCCCGCCATGACCGTGTCGACGCACACGGTGTTCACGCTCGAGAGTCCGCTCGACCTCGAGGAACAGCGGTTTCTCTGTGCCGTGTTCAACAGCTACGTCGCGAACGCGTACGTCCGGCTCTTCATGAGTAGCCACGTGACCGCTGCGCTCCTCGCGACATTACCCGTGCCCCGACCGCCTCGCGGCAGTGACGAGTACGCGACGATCGTCTCACTGGCCGGCCGTGTGCTCGACGATCCGAGGGATCTGGCATCGCAGGCGGCGCTGCAAGCCGCGGTGGCCCACCTCTATCGCTTGGATGCAGCGCTCTTTGCACACGTCCTCGCAGCCTTCCCGCTCGTGGAGGCGGATCTGCGGCGAACCGCGATGGAAGAATTCACTCGACGGCTGCACGAGCCCGGCTGAACCGGGCTCGGCGCGGCTAAAGCCGCGCCCTACCGTTCGTCGTAGGGAGCCGGCGGTAGGGCGGCCCTTCAGGGCCGCCATTCGGGCAGAATGGCGCATTCACGGTCGTCTGTCATCGCTGAAGCATCGCCGCCCAGAAGGTCCCGCCGAGAACGGCCAGCACGGCGAGCGTCACGAGCGTGAAGAACCAGTCTCGCGCGAGCGCGAACCCCACCACTGAGACAATGACGCGCAACACGGGCGTCACGATGAGCGCAATGAGGCCCGCGTGGAGCAAAGGTAGCGACACGGCGTACTCGACACGAAACGCCCAGAGCATGAGCCCAACCGCGAGTAACACCGTCGCCAGAAACACTCCACCGCCCAAAATTCGGCCGAGGATGAGCTCGAGCCGATCGAGCGTGCGAGCGTCGTGGCTCTCGGACAGATGGCTCATCGCGCCTCCACGAACATCAGAATCGACACGGCGAGCAGCACGCATGCCAGCAGGACTTTCAGCCATTTCGCTCGCGCGCGGTCGCCAACCCAGAGGCCGGCACGCGACCCCGCGAGCACGCCGAGGACGGCTGCCGCGGCGAGATGGGGCACCACGTCGCCATGGGCATAGTAGAGGGGGACCGTCGCGACAGCCGTCACGCCAATCATCAGCGAGCTCGTCGCAGCGGCGACCCGCATCGGCACGCCGCACCACACGTTCAACGCCGGGACCTTGAGAATGCCGCCGCCAATGCCGAGGAGCCCCGACACGTTGCCGGCGAGAAATGACATACCAAGCGCCACCGGCATGCGCTTGATGCGGTACGTCACGTGACGGCCGCGCTCATAGGAGTAGAAGCGCCCACCCAGCCAACCAGGGTCGGCCGCCTCGTCGAGAACAGCGACGAGCTCGTTCCGCTGGTGCAACATCACTATCGCAATGAGCACCGTCACAATGCCGAACAGCGTACTGAGCGTCTGGTGCGAGAGCGTCAGCGCGGTGAGACCGCCCGCGAGGCCACCGAGCGTGGTGGCAATCTCCAGCACCATCCCGAGCCGCACGTTGATCAGGCGGCGGCCGGCGCTCCCGGCGGTGACCATACTGGAGGTGGCAATGACGGCGAGCAGGCTGATGGCGGCGGCATGCCTGAAGGGGAGGCCGAGGCCCAGCGTTAGCAGCGGGACGAGAAAGACACCACCACCCAGGCCGAGCAGCGCACCCAGCACGCCGGCGACCACACCGCCGCCCATCACGAAGAGTACGGAGAGCGCTGTCATCGCGGGGTCATCTTAGACTGGGAAACGGGCCAGCTCTCATCTTCGGGACGGCGACGAGGCCATCCGAAAAACGAGGGTTGTCCTCCTTTTTCCGATCTAGAATGACGCGTTCGCAAGGATCGCCCATGGCCGCCCGCCTCACCGCCTACTTGGTCTCCCTCATTGTCGCGGCGACGCTCATTGCCGGCCTCATCGTAGGAGCGCAAAATGACGGGGACGCTCCGGTGGATCTCATCGTGTACAACGGTAAGGTCTACAGGGGTCCGGATGAGCCGCCGGCCGAAGCCGTGGCGGTCCGTGGTGACCGCATCCTGCGCGTCGGCAGTAATTGGGAGGTCAGGCGGTTGCGCCGCCGCCAGACGCACCTCGTTGACGCACGCGGCGGGACGGTCTTGCCCGGTTTCAACGAGGCCCACGCCCGTGTGGTCGAGGGTGGCCTCTCGCTCGATGAAGGTGCTCAGACGCTGCTCGAGCCGGTCGTGCCGCAGCACAGCCGCGCCCGGCGACTGCAGGCCATCCGTAACGCGATCGCCGAAGCCCACCGATTCGGCATCACGAGCATTCAGGACACGGCAGCAGGCGCTGAAGACCTCGAGCT
The DNA here is from genome assembly GCA_009377495.1 of Luteitalea sp. Classification (GTDB taxonomy): domain Bacteria; phylum Acidobacteriota; class Vicinamibacteria; order Vicinamibacterales; family Vicinamibacteraceae; genus WHTT01. The sequence continues at coordinate 48,347 of WHTZ01000028.1, forward strand.
CTACGAACAGTTACGCGCGAAAGATGAGCTGACCGTGCGGGTCTACGCGGTCTTGGCGGTGCGCGCTGGTTTGACCGATGAGGACGCCGCGCGCCTCGACGCCGTCCGGAAACAATACCCGGACGATCCGCTGCTGAAGACGGGCGGCGTGCGACTGACCGTGAACGATCTGCCCACCTTCGCGCGCCAGAATCGTGAGCGAGCTGCCGTTGGCACGCCCGATCGTCACGCGTCGCTGGAGCTTCCGGGTCAGGCCGGGAGCAACGCGCCCTCAGGTCTAACACCAGCAGAGCTGAATCGGATCATCGCGCTGATGGACCGGCGCGGCTGGCAGGTGGTCGCTCACGCGCCGAGTGACGATGCTGCGAGCATGGCGCTCGACGCGTTCCTACACGCGGTCGAGGTCAACCGTCCCGGGGCACCGGGCCGCCGCCATCGCATCGAGCTGGACGTCCCCTTGGCTGACGTCGATTGGCGTCGCTTCGAGTCGCTTGGCCTTCTCGCAGATCTACCGTCCTCGGCGGCGTCGTTCTTGGAGCTCTTCGACGCGAGTGATCACGTGCTGCTCAGCAGCCGGTGGCCACGCGATTCGCTCGATCCGCTTCCCACCATTTTCGCGGCCGCCGACACGGAGTCCGACGCCTACGCGCTCGCGGCAGCCATCGACGCCTACACGCGCGCGCCCGCTTACGCGTCGTTCGACGACAAGCGCAAGGGCATCATCGCGCCTGACATGCTTGCAGATCTCGTCGTGCTCTCCACAGACATCTTCTCGCTGCCTCCCGACCAGTTGGCAGAGAGTGTCGTCGAAGTCACCATCTTCGATGGACGCGTTGTCTATACCCGCGGGAAGAGCGATTCGCAGACCGAGTAGCGTGACAAGGTGTGGAGTGCCAGGGGCGAGGTGCCAGGGTTGTCTCAGGTTTCAGGATCCGGTTCTCAGGCTCACCCTGTCACCCTACTCCAACCCGCCTTTCCCGCTCGTGTTTCCCGCGTTTGCAGCAGACGCAGCACCTCGTCTCGTGAGGGCACGCTCGCGATCGCGCCGGAACGAGTACAGCTCAGACCCGCGGCGGCGTTGGCGAAGCGGAGAATGTGATCGGTCGCCCATCCCTGGAGCCAGGCGTAGATGAAGCCGGCGCGAAAGACGTCGCCGGCTCCCGTTGTGTCGACGGCGTCCACCTGATACGCGGGGGAGTGAATCAGCCGATCTCCGTCGAGCGCCAGTGCCCCCTCCACCCCCAGGGTTACGCACAACAGCCCGGGATGGCGCGCACGCAACTGCTTGAGTGCCGTTTCCGTGTCGCGGGCACCGGTAAGACCAAGCGGCACGTGCTCGGCAAAGATCGGGATCGTCACCGCATCGACCAAATCGAGCGTGCGGTCGGTGAGCCGGTCGATGTCGGTGGTGACGGGATGCCCAGCCTCGCGCGCCAGGCTGGCGGCCCTGATCGCCGCTTCTTGATCCACATCGTCTACGTGCAGCAGACGCGCCGACGTGATCGCGCTCTTCCGAATCTCACGCGGGCGGAGATGCAAGCTTTCGTCGCGATCCCAGAGCACGATACGCTCGCCGCTCCGTTCGTCAACCAGGATGATGGCGTACTGGTTCGGTGCGTCGTGGATGACCGCGTCCGATGTATCGATCTTGTGGCGGGCAAGCTCTTGGCGAATCTGCCGACCATTCTCGTCTGTGCCGGTGGCGCCCAGATACTTCACGCGCAAGCCGAAGCGCGCGCAGGCGACGAGGGCCGTGGTCATCTGGCCACCGCACGAGACCGTGCGCTGTGCGATGCGCATCTTCGCGCACGCGCCCTGCGCCTGAGGTGGAGCCGGCAGCCGGTATACGAAGTCAACCGAGTTCGCACCCAGGCCAACCACGTCCCAGCGAATCTGGTCGGAAGAGGCGTGTGGTGTCACGAACCCACCACCACTATTTGCTCGACGCGGTAGCGATCCGGTGTGCTCAGCGGCTCGAGGAGCAGCAGCTCCGCCGGCTGGCCAACGCCAATGAATGGTCGTCGTCGGCCTCCTTGTTCTGGCTGGTCGCTCCCATTCTCGTTGGTCTGCTCGTCTGATGCTGTGTCAGGTAGGGTGATCTCCTGCCCCAGCTCCGCACGGTCCATCTTCGGCGCCACCACGAGCCCTTCGGCGTCGATCGTTGCCAGCGCTCCGTAGACGCGCAAGTCTCCCAGCTCCTGGATGCTGGAGACCCATTGGATGTGGCGACCGTCCTTCTCTTCGCGTACGACGCGCGTGCCTCCGAGACCTACGTCGCCCTTGAACGGCGCGACGCCAGTGCCTGGCCAAATCGTGCCGCCTCTGACGATGGTGTGGAAGAGATTCGACTCGTTCTCTGGCAACTCTGTATAGAGGGCTGGGTCGACGCGATCGACCGCGCCCGTGGCGAGCGCGTCCAGCGCCGAGAGAATCGCCACGAAATTGATCCGGACGAGCGCCCGATCAGGGTCTTGGCCCGGCCACGGCCCCGTCTCGATGAGCACGACCCCGGTGCCCGCACGTGAGAAGGTGTCACCAAACGCACGAGGGTTGAACGTCTCGTCGTAACGGCCGATGCGGCGCTGCGCGAATGGCTCGATGGCCTGTCGCACGACCGCTGCCGTCTTCTTGGCCAACACGCGTTGCGGCGTGTCGGTCACTGCCTCATCGGAGGCAACGGCGAGCAATGAGATCGCGGCCGGCTGCGGCGGTGTCCCCACCGACGTGCGCCAGTTCTGGTTGTGGAGATTGAAACCCAGCGCTGGCTCGAGCCGGTCTCGGAGCGCCTTGAGCGCGCGCGCCTCGGGTGACTGCAGCAGCCGGGCGTCGCGATTGACGTCGAGTCCCTGGGCATTGCGCCGCGTCCACCGCTCTGCTCCATCTGGATTGACCATGGGCACCATGTGGATTGTCAGACGCTCCAGAATGCGTGTCACCTGCGGCTCGCCGCGATGGCGTTCGATGTAGGTGCACACGTCGAACAACGCGCTCGTCGCGGTGGGCTCGTCGCCATGCATTTGCGACCACAGCAACACGTGCATCGGCCCCTGACCAAACCACACATGATTCAAGCTCCGATTCTCTACAGACCGGCCTATCTCCTCGACCTCGAACATGCCGCGTCCACCATCCTTCAGCTCCTCGATGAGCCGCATGACGTCCGCGTGGCGTACCAGCGGCGCGGGTGGCAATGGCAAGCGCTCGGCGTCCCAGGCACGAGCCAACGTCTGCGGATCGATCGGCGGCTGGACCTGTGCCGACGACGCGTATCCGCCAGTCGCGAGGACCAAGACAACGAGCACGAGGTGAAGGCAGCGAGTCGACATGTGAGGAGTCTACCAGTGACACGGCACGGTAGGATCAGGGGCGAGGGGCAAGGGGCGAGGGGCAAGGAGAGCCGAGATGCGAAGGAGTGTTATACGTAGCGCGATTGGAGCTGTCGTCCTGTTCTCGTTTGCCGATGCGCCCGGCGTGGGGCAGGAATCTCGTGTTCCTGAGACGAAAGAAACGGGTCAGTGGCGCGTGGACCTCGTCTCGAGCGGTGGCATCACCGGTAAGGGTACCGGCGGCGTCGGGGTTACGTCAGACGGCACGGCCCAGTTACTGCAATTCTCCCCGCGAGGTGCACATCAACAGCGAGGGGGGTCGAGAGAGGAGATTCAGCCGAATAGCGAGGCTCGAGCCAATGTCGCGGTGACGTGCACGACAAAGCTGGCCCTGCACCAGATCGCGCCGCTCGACAGCGCCGTGTCACGTATTGCGCCGGAGCACTGGCGCGTCGCTGCCGCGCTGACGAAGACCCCACGCTGCTGTGATCTTCTCGAATGGACGCTTACAGTCTCGCGGCCGACGAATGCGGAGCACGACGAGCGGCTCGTCTCATCGTGGGCCGCGGATGGCACCAAGGGCCGCGAGGTGCCGGCTGCCGTTGCCGAGGTACACGAGGCGTTGGTCGCGCTCTGGCCAAGAGTACGGAGCGGGTGCTCAACGGAACGCTGACCACTGAATGCGAGGAGCGATGCGTAGGGCGGGGCTTTATAGCCCCGCCCTACGCTAGCCCCGCCGATCAATGGCGGCCCTAAAGGGCCGCCCTACCTACCCACACTGGTGGACAACGCCGCCCCGTCATCATCGATGATGGTGAAGACGCCGGATATCTTGCCGAGCACACTGTTGGTTGGATGGCTCAGCGTGATGTGAAACGTCTCGTCAGGCTCGGCGAATCGATCACCGATGAGCGCGACCGGTACACTGGCGGAGACGCTGAGCGGCGGCACGATCACGAAGGGGAAGATGTCGGTGAGCGACAGGTAGTCGTGCGGCGCGCGCGCCGTCCCGTCTGTGATGCGGTAGCGCACGACCACCGGCTTCGCATAGGCGTGTGACAACGTGACGGGAAACGCCGCAAGGGTGAGGCCTCGGGTTCCCTCCTTCTTGCTCACGTCATGCACGTTTATCGTGGGCGGCGTGTTCGACGTGCACGCGGACACGGTCACGTCATCCACATACCAGCCGAAGGTGCCCGTGCAGCCGTCCGTGCCAAAGTCGAAGCGCAGACGTACGCGGTCTCCAGGCGCCGCGTAGCTCGCCAAGCGCACGTGCGACCGGCCCCACGAGCCCTCAACCGAGCCACCGTCCGCGCCAGTCCACGCTGGCTGGCCCGCCATGGGGTTGGTGTTCCCGGCAGCCGCCGGCTGCAATATTGCGTTATACGTGTTGAACGTGTAGTCCGCGGGGGCAACGAGCTGCCACGGCTCGCCGTTGACGCTGACCTTCACGTTCGCGCCGTCCCAACCCCCCTCAGCCGCAATCCAGTGATCGAAGGTCACAAGGGGATCGGTCACGCCGCTCGGGATCTTGATGGACGGGCTTTGGAGGTGCAGCACACCAGACTCATCACCCCCCGGTTCACACGTCCCACCCGGGTAATCGACGGCGAAGAAGGCCGAGCCCTTGCGTCCCTCCGGCATCTCGCTCGTCCACACCCAATCGCGCTCCGTGAAGTCGGCCGGCGTGACGGCGTCATGGCTCACATTCCACCGGCGGTCCGGGTCGCGCTCGAAATCGTCGAAGAACAGGTCGACCTGGGTTGTGTCCGCACCGCAACGATCAGGGGGATCCTTCGCCAGAATCGGCTGGAAGTTGCATTGTACCGGCTCACGGCGCATCTCGACCGCCAACATCGCCTTCGCCGCCTGCTCGCAATCAGACGGCGCTATGACATCGGGGGCCGGCTCGCCGGTTACTAGATCGGTGAGCTCTTGGCCGATCAAATCGGTGCAAGCCGCTTCGAGCGCGTCCGCGTGATCCGCAAAGTTGGTCGTGGGCACTTGATAGACCGTTTGTGCACGGTAGTAGAGATGCGCGGTCTTGGTCAGGCCAATCGGAGCAATCGTCTGATCGTTGTACGTACCGCCGTCTGCGAGCAACGTGAAGGCCCGATTGGGAACACCTGAGTTGATGTGCACGCCGCCCGCGTCAGCTACCCCGCAGAAATACTGTAGGTCTGACACTTTGGCGGGTTGACCGAGGCAGGTCGGCGTCCACATATCACGGATCGCGCCCGTGCCGGGTAGTCCCAAGAGGTCCTCCCCGATCAGCCAGCGCACCGAGTCGTCGAGGATGGGGCTGGGTGGATTCGGCTCGAGGGTGACGTTGACGCCGGTCTCCAAGTGAGCTTTGAACTGCTGTCCCGTCGTCAAGCCGACGAAGGCCGAGGCAATGGTAATGGTCTCGTCCGATCCGCCCATGAAGAAGAGCGCGTCGTCCTCATGGTTGGCCACAATGGCAGCGATCGCACCGGCGTCCTGCGCGTTCTTGACCTTGATGACAAAGTCGCACGTACCTCGATCCATCAGGGCAATCTTCCCGGCCACGGCGTCCGCGTTGACGATCGGCTCGCACGCGTCCGTCGGCGACGGTCCCGCGTCATCGACGACCAGGGCAAGGTCGCCCGTCATCGCGTCGACGAGCGGAGGACCAAACGCCGCGCCTGCAGCCGGGTACTCGCCGGCAATCGCGTCCGGTGAATTGACCGTAATCTTCGGCGGGAACAGCTGAAAGTCGGAACAGCCCTCATCGCGGCGCACGTCTTGCTCGTCCGTGCCACGCTCATTGAGCAGGTCGATTACCTCGCCCCAGATGTCCGAATAGGCCTCGTTGAGCGCGCCCGGCTGCCACTGGTAGATCAGGTTGTGCGTGTATTCCGTGTACGCGTGCGCCCACTCGTGCGCGGTCACGTCGTCGGTCGTGAAGCCCGGACAAAAGGAAATGAACGCGCCATTCCACGACGCGTTGGGACATTGGTAGCCGCGGTCGAAGATGGCGTCCATTGTCGCGCCGGCCCCATCGAAGGAATCGCGGCCAAACGCGTTGAAGAAGAAGTCGTAGGTCTCCTTCGAGGCGAGGATCATGTTGTCGGCCTCGGGGGATGCCGTGGGAAACGCATCGCCTTCGATCCAGAACGGCGAGTCCGGGTACTCTGGTGGTACGTCGTTCAGGTTACGTCCGTCGTACACGCGGCGAAACAGGTCGTCGTGAATGCCCGCGATCTGGTCGATGATCTTTCCCGTGTGCGCGTCGACGTAAACGAACTCACGCACGTCCCGGCGGTTGCCCACCTCCACTTCCCAAGCCAGACGATTGGGTCCTGGCACGCCTTTGAGGAGGCCTTCGCGAAATACCACGAGGCGGGTGCGTTGGACGGCCACGTCCTCGCGCTCACGCTCGGCGGCGACCTTGTCGGCCGCCACGCGAGCCGCGTCGTTGGCTTCGCGTGTCGGCGTCGGATCAACCGTAATGTCCGGCACGATCGAGCCGTTCAGCGCCGCCATTCTGTCCGCATCATCGAAATGCGCCTTGAAGATAGCGCCAAAGACGGGAAGATTGCGGTACATCTGCTGATAGGTTAAGTGCTCGCCCCCACGTCGGTCCGGCAGCGCGCCCAGCAGGGTGAGCTCAGCACGCGGATTCGCGAGGCCAAACGCGCGCGCGTGCCTTTCGAGAAACGCCATCGCGCGGCCGTGCCGGCCGCTGCTCGTGGCAGCCTCGGGACCACGCCGCTGCTGGTCGAGCCCCAGCGGCAAGCCACGAGGCGGCCGAACGAACCGCGCTGTACCGGTGGCGCGGCTGATGCTGACGCGGCCAGCACCGCCAACCTCATTGGTGAGCTGTGCGATGGCCGCCGGATCGAGCGGCTCGGGCGCACTGCCGGCCTGCGGTTGGCCTTGCGCCCAAACCGGACCGGCCAGCGCCAGCGTCAGAACAAGAGAGGGGACGGAAGGGGCGCGGCTCATCACTCCTCCTAACGGTGGGCGAGGTTGAGAACTAAGTCCCTGATGTTCTCGGGCGACCGCAGCGCGCGATCATGGCCCGTGCGCGCGCTGCGGTGCGCTCTTGCTGCAATACTAAGGGGATGCAGAATATGCGCGACACTATGGTTGAGTCAAGTTGCGGGCAGGCGTCGCTCCGGCTGATACCTCAACCATACTCGCGTCACACACAACCGTTTGGTCGTGTCGTTCATTGTGCGGACCGTATCTTAAACGCGAAGCTCGCTAGCCAGGTCGAACATAATGGAGAGTGTCCATGCGCAATGTCGACCGTGGGTCCAGCATTCGCCGGCTCGAGCGCTTGATCGTCGGCGTCGCCGCTGTCTCGGTGATCGTGGGCAGCTCGATGCTCGTGGCCGACCAACCAACGTCAGCCATACCGAGCGATCCGGACGAGCGAACGATTGTCCATGTCCTGAACCGCCTTGGCTTCGGTCCGTCCGGCCGTGACGTGGAGCGCGTACAGCGGCTGGGGCTGCAAGACTACATCGACGAGCAGTTGAATCCCGAGCGTATCCGCGAAAGCGAAGCGCTCGAGACACAGCTTGCGTCGTTCGAAACCTTGAAGCTGAGCTCCCAGGTGATCGCGCAAGAGTATGTGCGCGCCGCCATACAGCTACGGCAGCAACTGCAGCGGCAGGGGGCTGGCACCGCTGAGAGCTCGCCGCAACAAGGCGATGCCGAAATGGAGAACATGACCGAGACCGCACCGGAGGACGATGCGGTGACTCGCGATACGCGGCAGCCGCCTGCCGCGACCAGCCGCGACGAGACGCAGCAGGCCACGAGCACGAGCATGGAGGGATCGCAAGATGAACGCCAGGCCGGGTCTGCTCAGCTTTCGCCCGAACAACAGGAGGAGCTGAAAGAAGCCAATCGCAGGCGCACTCTCGTCACTCAGGAGCGCGCGCAACAGAAGATCCTGCGCGCGGTTTACAGCGAGAGGCAGCTCGAGGAAGTTCTCGTCGACTTCTGGTTCAATCACTTCAACGTCTTTAGCGGCGGCAACACGCTCCCCTACGTCACCGCTTACGAGCGTGACGTGATCCGACCGCACGCGCTTGGTAAGTTCCGCGACCTGCTCGGCGCCGTCGCGCACAGTCCGGCGATGCTCCTTTATCTCGATAACTGGCGAAGCGTTGGTCCGGAGGCACCAGGACCGTTCCGACCACCAACGCTCAGATCGACTTCGGCAGCCAGGCACCGGCGTGGCGAAGTACTCGACGCGCAACCGCGGCGCAGAGTGGCAGGGCCCCACCCGCGGCCGGCTTCCGCGCAGGCGCGTCGAAGTGGCTCAGCACGGGCACAGTCCGCGCCAAAGAGGAAACGCACTCCACCACAGCCGAAGACCAAGCCTGGTCTGAACGAGAACTACGCGCGCGAGCTGATGGAGCTGCACACGCTCGGTGTGGAGGGTGGGTACACGCAGCAGGACGTGATTGAGGTGGCAAAGTGCTTTACGGGCTGGACGGTAAGGAGCCGGGCCCAGGGCGGCGAGGCCGTCTTCGCCTCTGGGATGCACGAGCCTGGTGTGAAGCGCGTACTTGGCCACGAGATCGACGCGGGCGGCGAGCGTGACGGAGAGGAGGTGCTGGACCTACTTGCTCGGCATCCGTCGACGGCCACGTTCATTGCGACGAAGCTGGCGCGGCGCTTTGTCGCGGACGACCCGCCGCAGGCCCTGGTCGAGCGCGCCGCCGAACGCTTCAGCGAGACCGACGGCGACCTCCGCGAGGTGGTCCAGACGATCGTCACGTCGCCGGAGTTCTTCGAGACCGAGGCCTACCGGGCGAAGGTGAAGTCGCCATTCGAGTTCGTGGTGAGCGCGTTGCGGGCGACGGACGCTCGCGTTGAGGACGCCGGCATCCTCGTGCCAAGATTGGTGCATCTTGGCATGCCACTCTATGGTGCGCAGCCACCAACCGGATACATCGATCACGCGAGCAGTTGGACGAACTCTGGCGCGCTACTCGGACGCATGAACTTTGCGCTGGCACTTGCCAACAACCGGCTCCGAGGTGTGACGGTGTCGCTCGAGTCGCGCCTTGGCAATGACCCGGCAGACGCCCGCGATCGGCTGCTCGCCTCGCTGCTACTGGACGACGCCTCATCGGAGACGCGCTCGACGACGGGGAAGGGTAAGAACGTCGCGCAGGTTGCGGCACTTACGCTCGGCTCGCCAGAGTTTCAGCGGAAGTGATAGGGGCAAGGGGCACCTGGCCCCTGACCCCTTCAGGAGTGCAGGTCATGCAAACCCGACGAATCTTCCTCAAGAATGGCGCCACGGCGCTGGTGAGCCTCGGGTTCGCGCCCTCGTTTCTCGTGAGGACCGCCTCGGCCGACACCCGACGCCAGCGTGTCCTCGTGGCCATCTTTCAGCGGGGCGCGGTGGACGGCCTGAACATGGTCGTACCCTTTGGGGACAAAGCGTATTACGCGGCACGGCCCACCATCGCGATTCGGCAGCCGGGCGGTGAGGGTGGCGCGCTCGATCTCGACGAGTTCTTTGCGTTCCACCCGCGCATGGCGCCGCTGCATCGATGGTACCAGGACGGGCAGCTCGCCATTGTGCATGCGTGTGGCTCACCCAACGCAACGCGGTCACACTTCGACGCACAAGACTTCATGGAGACGGCGACGCCCGGCGTCAGGAGCACCCAAGACGGTTGGCTCAATCGCTACCTCCGCACTCGACAACTCGAGGAGCAGACACCACTGCGCGCCGTATCGTTAACGCCGCAGTTGCCGGTCAGTCTCAAGGGCACGGCGCCCGCGCTCGCCATGACGAACATCAAGCGGTTCGACCTACGCGCGGCCGCGTCCGTGCGGTCGTCCTTCGAAGAAGAGTACGCCGCGGCGGCGGACCAAGCGCTCGGCCAAACCGGCGGTGAAGCGTTCGAGGCGGTCAAGATGCTCCGGGCCGCCGAACAGAAGGGCTACCGGCCGGAGAACGGTGCGCGCTACCCGCGCTCGCCGTTCGGCCGGGCGCTCACGCAGATTTCACAGCTCATCAAGGCAAACGTGGGCTTGGAGGTTGGCTTTGCGGAGGTCGGCGGCTGGGACACGCACTTCAGCCAAGGCGGCGACGTCGGCCGGCTCGCGGCACGCCTGAATGATTTCTCCAACGGCATCGCGGCATTTGCCCAAGATCTCGGCTCACGGCTCCAGGACATCGTCATCTTGACGATGTCTGAGTTCGGACGGACGGTAAACGAAAACGGCAGCCGGGGAACCGACCACGGCCACGGCAACGTGATGCTCGCGCTTGGCGGCAATGTCCGTGGCGGCAAAGTCTACGGAAAGTGGCCAGGGCTGACGCCCGAGCAGCGCTTCGAAGGACGCGACCTCGCTATCACCACGGACTTCCGTGACGTGTTTGGCGAGACTGTCGTTCGTCACCTGGGCGTCCGCGACCCGAGCCAGATCTTTCCTGGATACACGATCTCGCCGAACAACTTCGTCGGCTTCCTCTCCTAACGGGAGGGGTCAGGTGTCAGGGGTCAGGGGTCAGTAGGGATCAGGCCTTCAGGTATCAGGGCGGCGCTGCCGCGTAGGGCGCCCCTTTAGGGGCGCCGTCCGTGCATGGGATTCTCCTGGCGCGGCTAAAGCCGCGCCCTACAAGCTCGTTCAAAGCCGCGCCCTACGAGCCCGTTCCTAAACCCTGAGACAGCCCTTGGACCTCGCACCTGTGTCACCTCGCCCCTACTTCTGCCACCGCCTTGCGAGCTCCTCTATGTGTCGAGCGGCCTCAATGTCCTTCGATGTGACGCCGCCTTCGCTGTGCGTCGAGTAACCGACGGTCACGCGACGATAGTTGATGGCGAGATCAGGATGATGATCGACCGCCTCTGCATCGAACGCAAGCCGCGTTACGAACGCAATGGCATCGGGAAACGACGCGAACGTCAACTGCTTCTCGATGGCCTCTCCGTTGCGGCTCCAGCCCGGTAGTCCTCGTAGCTGCTCACCGATTTCGTTATCACTTAGTCGCATAGCTCGGGCCCCCAGGAAAAGATAACAGGCCTCTTTTTTCCTCTACAAGTCGCCGAGACGAGCCGGACACGTCACCTCGAGCATGGGATCCTCGCGTCCGCTCGAGACGAAATCGGCAACCACCTGTGCCGTTAGGGGCGCCAGCAGGACGCCGTTGCGGTAGTGGCCTGTCGCATAGACGAGCGTCGGTAACCGCCGCGATCGCCCGACAATGGGGAGTCGGTCCGGCGAGCACGGCCGTAGCCCCACGCGCACGTTCTCGAGGACCGCCTGCTCGAGGCCGGGAAGGAGCCGACTCGCGGCTGCCGCCAGGTGGCGGACGCCACCCAGCGTGGCGTGCTCGTCGAACCCCACATCCTCGACCGTCGCACCCACCAGCACGCGACCATCAGACCACGGCACGCAGTAGCAATCGCGCCCCCAGACGACACGCTGTGGTAAGGGTGAAACGTGGGCCAGCGCGAGCAACTGCCCTCGCACGGGCCGAACCGGAACGGCCGGCACACGTTCCAGTTGCAGCTCACCGCCCCACGCGCCGGCTGCCAGGATGACGGTCGGAGCCCGAAAGACGCCTTGGTCCGTCTCAACCTCGGCATCGCGCCCGCCTCGCACCCGACGTACCGTGCAGGCGTCGACAAACACCGCGCGGCGCACAAGGGCTGCGCGGACCAGCGCCGTGACCAGCTCGCGCACGGACACGGCGCCATGCGGACGAACCACCAATCCGGCTTGCACTAGGGGGCCTATCATGGGCTCCACCTCTCGCACCTGCGCCGTCGTCAGGAGCTCGCACTCAACCCCCTCCTCCTGAAGGGCTCGCCACGATCGCTCGAGCCCGGCGAGGCCCGAGTCGTCCGTGGCAACCTCCAGCGTGCCATCGCGCACGTACGGCACGTCCTGCTGAGCATCTGCGACCACCCGGGAAAGAAACTCGTCGAACAGCTCAAGGCTGCGCACACCGAGTTGTTCGAGTGTGCTCCGCGACTCGGCCTCGATGTACGGCGCGAGGACGCCGGCCGAGGCCTGCGAGGCACCGGCTCCCGGCGCCCGCCGATCGCACACGCGGACGCGCAGGCCGCGCTGTGCCATTTCGTACGCCAACGCACAGCCAATCACGCCGGCGCCGATAATAACCACGTCTGTGTGCTTCACGATGTCGGTATTCTGCCATGAGGACACGGCTCCCGATCTCGCGTCGCACTCTATCCCGTCTCAGTCGCGCTTCCTGTTGCTCTTGGTTTTCTCGCTCTTCTCGTCGCTCTTGGTCTCTTGGGTCTGGGAGCGCAAGGCCGCACGCACGTCGCGGGCGCCGAGATCACGGCTGCGATCCGTGTAGCGAGGATGATTGGACGCTGGCCTCCCGGGCCGAGGTAGATCTCTCGCCCAGCGCTCGCTGGGCATCTCTCTGCCTCGCGACGAGTGGCCGCGGGCCTCTTGATCGTGTTTCGCTGACGACGCGCGCTTCGGGCTCTCCTTCGCGTCCGCCGGACGGTCGTGGCGACGCCGCTTGTGTGACTTATCCGGCACGTCGACGAAGACTGGCACCGGGATAACCGTTTCGTAGTGCTCGACGACTACGGCCCCTGGCGCGTCGGTGTAGATGATGTCCTCCTGCGCAAAATCGAGCGGTGCAGGAACAATCGTGACCTGCGCCGCCTGTTCCAGCGGCGCGTCCGGTGCGAGTGGCTCCTCGAGCACGTGCTGCTGGGCATCGTGGCTCGAGTCCACGAGCGCCAGCAGGACCCGCTCGCTTACGCCTGCCTTCGTGAGCTCGATGATCTCGTCGGGGGTCAGCCCCCAACTAGCGCCCTCCACCTCAATAAGAGCAACCAATACGTCGTCGTGGACACCCGCCCGGCTGAGCTCGATGATCTCTGCAAGCGTCAGCGCGCTCGCAGGGGCCACCGCGAGGAACAGGGCGGCCAGCGCAGAAGCGAGCGCCCGCATCACACGCCTCCACCGCGGCTGTCTGGTCCTGCCCATGCCCGAACAGCATGCAATCGCTGCACCACATGCCCTGAGCCCCTCGACTACCGCTCGGGGCTCCCTGAGCGAGCGAAGCGAGTCGAAGGGCCAACTCCCGTCCTTCCCTTCCAGTGGACATAGTGTCCCCGGTAGGTGAAGATCTCAGCGACGTTCCGCCCCGGGGCGGCCACGGAGTCGGCCATTCCATGTGGTTAAGTTCTCATTCAGCCGGCACATCTCTTGCGTCACTACACTCCGGAGGACGACCATGTCTCGACCCGTGTTGATTGCTGGTCTCATCGTCGGGTGCGTGACTGCTGCCGGTGTGGGCAGCTATCTGGCCACGCGTCACGTGGCGCAGTCAGCGCCGGCGGCTGCCGCGCGGCCGCCTTCGTCAACGAATCCGGAGAGTGATCCGGGCGCGGTCGAGCCGGCCGCCAGTGATGGCACGACCATCGATCTCGAGCAGGACACCTCGCCTGCCGCGGAGCGTGATCCTTCGGGGCTCTCCGAAGAGGATAGCGAGCGCGAGGCAGATAGACCGACCCCGGAAGAGCCTGCCCCAGCGCCGCGCGCGGCCGTCAGCACGACCGCCAAGGCGGACCGCGCGGACAACTCGCCCGAGCGCGGCTCTCGCGGTGGAGCGACGAGCGCGCCGCCGCTCGAGGCTGACGAAGCCGCGCAGTCTGCAAGCGCGTCACCCGACACAGAGCGGAGTCCGAGTGACCGCCCCGAGACGACCCGCAGCGCTGATCCCACCCCGGTGCCGACGACCGCTCGCGCCGCGGATGCTGTGGAGGAAGCCGACAGCTCAGAAGAGCCCGTGACCGGAAGCACGCCGCCACCACCGGAGAGTCGAACCACCGAGCCGGTCGCGACATCCGCTGAGAACGGCGCCGGGTTCGAGTTGCCGGAGGGCATCATTACCCCCCAGCCTCCGCTGAGAACGCCGGTCACCGTCGAGCCCGACGCCGTTGTGGGACTGCAGATTGACAACACGGTTTCGAGCGCCACAGCGCAGATCGAGGACCGCGTTGATGCTCACGCCACGCGTGACGTCCTCGTCGATGATGTCGTGGCCATCCCCGCGGGCACGCGGCTGCGAGGCTCCGTCGTCGAGGTGGAGACCGGGAGCCGGCTGAAGGGGGGGGCGCGCTTGGGCGTGCGCTTCCACTCGCTGGTGCTCGCGGATGGTACGGAGCTTCCTCTGCGCACAGAAACGATTTACCGCGAAGGCCCCTCCTCATCTGATAAGACCACCGCGAAGATTGGGGGCGCCACGGTGGGCGGCGCCATCCTCGGCGCCATCCTCGGCGGCGGCAAGGGTGCAGCGATTGGTGCGGCGGCGGGTGCAGGCGGCGGCACGGCGGCGGCGGCCACGCAGCGCGTAGAACCGGCGGTGCTGCGGGCCGGATCGAACGTCACGGTGCGCCTGACCGAATCATTCACGATCGAGGTCGAACACTAAAGGTGCAAGGTGCAAGGTGCGAGGGGCGAGGGGCCAGGAGGGATCACGCCTTCAGGTATCAGGGCGGCGCTCCCGGGTGCGCTTAGCAGCAAACCGTACCGCTCGAAGAAGCACCTACCAGCCCTGATCCCTTGAGCACTCGTTCCTGAACCCTGAGACAGCCCTCGGACCTCGCACCTGTCACCTCGCCCTCCCATGACGGCAGCACCAGAGCGTCCGCTCGGCGACATGGACCCCGTTACGTTTCGCCGTGCGGGCCACGAGTTGGTGGAGTGGGTCGCCCAGTATCTCGCGGAGAGCGACCATTACCCGATTTTGCCGCGCCTCCGACCTGGCGAAATCCGCGCGGCGCTGCCCGACGAAGCGCCGGAAGAGGGCGAGCCGATCGAAGCGATCCTCGCGGACTTCGAGCGAGCGATCGTGCCGGGTCTCACACATTGGAATCATCCGGGGTTCTTCGGCTATTTCGCCATCTCGGCGAGCGGTCCGGGTGTGCTTGCGGAGTTACTGGCGGCAGCCCTCAACCAGCAGGCCATGCTCTGGCGAACCTCGCCAGCGGCGACCGAGCTCGAAGAAGTGGTTCTCGGCTGGCTCCGGTCGTTGCTGCGACTGCCACCGGTATTCGAGGGTGTCATCTACGACACGGCATCCATCTCGAGCCTGCACGCCCTAGCCGCAGCGCGCGAGGCGTCCGTTCCGGAGATTCGCGTGCGTGGGCTGCCTGGGCGCGATCTGCCGCCGCTCCGCGTCTACTGCTCAGAGGAAGCGCACTCCTCGATCGACAAGGCGGTGATGCTGCTTGGCCTCGGCCAGAACGGCCTGCTGAGGATTCCCGTCGATGCCGCGTTTCGCATGCGGCCCGAGGCGCTGGCCGATGCTGTCCGAGCGGATCGGGCCCGCGGTGTGCGACCAGTTGCCGTCGTCGCCACGGTCGGCACCACCTCGACGACGAGTGTTGATCCGGTGCCAGCGGTTGCGGATATCTGTGAGGCAGAGCGCGTGTGGCTGCACATCGACGCCGCGTATGGCGGACCCGCGGCCATGGTGCCGGACTGTGAGTGGATCTTCGATGGGGTGGCGCGCGCTGACTCGGTCGTGGTCAATCCACACAAATGGCTGTTCACGCCGTTTGATCTCAGCGCATGTTACTGCCGCCGCATGGACGCGGTGCGAGCAGCGTTCGCGCTGACGCCAGATTACCTGCAGACGCGCGAGCACGGTGCCGCGCGCAATTTGATGGACACTGGCATTCAGCTCGGCCGCCGGTTCCGCGCGCTGAAGTTGTGGTTCGTGCTGCGGTACTTCGGTGCCGCTGGCGTTCGTCGCCGACTCGCCGATCACATTCAGTTGGCCCGACGATTTGCGGCCTGGGTGGATGCGGACCCCGACTTCGAGCGCCTCGCACCCGTGCCGCTGAGCGTCGTCTGCTTCCGCGCACACCCGCGAGCGCTGGGCGACGAGCCTCGTCGCATCGACAGCGACGGGGACAGCGTGCTCGATGCCTTGAACACGGAGCTGCTCGACCGCGTGAACGCGTCAGGTGAGGTGTTCCTCTCGCACACGCGAATTGGGAACCGCGTTGCCTTGCGCCTCGCCATCGGTCACCTGCGGACCACCGAGGTGCATGTGGCACGCGCATGGGTATTGCTGCGCGCGGCGCTGCATGAACTGCTCACATGTCAAAACGATCTGGCTTGATCGTCGCTATCCTGCTGGTCCTGGCACCTACGACTGCGCGCGCACAGCTTTGGCTCACACCATTTGCTGGCGTCGGCACGACGGGAGATCTCACCGAAGCCACCGTTGGCGTCGGCGGTGGCGGCATTGTCGGTGGAGAGCTCGATCTCGGCTACACGCCAACGCAATTGCTCGATGAGATCCCCGCGGTGGACCTCGATGTCAGCATGACGACGCTCATGGGCAACTTGCTGGTACGCGCCCCGACCGGCAGTGTGCAGCCGTACGGGTCAGGTAGCATCGGCCTCATGCGCGTGACGTTGTCGGCCGACGTGCCGATTCTTGCAGGGCTCCGGCTCGGCAGCGTCCACAGCAACGAGCTCGCGTGGAACCTTGTCACCGAGTCACCCTCACCGGGCTGATCCAAACCTCCCCGCGCGACGATCCAAACGGCCGTGTGGCGGCGCCAACGGTCGAGCTCGGCGCAACGAACTACAGGCGAGATCCGTCTTCTTTGCATGGGCAGTGGCCCCGATGCCGAGGTACGCGCCTTGCAGTGGGAGGAGCGGACGGCGGTGCTGCCGTAGTCCCGGCCATCGACTGACGGATCGGGCTCTTCATTTGAGGTGAATCGACAATGCGACGACTGATATTGATGATGATTGGTGTGTTGGCGCTGACGGCGCTTCCGACGCGCGCCAGCGCAGACGGGTTGGTAACACCGTTTGTCGGCTGGAACATGCGGGGCGAGGGTGTGAAGAACCGGCTGCACTACGGGATCGACTTCGGAGGCATGGCGAACGAGATCATTGGCTTCGAGGTCGACTTCGGCTACTCGCCAAACTTCTTCAACCTCGACCCGGAGGACTTCGCAGACTTCAACGGGAGCGAAGGCAGCGTGACCACGTTGATGGGCAACGTCCTCATCGGCATTCCACTCGGCGCGCGGAGCGGCCCGCAGATCCGGCCGTATGCGACCGGAGGCATTGGCCTCATTCGTCTCGACGTGGAGAGTGTAGGAGGCTTCTTCGAAGACGCCTCGCGAAACGACTTCGGCCTCAACGTCGGTGGTGGGGCGATGATCTTTTTCAGCCCGAACGTCGGCTTGCGCGGCGACCTTCGCTACTTCCGGTCGCTGAACGACGAGGACCCGGAGGCGGCCCTCCCGGTGGACCTCGGCCTCGGTGACTTCGACTTTTGGCGTGGCGACGTCGGCATCACCTTCCGCTTCTAGGGGGAAGGAACCGGGGGGAAAACGGGGACTGCCCTCGTTTTCCCCCTCCGGTTCCTTTTTGCCGTTCACTCCACTTCCAACCTCCAGCGCTCGCTCCACTTCAAGCGATTGGCGCTGCGCTCGAGCGCCACGAGGCCGTGCGGCGGGAACGTGATCGACAGATCATCCCAGCCGGCAACGAGCCATCGGAGAAGCGCCGGTAAGTGCGGCATGTGGCCGACGATCAGCGTATCGTGATCCTCCGCTGCCAGTTGATCGGCAATAATGCCGGGCGGATCGTCGGGTTGGAGGCCGCGCTGCGCGAGGATGGCTGCCAACGGGTTACATACCTGCCAGAACACCTCTGCGGTTTGGCGCGCGCGCCGTTTGCCGCTGTGCCAGATCTCAACCGGCTTGACATCGCGCGCCGCTGCGGCTGCCGAGAGCGATTGCACCGCCACGAGGCCGTGCGGTGATAGCGGACGCGCGGGCTCGATATCGGGGGGCAGCGCATCGCCATGATGAACGAGGTAAAGGTGCATAGTCGTCAATCGAGGCTCCGGGGACGGGTGTCACCCTCACCCTATCACCGTGTCACGTTGTCGTACAGAATATACGGTTGATGCGCTCGCCTCAGCGGATTGCTAACGTTCAGCTTCCGGTCATTCCTCACATCGGCGAGCTGATTCGTTCGACGCCCGGCACGATTTCCCTGGCCCAAGGCGTGGTTGGCTACGGTCCGCCACCACAAGTGCTGGAAGCGGTTGCGGCATTTGGCGGGGTGGTTCAGGATCACCAGTACGGGCCGGACGAGGGCTTGCCCGACCTCATCGAGGTCATTGCGGCCAAGCTGCACGCAGAGAACGGGACGTCGCTCGATGGCCGTGCGATCGTGGTGACTGCGGGCGGCAATATGGCCTTCCTCACCGCCGTGCTCGCGATCACCGACCCCGGTGACGAGGTCATTCTGCCCCTGCCTTACTACTTCAATCACGAGATGGCGGTGGCGATTGCTGGTTGCCGCACCGTCTCGGTGCCGACGGATGCCGCGTATCAGCCACAGCTGGACGCGCTCGGTGCCGCCATCACGCCGCGAACGAGGGCGGTGGTCACCATCTCACCGAACAACCCAACCGGCGCCGTCTACTCACGGGCGACGCTGTGTGCCATCAACCAGCTCTGTCGTGAGGCTGGCATCTACCACATTCATGACGAGGTGTACGAGTACTTCACCTACGATGGCATGGCGCACTATTCGCCCGCCTGCGAGCCCGCGAGTCGGCTCCACACGATTGCCCTCTACTCGATGTCAAAGGCGTATGGGCTCGCCAGTTGGCGTATCGGCTGGATGCTCGTTCCGGAGGCTCTGTTCGTGCCGGTCACCAAGATCCAGGACACGAACGTGATCTGTCCGCCGTCGATTTCGCAGCGCGCGGCCCGTGCAGCGCTGGAGGTTGGCCGCAGCTACTGCGACGCGCGTGTCGCGGCGCTCGGCAATCTCAGACACCGCGCGCTCGAGGCATTCGCCGGCATGCACGACATCTGCACGGTGCCTCCGGTTGGCGGAGCCTTCTACCTGCTGCTCAGAGTCCACGCAGATCTCGACCCGCTGATGCTCGCCGAACGGCTCATCCGAGAGCACGGCGTGGCGTTGCTCCCTGGCAATGCGTTTGGTCTGACGGACGGATGCTATCTCCGCCTGTCGTATGGCGCGGTCGCGGACGATCGACTGCAGGAAGGGCTGCGGCGTCTGGATCGCGGGCTACGAGCGATCATCTGAATTCTTGTCAATGCACAAGGATCACTCGATTTCGTTCAGCAGCTTGACTCTCGCCTGCTCGTAGACCTGCAGCAAGGTCGTGGCGAGATTGTCCACCGCCCCTTGGAGCTCGTGCGCGAGTGGAGCGTCACCAAGGATCCCGCGCACCACGTCCGCCACGGCGCGGAAGTACCACACGGTCTCGTGCGGCTCCGCGTTGAACCGACTCATGATCCTGACGCCGCCCGTGCCGAGGTCCTGGGCAATGGATTGGGTGTTGTGGAGGGCATCCGCCGCCTTGAGTGCTGCGACATCCGGATCCGACGGCCCGTGTGCAGCGAGAGCCGAGAGGGCCTCCTGCTTGCGGACCATCCAAGGACGCTCGCCGCCACGCTCCCGCTTCTGCTCCGTGACGGCATCAACAAGCGCCAGGACGCGGCGCCCGAACTCCCGCTCGATGAGCGCGCGCAGCCGTTCAGAGGTCTCGTCCGGTATGGCCGCCGCTCCGGCTTCCAAGCTCGATACGGACAGATCGAACGGCGGAAACGTCTCGGCCACAGCGCGCTCGGTCTCCTCGTCACCCGGCTGCGCGTCCTCAATCACGTCGTGTAGCAGCGCGGCAATCACCAGGTCCTCGCCATACCCGTAACATTCCAGGATGCGGGCCACCTGGACGGGATGCATGACGTACGGAACCCGCGTGCCCCTCCGCTGCTGGCGGCGGTGGACGATCGCTGCGAGCTTCAGGGCGCGATCGACACGCGGGGAATAGGCCGTGCTCTGCCTCGTCGGATTCGGCGCCATGATGCGGTTCGACGTCCGCTATGCGGCCGACGCTGGTGCCGGGCGACCACCCATGCGCCACCGCAACTTCTGCACGTCGCCATACAGAAGCTGAGCGAGCTCGTGGGCCGCGCGCGCGGTCGAGAGTGGCGTCGAACACACCTCGACGCGGCCGGCTCGAATCGCTTCGCAGATGGCATGCGGATCGGGCGCCGCATCCACGAGCGAGTAAGTGGGCCCGAGAAAACTGAGCCGGTGGACGTCGCAGTTGCCGACGAGCGGCTTGCCCTGCGCGCGCGCCCACTCGCGTGCGCGTCGATTGAAGTCGAGCCACCGCGTGTGGAACGCGCTGATCTCAACCGCATCGAACAGCTCCGGGTGCGCTTCCAGGCGATGATTGAGGCAGGACGAGGCCGGATAGAACGGATGCGGCGCCACGACGAGCCACCCCGCGCCGCGTGCGCGTGTTCGCAGCGCGGCGAGATCGTCGAACGTCCGCACACGCTCCGCGCCAGCGTTCAGCGGAAAGTTGATGAGGAGCACGTGGCGGCCTTCAATGCTCACCTCCGCGCCGGGGATCAGCGTGACGCCGCACCCCCGCGCGTAGTCGACGATACCCGCAAGATCGAGCTGCCGATGGTGAAGCGTAATCGCGACCGCGTCGTACCGGAGCTCAGCCGCTCGATCGACGAGCTCGCGCGTCGTATACGGGATGTAATCGTCGGGGTCGTCCGACGTATGAGTATGAAGCTCAACTTTTAGCATATTCTCGTCCAGTAGAAGGATAGTCGAAATCCGCGACGCCCTCATGACAACCTGCGCGATCGCCTGGCTGCTGTCTGCCTGGGTCCTCGCCACAAGCGCCGCGGGCGCGAATCGCGGGACCGCGCCCATGCCGCTTCGGCCGCTGCCAACGCCGCAGCAGCTCGCCTGGCAGCGGCTGGAGCTCAATGCGTTCGTTCACTTCGGTCCGAACGCGTTTACCGGTGTCGAGTGGGGTAGCGGTCGGGAGGATCCTCGCGTCTTCGACCCGATGCAGCTCGACGTACGGCAGTGGGTCCGTGTCTTCAAGGCGGCCGGTTTCAAGGGCGTCATCATCACCGCTAAGCACCACGACGGGTTCTGCCTGTGGCCATCGAAGCTCTCGACCCACACGGTCGCGCGGAGCCCGTGGCGCGATGGCAAGGGTGACCTCGTGCGCGAGCTTTCCGACGCCTGTCGGGAGGCGGGCCTGAAGTTTGGTGTCTATCTCTCGCCCTGGGATCGTCACCATCCGACGTACGGCACGCCCGAGTACAACCGCGTGTTCGCCGGCATGCTCGAAGAAGTGCTCTCGAGCTACGGCCCGATCTTCGAGGTGTGGTTCGACGGCGCGAACGGTGAAGGGCCAAACGGCAAGCGCCAGGTGTACGATTGGGACCTCTTCCAGTCGACGGTACAGCGACTGCAGCCGAACGCGGTCATCTTCAGCGACAGCGGCCCCGGCGTGCGTTGGGTGGGCAACGAGCGCGGTGAGGCGCCGCTCACCACGTGGTCACTTGTCGATGTCTCTCGCTACTACCCGGGGACACCGCTCTTTCACGAGCTCGGCGAGGGATCGCCCTTCGGGCGCGACTGGGTGCCGCCCGAGTGCGACGTCTCCATCCGACCCGGGTGGTTTTATCGGTCGTCCGAGGATAAGCGCGTCAAGTCGCCCCGCCGACTGTTCGAGATCTACGAGGCGTCTGTTGGACGCAACTGCACGCTGCTCCTCAACGTGCCGCCCGATCAGCGCGGGAGCATTGCCGATGCCGATATCTCCGCGCTCGAGGGCTTCCGTCGGCTGGTCGACGTCACGTACGGGACTGATCTTGCCGCGGGCGCTGTGGTCGACGCAAACGCCGTTCGTGGCCCCGGCTTCGAGCCCGCGCTCGTCGTGGATCGAGATGTCGACACGTATTGGGCTGCGCCCGATGGGACGGTGCGGGGAGCTCTCACGCTAACGCTGCCTGAAGCGCGCCGCTTCGATCGTGTCGTGCTGCAGGAATACCTCCCGTTAGGGCAGCGCGTCAGCGGCTTCCTCGTGGAAGCCATGGTGGGGGACACGTGGCAGCGCATCGGTCACGGCACGACCATCGGTCACAAGCGGATCGTTGTGGTGCCACCCACGGTTACCCAGAAGGTACGCGTCATGATTGAGGATGCGAGAGCGTGTCCGACACTGGCGCGTGTGAGCCTCCACCGAACGCCAAGCAAGTAGAGGGGGCCACTAGAGACGCAGGATGACACCACGCGCCGGCCTGCCGGTTGCACGGGCGATAGCCTCGGCATAGAGCCCCACCTGCCGCCGATACTGGTCGAGCGGGCCGTCGAGCTCCTGGTCGGTCTTGAAGTCGACCACGACCCACCCCTCCTCGGCCTCGTAGGCGAGGTCGACCACGCCTTCCAGGAGCACCCCATCGTCTCCGACCAGGGCGACGGGCGTTTCGCGCCGCACGCGGCCGCGTGCGGCCGCTTCGCGTGCACGCGCGAACACGGGATGGCGGAGCGTGCTCGCGACGAGCGCCACGGCGACCGGGCGCTCCTCTGACGACGCGCCAAGGACGCGCATCTGTTGATCCACGATCTCGCCCACACGCGCGTCGTCGGCGTCGAGCGGCACGAGACCCAAGGCGGCGTGCACAAGGGCTCCAAAACGTGCACCGCGCGGCCGCGCCTCACCGCTCGTGCCATTGACCTGGTCGATCGTCACGTCAGGCGCAGGTCCGCCTTCCGCTCCTCCGTCGAATAACTGCGCGGCGCGGGCGCGCACGGTTAACACGCGTGTCGACGGTGCGCTCGCGATCTCCAGCACGTGTTGCTTCGATTGGCGCCACGTTTCGTACTCGCGCAACGCCTCGGTGACGATGTGCTCGGGCGCATCGCGGGCGATCAGCTCCTCGCGCCGCAGACCAGGGGCAGGCGGTCGTTCGAGCTCCAGCACGCTCGGATCCCACCACACGACGTCGTAACCAGGATGAGCGTCCCGGCTTCCGGTTGTTCCCGTTTCCCCGCCGTAGCTGTGACGGCCGGGACGCACGTTCCACATTGGTGTGGTGCCGATGGTCCGCGTGCGGACGCTGTCAGGGCCAAAGCGCGGGCATTCGGGCGCCGCCACCGCCTCGCGGCGGCGGTCTTCGTCCGGATAGATGGCCGCGTTGAGCGGCGAGAGCCACCCGCCGTCGCGTGGACCATCGCCAATGGCGGGCACTACCAGTAGGTCGCGTGCGCGCGTCGCCGCCACATACGCCACGCGCACGGCCTCCGCCTCCTCACGCACGGCTTCTTCCTGCTCGTGCTCGCGCAACTCGACCGGCGCCCAGCCCGTGAGACTTACCGCCGCGCGACGGGTGTGCCGGTCGACCCATCGGCTCGCGAATGTCCGCGACAGCCTGCAACTGGGGTCGACCAGCACGACAACCGGGAACTCCAGTCCCTTCGCGCGATGCGTGGTCATGAGACGAACACCGTCGCTGCCCGCTTCGAGGATCGGCGCTTCCGTGGCGCGCGACCGCTCCGCCTCGTCATGCAGTGTCTCGACGAAGCCGCGGAAGGAGAATCCGCCGTCCGCCTCGTATTGGCGAGCGAGCTCGACGACATGGTGGACATTGGCGAGCGCCTGCTCGCCCGCGGGACGCAGCGCCAGCGCCACGTGCGCGCGCGTGGCGTCGAGCAACCGGGCCAGCGTCTCCGCCACGGGCCGGGAGTTTCGCCGCGCGTGGAGGTCGCGCAGAAGATCCAGCGCTGCGACGATGGGCGTGAGATGCTCGGGTACTGGGTCAGTGGGTCGGGTGAACGGGTGGAGACGCCGTGCGATCCGCCGATACTCGAAGAGCAGCTCATCCCGCACGCCAAACAGCGTTCCGCGCAACGTGCCGTAGACGGATAGCTCGTCGTCGGGCCACTCGAGCGCGGTGAGTGCCGTGCGCACGGTTTCAATCTCCTCGCGGTCGTGAAAGGACTTGCCCCCCACGAGCAGGTGCGGCACGCCGCGCGACTCGAGGGCTTCTACGTAGGGTCGGGTGATGTCTTCCAGGCCCCCGTCGAATCGCCGCACGTCGAACCGTCGAAACAGCAAGCAGACGTGCCGTGCCGCCACGGGCACCTGCCGTCCCGGCTCGTCGCGCTCCGTGATCGTCCAACCGCTGTCGTCAACGAGCCACGCCACGAACGCACCCACCGCCTGCGGCAGCGACGCCTCAATCGCGCGCTCGGTGATGGTCCGACCATCGCGACCGCCGTACGGATCCGGCACCGGGAGCACGACCACGGCTGGCTGCGCGCTCTCATCCGCACGCGAGGGCGAGAGTGGGACGTAGGCCGCCTGTAACGTGACGGCATCGGCGCGCATCCACGGCTCGAACGCCGCATTGACGAACCGCTGCAAGCGCGGCAGAGACCGGAAGTTCGTCGTGAGCACGGGACACGCCGCGCCCGCACGCCGCAGTTGCTCGCGCACATCGTGATAGACGCCGACGTCCGCGCGCCGGAACCGATAGATCGACTGTTTGGGATCGCCAACGATGAACAGCTTGCCCGCAGCAGGCACGACGGCACGCCAATCGCGCTCGTCGGCGTCGTTGGCGGAGATCAGGAGCAAGAGCTCCGCCTGCAGCGGATCCGTGTCCTGGAACTCGTCGACGAAGATGTGCGTAAAGCGCTGTTGGAAATCGCGCCGCACGTGGTCGTGGTCGCGCACCAGGTCACGTGCGCACAGGAGCAGATCGAGGAAATCGAGCACGCCCAAACGCATCTTCGCGGCACGGTAGCGCGCCAGCGGCTCCTGGAGCTCCGCTTGGAGGTGTGCAGCGAGCTGGGCGTCCGCGGCGCGTCCGAACGTCACGAGGTCGCTGAGCAGCGTCTCGTGTGCGGACAACACGTCGGCCCGCGCCAGCCCCCGCCGATAGGGCGCGGCACGACGGCCCGTTCGCGGCCGTCGAAAGTCTCCACTCCGGCCGAGGTCGACCAAGCGGCCCTCGATGCCGTCGTAGTCGCGCGGATGCACGCGCTCGGCGAGCACGATGTCGCGCGCGAGACGATGCGCTGCCTGGATGCTCGAGAAGAACGGATCCGCAGGATCCGCCGGTTCGCGCGTGAGCACGACGAACGCGTCCAACGAGACGAGGAGCCGGTCGATGTCGGTCTCGCGATCGAAGGGATCCTGGCGCCACGGCGCTGGGAAATCACGCCACTCGGCGAGCGTCCAGGCGGCGCGCTCGAGCCGCGTGATCGGGCCCTCCTCGTCGAAGCTGCGCCGCCGCAAGGCTCGTCGCACGCCTTCCGGTGGATTCTCGAGCGCTTGCGGCAACCACTGCCGCACGGTCTCGCGAAAGAGCCGCTCGGCCTCGCTCTCGGTCAGCGTTCGGAACTGCGGATCCACGCCAGCCTCCACGGGACGCTCTCGCAGGAGGTCCGCGCAGAAACCGTGGATCGTGCTCACGTGGGCCTGCTCCAGCCGTGCCAGCGCCTGGTCCAACGGGCCGGTCGGCTGGTGTCCTCGCGGCCTCGCCTGTTCCAAGCACGTGCGCAGCCGCAGCTTCAGCTCGCCAGCCGCCTTTTCTGTGAACGTCACGGCGACAACGCAGTCCACGTCTGCGCGTCCGGAGGCGATCACGTTGACGATGCGCTCGACGAGCACGGTGGTCTTTCCCGTTCCCGCCGCCGCCTCGACGGCCATCGTCTCATCGAGCGACGTCCGGATACGCTCGCGGTCCTGCGCGTCGGTCAGCTGGTGCGATTGACGTTGGGGCATGGCTCAACAGGGTGACACGTGAAGGGGCGAGGTGCTAGGGGCGAGGTGACAGAGCTGTCTCAGGTTTCAGGGATCGCGTTCTCAGGGCTCAGGGCTGGGCGTAGCCCCTTCGAGCGGACTCGGCCTGCGCCGACAGGCAACCCTGGTACCTGAAGCGCCGACGCCTATAGCCTGAGATAGCCCTGGGACCTGGCCCCTGGCACCTTTGTTAGCCCTGGCACCTCGCCCCTGGCACCTCGCCCCTTCACCGTGTCACTTCATCCGACGGAGCTCGAGCAGATCGCCGACAGCCGAGGCGTCCGATCGATCCTTTCTCCGGAAGCGCTGCTCTTCGGACGGCCCGCAGACGGGGCGGAAGTCACACCATCGGCAGGCCTTCTCTCGCGGCGCGGCCGGGAAGCAGCCCCGCTCGACCGCGCGGTCGATGATGTCGAGCACCTCGATGCCCGCACGCCGCACGTCGTCGGTCAGCGTCAGGGCGTGGGTCGAGAATCCACCTTGCGCCGTCGCGAAAAACAGGCGCGACTCGAGCACCGGTTGCTGCAACACGTGTTCGATCACCATGCCGTAGATGACCGGCTGCAGCGTCGCGCCGCCACCGACGACGAGCCAGGTGGACGAGGGGCTCTTTCCGGTCTTGTGATCCGTGACACGGAGTCCTGGTCGCCCCACGCGGCGCTCGATGAGGTCGACGGCGCCGCGTATCGAGAATCGCCCGTCAACCGACACGGCCTCGCGTATGCTCGCTGGGTCGTGCGCTCGATCGAGAGGGAGCCCGAAGCTCAGCTCGAAGTACGACGGCTCCCAGGTGGCGGCCGAGTCGACGAGCATCGCGAGCCATGTGCGAAGGTCGAGGCGAAGATGCTCGACCTCGTCTTGCCACACGCGAGCGATCGCGGGCGCCAATCGATCGCGATAGCGATGGGCCACCTCGTCGAGGGTCTGGTCCAACACGTCGCGAGCCGTGTCGGCCGCCGCGTCGCTGAGCGGCATCAGGTCACGCGCCTTCAGTCGACGCAAGACGTCGCGCTGTACTTCGTGGAAGAGCGCACCGCGTGTCAACGGATCGAGACGCTCGAGTGGCTGGGGCACGTGGAACGGCTCGAATCGGTGGATGGCGCCCAAGAGAAACTGATACGGGCACGCCGAAAACCGCTGAAGGGCAGACGTCGAGTACGGCCGCGCGCCAAGCCGTTCAGCGGCGAGCAGCGTGCGCACGGTGTCACTTGGCGCGACCAAACCGTCGTACCGCGACCAGGGTCGCTTCCACCGCGCCCAGCGCATACGCAGCGATTCAGCCAGCCACGGGTTGAGCCTGAGCAGGTAGCTCGCTCGTCCCCGGAGCGCCGAATGCCCTGGCTTGAGCAATGGTCGCAAGACCGCAAGGTCGTGCTCCGCCTCGTCGATCGCGATCGCGGGCTCGTCTGGCGCTGGCCAGACCAGCCACGCGGCGGAGGTCTGGGCGATGTCGCGCTCGAGCTGCTCGTAGTCGGGCACCTGCCCCGTCAGCGCGCGCACGAGATCGAGCGCGTAGAACGATGGCACTCGCGGTCGCGATTGCGCGAGGTCGAGTCTGGGGTAGGACACGTAAAGCCGCTCGCGCGCTGCGCCCACGGACAATTGCAAGAGCAGTCGCTCTCCCTGCACGCGGTCATCTTGTGTCTCGAGCCGCGCATCGAGTCGGTGCCGGACACTGTCCAGCAGCAGCGGATCTTGGCGCGGCTTGTGCGGAAAGATTCGCTCGGCGAGACCCATCACGAACAGGATGCGGAAGGATCGGCTGCGCAGCTGCGCTGGGGTGCAGACGAACACGCGGCCATAGCGGCGGCTGGGAGGCTCGCGATCGAGGGCGGCGAGATGGGGTAATAAGACCGCCCGAACCTCGTCGAGCGAGACGGGGCCAACAGCCGCCATCGGCCTGAGCTCTGCCAGAACCTCGAGAACTCGTAGGGGATGGCGCAGGACACGCGGCGCGAGCGCCTCGAGCCGCGGGAGCCATTCACCCCAGCGCGCTTGCTCCGGCCATGCGGCCAACGCGCGGATGATGGGCAGTGCGAATCGTTGCAGAGCATCGAGGTGAGCACGATCTCGACGAAGGGCGGCCGCGCGCGGCGAATCACCCTCGTTGGCCATCTCCTCGCTCAGCCGGAGCTCGAGCTCCTCGCCGAGACCCCTGAGACGGCGCTCCCACCGATCGGCGCCACCGATCACAGACGACTCGACGATAAGCGCTTCCCAATGACGCGGCGCTCGCAGGGTGCCTGCCCATTCAGAGGGCTCCTTGTCAGGAAAACGGGAACTGTCCTCGTTTTCGGCGGCGTCAGTTCCCGAAAACGAGGGCTGTCCCCGTTTTCGCTCCCGGTAGGGCGCGGCTTCACCCGTTGTCGACGAATCGAGCACATCGAAGAGCGAGAGCTGGCCGGGCGTGAGTGTCTCCTCTATCGGTGGTACCCAAGGTGGCGGCGTCTCGGGAGGCGTGCCGTCCGGGTCGAGCACGGGCACCTGTCCCAGGGAGAGGTACTCGGCGAAGCGTCGCGCGGAGAGCCCTTCAGCCGCACACGCAAGCAGCGCGAGAAACGCCCGCCCCGTCGGATCCGGGCGGCGGGTCCCGCGCGAGAACCACGCACGGATGCCCGCGCGTTGGAACGCGTGCTCCAGGAGGCCCCAATACGTCTCGGGCAGCCGCACAACAACCGCCATCTCGTCGAGGGGAACGCCTCGCCTGGCCTCGGCCAGGATGCGGCGCGCCACCTCGATCGCCTCACGTCCCTCGCCAGGCGCTGAGAAGAGCTGCACCTCGTCATTCTGCTGTTCCGGGGCGGGAAAAGAGATCTCAGCGAAAAGACGCTCGCGGACGCGTGCGAGGCCGCCCTGGTGCTGGGCGCTGCGGTGCTGGGCGCTGGAGGTGCTGCCGATCGGCTCACCAAGACGACTTATGAACGAGCGGGTCGCCAAGTCGCCCGACGGAATCGTCGCAAGCGCCGACGGTGCGGTCTCGACGAGCCTCCGCACGAGCACCTGCTCGGCCTGCGTGCGTAGCGCGACGTCAATCAGCAGGACGGGCAGACCGGCGAGCGTCTGCGGCTCCCGCGCGCGTAGTGCCTCCTCGGCCTCGAGGAGCAACATGGCGCGATCCGCGACGCGGGCGTGCTCGAGCTGCGACACGTGCTCGCGGAGCAGCACGGCGAGGTCACGACCGGCGGTCCCGAGGCGCTCGAGCGACTCCGGCCCAACGCGGGCCTGCCGCAGTTCGCCTAGCGTCGCCGCAAGCGCGCGCGGAAATCCGGGACACCCGACCATCGGCGCGAAGTAGTGCAGCGCCCCCGCACGCGCCGCTTCGAAGATGGCGCGCGCCGCGACGGCCTCGGTGCCGAGCGGCGTTCCCGGTGCCAAGCCGCGCGACGCCAGTCGAGACGAGGCCGCCCGCGCGGCGTACTGCAGCAGCGTGAAGCGGTGCAGGCCAAACGTCGCTCGGCTGCCGTGGGTCAGCGCGCGACAGACGTCGTCGACGGCATCGCGCTGAACGCCGATGAGCAGGACTTCGGTGGCAGGACCTCGATCAGCGAGGAACGAGTACGCCGCGTCCAGTCGTTGTGCGGCAGAGGAGGCTTCGATGTACCGGAGCATCTACAGCGTACTGTAGACGAAAAGCAGGGGTCAGGGGTCAGGGCGGTCTCAGGGAACAGGGGTCAGGGATTAGGGGTCAGTAGGGACCAGGCCTGTCCTGATCCCTGAAACCGCCCTGACCCCTGACCCCTGACACCTTTCTTCTGCCCGCCCTCGGCCTATCGAATCTTCGTGGCCAGAGCGGTGCCGCCCGCCTGTCCGAAGAGGCCGCCAGTGGACTGATAGCGCGAGACCTCGACCG
>WHTZ01000029.1 GCA_009377495.1 Luteitalea sp.
CGGTCCAGCGCATCAGGCGCCCGCGATAGCGAATTTCAATCGCGCCGGTAACCGCCTCGCGCACCAGCACCGTGCTCCGGGCGGGCGCGTGGTGGCTCTGCCGCGCCACCTGGAAGTACCGCGTGTCGTACCGGATCACCCAGTCGTTGGAGAGCACACGCGTCTCCTCGAGTTGGAACACGCGATCGAGCGTCACGCGACTCGGCGTCCGTCGATGAAAGTCGTCGGGCGAGGCGGGGGCCTGCGCGAAGCGGGCGTTGTGCTCGGCCAAATACGTCGTCTCCAGGAACGCATTCGCTGCGGGCGCATCCGCGATCCCCAACCGCCGCAATTTCTTCACGAGGCGATCCTGATGGGTCCCGTGATGGCGCTCGACCCGGCCTTTGGCTTGCGGCGAACTCGCGGCGATGATCGCAATCCCCAACGACGCGCACATGCGGCCAAACTGCGTCCGCGCCACGGCGCCCGTGACCTGTTCCTCCGCCGTTGGCTCCCGCACATAGACCGTTTTCCAATCCGTATAGAGCGCCAGCGGCACGCCGTACGCCTCGATCCACCGGCGCAACACATCGGCCGCCGCCCAGATCGTTTCCTCATCCCCCAGCCGCGCGAGCGTCCGGCCGGTCGCATCGTCGACGAGGTTCATCAGGCAGCCACGCGGGCCGCGCCCCTCGTACCACAAGTGGAAACTGCCATCGAGCTGCACCAGCTCGCCGAAATGCGCCTTGCGTTCCCGCCGCTGGCGGTGCGGCGATCGTTTGCGGGCCTGGCTCCACAACCCCGCCCTCACCATCCACCGCCGCAACGTGTCGTGATGGACCGTCACCCCGTCTTCGCTCGCCAGATGCTCGGCCGCCAGGGTTGGCCCAAACCGCACATCCACCGACCCGCTGTACTTCTCCCGCACGAGCGCCAGCACCCGTTCCCGTTCCGCCGTGGGCCGCGCATGATTCGACGCGCCTCCCGCACTCCGGTGCTTCAGCCCCTTCGCCCCTTCCGCCCGATACCGGCGCACGAGCCGCTTCGCTTGGCGATAGCTGACGGCCAGCAACGTCGCCGCCGATCCCACGCTGAGCGTGCCCGCTTTCACACGGCTCAACACTTCCACCCGTCTCAACTCTCCCGCACTCATCCATGTCCTTCCCAAACGATGACCCCCTTCGAGGTCATCAGCTTAGGGGACATTTCTATTTCGCTCAGGAGGGGACACTATCACTTCGCTGCAACAGCCACGCGCGAACAGCCACGCGCGAACATCGGCTAGCTGAGCTGCGACTGCCTGGGGCGCGGTCGACTGAGGCGTTGTACGCGCAGCGACAGACGCCTGTGGCGACACAGCTTGCACGATGTCCGCGTCGAACAATGGGCTGAAGCGCTGCCACTCGTCGATGCCGAGGTTCTCGAAGCTGCGGGCCGCGGCCACGAGCGAGCGCACCATGCCACCGACAGTCTCGTGTGCCTCTCTGAACGGCATGCCTTTCGCGACGAGGTAGTCTGCGACGTCTGTCGCAAGCAGCAGTCCAGAAACCGCCGCGCCGGTCACGTTGCGGTTGACACGTAACGTGGACACGACGGCACGCACCGCAAGGAGACAGCCGAGCAGCGTGTCCTCCGCGTCGAAGACCGCCTCCTTGTCCTCCTGCAGATCCTTGTTGTACCCGGACGGAAGGCCCTTGGCGGTTGCCAGCCATCCGGCCAAGCGGCCAATCACGCGTCCTGCCTTGCCACGCGCGAGCTCCATCGGGTCGGGGTTCTTCTTCTGCGGCATCAGGCTACTGCCCGTGCAGATACGATCGTCGAGATCAAAGAAGCCGAACTCCTCGGAGCTGAAGAGAATGACGTCCTCGGAGAGTCGGCTCACGTGCAGCATCGCGAGGGCACACGCGTGGAGGAACGCTGCAACGAAGTCACGGTCGGCCGTGGCATCCACGCTATTGGCGACGATGCGCGAAAAGCCCAGACGCCCGGCCAGCCGTGCTGGATCGACACCATAGGAGTTACCCGCCACAGCACCAGAGCCCAGGGGCATGGCGTCTGCCTCGTCACGCGCCACATCGAATCGCGTGCAGGCACGACGCATCGCGGATGCATGCGCGAGCCAGTAGTGCGCCTCGAGGATCGGCTGCGCGCGTCGCAGGTGCGTATAGGCGGGCATGAGCGCCGCGCCCGCCTCGTCTGCGCGATCCGCAAACGCGGCGACCAAAGCGCCAAGCGACGCTTGCACGATCGGGATGCGACGTTTGAGGTACATCCGCAGATCGAGCGCAACCTGCTCGTTGCGCGACCTGCCCGTGTGCAGTCGCTTGCCGCGTTCGCCGACGCGCGCGACGAGCTGGCGCTCGACAAACGCGTGCACGTCCTCGTCGGCGCCGCTGACGAACGATGCGTCCCGTTGCGCATCGGTCAACATGGCCTCGAGCGCGCGGCCAATCGCCTCGTGCTCTTCGGCGCAGAGCACACCGACGCGCGCCAGCTCCTCTGCCCACGCGAGGCTGCCGCGCACGTCATCTTCGAAGAGGCGCCGATCGATGCCAAATGACGACCCCCATGCGAAGACGGCTTCGTCAGGTTCGCCAGCAAACCGGCCGGACCACAGAGTCACCTTGTCACCTTGTCAATCGTCTCTTCACCTACCCCCGGCCCGCCCCTCGCACTGGGACATACCTCCGTAAGGCGAAGCTCGCCGCTGGACAGCTCGAAGCGCACGGAACCGTTGAACGTCTCCAGCGCGCGCGTCGTGAACGCGTCAATGGCCTCGCGCTCTGGCAAGAACCAGTGGCCCTCATACAAGAAATCGACGTAGGCGCGCGCGAGCGGGCGGCGCAGGTCGAGCAGGCGTGGCGACAGGCACTGGGGCTCGAGCGCTTGGAACGCACGGCTGAGCACTACCGCCGCCGGCGCGTACCAGCCCGATCCCGCCCCCTGCCGGCTGACCCCTGACCCCTGACCCCTGCCCCCTAGAATGGTGTCGAGACTCCCGATCAACTCGAGGAACGCCATCGCAACACCGCTTACGGCTATCGGCACGCCTTTCTCGAATCCAATCTCGACAACCACAGCGCGGTCAGTCAGCGCGCGCCCAGCCTCGACGGCCCCGCCGGCCTGGCGACTGGGTAGCCCATGGCCAACCACGGCCAGCACGGGCTGTCCCCAGAGCGTCGCCTTACGACTCGACGAGGCCGCGTCTCCGGCGCTCGCCACACCCGCCTGCGACGCCAAGCGCTCCTGTTCTTCTCGTGTCACCACCACCGCAAGCGACGGCAGAATCGGCGTTGTCGTGAGGGAGGCGAGAAGCCGTGACAGCCTATCGGTCACGCTGCCGTGCGCGATGGCCGACGCCTGCTCCATCGCGGCCACCTCGGCGACGTGCCGCGCGATAGGTGGCAAGGCCAGCGGCCTCACGAGCGGGTCCTCTTCGTCGAGGCAGATGGCGCCTGCGCGAAGGGCCGGCAGCACCACACGCTCGGCCAATCCCTCGCGGGCGTCAATCACATGTGCCCGCACGGCACCTGCGGCCAGCGCCTGCTCTCGCACCTCGGCGAGGTTGACAGGCTGACCGAGATCGAGCGTCACCGTGACCACCTCGGCGCCATGCCGATTTGCCAGCCAAGGGATGGCAATGAGCGTCGGCCAATCACCGTCGTGGGCGAGCAGAATCCGAGTCACCGTTCGACCTTTCCTTCCCTTTACCCCTTTGTCCCTTGACCCCTTGACCCCTTGACCCCTCTGTCAGGCCTGCGCCTCTGACGCGGGCCCACGGCCGGCCCAGCGCTTCAGGCGTGCGACACAGAGGTCGGCCTGCGGCGCGTCGTGCGCGATGACGAGAATGGTGTCATCACCTGCGATCGTGCCAACGACCTCAGGAAGCTCGGCGTGGTCGATGGCGAGCGCCAGCGCCTGCGCCTGGCCGGGGTCCGTCCGGATCACAATAAGTTGATCCACCCGGTCGACGCGGCGCAGGTAGGCTTGCACGTTCCGGCGCAAGGCGGCCTCCGCCGCATCGGGTCGGCCGATGAGGTTGGGCCCGGGACGCTTGTACGCGCCGTCGGAGGCTCGCTTGACGAGGCCGAGATCTTTAATATCGCGAGAGAGTGTGGCCTGTGTGACGTCAATCCCCTGACGCTGCAGCCGGAGCCGTAGCTGCTCCTGGCTCGCGACGACCTCCCGGTCGACCAGATCGAGGATCACGGCCTGGCGATAGGTCTTCATGTTTATGCATGCGGACGCATAGTCAGCACGACTCATTCTACTGTATATCTGAAGATTACTTGACAGCGCACTCCACGAGTTCGTATGATCGGGGTTCGTTCTGTATGAGTATTCTATGACAGAGCAGCCTCCGATCTCCGTCGGCATCGTGGGAGCCACCGGCTATGCCGGACAAGAGCTCGTGCGGCTCCTGGCCCGCCACCCTCGGACGGCGCTCCGGGCAGTCACCGCGTCCGGTGACACGGCGGGACCACGTCGCCTCCCGGCACTGGCACGCATTTGGGACAGCGAGGTCACACCGTACAGCTCGACGAGCTTCGACGGGATCGATACCGTCTTTCTCTCGGTGCCGGAAGCGCTCGCTGCTGCGCTCGCGCTGGAGCATCTCACCGCTGGCCGCCGCGTCTTCGATCTCTCAGGCGCATATCGGCTTCGCGACGCTTCACTCCGCGGCCGTTTCTACCCGAACACGCCCGACCCGCTGCCCGATCACACGCTGTACGCGCTGCCGGAGCTGGCGCGTTCCGAGCTGCCGGACGCACGCCTCGTCTCGTGTCCCGGGTGCTATCCGGCCGCGACGCTCCTCGGCATCGGTCCGCTCGCCGTGGCCGGTCTTCTCGAGGGTGATGTCATCGTCGACGCGAAATCGGGTGTCTCGGGCGCGGGGAAGGCACCCAGTGAGCGCACACATTTCTCAGAAAACCATGGCAGCGTCGCGGCGTATGGCCTGTTCGCGCACCGGCACACGCCTGAGATGGAGCAGGCGCTTGGCCTACCCGTGACGTTCGTGCCGCACCTCGTCCCGCTGGATCGTGGGCTCCTCGCCACCATTTACGCGCGCGTCGCGCCTGGCGTCGAAGCGGCTGATCTGACGGTGTGTTACGAGGCGGCGTACCGTCATGCCGCGTTCGTGCGTCTGACGGGAGACCAGCGTCTGCCGGAAATCAAGCACGTGGCCCACACCAACTTCTGCGACATCGGCTGGCGGCTCGACCGAACGACGCGGCGGCTCATCGTGGTGGCCTGCATCGACAACTTGCTGAAGGGCGCGGCTGGACAGGCTGTACAGAACTTCAACCTCGCGTACGGGTTTTCAGAGTGCGATGGTTTGTTGTGATGTTCGTGTCGTGAAGCTTGGCGGCGAGCTGCTCGAGGAGCCGACGCGCTTGACGGCGCTCGCACATCGCCTGCTGCGGCTCGCGAGGTCGGCGCCACTGGTGGTGGTGCACGGCGGCGGTCGTGAGATCGACGCGGAGCTTGGTCGTCGCGGCCTGCGCAAACAGGCCGTGGATGGTCTGCGCGTAACCGATGCAGCCACGCTCGACGCTGTGGTGAGCGTGCTCGCCGGCCTTGTCAACACGCGGCTCGTCTCTGCGCTGGTCTCTCAGGGCGCGCGCGCCGTTGGCTTGACCGGCGTGGACGACGCGCTTGGCCTCGCCGAGAAGGCGCCGCACCATCGGGCGACCGATGGGCGCATCGTCGATCTGGGCCTCGTTGGCACGCCGGTCGGAAACGCGCGCGGTTCGCTGCTGTCAGATCTCGTCACGCTCGGCTACGTGCCGGTCGTGGCGAGCGTGGGCGTCGATGCCAGCGGTCAGGTATTGAACGTGAACGCCGATACGCTCGCGGCGCATGTGGCAACGACGCTCGACGCGAAAACGTTGTGGATGGCAGGCGGCACACCAGGGGTGCTCGACCCGAACGGTGAGACCATCTCGAGACTCACGCGGGAAGCGGCGCAGGCGATGATGGCGAACGGCTCGGCCTCGGCTGGGATGGTGGCCAAGCTCACCGCCTGTCTCTCGGCACTCGACGCGGGCGCGAGTGACGTGCGCATCATCGACGGCCGTGCCACTGATCTCGATGCGGCGCCTGGCACGCGTTTGTGTGAGGGTAGAAAATGACCTCAACGACCGAACAGCATCTGTCAGCACGTGTTGTGGGGAGCGAGGTACACGCGCTCGAGGCGCAGCACATCGTGCAGACGTATCGCCGCGCCCCAGTGGTCTTCGTGCGTGGTGAAGGTGTGCGCCTCTACGACAGCGAGGGGAAGGAATACCTCGATCTGCTGTCGGGAATTGGCGTCGCGGCTGTTGGTCACGGGAACCCGCGGCTCGCAGATGCGTTGGCCGAACAGGCGCGCACGCTGGCGCATACGTCCAACTTGTACTTCCACCCGCTGCAGGGTCAGGTCGCGGCGCGGCTCGCGGCGCTTTCAGGCTTGCCGCGTGCGTTCTTTTGCAACAGTGGTACCGAGGCAGTGGAGGCGTGCCTCAAGTTCGCGCGGCGCTATTGGTACACAGCCGGCACACCGCGCCACGAGATCGTCGCGCTCGAGCAGGGCTTTGCAGGCCGCACCCTCGGATCCCTTTCCGTCACCTGGGACCCACACTATCGCGCGCCGTTCGAGCCGCTTGTCCCCGGAGTGACCTTTGTGCCCGCTGGAGACGAACAGGCGCTTCGCGCGGCCGTGACAAAGCAGACGGCCGCCATCATCGCGGAGCCAATCCAAGGTGAGGGCGGCGTGCGTCCACTGTCGAGCGCGTTTGCCGCGGTCATCACTGACGTCTGCACGCAGACTGGTGCGCTGCTCATCGCCGACGAGGTCCAGTGTGGGCTTGGTCGCACGGGGCAGCCGTTCTATTTCCAGGTGCTCGGATTGCGGCCCGATCTCGTCTCGGTCGGCAAGGCCCTGGGCGGTGGGATGCCGGTTGGCGCCGCGCTCCTCTCCGAGCGCGTCGCCTCCGCCGTTTCGTATGGCGATCACGGCACCACGTATGGCGGCAACCTGCTCGCGTGTCGCGCCGCGCTGGTCGTGCTCGACGCGTTGACCGGGACCGCCAGCACGACATCTCCAGCGACACTCCCCAACGGAGGGTTGCTGGCGCACATCCAACATCTGGCACCGCTGGTTGAGGCCCGTCTGCGCGAGATTGCTACTCGCCACCCGATGGTCGTGGACGTACGTGGCGCTGGCCTCATCTGGGGCGTCGAGCTCGATCGTGATGCAGCGCCCATCGTAGAAGCCGCGCTCGCGCGCGGCCTGTTGATCAACCGGACCGCGGAACGAGTCGTCCGTCTGCTGCCTTCGTACATCATCACGGAAGGCGAGATCGATCTGGCGTTGGCGCGCCTGGACGCGGCACTGGCGGAGGGCCAGCACTGATGGCGCTTGCTGCACAGCCGGCCCTAGAGAGCCGTCCCCCTGTCCGGACCGAAGCGGCGGTTCCGGTACCGGGAACGTCTCGTCTGTCACGCCAGCTCACCAACGGCTGCACCATTCGCACCGGCACGCCAGCCGACGCGCCCTTCATGCATACGCTGATTGCGGCCAACGTCGAGGTCGGGCATCTGCTGCCGCGCACGCGCGGCGAGTTGGAGGCGCATGCCACACGCTTCTCGGTCATCGAGCGAGAGGGTCGCGTGGTCGGGTGTGCGGAGCTGGCGCCGCTGAGCGCGACGGTCGCCGAGGTGCGATCGCTTGTCGTCGACGAAGGGGAGCGAGGCCGAGGGCTCGGTACGGTGCTCGTTGAGGAGCTGTCCGCGCGCGCGCGACGCGAGGGCGTGTGGACGCTGTGTGCCTTCACGCACCACCCAGCGCATTTCGTCCGCCTTGGATTCTCCATTGTCCCGCATGTCTGGCTGCCGGAGAAGATCGCGCGCGACTGTACGGCGTGTGCGAAGTTCCGGGTGTGTGGTCAGTATGCCGTGGTGCTCCACCCCCGCACGGGCGTGATGCGACCGCTGCGCATGGCGCGGGTGACCGCCCGGGTTACGCCGCGATGACGGGTGGCCTCGAACAGGGTGTCACGGCGCCCCGGGGTTTTCGTGCCGCGGGCGTCCGCTGTGGCATCAAGGCCGTTGGGCGCGACCTCGCGCTCATCGTATCGGACCGAACGGCGAGCGCGGCCGCCCTGTTCACGACGAATCGCGCCGTCGCTGCCCCGGTGCTCGTCTCGCGAGAGCACCTGCAAGCCACGGCCGGCCGGGCGCGCGCTGTCGTCACCAACAGCGGCTGCGCAAACGCGTGCACGGGCAAGGCGGGGCTCGAGGCGGCGGCGTTGATGGCGTCCGCGGTCGCACGCGCAATTGGCTGCGCGGCCGAGGAAGTATTGGTGGCGTCGACTGGCGTCATTGGCGTGCCGCTCGACGTGCACAAAGTTGCCTCGGGCGTCGTGGCGGCCGCAGAGCAACTCGACGCGAGCGCTGGCGGCGCCGATGCCGCCGAGGCCATCATGACGACCGATGCCCGTCCCAAGGCGCACGCGGTGGAGGTATCGACCACGGCGGGCATGGTCCGCATCGGCGGTATGGCCAAGGGGGCCGGCATGATCGAGCCCAATCTCGCCACGATGCTCGCCTTCTTGACGACGGAT
The DNA here is from genome assembly GCA_009377495.1 of Luteitalea sp. Taxonomy (GTDB): domain Bacteria; phylum Acidobacteriota; class Vicinamibacteria; order Vicinamibacterales; family Vicinamibacteraceae; genus WHTT01. Next base: position 8,586 of record WHTZ01000029.1, read on the forward strand.
GCGGCGGTCGAGACGAGCCTGCTCCGGCGAGCGCTGGTCGATGCGTGCGAGGACACGTTCAATGCCATCACCGTCGACGGTGAGTGCTCGACCAATGACGCGGTGTTTCTGCTCGCCAATGGCGCGAGCGGCGTCACCATTGACGCATCGGACTACGACGTGTTCGTCGAGGGCTTGCGGGCCGTGTGCCGACACTTAGCCATTGAGATCGTGCGCGGCGGCGAGGGTGCAACGAAGCTCGTGACCGTGCAGGTGACGGGTGCGCGTACCTACGATGAGGCGAAGCGGGCGGCCCGCGCGCTCGCCAACTCGCTGCTGGTGAAGACTGCGCTCAATGGTGGCGATCCCAACTGGGGCCGCCTGCTGGCGGTGGCCGGGCGCGCCGGCGTGACGTTCGCGCTGCCCACGGCGCGGGCAGCAATCGGCCCGGTGATCCTGTATGAGCACGGGCGCCCGCACGACACGCGGTCAGAAGACGCCGCTCGCTACCTGGAGGGGCGCGACGTAACGGTCAGCGTCGATCTCGGTGCTGGGGGACACGACGAGGCCACGATTTGGACCTGCGATCTCAGCGCCGAGTACGTGCGGATTAACTCTGAATATCGGACTTGAGCCGGTAACGACTTCGGAAAACGAGCTGGAGCGTCATCATGCGTCCTGCATCCCTGCCCACGTCACGCACCGTTCCGTTTCGCACCCGGGTTGCCAAGGCGTCAGCGCGACCGCCGGTTGTCCGCTTGGCGCGGAAGGACTTCTTGTCGGTCCTCGATCTCGACCCTGAGTCGCTCGAGGCGTGCCTACGACTGGCGGCGCACCTCAAGCGGGAGCGACGGATGACGCGTCGCGCGGCTTCGACACAAGCGCTCGCCGGGCAGCATGTCGCGCTCCTCTTCGAGAAGCCGTCGCTCCGCACACGCTCGACGTTTGAGATTGCCGTGCGGGAGCTTGGCGGCGACGTCGTCTGCCCAGGCCCCGATGTGGCCTTCGGCGGACGCGAGGTCGCGGCGGATGTTGCGCGTAACCTCGAGCGCTGGGTAGCCGCCCTCGTCTTGCGAACGTTCGCGCACCAACGGCTCGTCGAGTTTGCCGTCGCAGCGCCGCGCCTGCACGTCGTCAACGCCCTCACCGACGACGAACACCCGTGTCAGGCGCTTGCTGACCTGCTCACGCTTCGCGAGCACCTCGGCGATTTGCGTGGCCGCACCGTGGCGTTCGTTGGCGATGGCAACAACGTCGCGACCTCGCTCGCGCACGCCGCCGTGATGCTCGGCGCGCACGTTCACATCGCCTCACCTGAGGGGTACGAGCTGCCCGATCATGTGCTCGCGGAGGCTGCGCGCACGGCGCGCTTTGGCGCCGGGGTGCGGCGCTTCCGCGATCCGCGTGTGGCTGTACACGGCGCGGCCGCTGTCTACACCGACACGTGGACGTCCATGGGCCAAGAAGCAGAAACCGACGTCCGTGTCCGCGTCTTCGCACCCTATCAGGTCAACGCGACGTTGATGGCCCAGGCCGACCCGGAGGCGCTGTTCATGCACTGCCTGCCCGCTCACCGAGGCGAAGAGGTAACCGATGAGGTCATGGACGGGCCCTCCTCTGTAATTTTCGACCAGGCCGAGAACCGCCTGCACGTGCAAAAGGCGCTGCTCCTGATGCTGCTATCACAGTGATGAGGGTGCCAACGCCGGAAGGCCCTACGTGAGCTGACGGCCGCGGGTCTCGGGAATCACGAGCCAGAACAGCGATGCGGCCACGAACGCCGTCGCCGTCAGCGCGAACGCGAAGGTAAACCCGCGCGTCTCAGCCAGCGCTCCCACCGCAAACGGTGCGGCGGCCGAGGCGAGTCGCCCGAAGTTGTAGGTGAAGCCCAGTGCCGTCGCGCGCAGTGACGTCGGGTAAATCTCGGCCGCCACCGCGGCAAATCCGCTGAAGTAACCGGTGCCAAAGAACGCGACGACTGGGCCGAGCAGCAGGAGCACGAGCGCCGAGCGCGTGACCGCGTAGATGAACATAACCGCGGCCGCGGCGAGCAGGTAAAAGACGTAGGTGCGCTTGCGCCCGACACGATCGCTCACGTACCCAAACGTCACGTAGCCGAACCACATCCCCACCTGCATCACCACGACGAACAGGCTCATCGTCTCGGTGGCGAGCCCAACACCACCCTCGGTCACGGGCAGAGAGAGATAGGCAGGGATCCAGAGGTTGAAGCCCCACCAGGCGAAAAGCGTGCACGCGTTCATCAGCGTCAAGGTGAGGGTCAGCCGAACGAGGGGCGGGCGCAGGAGCTGGCCGAACCGAAAAGGACCCGGGGAAAAAGGGGACAGGCCCCTTTTTCGGGAACTTATGCGGCCGAAAAAGGGGCCTGTCCCCTTTTTCCCCTGCCTTTGCTCCTGCCAAATGGGTGGCTCGGGCACGTGTCGGCGGACCCACAGCGTCAGCAGGGCGGGCGCAATGCCGACAAAGAACACGGCCCGCCAGCCCCAGCGTGGCAAGACGAGCGCCGTGACGAGGGCTGCGAGGCCGAAGCCAATGGCCCACGCGCTTTGCACCAGCGCGAGCGCTTTGCCCCGGTGCTCGGCCGGCCATGTCTCCGACACGAGCGCCGCACCGCACGCCCATTCCCCGCCCATGCCCAATCCGAGAACGGCACGAAATAGGGCAAGCTGCCACACGGACGTCGCCAGACCGCACAGCGCCGTGAAGACCGAGTAGACGAGGACGCTTACCATGAGGGCACGGACGCGGCCCACACGGTCGGCCATCATGCCAAACAGCACACCGCCAACAGCGGATGCCGCCAGCGTCACCGAGCCCAGCCAGCCGGCCGTCGCGCGGGTCAGGCCAAAATCCTCGATGAGCGCCGCCAGCACGAGCGCGTACAACATCACGTCGAACGCGTCGAGCATCCAGCCCAACGCCGCGGCGACGAGCGCCCGGCGGGCTGTGACGCTTCCGCTGCGCCACCAGTCGAGCAGACCGGATCCTGCCGCTACGTTGGCCGTGGTCAAATGGAGCAGGACCTTGCCTAGAAAACAAAAGGGACACGGCCTGATGGCTGTGTCCCCTTGTTTGCCGTCGCCGGTCTCCCCAGCGAGTTGCGGCCCCACACCGCAGTGCCGGCCGACGACGATGAGGAGAAACGCAACTCACGTGCCAGCATCGACGAGGCCTAACTTACTGAAAGAAATGTGTTAGCTACCTTACTCGCTTACAGTACTGTAAGCACCCGTCAAAATTGGGACAGCTCCTCGGTCCTCAAAACGCCGCGCCCTCAGGGTACTGGAGCGCCAGACGTAGCTCCTTGGCAAGCTGATCAACGCCAGACCCGTTGCGCTTCCAGGCGCCCTCGGTCTCGAACCGTAGGTCACCGATCCGCCGGCCCCAAGGCGCGATGACGCGGCCGATGGCGCGCGAGTCGGTCCGCTCGGCGCGCTCTTGATCGAGCCGCCGCACGACGTCCGGCGCGACCCGGATAAAAGCCCGCAGGGCAGGGGCCGTTCTGATGCTGTACTTGCGGCCGTTCCAGGCACCGTGGAAAATCAGCGCGATCTGCCGAAAGTAGTTGACGAAGAACCGCTTGGATTCCTCTCTGAACTCGCTCGCCTTCTGTCCTCCGCCGAACGCGTCTGCCTCCAAGAGCTTCTTGAGCTCCTGAGCGAGCGGGGCCTGCGCCACCTTACCCACGCCAACGCCCAGCAGCTTGATCTGGCCGCGCAACGGCGATTCCTCCCGCTCGCTCAGCACACGGATGACGTCGTGTGCCGCCGCGAGGTTGTGGTCGGCGTAGAGCTGCCGGCCGGCCAGTGAGACGAGGTGTGAAGGGTTGAGGCGCGTGTGCTTTGCGTTGATAGTGACGAACATCTGGACGACGTGGTCCTCCGGTAGCCGATCGAAGATGACCGCCGGCACGGTGAATTGCTCGTGGCCGAATTGCTCGAGGTCGCTGTGCAGCGCCAGAAGCCGATGCTGACCGTCGATGGCCCGCAGAATGCCTTCGCGCTCCGGCACCTTCAGGACGCCGAGGGAGGGCCAATCCCCATCCATCGGCTCGAACTTGAGCGCCTCGTCCGACGAGATGATGACGGCGCCCGGGATGGACGGAAGATTTCGGGCTTCTCGGCACTGCTCGTAATACTGGACCAGCTCCTCGATCTTCTTGCGGATGATCTGCCGCTGGTACGCCTTCTCGTTCGCGGCCAGGCGGCGCTCGAGCAGGTCCCACCGCACCTTTGACCGGGCCGGACTCGTGCGCCCGCGGACTGCCGGGCCGGGCTGGTCACCATAGCTCAGCACTTCGAAGCGCACGAGCCGACTCACGTCCTTGGCGGTGAGTGACGCCTGGTAGAAGTGGACCCCGAACTGCTCCATCCGAATGGCGGCGACGTTGATCAACGTGACCCCCCCTCTGTTGAGTGTCGCGGGCGCATTGTATATCGAGGAGCGCGCTTCGTCTCACCCCCGTTACGGGATGTGGCGGGCGGCTGGCGGGAGGCGCCCGGATCTCCGCCGTTTCTGCTCTCCATTTTTCTGTCTCTCGCGAGGCCAAAGATCTGACACCCACGCCGTGCGGGTCCAGGTGCTAGGGTCCCCCGATCTCGACGCTGGTGGCTAGATCCATGTCGCGACGCAGCGAGTGCCACACCGAGCAGTATTTGTCGCGTGAGAGCTCCACGGCGCGCTCGAGCGCCTCGCCCGGAATGTCGCCGGCCAGGATGAAGTGGAGGCGCATCCGCGTGTAACGCGCCGGTGCTCCTGGCGCGCGGTCGCCGGCCAGGCGCACTGTCAGTGCGGCGACGTCGTGCCGGCCGCGCGCCAGAATGTGAACGACATCGATGCCCATACAGCCCGCCAGACCGCAGGCCAAAAGCTGCATGGGCGACATCCCCGCCGCGCTGTCGCCGTCGACCACGAGTCGATGGTCGCCGGCCCGCGCGGCAAAGCGGAGCCCCGCGTCCCACATAAGCTCTACATTTATTGGAGGTTTTTGTTCGTCTGTCATACGCTCACCATTCTATGGGTAGGGGCAAGGGGCGAGCGGCAAGGGGCGGCGAGGGATAGACAGTCGCCGCGGAGGCAGTGTGGTATGATGCGATGAAATGAGACTGGATCTCATTCTCTGACGCCGTGTGTGGTGCCATGCTACGGCGGTGGTAAGAGACATCCCTCGACGAAACACTCGGTGCCGACTCGAGCCCTCATGGCTGATTCGTCCACTCCGGTCCGCCTGTCGCAGCTCCGGGCGGGCGCGCGGGCGCGTGTCCACGCGGCGGACCTCGCCCCCGAGGACACTGCCCTGCTGCGCGCGATCGGCTTGACCGACCGCTGTGTCGTGCGTGTCTGCAAGGCAGGAGAGCCGTGCATCGTGCAGGTGCGTGCGACGCGGATCGGCCTTTCAGGCCTCGTCGCCGGCGGCATCTTCGTCATTCCCGAAAGTCTCGGCTGATGCTGGGGCGGGGCCAGGCGACAGCGGCACGGCGCGTTCGGCGAACGCGCCCTACCAATACCAATGGTGGAAGGTAGGGACGCCTCGCCGAGGCGTCCGGTCATTCCCACAACACGCCCATGCCGACTGTTGCCAATCCGCTCCACGCCCGCGACGAGCTTGGTGAAGTCGGCATACCCGTCACCTCGTCCGCGCCCTCACCCGAGCGTGCGCCGCTCGCTGCCATCAGCGCGCGGGTGGCGCTCATCGGCAACCCGAACACGGGCAAAACGACGCTCTTCAATCGGCTGTGTGGCGCGCGGGCCAAGACGGCGAACTTCCCCGGCACGACGACCGGTGCACGCGTCGGCCGTCGTCAACGGGACGAGGATCGCTTCGAGTTCGTCGACCTGCCGGGTGTCTACCAGCTGAGCCTCGATGTGCCGGAGGCGCGCGTGTGTCGCGTGATCCTCAAAGGGGAAAGCCTCTACCGCCAGCCTGACGCCGTGGTCGTTGTCGTTGACGCCTGCAACCTGTCGCGCAATCTCGTGCTCGTCGGCGAGCTGCTCGCCTACGGCCTTCCGGTGGTCGTGGCCCTCAACATGGTCGACCTCGCCCAGCGTCGGGGCCTGAGCCTCGACGCGCGGCGGCTCGGTGCGCTGTTGGGCTGTCCGGTCGTGCCCATGGTTGCGCGGCGCGGGATTGGTGTCGACACGCTGCTGCGCGGGCTGAAGCGCCTGCTCGCATCGGACGGCTTTTCACGGTTGCAAACACCGGTGCCGGTCCCTTCAAGTGGCTCGATCGACGCGCTCAGCGAGTGGGCTGACCGCATCATCGTGGAAAGCGTCGGGGGACGGGGCGCGATTGGATCTGAGACCGACACGTTTACCGAGCGGCTCGACAAGACCTTTACGCACCCGGTCGCCGGCATGCTTGTCTTTCTGGCCGTGATGGGCGCCTTGTTCTGGACGTTGTTTGCCCTGGCTACCGTTCCGATGGACCTGATCGAGGCGACGTTTGCCTATCTCGGCGAGCTGGTCGGTCGTTACCTCCCGCCTGGTCCCGTGCACGATCTCGTGGCCGAGGGCATCATTGGCGGCATCGCGGGCACCGTCGTCTTCTTGCCGCAAATCTGCCTCCTCTTCTTCCTCATCAGCCTGCTCGAAGACACGGGCTATCTGGCGCGGGCCGCCTTCGTGATGGACCGCGTGCTGTGTCGCTTTGGTCTGCCGGGTCATGCGTTCGTCCCGCTCTTGACCTCACACGCGTGCGCCTTGCCCGGCATCATGGCGGCGCGGTTGATCCCGGATCGGCGCGATCGACTTGCCACGATCTTGATCGCGCCCTTCATGAGTTGCTCGGCGCGCCTGCCCGTGTACGTGCTCCTCACGAGCCTGTTGTTCGCGGAACGGCCAGCGTTCGCGGGGCTGGCCTTCGCGGGCTGCTACCTGCTCGGCGGAACGGCGGCCATGGCGAGCGCGCTGCTCGTCCGGCGGACATTGCTCACAGGGTGGGCGCGACCGATGGTGCTGGAGCTGCCGTCCTACAAAGTGCCGTCGCTGTTGAACGCGCTCGTCGCTGCCAAAGACCAGGGTGTGGCCTTCCTCAAAACGGCTGGCACGATCATCATGGCGATCTGCATCGTGATGTGGTGGCTCAGTGCGTACCCCAGCGTTGATCCGCCGCCTGAAGCGGTCGCCTTGCGGGCGCAGGCGGCCCAGGCTGGTGTCTCGGCCGAGCGCGCGGCCGAGTGGACCCAGGAAGCCGACAACCTGACCGCGCGCGCCGAGCAGGCCGGCAGCTTCGCGGGTCGGATGGGGCGTTTCGCACAACCGGTGTTCGCACCCCTCGGCTACGATTGGCAACTGACCGTTGGCGTCCTCACGAGCTTTCTGGCGCGTGAGGTGTTCGTGTCGACGATGTCTGTGTTGGTTGGCGCATCGCCGGACGGAGACGTGGAGGACCAAGGTGTCATCGATCGCATTCGAGCCGCGCCGCGTGACGACGGTCGACCGGTGTTCACGCCCGCGACATCGGTCAGCGTGCTCCTGTTTTTTGTGCTGGCCATGCAGTGCTTGCCGACGCTGGCGGTGACACGCCGCGAGACGGGGTCGCTCAAATGGGCCGGCGTCCAGCTTGGGTACATGTCCGGTCTTGCGTACGTGACTGCCTTTGTCGTCTACCAGAGTTTGAGGCTGCTGGGAGTGTCTTGACGCTAGAAGGGGCGAGGGGCGAGGGACGAGAAGGATCAAGGGCTTAGGGCCAGCTTAGGACTATGACATGTCCGGTTTCGATTGGCAGACCATCGTCGTTACTGTTGTCGCGCTGGGAGCGCTCGTGGTCTTGATCCGTCGGATCTTTGCCCTGAAGGGGGTCAGGGGTCAGGGGTCAGGCGTCAGGGCGGGCCAGTCCTCCTGTCCATCATGCGCGTCGGGTAACGCAGGGGCGAGGGGTCAGGGGCCAGGTCCAAGGGCTGTCTCAGGGCACAGGGACTAGTCCTTCAGCGTGTCATGGGAACCGGGTGCGTTGCTTGATGCGCGAATCGCCACCGGTCGCCCGGGCGGCCTTGTTGGCAATCGGTGACGAGGTGATAGGACGCAGCCCGAGCACCTGGTGGAGCGCCTCGAGCGTGTCGATTTCGGTTATCCGATTGTCGTCGGCGTCGTAACGGACTTGTTTCACGAGACCGATCAGCCGCCCATCCTGATCGACCACGGCCCCCCCGCTCATTCCCTTCAACAGCTCGAGATCGAGCCAGACGCGGTCGGCGTGGACGGCCGCAATGATGCCACGGCGCAGCGTCGGCTCCACCTCGCCGAGTGCGTGGCCGAGCACGAAGACCTCCTCACCTACCCGAAGGGCCGTCCGCCGCAGCACGAGGCCGCGCTGGGGCATCTCGACATACATCAGCGTGAGATCTCGCACTTGACGGCTCGCGGGCCAAACCTCGCCCCCAATTCGAACCTTGCCGTCGGCCACCCGCAGGCAGTGCGATGCGGTGACCAACCGGTGCTCGACAACCACCGCCGAGCAATAGATGGGATCGGAATCGTCCCCAAGCGGCAGCACGGCGGGCCGAACGATGCTGTAGAGACTGATGGCGGCAATGGCGAGCAAGCTAGTCATGGCGGCTGTACCTTCTAGAACGTGCGCCGACGCGCTGACCGAACAATCGAACGGTTACTGCCGCAGACCCCCTTACGGCGCCCACCCACCCCGGACGGACCTCACACGTCTCCTCGTCGTGGCGGTCGTATGGCGGATCGTCTGAAAGAAGGACCGCCGACACGTAGACGTGCACGCCGATGCGGCGTCGGGCCTACCAACCGTTACGTCGAAGCTGTGAGAGGGTTCCAGGGTCCGGGGCAAGCCGTGCGCCCCCCAAGGGCATGCGGCGTGCTTCTGACCTGGTGACCTGTATTATCCGACACTTTCGTGCCGGAATGCTAATGAAAAATTACAGCACGCCGCCGCCCGTCCCCTGGGCTGCGGATAGCCGCCTTGTTCTCTCGCAGTTCCTTAGACGAACGGGCCGGCATTTTGGTCGGCGCGCGCGGCCCCGAAACGTCTGGTCACTAGGAAAACGGGGACAGTCCGGACAGTCCTCGTTTTCGGGAACCCTCCAGGCACCGAACCTTGAACGCTCCCAGGCGTCCGGCGCCTCACATCATTCCGAGCCCAGTGCCACAAGAGGATCGACGCGTGACGCGCGCCGAGCCGGAATCCACACCGCGAGCGTCGCCACGGCAACGATGAAAACGGGCACCGTAGCAAACGTCAGCGGATCGCGCGCCGCTCACACCAGACAGGAGTGTGGACAGTATTCGGCTCGCCCCGAGCGACAGCACCATCCCAACGCCCACGCCCCACAACACCGCGATCAAACCCTGACCGACGATCAGCCGCACCAGGGGAGCCTGGCCGCCGCGCCGAGGGCGATTCTGATGCCGATTTCGCGCGTGCGGTGCGTCATTGACGTCGAGCTCGAGAAACAAGGGGGCGACGTGACAGCCCGGCGAGGCTACCTGCGAGGGCCGTAGCTTCCATGCCCTGCAGTCGCGCAAGGTGGCACAAGCTTGGTGCCGTGGTCGTTCCGGAACGAGTTGATGCAGATAGCGCATGCGAAGCGACAAACCCATAACGAATGCTCTACCCTGCAGGCTTGCACGGAGGGCCTGCAAGCGAGCCAGTGCAAACGTCACCGCCGGCACGAGCGCCAGGTAGGGCGCGTTCGCCGAACGCGCCGTCCGGACGCCTCGGCGAGAGAACGGCCACCTCGGCGAGGCGACTCTACCTAGCCTCCTGATACGGATCCTTTTCAGGGACTTTCAATTCCGTTTGCAATCGCTTCAGCTCCTCCAGCAGCTCCTCTTGTACCTCCTTGTAGGCGGGATCGCCGTAGCGGCTGTGCATCTCGGTCGGATCGTTGACGAGGTCGAAGAGCTCCCATTCGTCGGCATCGTAGTAGTGGATCAACTTGTGCCGCTCGGTGCGAACGCCGTAGTGCCGCGCGACGGCATGAGGGGCGCCCTCGTGCCCTTCGTAGTAGTGGTAGTAGAACGTCCGGCGCCAGTCCGGCGGCGCGTCGCCGGTCTCGAGGATCGGGATCAGGCTGCGGCCCTGCATGTCGCCCGGGACCTCCGCCCCCGCGATCTCCAGAAGCGTCTCCGGTAAATCGATGTTCGACACGAGCGCTCCGCTCTCCGAGCCAGGTTCGACCACCCCAGGCCAGCGGACGACGAGCGGCGTCTTGAGCGATTCCTCGTACATCCAGCGCTTGTCGAACCAGCCATGCTCGCCCAGATAGAAACCCTGGTCGGAGGCGTAGATCACCATGGTGTTGTCCGCCAGGCCGGTCGCGTCCAGCCAGCGCAGCACCCGCCCGACGTTGTCGTCGAGCGAGGCAACCGAGCGGAGGTAGTCCTTGATGTAGCGCTGGTACTTCCAGCGAACGAGATCACGGCCCTGGAGGTTCGCCTTCTTGAACGCCGCGTTCTTCGGCTCGTAAATCGCGTCCCACATCCGCTTCTGCTCCGGCGTCAGCCTTCCGTAGCTGCCCATGTATTGCTGGTAGGCGCGGGTCCCTTTCTCCGGAATGATCTTGAGGTCGCTTTCCAGGGTCATGTGGCGGCCGATCTCCATCTCCTGGTTGCGCGCGGGGCTGGCGCGGTTGCTGTAGTCGTCGAAGAGCGTCTCGGGCTCTGGAATCTCCATGCCATCGTAGAGCGTCAGATGCGCAGGCCCGGGCATCCAATTGCGATGTGGCGCCTTGTGTTGGTACATCAACATGAACGGCTTGCTCGGATCGCGCTCGTCCTGCAGCCACTCGAGCGCGAGATCGGTCGTGACGTCGGTGACGTAACCTTCATGATGGGTGGGCCCGTTCGCCGTGCGGAAATCAGGATTGTAGTAGTGGCCCTGCCCCGGTAACACCTCCCAGTGATCGAAGCCAGTGGGATCGGTCTTCAGGTGCCATTTACCGATGAGGGCGGTTTGGTAGCCCACCCGTTGCAGCAGCTTTGGAAAGGTCTGCTGCGAGCCATCGAAGGAAAGCCGGTTGTCCAGCACCCCGTTGAGATGGCTGTACTTGCCCGTCAGGATGACGGCCCGGCTCGGCGCGCAGATCGAGTTCGTGACCAGCGCATTGCGAAAGAGCATCCCCTCGCGGGCAAGGCGGTCGAGGTTGGGCGTGTGGTTGATACGCGAGCCGTAGGCCGACATCGCCTGATAGGCGTGGTCGTCCGCGAAGATGAACAGAATGTTCGGGCGCTCCGCAGGGGCGGCACGTCCAGAGATAGCCAGCGCGCTGACCGCTAGCGCGATGCTGGCCAGTCGAACCGAGATCGATGTCATAGCCTCCTACCTCCACGCCTGCACGGAGGTCTCGCCGCTCGCGGCGGGCGAGCGACGCCAACCAAGCTCAGGCCTCTGCTCGACCGTGAGTTCCCCGAGCACGCGGCGCCCTTTGTGGGCAGCGACGACCTCGCGCTCGGCCGCCTGGCGACCGCGCACCTCATCGAGCAGGGCTGCAGACGCATCGCTCACCTGCGCGGCCCTGACGTATCGACCGCGATTGCGCGCCTCGAGGGGTATCATGCCGAGCTCGCTCAGCGCAAGTTGACCAGGCACCCCCATTATGTCGCCGGAGGGACAGGCGACGATGAAGCCGGCTATTGGGCCATGAAGAGCCTGCTCAAGGCCAAGCCGCCGCCCGACGGTGTCTTTTACTAGACGATAGACGGTATTAGGGCGGTTTTCGCGCGGTGAGCGGTTAACGAAACGCTCTGTGCTCGGTGCCTGGAGTGAACGTCGCCGTTCGACAAGCTCACGGCGCCCTGAGCCTGTCGAAGGGTCGAAGGGCGTGGGGCGCGGCCTCGTGGCCGCGGCCCGCAAGAACCGACGCTGACGAAAACGAGGGCAGTCCGGGGCTGTCCCCGTTTTCGTTGGGGTAGGATCTGCGCATGAAGATCCCATCGTTCCCGGTAATCGTGAGAGGGGCGTCGGTGGTGGCCGTTGTGTTGTGCGCCGGCCGTCTCGGCGTCGCACCACCGACGGACGTCCTTGCCAGGTCTCGGCAGGCGTCACCTCCGGCCGCGACCGACGCTGCCCTGATCGAGCGAGCCCGCGCCGTGTTGGAGCGTGTGCCGCTCATCGATGGGCACAACGATCTCCCGTGGGCCCTGCGCGAGAAGGTCAAGTACGACCTGACCAAATTGGACGTTGGCGAGTCGCAGCCGGGGCTCATGACAGACATCCCACGGCTCCGCGACGGTGGGTTGGGCGGTCAGTTCTGGTCTGTCTACGTGCCCGCGAGCCTCGAAGGAGAAGCGGCGGTCACGGCTACGATGGAGCAGATCGACGCGGTCTACCTCCTTGCGGAAAAGTACGCGGATACGTTCGAGATCGCCGGAACGGTAGACGATGTGGAGCGGGTCTTCAAGGCGGGCAAGATCGCGTCGCTCGCCGGCGTGGAAGGGGGCCACTCCATCGACAGCTCGCTCGGGACGCTTCGAATGATGTACCGCCTGGGTGCGCGGTACATGACACTGACCCACAGCAGCAACACGCCCTGGGCAGACTCGGCTACCGACGACCCACAGCATGGGGGTCTCACGCGCTTTGGTGAGGAGGTCGTCCGCGAGATGAACCGGCTGGGCATGCTGGTGGATCTCAGCCACGTCTCACCGGACACCATGGCGGATGCGCTGCGCGTAAGCGAAGCACCAGTGATTTTCTCGCACTCATCTGCGCGCGGTCTCACGGATCACCCGCGCAACGTGCCGGACGACATCCTTCGCGAGCTACCGAAGAACGATGGCGTGGTGATGATCACGTTCGTCCCGGGTTTCGTCTCGCCGAAGGGCGGCGCATATTACAAGGCCCAGCAGACGGAGCGCGACCGGCTCGAGCGCCTGCATCCAAGCGACGACGATGCGCAAGAGGCGGGTCTCCGGGCCTGGCGAAAAGCGCATCCTGAGCCGACCGCAACGCTGGCAGACGTGGCCAACCACATCGATCACGTCCACAAGATCGCCGGCATCGACCACATTGGGATTGGCAGCGATTTCGACGGCATTGATTCGACACCCGAGGGCCTGGAGGACGTGTCGACGTACCCAGCGCTCTTTGCCGAGTTGCTCTCACGTGGCTACAGCGAGAGCGACCTCGAGAAGATTGCCGGCCGCAACGCTCTCCGCGTCATGCGGCAGGTTGAATCCGTTGCGACGGAGCTTCAGTCGACGCGCGCGGCGTCTGTGGCCACGATCGAGCAGCTAGACGGAAAACAATAGGGGTCAGGGATCAGGGTCAGGTCCAAGGGCTGTCTCAGGGACCAGGGACCCTGGCACCTTGCTTATGCCTAGACTAACTCGGCTCTACACGCGAAAGGGTGATGATGGTACGACTGGCCTGGGCGGAGGGCAGCGGGTTGGCAAGGACTCGGCACGCGTTGCCGCGTACGGCACCATCGACGAGCTGAGCTCGACGATTGGCGTTGCGCTTTCGCTGGGCCTCTCGCCGCGCCTCGCGGAAGTACTTCCAGGAATCCAAAACGAGCTGTTCAACCTCGGCGCTGACCTGTGCTTTCTCGAGGAGGACAAGACGAGGCAGACGCTGCCGCAGATTCAACAACGGCACGTCGATGCCCTCGAGCAGCTCGTCGACGAGCTCACCGCCGTCGTGGGCCCGCTCGAGAACTTCGTTCTGCCCGGCGGCGCCCCCGGCGCGGCACAGCTTCACCTCGCACGCACCGTGTGCCGACGTGGTGAGCGCGAGGTGATCGCCTTGTCACGCGTCGAGCCGGTCGGTCGCTTTGTTGTTGCCTATCTCAATCGGCTCTCGGACGCGTTGTTCGCCATGGCTCGCTACGAAAACCACGAGCGGAAGGCCCACGAACCGTTGTGGGATAGCAAGAGATAGTGGGACAGTAAGAGGTAGGGCGCCCTTTAGGGGCGCCGTCTATTGCTGCGACTCGATTACGGGTGACTCGACGGCGCGGCTTTAGCCGCGCCCTACCCCCGTTTTCCCTGTTCTCGCAACTGCTCAGAACCTCACGCTGTAAACGACCTTGACGTTGCGACCACGCTCTGCCACCAGATCCTTGATGAAGGAGAGGTGATTGCGGTAGAGCTCATCCGTCACGTTGTCGAAGCTGAGCGTGATCGTATTGAGGACCCCACGGGTCACGAACGAGTAAGCACCGAACAGGTCCAGAAGCGTCGCACCGTCGGTGATGGTCTCCTCGCCGAAGACGCGATCCTGCTCGGCAATACCCGTCAATCGTCCACCCACCTGGAAAGCGTTCCACTGGTACCGCGCACCGACCGAGGCGCGTAGCGGCGGCATCCGGGGCAAGGGATCGCTGGTCGTCCGGAGCTCAGCGCGAACATAGTCGAGCAAGCCCTCGACCACGAGCGCGTCGGTGACGTGAAGGTCGGCATGAGCTTCGACGCCCTGCAGGAGGGCGTCGCGGCCCACCCACTCGATGAACTGCAGCCCTTCGTGGCCGTGCTCTTCCTCCTCTTCTTCGTGCTCTCCTTCTTCGTGCTCTCCCTCTTCGAGCTCACCAAAACGATCGTCGAACTCCTCCTCGCTGATCGGGTTCCGGAAGATGTAATTGTCGACGCTGTTCCGAAAGTAGCTCACCTCTCCCGAGAAGCGGGGCAGCCGCCAACGGAAGGCCAGATCCAGGCCGTACGCGATCTCTGACTCGAGGTCGGCGTTGCCGATCTCGAATGAGAAGTTTCCGGGATGGGCACCGAAAAAGTACAGCTCCTCGAGCGCCGGGTTGCGGGCCGCGCGCACGAAGCTGACCGCGATGGTCGTCGCGTCGGTGGGGCGAAACAGCACACCACCGGACGCCGATACGTTGTCGAAGTCACGCGCGCGGAGCTCGGCCGGCGAGAACGACGCTCGGTCGTAGCGAGCCCCGAATTGGAGCGTGATGTGCGGCCAGGTGACCTCCTGATACGTGAACAGTCCAAATCCGTCCTGATCGACCGGGGGCGCGAGCGCCTCCGCCCCGACCGCCAAGAACGACCGCACGAGGCCAGAGACACCGAAGCTTCCCGAGAGCCGCCCTACCGGCCGGTAGCTCGCGAGTAACTGCATGTCGGTCGCATCGTTGTCGAATGTCGTTGCAACCTCTCCGGCGTCGAGCTCGTCGTGCGTGTAACGCGTCACCCCCAGCGAGCCGCGGACCGACTGGATGAACCCAGAGAGATCGCGGCGCTCACCTCGCAGCGTGAAGGCGTGTTGGCGCGGTGTGAGCTCGGTTTCTCCTTCCTCGACCATGGGCACACCGTATTGCCGGTCGTCGTACGCGTAACTGCCACCGAAGTACCCATTGTCAGCCGTGTAGGCGAGACCGACGTGTCCCATGCCGCCGTGGGACTGCGAGTTGTCCACGTCGCCGAGCGGCGTGCTGATGTCGCCACTGCGCTGGCCGATACCGCCGGCATTCATCGCCCATCGGCCGCCGCCCACGGTGACATCGGCCGCGCCACCTGCTTCCTCGGCCGCCGACGCGAGGTCGATCTGCGCCGCACCGCTGACGCCGCTAGTCGGCTGCGTCGGGATCTCGCTGGTGATGACGTTGACGAGGCCACCGATGGCGTTGGCACCATACAGCAGCGTGGCTGGCCCGCGGATAACCTCGACTCGCTCGGAGGCAAGCGGGTTGACCATCGAGCCGTGGTCGGCCGACTGGCTCGACAGATCTCCGGTTCGCACGCCGTCATGGAGAACGAGCACACGGTCGCCATCCATACCACGAATAACGGGCCGCGCTGGCGCCGAGCCGAGCGACCGCTCAGCCACACCTGGCTCGTTCTTCAGCAGGGCGCCCAACGAGCCTTCCATCTTGAGCGCCAGATCCTGGCCCGCCAGCACGGAGGTGGGCTGATACGACTCGAACGGATCTCGCGGCCCCGGACTAACCGACACGACCTCGGAGTAATGGAGGTCTGCGTGCAAGGTAAAATCCCTCGAGAACGCTCGGTCGCCGACCGTAATCTCCTCGCGGAGGGGTCGATATCCATCCAAGGTCACGCGCACGTGATACGTGCCGGGTAGCACATCGTTGAAGACGTAGGTCCCATCAGCACCGGTTGTCACGACCATCCCAAGCTCTTCAATGCTTAGGGTGGCACCGGGCAACACGGCTTCTCCTTCCTCCATCACGCGTCCGCGCACCTCTGCGCCCGCAGCCTGCGCTACGGCCACAGATGGGATCGGCCACAGCGCGAGCGCCGCCAGGCTGGCAGCCCACACCCTTGCGGTACGTCGCGCGCGTCGTGCGCAACAAACTTCAGATCTGTGAGCGCAACCGAACCACCTCTGACGCCGTTTCCACAAAAGCGCTTGCATCGCACACCTCAAAATGTGAAAAAAAACCGCTCAATGCCACACACACGCGTGCCCCGCGGATCCAAACCGGCTCCGAGGGCGACCGGGTGTGTTGTTACGGGTCTCGCCTGTCAGCGGGCTCGTAGGGTCCGTGACGGGCGCTTAGGCTTGAACGGGTGGTGCGCGCGAAGGCGCCGGTGCATCGGGTCGGTGGCGCTCACTCCGTTCATCGTTCGGCGAGAACGGCAGCTTGCGCGTGAGGTCGACGATGAGGCTGATCGGACCTGCGGTGGGTTGCCAGCGCAGAAGGTAGAGGGCGTGGCAGATCGCGCAGTCGGACGGCGGATGCTCACGTGAGGGCGTGTGATGCGCCGTGTCACAAACGATGGGACCGCCAGCGCGCACGGGCGCACTGTCCCCAACCGCATGGACGACGCTGAGCGGCCCCGCTGGACCTACGAGGAGCAGCACCAAGACCAGCGAGAGCCGGGCGCATCGACGGAGCAACGGCGTGCCGCACACGGCCATCGAAGCGAGCGTACCAGGTTACCACGCAGGCCGCAACCGGACGGTCCCCTTGGGTGCTAGACTGAGAGCGTCCCGAGGAGATTTCTGATGCATCAGTACACGAGGAGGGACCTCCCTTCGCCACGGCCGCCGACGCTTCAGCGAAGGCGGAACACCCGTCGCCACGCACGACTCACGCTCACCCTGCTCGCGGTTGGCATCGCAGCGGTTGCGTTGATGGCACAGCCCTCGCCGACCACCGCCCTCGTCGGCGTTCATGTCATTGCCATGGATCGCGAGGACGTGGCCACGAATCAGACCATCCTCGTTCGCGACGGACGCATTGCCGAGATGGGCCCGGCGGCGGACGTGGCCGTCTCGGCGAAGACGACGCGCGTCGACGCGGAAGGCAAGTACGTGCTGCCGGGGCTCGCTGAGATGCACGGACACCTGGCGGGTGACGACGCCGCGATGAACGAGCGCATCCTGCTGCTCAACGTCGCCTACGGCGTCACCACGCTGCGGAACATGCAGGGCCACCCGGCACACCTTCCCCTGCGCGATCGTGTTGCGCGCGGGGAATTGCTCGGCCCCCGCATCTACACGTCCGGGCCAGCACTCGGCGCCAAGAGCATTCCCACGCCGGACGAAGCCGTGAAGGTTGTGACCGAACAGAAAGAGGCGGGCTTCGACTTTCTCAAGACCCAAGAAGGCGTCTCGCGGGCGGCGTTCGACGCGATGGTCGAAACGGCCCAGAAGCTGGACATCCCGTTTGCGGGCCACGTCGCGGCGGATGTTGGCCTGGAACGCGCGCTCGAGGCCCACTATAAGTCAGTGGATCACCTGGACGGCTACGTCGAAGCACTCCTGAAACCTGACGCCGCGGTCGATCTCGCGAAAGCTGGCTTCTTCGGCTCTGCGGTCATCGAGCACGTTGACGAGTCGAAGATCCCGGAAGTTGCCCAAGCGACGAAGGAGGCCGGCACGGCGGTAGTCCCGACGGAAACGCTCATCGAAAACTTCTTTACGTCGGAACCCATCGACACACTGCTCGCGCAACCAGAGATGCGTTACGTGCCGAAAGACGTGCTCAGCGACTGGGAATCGAGCAAGCGCAAGTTCATGACAGACGGCGAGGGCAAGATCCCCGCCGAGCAGCGCGACCGTCTCCACGCCGTGCGTCGCCAGATCATCAAGGCGCTGCACGACGCTGGCGTGTTGCTGGTGCTCGGCGCGGACACGCCGCAGGTGTTGAACGTTCCGGGCGTGGCGATTCACAGAGAGCTGTCCCTCATGGTGAAGGCTGGGCTCACACCTTACCAAGCGCTCGAGATGGGCACCAGGAATGTGGCGGTCTACTTCGACACGCTGCGGGAAGCGGGTACGATCGAACCAGGTAAGCGTGCCGATCTCCTGGTCGTCGACGCGAACCCGCTCGACGACATTGCCAACACCAGCAAGCGCTTTGGGGTCATGGTCAACGGAACGTGGCTCTCGCGGGCGGAGATCGACGAGAAGCTGGAGGCCCTAGAGAGGTAAACAAGGTGCGAGGTGCGAGGGCTGTCTCAGGCTCTAGGTGCCAGCGCTTCAGGGTACCTTGCACCTTTCAGTCTGTGTCGGCTCGGAGCCGACCCTCGATGCCCGCCAAATAGATCGCGTTGAAGAGGAGCTTGAACGTGCCGTGCGGCTGCGCGCGGAACGTAATCTCGGGACCAAAGAGGAACAGTTGTCCGTTGCCCACGGGTGCTGACGCTGCCGCGACACCGCCTTGCAAATACTCCTGCCCCCACGCCCAGCCACTCCTGAGCGGCCGGTCCGTGTCGAACCACGCGACCGGTCGCACGCCCTTCAACGGTGCGGCCGGCTCCAACCGAAATACCGGGTTGTTGTCGAAATAGACATCGATCGACTCGTCGACGAAGCCGGCCGCAAGTGGATGCGACCGATCGATCGCGACCCGAAGCACCGACCCGGGCACGTAGAACTTCTCGCGCGACAGCGGTGTCTCGTGGGCCTCGTCATCGCGCTCGACGAGCGCGTTCGACAGCGGAAGACCGAGATGCGCGGCCAGGCTGGTCGAGCTGCCAATTGTCACAATGGTGCCGCCACTTTCGAGGAACGACTGGAGTTGGGGGACGGTCTTGTCAAGGGTGACGCGCCCGAGTCGGCTGTGGAACTCCGCGGGGATGTTCTCGGGTGACGGAAGCTGTTGTCCACGCCGACCCTCCCCGGAGGAGAGCGCCCCGTCGACGAAGATCAACGCGTCGAATCGTTCGGCGAGGCCACCAGCGTCCAGCTCCGGCGGATACACCACCTCGAACGGAAACTCAAAGCGCTCGAGAATGAAGCGAACCCAGCCCGAATCCATGGATCCGCCGTACTGATCCCATAGTCCAATGCGCACCGCGCGCACGGGCGACAGCCCAGCAGTCGGCCGTTGCTGCAAGCCATGGAACGACACGCCGACCTCCCGGGCCAGCCGCTCGACGAGCGCTCGGGTCGACTGCCGCGACGGTATGAACCATGCGCCAGCCCCATACGTCAGGTCGCCGGCATCGATCTCGGTGTCGACCCAGAACACCTCATCGCCCGCTTTCAGCAATCGATTGACGACCACGACCGAGTCGTTGGCTTCTCGAGGCACGAGATAGCCCGCGGGGTTCGACGGCCCCGTGATGGCGCCTGGCGGTGGTGCGATAACGTCTGAGATGCGCTCGAACGGGCCATCGAAGCCATCGAGGATACGGTCGAACCCGACGCCCATCTGGTAGGCGAGCGTCCAGCCCGCGCTGTCGTAGGGCGGAATGGGCGGCCCGCCCGGATACCTGAAGTCGTTGGGATGATCCTGCGGCTCGAACATGTCGAGCACGTGCGGCCGGAAGGCTTGTGCGGTCTGGACCACGAGTGAGCCAGCGGGATACGTCTTCCCGTCCACGGTAAACGATGAGGTCGCGCGCTGCACCTCCACGCCGTTCTTGATGAGTGCGTTGGCAAACTTGATGGCGGTGAGGAAGTCCGGCTGATCGGCTGGCAGGATGTAGCCGCGCGGATCACGACGCGCAGGGTCGCGTAGCAGCGCCGCGTACCGCTCCGCATCGGCCCCACGAATCGGGCGCTCCGAACGGGCATCTGCTTCACGTTGGGCTGCTTTGACCGCCTCGAGACGGCGTGGATACCGGGTCCAGTGATCGCGACTGCCCCGATCGATAGAGTTCCGTCCCATCCGATAGATGTTGTAGAGGAATTGTTCGCGGTGCCGAGATGCCACATCGAGCACCGCACGATTGGCCGTGAGCGAGTACTCGATCGACTGTCGGAAGTGCCATTTCTGCGGCGAGATCGGGTAGGGGAGATCACCGCTCGGAAGCTGACGATCCGCCACGAACGGGATCTCCATCGGCGTCGGACTGCCGATCGTCTCGGTGAGCAGTCCAATCATGTTGTGGAAGTAGACCGTCGTTCTCAGGCCGCCGTTCCACCATGTGGAATAGCTCGCGCCTCGGCGCATGGTTGCGCCCGGCTTGCCTTCGGCCACGAAGCGTGTGTGCATCGCGGCTCCCACCAGGTCGATCCCAAGGGGAATCAGCGGATCGTAGACGTAGTTGAACGGGTCGCGAAACGGCGGGGCGAAGAGCACGGTGCCATCCGGGCCGCTCTGGTGGTGGTTGTACATGATTTGTGGAAACCACTCGCGGAACAGGATGCGGTTGATGTTTTCGGTCTCTCGCAGGTTGACCATGTACGAGTCGCGATTGTTGTCGTGACCCGCGTATTTCTGGTACAGCCGCGGCAGATAGCGGAGCGACCGCTTCTTCGGGTCTTGCTCACGCATATACCAATTTGCGACGAGCTCGTGCCCATCCGGGTTGGCGTGCGCTGCAAGCAGGATGACGTCCCGGAGCAGCCGCATCGTCTCGGGATCGGTCCGGCTCACCATTTCGTAGACGAGCTGCATGAGCTGCTGCGCGCCCAGCGTCTCGGTGGCGTGGAGACCGCCGTCGATCCAGACGACCGCCTTACCCTCGGCGGCGAGCTGACGTGCCTGCTCATCGCTGAGCGCTTCGGCACGCGCGAGTCGCCTCGCGATTTCCTTGTAGCGCGGCAGCCGTTGGTGGTTCTCGGGCGCGGTAATGATCGCCATCCACTGCGATCGACCTTCGGCGGTCCGGCCGATGTCGACGAGCGTCATGCGATCCGACTCGCGGTCCAGCTTCTTCCAGTACTCGGTGAGCTGTGAGTAGGTCGCCAGCATGTAGTCGTCACCGATGTCGAAGCCGAGCTGCTCTCGCGGCGACGTGATCCGGGTGACCGCTGCGGCGCCTGTCTGTTGCGTCTGGACAGGTGCCGCGATCACCGGGACCAGCAATAACACGGCTAGCGTGAGGCCTCTCGTGCGCATGATGGAAGCTCCTCGCGATGCAGATCGGGATAGTATGGGCCAGCGTGCGTCCAGCCCAGAGCGTCCCACGGATTCTCGCCGTCACATACCTCTTGCTCTTACTCGTAGGCTGCAACGACACGGACAGTCCGACAGCCCCTCCGCCACCCGGACAATCCAACACGGTCGTTTACTCAGCGCTGGGCGCCAGTGACGCCATTGGTGCCGGCAGCAGCGTCGTGTGCGTGCCCTTCGCCGACTGCCCAAACGGGATGGGTTACGTCCAGCTCATCGAACGGGAGCTCGGCGCGACCCGCGAGGTCACGCTCATTAACCTGGGCCTTCCCGGCGCGGTCCTCAGTCCGGAGATCGAGCGGCTCGGTAATGATCTTGGTCGCGAGATCGTCGCGAACTTCCTCGAGCGCGAGGCGCCATTCGTGCTTCCGGAGAGCACCCTCATCACCCTCTTTGCCGGCGCCAACGACGCGAATACCATTGCGGCGGCGATTGCCGCGGGCCGTGCCGAAGGCCAGGTTCAGGCATACATCGATCGGTGGGTCGACATCTTTGCGCGCGATGCTGTCGCCGTCGTGGAGCGCGCTCGGAACCGCGCACCCCACGCGCGCATCGTCATGGCCAATTTGCCGAATCTTGCGGGCCTGCCTTACGTCGCCAGTCGGCCCACCGAAGAGCGACAGATCCTCCAGGAGGTCTCGGTGAAGCTTACGACAACGGCTATCAACCCGTTGACCGGGAGCGGCGTCCTGGTCGTCGACGCGATGTGCGACCCACGCTCCTACAATCCTGGTCTGTACTCGTCAGATGGCTTCCACCCTAACGACGCCGGCTACGCGTACTTCGCCGAGATCTTCCTCGCTGCCATCACGAGCGGGACGGCTGCATCCCCTCCACCCGGCTGCAGCTCCATGGAGCTCGTCCCGCGCTTGTGATTGGCCTGTAGGGCGCTCCTTTGTAGGGCGCCCCTTTAGGGACGCCATCTGTCATGGACGATCGCTCCGCGCCCTACCGACCTTTGTTAGGGTCGCTAATGCGCCGGCCCGAGGATGACCGCGTTGATGAACAGCAGCTCGGTGGCCTCTGCGAACGCGCGGAAGTTGGGCTCTTCGGCGAACGCGACGATGTGGCCTTGGCCGAGCGGCTGGTGCATGAGATACGCCTTGCTTGCGAGTAGCTTCCGCGATTCCGGCCATATCAAGCCACTCACGACCAGATGGTCATGCTCGGCGTACAGCCCGACATTCCTACCCTTGTCCAACTTCACCGGCGTAAAGACACGCCGACCCTCAATCATCACCTGGATCTCGCCGTCACTTCCGGCGCTGAGCCAATGCTCCTGGTCGAGCACGACTCGCGCGAGCGCGCCAGGTGTGGAGAAAGGCTGCTCACGTTCGGGCTGAATCGCCTTTTCCAGATCGATCGGTTGGCGAGGCGACTCACCACCCGGCTTGGCCTCTTTGGCCTCATCGGTCTTCTCATCTTTCTGCGGTTCGGTGTCTGGCCGGCCATCCTTCAGCTCAGTGGTCGTGGCGAGCAACCCCACTGGCTGCCGCGCCGCCCAGCGTGACGCCTCACCAAATGTCACGAGCGTGCCACCCGCGGATACCCAGTGCTTGACCTTCTTGAGCGTCTCCGCCGTGATGGCTGTTCGGTAGTCGCCGGATGGCAAGACCAGCACGTCGTAGCGCGACAGATCGACGCGGCCCAGCGAGGACACACGAACCGCGGTTGCGGGCTGGGTAAAGCGGCGCTCGAGCACGTAACGTGTGGCACCGGCCGAGAGGGTTTCGGTCGGCATGTCCCACGCGAGCAGCACGCGGGGGTGCTTGAGTGCGACCACTCGATTGCTACCAAGCGAGATGCCCTCCTCGACGTACGCGCTGTCGGCCGGCACCGCCTCCACATCGTGGCGCGCGACAATCCCCGCGAGCCGCGTCGCGAGGTCGTCTGGATTCTCGGCACGACGGATGATGGCTGCGCCGATCGGGTAACGCCGGCCACCAAGCGTGAACGGCGCAGCCGCGAAGCGCACACGCAGGCCCTGGTGGAGCGCTTCAATCACGGCTGCGGCCGTGCCCGATCCCCACGGCAAGAGATACGCGACCCGCGCGCGTGGCAGTGAGCTCGCCTGGCTCGACCCGTTGGACGTCCCAACTTGCGTGGAGGGGCTTGCGATGAACGGTCGCGTCTCGACTGAAACCGGCTGCTCTAACGTGAGCACCTCGACGTCGAAGAGCGCCGGCAGGCTCCACGCGGTGACGTCGTAGATCTCGTCGGGCAGCCGCTTCTTGCGGCGCCGGTCCTGCTCTTTGATGAACGCGTCGGGCTGCGGGATCTCGGGGTCGAGTAGATTTCGCAGCAATCGGCCACCGGGCTGCGCGGCGGGCACCACGAAGGTGGCTGCGGGTAGCTCGCGCTTGCCGACGGTCATCGGCGCACCTGTCTCGCGGACTTCGAAGCCCTGCTCGATCAAGAGGCGCGCGAGACGTCGCGTCCGTGACGGATCGCTGCCGGAAGCGAGCACGTAGGTGCGCACCGGTCCGCGCTCACCTTCGGCAACCGCTGTACGCCGGTACGCCGCAAAGTCACGCAGCAACGCTTCACGGTTGCGCGCCGCGGTTGCGGCAGTCGTGATGGCGGCCGTGAAGTGATGCAGCACACCATCACGATACGTGAGCAGCGTCTCGTCCGTGCGTCTGAGCACGAGCCCGCGGGCCGAGGCCTGCTCATAGGTCATGCCAATCGCGCCGTGAAAGATGGGCCACGATTCGCCGTATCCGGGATAGAAGGAATCGTACTGTTCACGGATGAAGTAACTGAAGCCGCGCTCGTCGAACCGTGCGGCGTTGGCCTTACCGAACGTCTCGAACCATTGTCTCTGGTCCTTGGAGATGTGCGGATTGAGCGGATCCGCAGGCGGCGCGAAGTAGTACGTTGAATCGCCGCCCATCTCGTGCAGGTCGACGACGACCTGTGGGAACCAGGTGAGAAAGAAGCGCGTGCGACCGCGGGTCTCGGGCTGTGACTGCGCGAACCAGTCGCGATTCATGTCGAAGAGGTAGTGGTTGGTGCGACCACCGGGCCACGGCTGGTCGTGCTCCGCGGCAAGCGGCTCTGGATCCGGCTCACGCGCGCGACCTGCCATCGTCGTCGCCAGGAACCGCGCGCGGCCGTCTGGGTTCTGCATCGGGTCGATGAAGACGATGGCCTCGCGGCGGATGCGGTCAACATCCGGATCCGCTTGCGCCGCCAGCAGGTGATAGGCCTCGAGCAACGCCGCGTCACCTGACGAGATCTCGTCGCCGTGCACCCCGTGCATCAGCCACACGAGAACGGGCAGTGTGCGGACCAGACGTGTTGTCATGTCTGGTGTCAGTCTGCGCGGGTCCGCGAGCTGCTGCACGCCATCCTTGATGGTGTCGAGCTGCCGAATCCGTTCCGGACTCCCGACGGCCAGCACGTAGAGTCGTCGGCCCTCCCACGATCGCGCATACTCGATGAGACGCGTGCGCTCGGGCGCGGCCTCCTGAAGCGCTTGCAGGTACGCGACGATCTGGTCGGGCGCCGTGATGTCCGCGCCGGGCTCGTGGCCCACGACCTGCTCGAGCGTCGGGATGCTGGCGTCGTAGCGAACGCCAGGAGCGAAGGGGAGCGGCGCCTGGGCGGGAATCTGTACCCCGGTAGCAAGCGCGAGTGTACCAGCAAGAAGGAGCGACTGCATCATGGGAAAAGTGTGGAGCAACGGTTACGCACTGGCGTACGCGAGTATCGACCGCCCCTTATTCTGCAATGAAAACAAATGCGATACCTGCCCATTCACTCGATGTCCGTAGCGCGCGGCCTTTCCGCCTTCGCGCTTCGCGCTACGGCGGACAAGTCCGCCGTAGCCTCGGCGAAGGTGGACCGCCGTAGCCTTAGCGGAGGCGGTTAGCCGCGCCATCACGATCGCGGCCAGGAACGGCGCCCCTCGGCCAGGAACGGCGCCCCTAAAGGGGCGCCCTACCTATGCGTACTTTCCACACGCGTCATCGGGACGTTGCCGCCACACGCTACCCTTGATGTGTGCGTGGAAAGCAAATCTGAGCCGCGGGCGGCTCGGCGCACAGGACGACGATTTCGTCGCCTGGGGTGAGCCATCCGACGTGGTGGTCGAATAGGAAGGCTCTACCCTTCATGCTCATGCGCGCGGCTGAACCGATTTGATGCGCGGTACGCCCACGTCGTCGGCGACCGCTCGATGGCATCAATATTGCTCTGTAAGAAGCAAGGGAGCCGGGCCTCGCCATCATCTTTCCGCCGGCCTGGCAGCCAAACGCAATCATAAGTACCACACATCATGACGAAGCATTACTTATTGGTCAGTGATTTCGACCAGACCCTGAGCTCTCACGACTCGGGTCTCGTTCTCAGTCAGTTGCTCGGTGTGCCGGACTTCGAAGCGCGCGCTCAGGGGCTCTCTCGGATCAACTTCGTGCAGCAAGGTGCCGAGCTGGCATACCTCGTGCTCCACGACCCCGAGTTCCGCCGGGTGCGGCGCGAGCACCTCATCGAGACTGGCAAGCGCATCCGCCTGAAGCGCAACATCGACTTTCTAGCGCGCTTCGTGGAGCGCAGCATCGATGGCCACCGGTTCCACTTCTTCGTGGTCTCGGCCGCACCCGAGGAGGTGATCAAGTCTGCCTTGGAAGGCCTCGTCCCGCCCGACCGCATCTTCGGTGCGCGGTTCAACTACCACGCGGCGACGGGCGAGATCGAGTCCATTGCGCGCATTCCGGCCGGCTACGGCAAGGTGGCCGTGCTGATGGACCTGCAGGCGCGACTCCGCATTGCCTCCGATCGCGTCGTATACGTGGGCGACGGCAGCTCCGACGTGCACGTCATGCTCCACGTGAACCGGCGCGACGGCTTCACCATTGCCGTCTCGGAGAACAAGTACATCACGCCCATCGCCAAGCGCACGGTCCTCAGCGATGACACGTTGAGTGTGCTCGTGCCGATCCTCGAAGACATCCTGCAATGGGACGCCACACGAGTGCGCGTGCACTTCGAGACGCATGGCTTCCTGATCCAGGAATGGGACAAGGTGCGGACGGACTGGCTGACCATTCGAGACAGTAGTCCTGACGTCGCCTCGGAGGGCGCCCATGTCTGAGTGGATTGGCTGGCTCGCGACCGGTGTCTTCGTCCTCTCCTACGCCTGCCGCCGCCCCATGACCATGCGCATCGTCCAGGCTGGCGGGGCGGTGCTGTGGGTCACCTACGGCCTCCTGCTTGGCGCGGCGCCTGTCGTCGTTGCCAACCTGCTCGTCGGCGGCGCGGCGTTGGTCTCGTTGCGGAGTGGTCGCGACTGGAAACAAAACCCGCGTACGGCGTTGGCGCAGCCGGAGCACGAGACCGCAGCGTAAGCGCAACGTGCGCCAGCTCACTCACTCGTGCGCTGGCGCAGCCATTCTCGGAAGGACCTGAGCGCGCCGCTTTGGCCCGCTGTCTTGCTGCGCTCCAACGACTCGGTGAGCGCGTCACTAGTCAGCACGGGAAAGGTACGGCTAGCGGGTGCTTCGATATATCCCTGCGTCGTCAGATGGTAGATATGCATCCGCCGCTCATCGTATCGCCACACTTCGGGAACACCGAGGCTTGCGTAAAAGGCAAGCTTACTCACTGACCCGTGCGACACGTCCACTTCGACGACTACGTCCGGAGGGGGGTCGGAGCGGAGGTCGATGTTTCTCTTGCCGATGATGCTGGCAGCGTGTTGCACGTAGAAACACGTGTCAGGTTCGGCGCCCTGGGCAAGGTCCTCCCGCTTGAAGGTCGTCGAACCGAGGCTCTCGAGATCTACTCCCGTCTCATCTGCAACAAGGACAGCAAGGCGCAGAACCAGTAAGGCGTACATCTCGTGACTGGACGAGGGAGTCATGGCCTCAAGTCTTCCACGATCATAGGTAACCCTTGCTGCGCACCCTTCCCCCAGGTCAGAAAGCAGTTGCTCGTACTCTGACCAGGCAACAGTCGTCAAAATGAGCGTACCGCCAGCCGGCACGTGAGCAATCGCGTCACGGTAGGTGGCAGTCTGCGCTACGGTCACGACTTCCTCCACGGAATAGAGCCCTTTGACGCATCATACTACAGCCCATGAGGCCGACGGCTCATCGGGCCGGTGTCACTGTTCCCCAGCGGCTTGGCCGTGAGATGGAGCCAGTCGCGCGTCATCGGCGCCGCATCGCGGCTCTCCGCTTGAAGCCGCTCGAGATCCGCCCAGTCATCGATGTCGTACCACGGTTCGAGCACGTGAACGTCCACACCGTGTCGCGTCGCTCGCGCGAGCGTTTGTTCGAACACGTGCGAGGTACCCCAGGCGACCCCCGAGAACAGCTCAGGGTGCGGTGACTTGAGCCCGACGAGATAGTACCCGCCGTCAGCCGCCGGTCCGAGCACGATCCGGTCGCCACGCCGCTCCAACGCCCGCTTCGCGGCAACAAGGCGGCTGGCCGGCAGATTCGGCAGATCGGAGCCGACAACGATGACATCCCTGGCGCCCAGGCGGAAGAGATCCTCGGACGCGTTGATCAGCCGCTGGCCCAGGTCGCCGGCGCTCTGCGCGATCACGTCGATGCCAGGTCCAACGATGTCACGCAGTCGCTCGCAGGCCTCGGGCGGCTCGCAGAGCACATATCGCTCGGCGCTCTCGACGGAGCGGACGATCTCGAGCGTGTCGCGGAAGAGCGCCATCCTCAGGGCTGCGTGATCGGCGGCCGGCAGCTCCGGCACGAGCCGCGTCTTGCCAGCCATCCACGGCGCGCGCGCCATCATCGCAAGCGCAAGCGGCCGCCGGCGGAAGTAGACGCGCGCCAGAGTGGCCGGCGACACGCCGCAGAAATACAGTGTCGCCAAGGACATATTCTGCGCGCTTCTCGTGAGCCAGCCATCACGCTCCCACGCGCGGCTGGATGAGCAGACCGGCAAATCGTCGTGCAGGAGCGTACCGGCGCGTTTGAGGCGGCGGACGAGATCCACGTCCTCCATCAGCGGCAAATCGCGGTAGCCGCCGAGCGCATCGAAGACATCGTGCCGCACGAACAGCGCCTGATCGCCGTAGGGTAGCCCAAGCACGCGGACGCGTGCTCGCACGCCAGCTTCAATCACCCGAGCGCGCCAATCGGTGCTGTCGAGCATGAACCGATAGGACCCGCCGACGATGAGGCGGTCGTGGGCGGCGCGATGAATGGCCGCCTGCCACCCCGGCGGCAAACGCGAGTCCACGTGAAGAAACAGCATCCATTCACCACGCGTGACCGCTGCCCCGGCGTTCATCTGCGATGCCCGACCGCGCGGTGCAAACACCCACCGGACGTTCGGATACTCCGTCGATAGCCGCTCGTATCTGGGGGTCTCATCGGCGGGCGCCGCAACGATGATCTCCGTGCCCGCGGTGTCGCGCAGATGAGCAAGCGCTCCCCGGAGCTCCTGGTCGTCGCCGCGCCAGGTGGGGATGACAATAGAGGTGAGTGGCTCACGATCGATCATCGCGCAGCCGACCGCGATGAGCCGTTGGCGGCGTCGATGTGTCGTAAGAGATCGGTGGCGGTCCACTCATTACCACGTAGCACGACGGCCACGCGACCCTGTGGGTCGATCACGGCGGTGCGAAGCGCGTGCATGATCTCATCCCCCTGCTGCTCGTAGACCAGGCCGAAGAAGCCCGCGAACGCGCGGACGTTCTCGGGTTCGCCCGTGAGAAAGCGCCATGTGACGGTCGCACGGCCGGTCTTGGGCGGCTGCTCGCTCCGCTCGGCCACGACCTCGCCTGCGTACTGGCGCAGCACTGCCGGTGTGTCGTATTCCGGGTCCACACTGACCGGAAGGAACTGGGTGTGTGGCGCCTCGTCTGGTCTGGCTTGCAACTCCCTCGCCGTCTGGTTGAGGCGCCGCATCATGAGCGGGCAATAGTCTGGGAGCGGACAACGCGTGTAGATGAACGTCACCACCGACACGCGGTCGGTAAAGTCGCTTTCGCCAACGGATCGTTGGTCCTGATCGACGAGGAGCAGCTCCGGTAGTCTCGTTCCGGGAGCGGGCGCCCCGGGCGGACTGACCGGCTCACCGCTTTCCGCATCGCCTGCGCCGCCGGTCCGCGTGACGACCACGTTCTGCAGCCACGAGCGCGCACCGTCAACGACCAGGGTTGCCGTAATGCGGTCGCCTGGGGCCATGGCCTGCAGCGCCCACTGCTCCTTCACCAGGAATTGCATCGTCATGGCTTCCATGAGGCCCTCGACCTCATCGTGCTCGACCGTCGCCTTGCGCTCGGACGCCTCCACGGAGACGACACGACCGGCGAGCGCAAATCGCTGCGCACCGGGCCGCGCCTCGAACTCCGCTTCCGCTCCGCGCCCGTCTCCACCACAGGCGCTCGCCCCAACGTAGATGCACAGGACGCAGAGCCACGCCATGCGAGCTCGTCTGTCGACGCGACGCCAAGGGCAGCTCGCCCACGCGCGGATTCCTCGGATGCTGTGGCGGGCCCAACGTCTGCACAGCCGCGTCATCTCATGACCTCCTCGTCGATCGTATAGCGAGCGAAAGTCGCCCGCTACTAACTCGGCCGGACCTCGAACCTCAACCTCCCGCCTCGCCGTCGAACCGTCGAATCCTTGAAGCCGACGCGTGCTAGGATTGGGCGCTTATGTCCGATTTCTACCAGACGGGCGTTCTTGCCACGTTTCACCAGTTGCAGGAGCCACGAGACCTCGCACGCCTTGAACAGGAGCTCGTGCGACACGCCCGTATCCGGCCGATCGCGCTCATCCTACCCGCGCTCTTTTCGGAGTTCGAAACGGAGGCCCTCCCACGGATCATCGAGCAGCTCCGAAGCGTCCCGTACCTCAAGCGCATCGTCCTTTCGCTCGATCGAGCCGAGCGCGCACAGTTCGACGAGGCCCGCAAGCGTCTCTCGACGCTGACGACACCGGTGACCGTCGTCTGGCACGACGGTCCTCGGCTACAAGACCTCTACGACCAACTCATCGCGCACGAGCTGCCGATCGGGCAACAAGGGAAAGGACGCTCCTGCTGGATGTCCACGGGCTACTTACTGGCGCAGGGCGATTGCGAGGTCATCGCCATGCACGACGCGGACATCTTGACCTACGATCGCTCGATGCTGGCGCGCCTCGTCTATCCGGTCACGAACCCAACGTTGGGGTACGACTTCGCGAAGGGGTACTACCCTCGGGTCAGCCGTCGACGAATGCACGGGCGCGCAACGCGGCTGCTGATGACGCCGCTCGTACGCAGCCTCGTTCGCATTGTCGGATACCATCCCTACCTGGTCTATCTCGATAGCTTTCGCTACGTGCTGGCAGGTGAAGTGGCCATGGTGGCGGATCTCGCACGCGTCGTGCGGGTTCCGGCAGACTGGGGCCTCGAGGTCGGCACGCTGGGCGAGGTGTATCGGAACACGTCGATTCGGCGCGTGTGCCAGGTTGGGCTCTCCTCCCATTACGACCACAAGCACCGCGAGCTCTCACCGGATGACCCAAGCACGGGCTTGCTCAAGATGAGCATCGACATCAGCAAGTCGATCTTTCGCACGCTCGCCAGTGAAGGCATTACGCTCTCGACCGGCACGTTTCAGACCCTGTCAACCGCGTACGTCCGAACCGCCGAGGACACCATTCAGCGGTTCCTCGATGATGCGACGATCAATGGCCTCATCTTCGACCGGCACGCGGAAGAGACGGCTGTGGAGACCTTCGCGAAGGGCATACGGATTGCCGCCGAGCAGTTCCTTGCCGATCCGCTCGGCGTGCCCCTCATCCCGAACTGGAACCGCATCGCTTCCGCGATCCCGGACTTTCTCGATCGGTTGCAGCAGGCCGTCGATGCTGACAACGCTTAGGACTCGTTGCCTGGGTTCATCCGTGGCTGTCCACCTACGCCAAGGCGACGGCGGACTTGACCACTGCTTCGAGCACGTGTGACTGACCTCATCATCTTCACCGATCTGGACGGGTGCTTGCTCGATGACGCGACCTACCAGTGGGATGCTGCGGCGCCAGCGCTCCACGCGTTACGGCGCGCGCGCATTCCCCTCGTGTTGGCGAGTAGCAAGACGGGCGCTGAGATGGTCCCGCTGGCACACGACCTGGGGTTAGCGGACCGGCGTCGTCTTCGCGAGGCGCTCATCGTTGAGAACGGTGGTGGCGTGCTGATGCCCCACGACTGGGCGCCACAGCCGGTACCTAGCGTGGTCCGTACCAATGACGGTTGGATGGTGGCGCTCGGCGCCCCGGTGCCCGTCCTGCGTGACACGCTCGCCGAGATCACGCGTGAGTGTGGCACGGCGACGCGTGGCTTCTCGGTCATGACCGATGAGGAGATCACGGCACTTACCGGTTTGAATGCCGAAGCGGTCGGGCTCGCGCGCCAGCGCGAGTTCGACGAGCCCTTCGTGCTCGGTGACGGGCGTGGGCTGCTGGACACCGAGACGCAGCCGTTCGAAGCCGCCGTGACGTGCCTCCGGCAAGCCGCCGAAGAGCGAGGATGTCGGATCACCCGCGGCGGACGATTTCTGCACCTCACCAGCAATACTGACAAGGGGCAGGCCGCGAGTCTGGTGCTGCGGTGGTACGCGGGAAAACGATGCCTGGAAAAAGGGGACAGGCCCCTTTTTGCGCCCCATCGACCCGCAAAAAGGGGCCTGTCCCCTTTTTCCAGGCAGCCTTTCCCCCATCTTCTTTCCGTTGCGCTGGGAGACTCGCCGAATGATCTCTCGCTGCTTCGACTCGTGGACCAGCCCATTATCGTCCCCCGACCGAATGGCCAACCTCATCCCGAGCTCAGGGACGCGCTGCCGCACGCGACGATCGCGCCGCACCCGGGCCCCGCGGGATGGAATCACGCGGTACGAGACCTGCTCAAAAGGCGCTGAGGCTTGCGATGCTGCTTGGCGATGT
Source organism: Luteitalea sp. (assembly GCA_009377495.1). Classification (GTDB taxonomy): domain Bacteria; phylum Acidobacteriota; class Vicinamibacteria; order Vicinamibacterales; family Vicinamibacteraceae; genus WHTT01. The sequence goes on from WHTZ01000029.1 coordinate 40,717, forward strand.
CGTGCAGACCTCCGGGCGCGTCGCAGCGACCCGGTCGCGTTCGGAAAAGGTTGCGCACCTCGCTGATCTCCTGCGCCGGCTGGTACCGGAGGAAATCGACATCGCGGTCGCGTATCTTTCGGGCCGCTTGCGTCAAGGACCGATTGGCCTCGGCTGGGCCACGATTCGCGACGCGCGCGGCGCGAGCGCAGCTGACGCGTCGAGCCTGACACTCGTCGAGGTGGACCACGCGTTTGCGCGGCTCGCGGGGACGACGGGTCGCGGCTCGGCGACCGAGCGTGCCCGCCAGCTCGGCGCGCTCTTCGCGCGGGCGGTCGCGTCGGAGCAGGAATTCCTGGCCCGGCTGATCGTCGGCGAGCTGAGGCAAGGTGCGCTCGCGGGTGTCATGGAAGAGGCGCTGGCGAAGGCCGCGGGTGTCGAGGCAAGCGCTGTGCGGCGTGCGTTGCTGCTCGCCGGTGATCTGCAGGCGGTCTCACGCACGCTGCTCGTCGAGGGACGTCAGGGTCTCGCGCGTTTCTCACTGCAACTGCTCCGCCCGTTGCAGCCCATGCTCGCGCAGCCCGCAGAGACACTCGAAGAGGCGTTCGCGCGGCTGGGCGAAGCCGAGCTCGAGTGGAAGCTGGATGGCGCGCGGGTGCAAGTGCACCGCGTGAATGACGAGGTGCGCGTGTTCTCGCGACGTCTGAACGACGTCACGGCGGCGGTGCCGGAGTTGGTCGAGGCGGTTCGTGCGCTGCCCGCGGACCAACTCCTGCTCGATGGAGAAGTCATCGCGCTGAGGCCGGACGGCTCGCCGCATCCATTTCAGGTCACCATGCGTCGATTCGGACGCAAGCTCGATGTAGACCGCTTGCGCAGCGAGCTGCCGCTCTCCCCGTTCTTCTTCGATCTCCTGCATCTCGACGGCAAAGACCTGCTCGACCAACCGGCCGCGGAACGCTCCCGTGCGCTGCGCACGCTTGCGGCCACCGAGATCGTCGTCCCACACATGATCACCGTCGACGAGGACGCGGCTCGAGCATTCCTGGACCAGGCATTAGCGCGTGGCCACGAGGGCCTCATGGCCAAGGCGCCCGGCTCACCGTACGAAGCGGGGCGGCGTGGGTCTGCATGGCTGAAGGTGAAGGCCGCGCAAACACTCGACCTGGTCGTGCTCGCGGCCGAGTGGGGCCACGGTCGGCGGCGCGGATGGCTCTCGAATCTCCACCTCGGCGCGCGCGATCCGGCGACCAACAGCTATGTCATGCTCGGCAAAACGTTCAAGGGCATGACCGACCAGATGCTCGCCTGGCAGACGCAGAAGCTCCTCGACCTCGAGATGGCGCGCGATCAATGGACGGTCTACGTCCGCCCGGAGCTCGTCGTCGAGATCGCTTTCAACGGCGTGCAGGAGAGCTCGCACTATCCGGGAGGCGTGGCCCTACGCTTTGCGCGTGTGAAGCGGTATCGCACCGACAAGGGCGTTGAGGACGCAGACACGATCGAAACGGTCCGCAAGACAGGGGCAAGGGGCCTGAGACAGCCCTTGGACCTCGCCCCTGACCCCTGGCACCTATGAGACGACAGGCGGAGCGAAAGCTCCGCCTGTCGTCGAACGTATTAGAGTGAGCGTCGGGGAGCGCGGCCCTGGCCGCGGTCCGCTAGAACTTGAAGGTGATGCCGCCGGTGAAGCGAACGAAGTCGAGGTCGATGTCGCTGAGCTCGCCGCTCGCCGCGCGGAAGTACCGCAGGTCTGCGCGGGCGCCCATGGTGGGGGACCAGAAGAAGTTCGCACCGCCGCCAATGTTGAAGCCGAACGAATTGGCAGATCGTGAGTCGCCGTCCACGTCTTCCTCCGACAAACGAATGAGGCCGATGCCGCCCCCCGCGTACGGTTCCACAATCGTGGGGGTCTCGAACACGTACACTGCGCCACCCATCAACGTGAGAAGCTCAGAGCTCACGTCGAACAAAGCATCATCATCCCTACCGCTGTGAGCCCAGCCGAAGTCGGCCTCAATGCCGATCGGCCCCGTGAGAAACGTCCCCGACCCACCAAGCGTGAACAAGCTGTCGTCACCGCCGTCCGAAACGCCAATGAACGGCGTGAGGTACGTGACATCTTGCGCCTGAGCGGCCGCTGGCACGGCGACCAGTAGCCCAAGACCAAAAAGGACCCCTAGAACCCTTGAGGCACCGAAAACTTGACTCTTTGGGTCAAGTTTCGGTGCGTCAAGTAAGCGTCGGGGAGCGCGGCCCTGGCCGCGGTCCGCTAGAATTCGTCGCATTCCCTTTGCCTCCTTCGTATACGTTGTCGCGACGCGCCGGTCGCAAGAAAAACGGCGGCCGGCGAATAAATGCAAGAGCAATTGCTGATGTCGAGCGCCTTCATCTCATCCCGCTTATTTACAGAACACCAGTTCTGTAGACGGCCACCCACGGCGAGTGGAGCAGTGGGCACGCCATTGAAGAACCCGGGGCGAAAACAGGTGGGAACCGCTACGTCGCAGCGCCGAAGCTCAGCCGCTGCGCCGACCCGGGATACGCGTTCGAGAGGCTGCGATCGCACCGCCTGAGCGGCGATGCGAAGGCGCAGAGAATTAAGACTATACGTTACACCGTCGCTAAATGCAAAAAGGGAGCAGAAGGACCGCGCGTGTTAGGCTGAGCTGATGCATCACGCGCTGGTCTCACGAGCACGTCTCGCGCTGTCGGGGCTCGCGCTCATCGCGGGCCTGGCGGTTCTCCAGGGCTCGGTGGCGACGGCACAAATCCCCGCGTTCAAGAGCGGCGTCGCAACGGTGCCGCTGTACGTGACCGTGACCGACTCGGACGGACGCCTCGTGCCCGGCCTCACGCAGCGCGACTTCGAGGTGTACGACAAAGGCAAGAAACAAGAGCTCACGCTGTTTCGGAGCGACGTGACGCCGTTCACGGCGACCATCATGCTCGACACGAGCCTCAGCATGGCGCTGCTCACCGATCTCGTGAAGTCGGCGGCCGAGCAGTTCGTCATGCGAATGCTGCCGGACGATCTCGCACGCCTCGGCTACTTCAACGACAAGATCGCGTTTACCAGCGAGTTCACCAACGATCGTGATGCCCTCATTCGGTCGCTCGAGCGGATGGACTTCGGGAATCCCACGCGGCTGTGGGACGCCGTCGACTTCGGCCTCGACGCGCTCGAACCTCTCGACGAACGCCGGGTCGTCGTCGTCTTCACGGACGGCGGCGACACGGACAGCCGCCGATCCCGCGGTGACGTTGTCGAACGGACGCGTGCCGCGGCCATCATCGTGTACGCAATTGGGCTCGACAGCGAGCTCGAGGTGAACGGCCGACGCGTCCGGACGTCTCCCGACCGCGGCCTGCGTGGTCTCGCCGAGGAGAGCGGCGGCGGGTTCTTCCATCTGAAGGAGCGCAACGAGCTCGGCCCGGCCTTCACGCGTGTCGTGCAGGAGCTCCACACGCAGTACGTGCTCGGCTTCACGCCCGAGGTCTTCGACGACAAGGTGCACGAGCTGGAGGTAAAGATGACGCGGCGTGGTCTGCGGGCCAGGACGCGCCGCAGCTACATTGCCTCGGCTGCCCCGGCGCAGACGCGATAGCTATACGAAGAACGCAACGAGCACGGCAACTGCGAGCAGGACGCCCACAGCGAGCTCCGCGGTGCTAGAAAATGTAGGTTCGATCATGGGTGCCCCCGAAAGCGCTCGCCTCGACTCTCAGCAGCGAGCGCGGAAAAGTGTTGAGCGAAAGGATAAAGACGAACGGTAGGGGACGGCTTCCGCCTTCGCATAAAGCTTCGGCGGACAAGTCAGCCGCACCACGGTGCAGTCACCCCTCGCTATGTTGTCAGACGAGATGCAGGGGGAAGTGGTTCACTGCGAGGGACGAACGAGCGACTCTTTGCGAAAGTCCGCGCCGACGCGGGGCCTATGAAGGCCCCGCGCTACGTACCGCACATTTTCGACGTACCGCAAATTTCGTTTGTAGCGCGGGTAAAGCCGCGCCCTACGGCTGTGCCGGAGAGGTCGGTTCGAGGGTGACCGGACTATCGAACCGGGCCCGGAGCACGGTACCGGCATCGAGTGAGACATTCTGGCCCGGCGTCGCCAGAATCGTCCCACCGCCGCCAATGACGAGACCCGCGAGCACGCCCTTCCCACCGCCAAGAATCCCACCAATGATGGCGCCGGCCACGGCGCCCGCCGTGGCACGTCCCGCCTCACCCTTGAGCCCCTGGCTCTCCACGGCGTCTGTGACGGGCGCTCGAATCTTATACGTCTGCCCATCCACCGTCAGCGTGTCGAATGCGAGCGTGAGGCTGCCCTTGCGGTCCGTGCGTGTCGCGCGGTTGACCGCGCTCACCACACCACCCATCACCGACCCTGCAGGGATCAGTAACTCCTCACCGTGAGACAGATCAACGAGCGTGGTGGCCTCGAAGCGATCCTCGACCTGCGCGGTCTCAGAGCTCAAACGTGTCTGCAGCCGTACGTCGATCTCCTGACCGACAGGAATGCTGCGCGGCTTACTCGAGCTGGCCGCCTCAGACGTGATCTGCTGCCCTTTCGCACGCACCTCCAGATCCGCGAGCCGATCGCGCACCCCCTCGAACTCTTGTGAGGAGACCTCGCCCTCTTTCTGCAGCTTGACGCGGAGGTAGACGATCTCATCCTCCAACGTGTCGAGCTCACTCTGCAGCGTGTCCGCGCGCGCCGCGTCCCGACCGCGCAGGTCATCGACCGCTGTGCCGAGCGCCTTGGCTCGTCGCTGTAGGTCGTCGACATCCTCAGCGCCCATCGTCTGCATCGACGATGCGCTGATCGCGAGACTCGACTTCACGGCCGCGGCAGATGCCGGCGCCGCTGTAGCCGCCAGCAGCGCTGCACATCCAACCGATGTCAATCGCATCAGTATCCTGTCCATGGATTTTCCCTCCCTGACGAATGTCCTTAGGTGCGAATGATTCAGTTCCCTGGCATCAGGCGGTCGAGCCAGCCAATTCGCATGAGATCGTTGTAAAACACGGTCACCATCAACACGACGATGACGAGCACGCCGGCCAGCATCACGCGTTCCTTGACGGCCACGCTGAAGTCACGGCGTGCGAGGCCTTCGAGCGCCATGATGAAGATGTTGCCGCCATCGAGCACGGGGATGGGCATCAGATTGATCAAGCCCAGGTTGAGGCTGATCATCGCCAGGAACGTGAACAGCGGCACGATTCCCGCTGCCGCGGCGGAGCTCGAAATCTGTGCGATGCCGAGCGGTCCCGCAAGCTGATTCATCGGCGTCTCGCGCGTGAAGAGGCCACCGAGGAGACTGAAAATCAGACGCGTCCACTCGACGTTTTGCTCGACGCTTAGGACGACCGCCCGAGCGAGCCCAGGTTCGATGATGCGCACGTCCACGCCTGAGATGTGGAACTGCACACCAATCACGCCGACCCCATTCTTGGGCTCTGGCGTGACCTCCACCGGCAGCACCTCGGACCCCCGCCTCACCGTGAGCCTGATCTTCGTGCTCGGGTGTTGCTGGAAAAAGTCGATGAGATCGTCCTGCATCAGCCTGACGCCGTTCGCGGCGAGAATCGCGTCGCCGCGTTGCAACCCGGCCTTCGCGGCCGGCGAGTCGGGCGTCACCAGGTCAATCTGCGGGTATACGACCGGAAGCACACCGAGCATACCAATCTTGAAGGTGCCAGACGCTTTCGGTGTGATCGTCAGCGTGCGCTCCACGCCCCTTCGTACGAATTTGATCTGCAAAGCCTTGTCGGCGCGCATGATCACGACCTCTTGCATGTCCCTCCAGGTCGGGATCGCTCGGCCATCGATGCTCACGATACGGTCGCCAGGCGCGAGACCGGCGCGCGCTGCCGGCGAGCTCGGCTGGACCGCTCCAATCACCGCGGCGCGCTCCTCGTAGAGCGGCACCGCGGCGCCCTGCCACATCACGCCGGTCAGCACGACAATCGCCAGGACGAAGTTCATCATGGATCCAGCGAGGAGGATCTGAAAGCGCTGCCAGCGGCTCTTCGAGAGAAATTCGTCCGGGCGCCCGTTGCCGGGATCGTCGAGTGACTCCCCCGCCATCTTCACGTAACCGCCGAGTGGAATCGCGCTGACGCAGTACTCCGTGTCGCCGCGGCGCATCCGCACCAGCTTGGGACCGAAGCCCAGTGAGAACGTCAGCACCCGGACGCCATGCCAGCGGGCAACCAGGAAGTGGCCCAGCTCGTGCACGAACACGACGACGCCGAGGACGAATAGAAATGCCAGAACACCAGTCACGATCAATATCCTCTATCTATTGTGCAAGGGCACGTTTCAAGTCTCAAGTCGTACGACCTCTTGGGTGAAGGCGCGCGCCCACTCGTCGGCTGCGCGGATGGCGTCCAGGCTTGGATCGCGATCGGGCGCCATCCGTGTGTGTCGATCGAGGGCCCGCTCCACGAGCCGCGGGATCGCCGGAAACCGCACCCGCCTATTGAGAAATGACGCCACCGCGACCTCGTTGGCCGCATTCAGCACCACTGGGTGCGTGCCCCCTGCGCTCAGCGCGGCATACGCGAGGCCGAGACAGGGAAAGCGCGCGTGATCGGGCGCTTCGAACTCGAGCGTGCCGCACGCCAACAGATCGAGCGGCGGGACCGGGCTCGTCCAGCGTTCGGGCCAAGAGAACGCGTACTGAATCGGCAGCCGCATGTCGGTGACGCCGAGCTGCGCGACCACCGCGCCGTCACAGAGCTCCACGAGCGAGTGCACGACCGACTGTGGGTGAACGACCACCTCGATCCGGTCAGTCGGCACATCGAACAGCCAGTGCGCCTCGATCACCTCCAGCCCCTTGTTCATCAGCGTGGCGGAATCAATCGTGATCTTGCGACCCATCTTCCAGGTCGGGTGGCTCAGCGCGTCTTCTGGCGACACGTCCGCCAATCGGTCGAGCGAACGCTCGCGAAACGGGCCACCCGATGCCGTGAGGATCAGGCGCGCGACCTCGGCAGACGAACGCCCGTGCAGACACTGATGAATCGCGTTGTGCTCGCTGTCGACCGGCAAGATGGCGACGTCGTGCGCCTGCGCCTCACGCATGACGAGCGCGCCGGCCATCACGAGCACCTCTTTGTTGGCGAGCGCAATGGTCTTACCGGCACGGATCGCGGTCACGACCGCTTCGAGCGCGGCGGTACCTGAGGAGGCGCAGAGCACGAGATCGACATCCGGCTGCGTGGCAACGTCAACCAACCCGTCTGGGCCGTGCACAAAGCGCGTCACGTGCGCGGCGGTGTCCGCGCCAAGGCGGGATCGGACCTGGGTCAGCGCATCCGCCGTGGCCATGGCAACGGCACGTGGCTGAAAGCGCTCGACCTGACGCGCCATCATTACGGCGTTTGCGCCAGCGGCGAGACCGACGACCTGCAACCGATCAGCGTGCGCCTCGATAATCGAGAGCGCGCTACACCCAATCGAGCCGGTCGATCCCAGAATCGCGATTCGTTTCATAAAACTGAGGCGCCAACTGACCCTTGATCCCTGACCCCTTCATAAATTGCCCGGCACCAGGCGCAACACTAAGTAATACACCGGACCCGCAAAGAGCAAACCATCGATGCGATCGAGTATGCCCCCATGCCCGGGAATCAGCCCAGACGCATCTTTGACGCCTGCTCCACGCTTGAGAGCCGACTCGAACAGGTCGCCGACGATGCCCATGCCGGAGACGAGGAGGCCGAGCACGACGAGGAGCAAAGGCGCGACGTCGGGCAACCAGAACAGGCCAAGCAGCGGCATCGCGGCCGCCGCCGTCACGCACCCGGCAATCGCACCTTCCTGCGTCTTCTTTGGACTGATGGCGGCTGCAAGCGGTCGCCGACCAAAGGCGCGACCGGCGTAGTACTGCACCGAGTCACTCGCCACCAATGTCAGCACGAGCAACAACAGCGCACCGGGCCCGGCCGTGATGCGAACCAACGCCAGCGCCCCGATCGGCACGCCCAGATAGAGTACCGGAAAGAGCGTCGCTGCCACATCGCGGAGCACGCCACTGTCGACACGACCCCGCGCGACCGGCACGCCACCCGCCGCGACGAGCGCCGCAAGAAGTGGAATCTCCACGCCCGAACCATGCCACGCCACGGCCGCACACGCCGTGACGGCTGCGATGCCAGACAGGAGAGGCGGGATGTCACCCCCTAACCCCTCAACCAAACGGGCGTACTCGATGCAGGCCAGTGCAACCACCACGATCGCAAGGACGAAAGTCGCAGCCGGTGAAGCCCAGATGGCGACAATGACGATGGGCAGCAGGATGAGGGCACTGAGAAGCCGGATCACAAGGCTAAGGGGTAAAGGGGTATAGGGGTAAAGGCGTATAGGGTCAGCGTGACGCTGCGACCGGCCGTGAGATTCCGCCGTATCGTCGATCGCGCCTTTGATAGTCGAGAACGGCTTCGAGCAAATGGGGCCGACGGAAATCGGGCCACAGCGTGTCGGTTACCCAGATCTCGGCGTAGGCAATCTGCCAGAGCAGGAAGTTACTCACACGCATCTCACCGCTCGTGCGAATGAGCAAATCCGGATCGGGCTGGCCGGCCGTGTACAGAAATCCGCTGAAGGCACGCTCGTCGAGCTCGTCAGGGCGAATGGCCGCGACAATGGCGCGCTTCGCCGCCTCGACGATCTCCGCACGCCCGCCGTAGTTGAGGGCAATATTGAGCTGCATGCCATGGCCGGCCGCCGTCTTCTCCATCGCCTCGACCAGCGCGGCACGCACATCTGGCGCGAGCTCCTCGAGGCGACCCACCACCTTGAAGCGGATGTCATGCCGAACGAGCGTGTCTAGCTCCGAGCACAGATAGCGCTTGAGCAGCGTCATCAGCGTGTTCACCTCGGTCGGGGGCCGTTTCCAATTTTCGACCGAGAAGGCGTACACGGTCAGGTACTCGATGCCCAAACGCGCAGATGTTTCGACGACCTCGCGTACTGCGTCAATACCGGCGCGGTGCCCTTCCACGCGCGGCAGGTGGCGCAGGCCCGCCCAGCGTCCATTGCCGTCCATAATGATGGCGATGTGCACGGGCAGGCGATCCTCACGGATCCGTCGCGCCAGCTCCACCTCAGGGGAGTCGGGTGGCAGCCAGTCCAGTAATGCGTCTAGCCCCATCCAATCCTCGGACAGACCATCATACCCTAGACATCTTCTAAGGCCGAAGTCGTGAGAGATGAAGCAAGTTTTCGGAAGGAGCGGCCTTAGAAGCTGTCTTAGGCGCGGCCGCCGTCGGCGGCCGCGCATCTAGTAGCGAAGATCCGCCCCACCGTGGTTCGCCTAGGCTCGGCGGTTTGAGGCGGAGCTTCGCTACAGGTACTGGGACGTTAGTACTCCACCCGCACGAGGAACAGGCCGCGTGCCGGCGCTGTGGGACCGGCACGCCGACGATCTCGCGACTCGAGCGCGGCGATGAAGTCGCGTGGCTGCCAACGGCCGCGACCGACCTCCACGAGGCTGCCGACAATCACACGCACCATGTGCCGGAGAAACCCGTCAGCCGTGATCTCCGCTGTCAACAGCCTGAGGTCATCCGCAGCAACCGGACTGCCAATCCAGGGCTCGACGAATGGCGCGCGGTGCAGACCGACATCGCTCACGTTCCGGACCTTCGTCTTGACTCGAGCGCCAGCGGACTGAAACGCGGAGAAGTCATGACGGCCACGGACGGCCTCGAACGCGACTGCCATGGCGTCAACGTCCAAGTGACCGCCAACGGCCCACGCATCGCGCGCCGCGAACGGCGTCGGCGCCAGCCCCGAGAGAAGACGGTAGCAGTAGGTCTTCCGTCGGGCGTCGCGGCGCGCGTGGAAGCTGTCCAGCACCTCCTCCACGCGCAACACGCGCACGGTCGGTGGTAGCGCTGCGTTGAGCGAGCGCCGGATGGTGTCGGAGCCGAGGCGCGTCTCGAACGACGTGCCGGCAACCTGACCGAGCGCGTGCACGCCAGCGTCCGTCCGGCCGGACGCGACAACACGGACCGGATGACCCGCAATCGCTTCGAGGGCCTCCTCGACAATCTGTTGAATGGCAAGACCGTTGGTCTGCCGCTGCCAGCCCGCGAACTCGGTGCCATCGTAGGCGAGGGTAAGCTTGAAGGCGGGCATTACGACTGCCGAGACCCAGGCTTCACCGCGGGGACGCCTTGCGCGCAGAGCGGGCACGCGCCCGGATCGTACGCTGGGAAGCGAACCTCGGCGAGCGTTCGGAATGGTACGCCGAGATCAACCGTCAAGCCGCGATTGATGATCGTCGCCACGCCCGTCACCTCCGCCCCAGCCGCCCGCGCCACCTGCATCGTCTCGTAGGTGGATCCACCGGTTGTCACCACGTCCTCGACGACCAGGACGCGCTCGCCGGGTGTGAGGGCAAAGCCACGCCTGAGCGTCAGTACGCCGTCTGCGCGTTCAGCGAACAACGCGCGCGCGCCAAGCGCCCGCGCCACCTCATGGCCTATCACAATGCCCCCTAGTGCCGGCGAAAGCACCGCGTCGATGTGGCCATCGGGCGCGGCGGACGCGAGGGCTTGGCCGAGCGCTTCGGCGTGGGATGGGTGTTGCAGGACAAGCGCGCACTGCATGTAGCCCGTACTGTGCAGGCCTGAGGTCAACCTAAAATGGCCTTCGAGCAGCGCGCCCGAGGCTCGGAACAAATCGAGTACAGCTTCAGCTTCCATCCGCTCGTCCAACTCGGGATTCGCGCGGCCTAAAGGCCGCGCGCTACTTCAAATGCTCCTCGAATAGCTTTAAGATCCGGCGGTATTCATCAGCCCAGCTCGTCTCCTCTTCGAACGCGTGGCTCTCGGCGGGGTACCCAGCCAGTTCCCAGTTCTGCTTGCGCAGCTCGATCAACCGCTGCGCGAGGCGGACCGAGTCTTGGAAGTGGACGTTGGTGTCGACCATGCCGTGACAGATGAGCAGGGCGCCCTCGAGCCCTTCCGCGAAGTAGATGGGAGAGCTGCGCTGATACGCTTTCGCGTCCTCCTGCGGGATGTTGAGGATGTTCGACGTGTAGGAGTGGTTGTAGTGCGCCCAGTCGGTGACCGGCCGAAGCGCCGCGCCCGCCGCAAAGACCTCCGGCTGCGTAAACATCGCCATGAGCGTGAGGAACCCGCCGTAGCTGCCGCCGTAGACGCCGAGGCGCTTCGCGTCGACGCCTTCTTGCGCTACCAGGTACTTCGCGCCGTCGACGATGTCGTCGAGATCCTTGCCGCCCATGTGCCGGTAGATCGCCGTGCGCCAGTCGCGGCCATAGCCGGCGCTGCCACGGTAGTCGATGTCGAGCACGACGTAGCCGCGTGACGCGAGCAGATGGTGAAACATGTACTCGCGATAGTAAGTGGACCAGTAGCGATGGGCGTTCTGCAAATAGCCGGCGCCGTGGATGAAGATGACGCCCGGACGCTTCGGGTCGCGTGTCGCCCGCAGCATTTCCGGTGTGAAGAGGCGCGCTCTCACCGCAGCACCATCGCGCGCCTGGAACGTGACGAGCTTCGGATCGAGCCAGGGGAACGAGCGCCACTCGGGCGACGTGCTGGTCGTCACTTGGATCACGCGGCTGTCTGCGTTCGAGCCATCCAAGGGCATCAGGTAGACCTCTGGCGGCTTGTTTCCGGCCGAATATACGAGGCCTGCTGTCGCGCCATCGGGTGACGGCGCGATGGTGTACCGGCCCGGAGCCGACGTGAGGCGTGACGCCGCCCCACCCGTCGTCGGCACCGCGTACACCTGTCGCTCGCCCGGATCTGCCTCCGTTGACGAAATGAAAAAGCGTGCACCGTCTTTCGCCAGCGTGACCTCGTCCACCTCCCAGCGGCCGGCTGTCAACGCCTTCGGCACCGGGTTCTCCGCCGTGGCATCGACCACATAGAGGTGCCGCCACCCGTCGCGTTCGGCCACGAAGTAGAGGTGGCGATTGTCCGGGAGCCAGTTGGCGTCGCCGTCCCTCCGCAGCCACGCATCGTCGCGCTCGTGGTCGAGCACGGTCGTCGCACCGGTTTGCGGAGCGATCCGCACAATCCATCTATCCTTGTTGTCACTCGATCGAACGACCGCCACCGCCTGCCGGCCATCGTGGGACAGCTTCAGATCGAGCCAGTTGACTGACGGTCTGGAGCGTGCCGTGCCGTCTGTCGCTGCTGCTGCGGGCTTCTCGGCGGAATTCTCGGGGACTCCTGTCTCGCGGTTGTCCTGCGCGACATCTTCGCTGGCGCCATGCCCGCGCCCGGTCGGCGCGGCATCCGTGAGTGTCTCATCCGCGGTCTGGTCCTGCTCGAGACGTGTCTGCTCAGGCGGCGCGACCGGCCAAAGGACCCACGTCGCCTGTCGCGCTTCGAGATCGAGCACCGCGAGCCGTCGCGTGTCTTGCGCGTCGCCGACTTTGGTGCGCGCGTGGATCTCGTCGGTGTAGGCAGACTCGGTCAGGTACTCGGGAACGTTGGCGGGCTTGGCGCTGGCGGGCCGCTCTGATACGAGCACGTACGCGTAGCGCTCCGAGCTGTCCAGTGCGGCGTCCACCATGGATTGGCGCTCGCCGAGCTCGAGGCGAGGAGGCTCGCGGCGCTCGCGGCGCTCTTCCGCTTCTTTCTTCTTGCGCGCCGACTCGCGCACGTGCTCGAGCAGCTTGGCTTCCTCTTGCTCGAGGTATTCCTGGCTCTTCGTCAATTGTGGCTCACGTTCCTTCGGCATGCCCTCCATCACCTGGATGACGAGTCCCCCGGAGCGGCCGGTAACGGGCACCAAGAAGAGGGAGTCCTCACGCGTGAAGGTGACGTGCGTCTCGCCGCGTGCCCAGCGCGGGTTCCCTTCGGGAATAGAGGTTCGCGTGATGTCGACCCGCGTGCCCTTGATCGTATCGACGAGCGCGATGTCCCCCTCGTCGACGAACAGCGCACGGCGGTGCGCGCGATCCCAAACCGCGTCCGGTGGCGGGGCGAGCCTGCGTTCGTCTTCGCTGAGCTTGCGAAGCCCCTTCCCGTCGTGACCTACGACCCAGGTGTCTGGACGGTCCTCCTCCGGCTGGCGCCATTCGAAGTACAAGCGGGTCGAGTCGCCCGACCAGCGCAAGTCGGACGGCGGATAGCCTACGAGCTTCGGCCCGCGCATAATGCTGTCGACGCTGAGCTCGAACTTCGCTGCGGACGTCGAGGTGGCAGCCGTTTGCCGAGCGGTCGACTCGGCGGTCGGGGCGACCGGTCCGGCGACAGACAGCACGAGGAGAACGGGGAGGACGGGCAATCGCATGGAACCCTCGTTTCGGTGGGCTGAAGCGCACGGAAACGGCCTCTGACGACGCACCCGGCCTATCCTTTGCAGCAGCCCAACAATGGGCCAGTATACAATCACGCCCGCGGGTCCCCACGCGCGTGGGGTTGAAGAACCACGGCGTCGGGTTCTCCGTCTATACGCCAAGGTTCGTCTCTTGCATGGAATGCGTGACACGGGGACGCGCAGGCGCGCGACCGCGGCTTGGAGCTGGTTGCCCGTCTCTTGCGGCTGTCCTCGATCTAAGAGTTACAAAGCGTCCGACCTACGTTCTTTGGACGACTGGAGATCCATCATGGGTGTAGAGTCATCAGCCATCTCGCGCCTGCTCGTCACGGCGCTGCTCGTTTCCGGACTTGCGGTGCCCGCTATCGGACAGGAACACTCCGGTGCGCGGGTCTCGCCGCCGGGGGTCTCCTTGACCATCGGCGCGCCGCAGGCTGGCCAGCCACAACCATCTCAGACGCCGCCGCCGACGACGCCCGCTCAGCCCGAGGCGCCTGCCGCGCCAACGGATCAGGTAATGCCAACCCCCGGGCCCGCTGACCAGCCGCAGCCGGACCCCAATGCCCGCCAGTTGTCGATTGACGATGCGGTGCAGCTCGCGCTGGAGAACAACCTGGGCCTCAAGGTCGTCAGGATCAATCCCCTGCTGTCGGATCTCGGCATCGCCGACGCGCGCTCGAACTGGACGCCGAGTGTTTCGAGCAATTGGTCCTACCAAGATGCGCAGAGCCCGCCATCCAGCCAGCTCGAAGGCGCGCAGGACATCTCACTCGACCAAACGCTGACGGGCGATTTTGGATTCGAGCAGCTGCTTCCATGGGGCACCCAGTACAGAGTTGCTTATGAACACAGCCGCTCCGAGTCCAGCAACTTCTTCAGTGCCTTCAACCCTTCAACCCGAGCTAACGTTAGCTTCTCTTTTGTCCAGCCCCTGCTGCAAGGCTTCCGTATCGACGGCGCGCGTCAGTCCTTGATCGTGAGCCGGATGGACCGTGAGATTACGGACTATCAGCTTCGGAACAGCGTCATCTCGACGACGCGCCAGGTCAGGAACGCGTATTGGGACTTCGTGAACGCGCGCGGCAACTTGGAGGTAGCCCGCCGGACGCTCTCGGTGTCGGAGCAGCAGCTTCGCGACAACCAGAAGCGGGTGGAGGTAGGCACGATGGCTCCCATTGAGGTCATCGAGGCCGAGGCAGAAGTCGCACAGAATCAAAGCGACGTCATTGCTACAGAGGCGCAGGTCGAAGAGGCGGAAGACGACCTCAGGACGTTGCTGTTCGACCCCTCATCACCCGATTACTGGGAGAGGCACTTCGAACCGACCGACGAGCCGACGGTTCGCCTAGAGCCCGTGGACGTCGACTCTGCCATCAAGAACGCCCTCGCCAACCGCACCGACATTCGCGAAGCGCGCAAGACGTTGGAAATCAACGATGTCTCCGTCCGCTACGCGAAGGATCAAACGCTACCGAGTCTCGGGCTGCAGGTCGGCTACCAGGCAGGGGCGCTTGGCGGCACGGAGCCCATACGGGGACCCTCCGACAATCCGTTCGAACCTGGGCCGATAATCGGAGAAGAAACGAGATCGTACTCCGATGTGTTGGGAGACGTCTTTGGTCTCGACTTCCCCACCTGGTCCGTTGGGGTCAATATGAGTTATCCCATCGGCCGGAGCAGTCAGGATGTAGGCCTCGCTCGTGCCCGGCTACAGCAGCGACAGGCGCAGCTCCAGATCCGAGATCTCGAGCGTAACGTCAGCCAGGAAATTCGTACCCTCGGCCGTCAGGTGAACACCCAGATCAGGCTCGTACAGTCGACCCGCGTGGCACGCGAGCTGGCGGAGAAGAACCTCGAGGCCGCACAAAAGAGATTTGCCGTGGGTATTATCAACCAGTTCGAGGTCATTCAAAGGCAGCGTGACCTCTCGGAAAGGCAGTTCCAGGAGTTGGACGCCATGACCACGTATGCCAAGTCGGTCGTCGACTTCGAGGCCGCGCAGGAAGGAGCTATTTTTGGTGGTGGCGGTGTCACAGGCGTCGGAGTCAGTCCTACGGGCGGAGCGCCCACAGGAGGCACAGGCGGTGCGATGGGCGGCACCAACGGCGCAACGGGCGGTCCCACTGGCAATGGCAACGGCGTCCCGCAATAAGAAGTAAGGCGCGTGGCACTAAGGATTCGTCCTACACTGTCCCCGTGCGGAAGCTGACGGTTACCGTCATTACGTTCAACGAGGCGCGCCACCTCGCGGCGGCCCTCGAATCAGTGGCCTGGGCGGACGAAATCGTCGTCGTCGATGGCGGGAGCAGCGACGACACGGTCGCGGTAGCACGCCGCTACACAGACCGCGTGATTTGCCGTGACTGGCCTGGATTCGGTCCGCAGAAAAACTACGCAGCCTCTCTTGCCACGAACGATTGGATTCTCACGCTCGACGCCGACGAGCGCGTGACGCCAACGCTGGCGGCGGCCATGCGCGAAACGCTCGCCGGTGATCCCAGCGCTGCCGCCTACCGTATGCGACGACTGAGCTGGCACCTTGGCCGCTGGGTGCGCTCCACCGACTGGTATCCCGATTACCAGACCCGTCTGTATGACCGGCGACGCGCGGAGTGGGTCGACCGCAAGGTTCACGAAGGCCTGATCGTCGACGGTCGCATTACCTTGCTGCCGGGCGAGCTTCACCACTACCCTTATCGCAGCATCAGCGACCATCTGTCGACGATCGATCGCTACACGACGCTGTGGGCCGAGCAAGCGCTCGTCGATGGCCTGCGCGCTCGCGTGCGTGACCTCGTGCTGCGCCCGCCAGCGGCGTTCTTGCGAAATTATGTCCTCCGGTACGGCTTCATAGACGGCCGGGCAGGCTTCGTCATCTCGCTGATGAACACCTCGTACGTCGTGCTCAAGTTTGCGAAGTTGTGGGAGCTCCAGATGGCAAAGCCCAATGCCCAATCCTCAATGCCCAATGCCCAATACCGGAAGACTTCCAACACCGGAGACGAAGATTAGCGGTGCTGAAAGTTCGTGCGGAGTGTCTTGCGTTTGCGTTTGCGCCTTCCGTCGAAGACCCGCACCCACCCTGAGAGCCTCATAAGGGCTGCAGGCGCGAGCTCTCCACGAGCTACTCTCTGACCTGACCCTTGAGCATTGGGCATCGCCAGCGAGCTCCTAAATGGTATCGCTCCACATCGACACGGCGCGAACCTGGCGCGGCGGTCAGAATCAGGCGCTCCTTACGGTGCTCGGCTTGCGCGCGCTCGGTCACCGCGCGGTGCTCGTCGCGCATCCCGACGGCGAGCTGCGGCGTCGTGCGGCCGAAGGGCCAGACCTCATTCCTCTTGCACCGCGCGCGGAAGCCGATTTCGCCACGGCGTGGCGTCTCGCCCGAGTATTCAAGGACGTGCGACCTGCCGTCGTGCACGCGCACGATCCGCATGGCGTGGCCGTGGCTGCCCTCGCGCTGTCGTTTCAGCGCGTGACGCCTGCGCCCGCGTTGGTCGCCTCGCGCCGCGTTGACTTCCTCCTGAAGCACAACACGTTCTCTCGGTGGAAGCACCGGCAGGTGCGTCTCTTCATCTGCGCATCCGAGGCCATCCGGCAGCTCCTCCTCGGACAGGGCGTCTCTGAGGCACGGTGCGTGACCGTGCACGAGGGCATCGATCTGGATCACGTCGCTGCGCGCGAGCCACGGTCACTGCACGAAGAATTCTGGCTGCCGCGTGGGGCGCCGGTCGTGCTGAACGTGGCAGCGCTCACCGCCCACAAGGGCCAGCGATACTTCATCGACGCCGCGGCGCGCGCGCTGCGCCAATTGCCGGACGCCCGGTTCGTGATCCTCGGCGAAGGCGAGCTTCGCTCATCCCTCGAGCGTCAGACGCGCGAGCTCGGCCTCGAGCGTCACGTCTTGCTGCCTGGTTTTCGGCCCGACGTCCTGTCGCTGCTCAAGACGTGTGACGTGTTCGTCATGAGCTCGGTCATGGAAGGGCTCGGCACGTCACTGCTCGACGCCATGGCGTGCGCCAAGCCGCTCGTTGCAACGCGTGTCGGTGGCATTCCCGAGGTCGTCGTCGAGGGGGAGACGGGCTTGTTGGTCCCGCCACGTGATGGCGACGCGCTCGCGCGCGCGATCCTCGCGCTGCTCACCGACGAGCCGTTGGCGCGGCAGGTCGCATCCGCCGGTTACGAGCGCGTGCGCCGACGGTTTTCCGCGGAGCGGATGGTGCTCGAGACGTTGGAGGTTTATCAGCGGGTGCTGGGGTGCTGAGGGTGCTGCTTGTCTCGCCGAAGCGCGAAGGCGGAGGGTGCTGGGGTAGCAAGATGCACGTTTGCAAGGCGCACCGAGAGCACTAAGGGCTCGGTAAGAAATAAGGTTAACATTCTGGCCGCCGATACATCCCGTCTGGCTGCGTTGCTCGTCGGTCACATACGGCCTGTATGCTCCCTCCTCGCGCCTTGCCAGCCGGGCGCCTCGACGCCCAGAATGTCAACCTTATTTCTTACCGAACCCTAACCATCAGGTCAGGAGATCTTCTAACCGCGTCGCGTTCGCATCCAGCACTCGAACTCCCCACGCTTCTACCGTGGCACGATCGGCCGCCTCGATCCGCTCGGCTGCCCATGATGGGAGCGGGCCAAACCGGCGTTCGAGCAAGCGCTGAAGCAGGGCCGCCTCGCCACGCTCAAATCCTCGTTCCTGGCCCTTGCGCTCGCCCTCTTCCAAAATGTACTGATAGAAGCTCGATTCCCGTAGATCTTCCAGGGTTACCATGCCGCGTTCCTCCACCAGCATCAACAGATCGGTCTTATTGTAGCGAAGGCCCCCCAGCAACGCGAAGCGGCCCGCCAATTCCCGGCGAAGACGGTCATCGGGGATGGCCCGCAAGCGTCGGAGGGCTTCCAGAACCTCGGTCTCGGTCCGGCGCATCAGCGGCACAAACGGCAGCAGACTCGGGCGGCCAGCCGCGAGCACCTGCGCCGCCGGCATATCCCACAGGCGGACCACACGGTACCGCACAACGATCACCAACCCGCCGGCACGCACGACCACGCGAGACGGCGACCGGCGGGCGCCCCCACGTGGTGTGAGCACCAACAGGTAAGTATCGATCGGCTTGCGCAGCCGCAGCCAACCCAAGACGGCGTACTCCAGCACGCGATCGTCCATCGCCGCCTCATCGCGCGTTTGGACCTCGACATGCGCGACTCGGACGCCCTCAGCAGTGCTGACGTCGTACAGTAAATCGGGCAGACGCACAGGAGCCGACACGTCGCGGGGCACGGGTGTGACGACAGCCGGCACGTCAGGCGCCAGCGCTCCGAGCACCCGCAGTAGCGCCTCTGGATCGATATCCGCCAGGAATTTGAGTGTCTGATCGTAGGGCACCGGGGACATGGTCGCGGCACCAGTCATGCCATGACCATGCCGTCCGCCTGGCCTTCGCGATCTCTTGCAAATCGGCGCGATTAGCCTTTGGCATCCACAGATGTGCCGTGAAAATGGCTAATCTTGCACCGCAGCGTGGGCGTGATGATGGCGAGAACTGCCACGCCGTCACTGCTTTTGCTCCTTTGTCTGTTACCGTTCACGCTGTCACCCCATCACGCGGTCGGCAGAATGCCCGGAGCGGGCACCGCTGGTTGCTTCGATTCGTCCCGAAGCCACACGCACCCATCATGCCGAGGTGGCATAGGGAGAAGTCGTATCGTACCGGATCACGAGGATCGAGACGACGCAGTGACGCCGTGATGTCTACCGCCATCCGCCACCCTGGGCTCCGGTAGCGGGTGAGGCCGAGGCACCGGCCGACACGGATGACATGCGTGTCGAGCGGCACCACGAGCTGCGCGGGTCGAATCATCGTCCAGCCCCCGGGATCGACCGCGTCGGATCGCACCATCCACCGTAAGAACAGGTTCAGCCGCTTGCACGCGCTGCCCGACGAGGGGCGCGGAAAGAAGAAGCGTACGCCCTGCCGCGGGACGGATTTCCCGTACACCTCACGCACGTCGACGGCGCAGGCGCGAGCCGAGAATCGCTCGACGGCATCCGTGATATCTCGCGCTTCCGGGTCGTGATCATCCGCGACATAGCGTTCCAGGCTCCCTGCGCAGTCGACCATGTGGCGGAGCACGAGCAAGAGCGCAACGAGGTCCTCACCACGCGTCCAGCGATGCCCGAGCCCCGCGAACGCGTCCATCACCTCGCGCGGCACAAAGGTGCGCACGAAGCGCGCCGGAGACGACCCCATCAGCGCAAGCAAGCGCTCGACCGACGCCAGCACACTGGCCACCCGCCCAAATGCGAGCGCGGATGCGGCAAAAGCCACGATCTCGCGGTCTGCAACCTCCCGGTACCGGTGCACGAACTGAACCGGGTCGGCCGCGGCATCCTCTCGATTGAACGCTTCGTAGAGGCGGTCGAGCTCGGGCTTGAGCGAGGCCTTCTGCATGCCGAACTCTTAGAAGCTCGTCAGCGGGACGCGGGCGCGGCACATCGGGCACTGATCTGCCGCATAGTTCTCTGGCGCACCGTACTCGACCAGCGAGATATTCGGCACGCCAAGGTCGACCACCGCTTCCATACGGTCACAGATCTCGACCGTCGCCATCACATCGCCGCCGGCGTCGCGCACGAGCGCCAGGCATCGCTCAAACGTCTTCCCCGTATTCCGCACATCGTCCGCTAAGATGACCTGCCGACCAGCGACCGTGCTCGCGTAAAAGGGCCGCAGGACGAGACCCTCATCGCGGTCCTGCGTGAAGGGCGCGAAGCGAAGCGACGGATGCGATAGGCTGCGCTGACCATCGAGCAGCCCGGCGAGCGTGTGTGCGAGCAACGCGCCACCGGTCGCGGGTCCGGCAACCACCTCGACCCGCATCTTGAGCTCATACGGAAGTAGCTCTAGTAGGTCTTGCGCGAGGCGCCAGATGGTTGACGGATGTTGGAAGAGGCGGTGGGGGTTCACGTAGACGCGCCCGTGGTATCCGTTGCCGTAGTCGAAATGCCCGTCTAGCATCACGACGTCCGATTCGCGGAGCTCCTGCATCGCGCGGCGGCGAACGTCGTCGGTTCGGGTGATCTTCATCACGGTGGTGTTGGCAGGCATTACACATCCGCGCCTAAAGGCCCCGCGCTACGTACTCAATGGTTACGCGTCCACGCGGCGAGCGCGGGAACACCCGTATTGCAGTACACGAGGCGGCCACCTACGAACGTCGCGCCGACGCCACCCCTCAAACGCCAGCCGTCAAACGGCATGTTCTTGGATTTCGATTGGAGCTTCGCCCTGTCGACGACAACCTCGAGGTCTGGGAGCAGCACGGTGATGTCCGCAGACTGTCCAGCGGCTAGCGAACCGCCAGTGATCTTGAGAAGGCGCGCCGGGTTAACCGACAGCAGCTCAACGAACCGCCGCATCGAGATGACACCGCCGTGTACGAGCCTGTCGAGCATGAGCGGCACGCATGTCTCGAGCCCGACGATCCCGAATGGCGCGTGATCGAACTCGACAGCTTTTTCGTCGGCGTGATGCGGGGCGTGGTCCGTGGCAATCGCGTCGATGGTGCCATCACGTAGGCCCTCTATCAACGCGTCACGGTCAGCGGCGTCCCTAAGCGGTGGGTTCATCTTGACATTCGTGTCGTAGTCAACGAGCGCCTCGTCGGTGAGCGTCACGTGGTGCGGTGTCACCTCGCAGGTGACGCGGACGCCGCGCGCTTTGCCGTCGCGTACCGCTCGAAGCGAGCCGCGCGTGCTCATGTGCGCGATGTGCACGGCCGCCTTCGTCATCCCGGCCAATGTCACGTCACGCTCCACCATGAGCTCCTCAGCCTCGCCCGGTATCCCACGAAGGCCGAGCAGGCTCGCGTAATACCCTTCGTGCGCGACACCGTCTCCCTTGAGCGTTGGATCCTCGCAGTGATCGACGACCAACAGCCCGAGCATGCCCGCGTACTCGAGCGCGCGGCGCATCAGCAGCGCCGTGGCCACCGGCCGCCCATCATCCGAGAACGCGACGCATCCGGCGTCGCGAAGCTCGGCAAGCTCGGCGAGCTGCTCCCCCTTCTGCCCAACGGAGACTGCGCCAATCGGGTACACACGTGCGAGATTCGCCTGGGCCGACCGATCGAGGATGAGCTCCGTCACGCTCGCGTTGTCGTTGATGGGCGACGTGTTCGGCATGCACGCGACGGCGGTAAAGCCACCAGCAACGGCCGATGCCACGCCGGTTGCCACGGTCTCCTTGTGCTCCTGTCCTGGCTCCCGCAGGTGCACGTGCATATCAATCAGCCCCGGACAGATCACCGCACCTTCCGGCATCTCGAAGATCGTGACGCCCGCATCGACCGCCGCGTCGCGATCGATGCGCGTCACGATGCCGTCTTCAATCAGCACGTCATACGTACCGTCACGGTCGTTTACCGGATCGACCACGCGGCCGTTCTTCAAGAGCAGTTTCATCGCTGTGTTCTTGTCAATGGTGCTACCCAGCACCCTCGCTCCCACCAGCGAGTAGATAGAGCACGGCCATCCGCACCGCCACGCCATTGGCTACTTGCGCGAGGATGACGGAGTAAGGACCGTCTGCGACGTCAGAATCGATCTCGACGCCCCGGTTCATGGGTCCGGGGTGCATGATGATGACGTCCGGCTTGGCGCGCCGCACTCGTGCGGGCGTCAGGGCGAACAACCGATAGTACTCGCGCAGCGACGGGAAGAAGTGACCGTGCATCCGCTCCAGCTGGATGCGCAGCATCATCACGACATCCGCCTCGTGAACAGCCTCGTCGATCGACGAGGTCGGCTTTGCGCCCATGCGCGCGAGGCCGACGGGCTGAAGTGTCGGCGGCGCGCACGCCACCACGTGCGCGCCGAGCTTGTTCAGCAGCAGGAGATTCGATCGCAGCACGCGACTGTGGAGCAGGTCACCGACGATTGCGACCTTCAGACCTTCGATGCGTCCCTTGTGCTGCCGGATCGTGAACGCGTCCAACAACGCTTGCGTTGGGTGCTCGTGTGTCCCGTCGCCCGCGTTCACGACACGCGCGCGGCAAATGCGCGCCAGCAGGTGGCACGCACCAGACGAGGTGTGTCGCATCACGATCACGTCCGGCGCCATGGCTTCGAGGTTCCGAACGGTATCGGCGAGCGTCTCTCCCTTGACGACGCTGGACGCAGACGCCGCGATGTTGAGCGTGTCGGCGCTCAACCGCTTCTCGGCAATCTCAAACGACGTCCGCGTTCGCGTGCTGGCTTCGAAGAAGAGGTTGACAACCGTCTTGCCACGGAGCGTCGGCACCTTCTTGATTGGCCGTTCGCCGATCTCCTTCATGGCATCCGCCGTGTCGAGAATCAGACGGATCTCCTCGGCCGACAGCTCCGCGATGCCAAGCAGATGACGGTTCTCGAGCGCTGTCAGTGGCGTGGGCGCCGCTGCTCTCCCCTCTTCCCTGACCCCTACTGACCCCTGACCCCTGACCCCTGACCCCTTCATGGGGAGCTCGCCTCCTCCACGACCACCTCGTCAACACCGTCGGTCTCGACGAGCCGCACCTGCACGCTCTCTTTGAGCGACGTCGGCAGGTTCTTCCCCACGTAGTCCGCTTTGATCGGCAGCTCGCGGTGTCCGCGATCGATGAGCACGAGCAATTGAATGGTGCGTGGCCGCCCGAAGTCGATCAGCGCGTCCAGCGCGGCCCGCACCGTCCGCCCCGTGTACAGCACGTCGTCCACCAGGATGATGCGATGATCGTCGATGGCAAACGGGATGTCCGTTCGACCGACGACCGGCTGCGGCCCGACCGGATGGCGCATCAGATCGTCGCGGTACAGGGTGATGTCGAGTGAGCCCACGGCCACCTGGTGGTTCGTCAGCTCGCCGATGGTAGTCACGATGCGGCGCGCAAGCGGGACGCCGCGCGTACGAATGCCGACAAACGCGACCTCATCGAGGCCGCGATTGCGCTCCACCACCTCGTGCGCGATGCGCGCGAGCGTCCGTCCCATCCGAGCCGCATCAATCACGACCGACACGACACCCTCCGCAGGGCCACGGGCAACGAACCACTGAGACAGAGCACGGACGCCGCAGGATGCGGCTGATCGGGGGGATGTGTCATAGGCACCTCTTCGCGACCTCGCCGGGTCGCACTTAAAGAGTCGAGCCATCATAGTGATGGGACCGAGCGCTGTCAATCTCCGCTAAGAACCATAAGTTGGTACGAAGACGACGGGGCGCTTGGCTGTGAAGCTTGTCTTGAACAGATCGGTCCGCGCGAAGCCATCCATGTCGCGCGCAACCGGCAAGCCGAGGAAATACAGCAACGTCGGAAGCACATCCACAGCGGAGCCGCGGTGTGGACGACTGGACCGAATCGGCTGGCCGTAGGCGAGCAGGAACCCGTCCGGCGAGTGCTCGTGCGCGCCCAGGCCGCCCCACTGGCCAACCAGGCGGCTGGCCAGCCGAGCGCCCAGATCAGTCGGCTCCATGCCGTAACCAGAGATCACCAGCAGCACGTCCTCGTCACCGAGCCGATCGATCGCCACGCCCAGCTTGCTGTCGATGTACGCGTAGTACTCGTCGAGCATCTGCCGCATACGTCGGCGCTCTGCCTCGCTCGGTCCGCCCATGACGCGGGGCAGCATGGCGCGCGCGTACGTGCGACGGACGCGATCGAACGCCTCGTACCGAAGGGCGACAACCTGCGGGTCGAAGCGCCCACGCAGATGGTCGAAGAGCCGCTCGTACAGCACGTCCCGCCACGTCGACGGGCCTGCGCTGCTTGGGCCACTCGGCGGTCGGGTCGACAGCTCCGATGCGATACGGTCGGCCACGACCGCGGCCTCTGAAGGCGACGCCAGGGGTTCCGGCACAGGCGCCGGTGACGCGCCTGGTATGCGCAGGTGTAGGCGATCGCTGATGAGAAACCCGTGTACCGGCGGCGCTGGTGCCGTGAGCGGCCAGTTCACGATGCCGACGCTCAAGCCAGCCGCGCTGAGAATCTCCCAGAGCGCTGGCGTGCGCAGCGCCGTTCGGTTCAAGGGCTCGGCGCGAACAGCACCGACCCGGAGCAGGGTCCCCGCGGCGCAATAGTCGGGTAGCAGCTCGACGAGCGCCCGGCCCCACGCGAACGCGTAGCGCTCCGCAGCACGCACGCCGTTGGCCGCCGGATACTTGCCCGTGGCGACGGCAGCCCATACGGTCTCCGGCTGCGTTGGCCGAATGGTCGACAAGTGCAAGGATGCGCCAGCGTCGAGCAGGCGGCCGAAGCTCGGCAGCCTGCCTTGCGCGGTCGCGGGGTTGATGTACTCGAGGGACGCGCCGTTGACGAGCAGCATGACGACTTTTCCGGGTGGGCGTCCTTCAGGCACAAATGCCCGCACCGTGGCGTTGACGGACCGCCGGGATACGCGATTGCCTGGGCCTCGCGCGACGAGGGGCAACAGCAACGACGCCAGGACAGCGAGCGCGTACAGGCTACCGCCGACGCGGCTCCCACGACGGCCGAACGAGTAGTGGACGATGGCAATCAGAAAGAGGACGACGGCGCTGGCGGTCACGCCGGCGGTGCCGGCGGCGAGGCGCCGTGCCGTCTCTTCACCCAGCTCGGCGTGAAAGGCCGAAAGGTTCACCCACATCAGTAGCGCGGCGCCCGCGCATAGGATTGTCGTGACCCACGCGAGGATGCGCAGGCTGAGCCAACCGGGCATGCCCCGTCCACCGACCAGCAGCCAGTGCACGACGAGCAGGACGAACAGCCCCGCAGCCACGCTCGTCGCGTAGACGAGGGCCAGACCGGCGTAGAGCGCCAGCAGGATCCCTGGCTCGAGCGGCAGCTGCGGGTTGAGCTGCAGCACCAGCACCGCGATGTAGGCGGCACCGAGCGCTCCGGCGACGAGCGCATTGGTCAGCATGCGGAAGAAACGCATCCTCATCCTCTCGTGCACCCAGCCGAGGAGGTCCAGGTGTGGATATACTCACGGCGCGATGATCGTCGACATCGACGCCGAGGTGATGGCCAACACCAAGCTCTCTGCCGACTACAACGTCCTCGTCCTTGCGGCGCCGGACATCGCGCGGCAGGCCCGGCCAGGCCAGTTCGTCATGGTGAAGCCCAGCGGCTCCTTCACGCCGCTCCTCCGACGGCCCTTCTCCATCTTCGAAGTATTGCGCGATCCGTCCGGCACGCCGGGTGCCATCTCGCTCCTCAACAAGCGCATTGGCGTCGGCACAACCCTCCTATGGGACGTCGAGCCGGCCGGGCGTGTCCTGTGCCTTGGCCCGCTCGGTCGACCGTTCGAGCCGGTCGACCCGCCGGCAGAGGCATTCATGGTGGCGGGTGGCGTTGGGCTCGCGCCATTCGCGACGTTGGGCGACGCGCTGATCGCACGTGGTACCCGTACCACGCTGTTCTACGGCGCCCGGCGCGGCCCAGAGCTCCTCTATACGGAGTGGTTTGCCACGCGCGGCGTGACGCTGGCGCTCGCCACAGAGGACGGTAGCCGCGGCGACCACGGTCTCGTGACCCAGCCTCTCCAGCGCGCGCTTGCCGCGCGTGTCTCGTCGGATCCGGTCGCGCTCTATGCGTGCGGACCGACGCCAATGATGCATGCCGTGTGGAAGCTGGCCGCGGGCTTTGGTCGAGATGTGCAGGTCTCGCTCGAGCCGGTCATGGGTTGTGGCATGGGCGGCTGCTACAGTTGCGTCATCCCGATACGCAACGATGGCGGCCAACGTCACTTCGTGCGCTCGTGCCTCGCTGGTCCTGTGTTCAACGCGAGCCGCGTTGTGTGGGAGGATCTCATGGGCTGACTTCATGTCAATGCCCAATGCTCAATGCCCAATGCTACGATAGTCTTGTGGATCTTAGCGCCCAGATCGGGCCGCTGACGCTGAAGAATCCGCTCATCGCGGCGAGCGGCTGCTTCGGCTATGGCGTCGAGTACAAGGAGGCAGTCGACCTCGCGTCGCTTGGAGCGGTATGTGTGAAGGGCTTGTTTCTGCACGAGCGTGAAGGGCACCGACCGCCACGCATCGTCGAGACGCCCGCCGGCATGCTCAATGCCATCGGCTTGCAAGGGATTGGCGTTCACCGCTTCGTCCGCGAGCACCTGCCCGCGCTCCGTGACCTCGGCGCGACGACCATCGTGAACGTGTGCGGGAGCACGCTCGACGAGTACGTCGAGGTGACCAAGGTCCTGTCGGATCACGAGGGTGTCGCCGCCGTCGAGCTCAACATCTCCTGTCCGAACATCAAGGCAGGGGGCATTCAGTTCGGCTGCAGCCTCACGGGCGCGCACGACGTCGTGGCCCTCGTCAAGCGCGCGACCGCCTTGCCGGTCATCCCGAAGCTCACGCCGAACGTCACCGACGTGGCGTCGTTCGCCCGTGTGGCCCAAGAGGCGGGCGCGGATGCCGTGTCGCTCGTGAACACGTTCCTGGCCATGGCCATCGACGTGGAAACCCGACGGCCCAAGCTCTCGAACGTGCTAGGCGGCTTGAGTGGTCCGGCCATCCGGCCGATTGCCGTGCGGATGGTGTGGGAGTGCCGTCAGGCCGTCACGATCCCCATCCTCGGGATGGGCGGCATCGCGAGTGGGACCGACGCGCTCGAGTTCATCATCGCAGGCGCCAACGCCGTGCAGGTCGGCACGGCCAACTTCTTCGACCCGCTGATTTGGAACAAGCTGGTCGCCGACATCGAAGACTACCTTCGCCGTCACCGCATCGAGCGGCTATCGGATCTCGTCGGCGGCGTCGAGGTTTCGGCATTCGAACCCGCATGGATCGACTCCTAGTTGCGCTCGATGTTCCCTCCTCGACCCAGGCGCTGGCGCTCGTCGGCGCGGTCGGCGACGTCGTTGGTGGCTTCAAGATCGGCAAGCAACTGTTCACGGCCGAGGGACCGGCCGCTGTCGAGCCTCTCGTCGCCGCGGGACACCGCGTCTTCCTCGACCTCAAGTTCCACGACATTCCGACGACCGTCACGGGCGCCGTACGGTCTGCGGTGGGGTTGGGCACGTGGATGCTCACGGTTCACGCGAGCGGCGGACGCGAGATGATGAGGGCGGCAAGAGCGGCAGCCGAGGCGGAGGCTGCCGAGCGTGGACGACCGCGCCCGCTCATCGTCGCGGCGACCGTGCTCACGAGCCTCGACGAGCGCCGGTTACAGGAGATGGGCGTGGCGCAGCCACTCACCAAGCAGGTTGAGACACTGGCGCTTCTCGCACGCGAGTCGGGAATGGATGGTGTCGTGGCGTCGCCGCAGGAAATCACACGGCTGCGGACGGTATGCGGAACGGACTTCTTGATCGTGACACCGGGCATCCGGCGCCAACAGTCCTCCGGCGCGATTCCATTGGACGACCAGGCGCGCACGCTGAGTGCAGCCGGCGCGATTGCGGCCGGCGCCAGCTACATCGTGGTCGGTCGGCCCATCACGGCAGCCGTCGATCCGCGCGCTGCCGCGCGGGCGATAGCCGAGGAGGTTACATCCACGCTGCGGTGATCGGGGGCGGCGTTTTGCGGGCGTGGCGCCCCTAAAGGGGCGCCTACCTGGCGTACCTGGCGTACGTACCCGGTCGGATCTACTTGGCGGTGATCAGGAAATGACCGCGCCGGTTCTGCTGCCAGCAGCTGTCGGCCTGCTCGGTGCAGAACGGCTGCTCCTTCCCCTTGCTGACCGTGGTCACGCGATCCGCGGTAAGACCGAGGTTCACCAGGTAGCTGCTGACCGCGGTGGCGCGCCGCTCGCCGAGCGCGAGGTTGTACTCGGGCGTGCCGCGCTCGTCGCAGTGCCCCTCGATGAGAATCCTCGTGCTGGTCCACTGTTTCAGCCACTCAGCGTTCTTCTGGAGTGATGACCGTGCTTCCTCTCGCAGCTCGGCGCTATCGTAGTCGAAGAAGACGTCGACGAGCGGCTCCTCTGCGTTGAGCTCCTCGAGGCTCTTGCGCGCAAAGATCTCCTCTTCCGTAAGCGCCGTCTCTTCGGTGGGTGGCTCCGCCGGTTCCGGTGGGGGGGGCGGCGGCGGTGGCGCTTCGGGCTCCGCTGCCGGCGGCGGCGGAGGTGCGGGGACCGTTTCGGGCTTCTTCCGTCCGCAGGCCGGCAACGCGATCACGACCGTCAGGGCAACAACAAGCAAGGTCAGACGCGAACGCAACATCAGCGCAGTTCTCCTTGCATCAATGCGCGGCGGGACCGAGTGCGAGCGCGAGATCGCGCGACACCGCTTGGATGCGGCACGCCGCAATTGGGACTGGGTGAGGGTACCTGTTTACGGCTGAGCTGTCAATGCGCGACGCGGACGACCCCGGGGGGCTATTCCTCGCCCCAATTGTCCTCTTCATCGTCGACGTCATCTTCCCCTTCGTCGTCGTCCTCCTCGTCAAACTCCTCGTCCTCTTCGTCGTCGTCGTCGTCGACCGGTTCTAGCTCGAGAGGGTCTACACCAGTGACCTCGAATTCGGTGCCACAGCTCTCACAACTGATTGTGTCACCCTCGTCCACGTCGTGCCGGTCGATGTCGATATCCGCGTCGCATTCTGGACAGGTCACCATAGCTCCTGACTCCTACTGCAGACCGATCTGGTGGAGCCGCTGAGCGAACGCCATGGCGGTCCCTCGTCGGCTTGGCGCCACCACACCGGTCGCGTGTGGAGTGCCGGATTATAGCGACAAGGCGCGCGGCTCCGCAATGCACGCAACCGTCTCACGCCGTGGGACGGAAGCGCAACAAGCGAAGGCCGTTGGCAATCACGAGGAGCGATGCGCCCATATCGGCCACGACCGCCATCCACAGCGTGGCCATGCCCGCGATCGCCAACAGCAGAAAGACCGCCTTCAAGCCGAGGGAAAAGGCCACGTTGGCCTTCACGGTGCCGAGCGTCGCGCGGCTGAGCGAAACGGCGTAGGGAAGCTTGCGGAGGTCATCGCCCATCAGCGCCACGTCAGCCGTCTCGAGCGCCACGTCCGTTCCGGCGACACCCATGGCAAGGCCAACGTCCGCGGCGGCAAGCGCGGGCGCATCATTGACGCCGTCACCCGCCATGAGCACCGTGCCGGCGCGCGCCTTGAGGTGTACGACCGCATCCACCTTGTCTTCAGGCAGCAATTCAGCGTACCACTCATCGGCGCCCACCACGTCTGCCGTCGTCTGGGCCGCCCGCGCGCTGTCACCGCTCAGCACGACGATCGGCGCCAGGCCGTGTCGTTTCAGCTCGGTCACCACGGGGCGGCTCTCGGCGCGCACCTGGTCGCCCAGCGCCAGCGCGCCGACCAGCTCGCCGCGAAGTGCCACCAGCACCGCAGGGCCACCACGCCTCTCCGAGGATCGGATGATGTCTGCCGCGGGGCTGCTGTCGACACCGCGCTCGCGTAACAGTCGCTCGTTGCCCACAAGAACGGTCGCACGTCCCACGCGCGCCTCAGCGCCGCGCCCCGGCCATGCGCGGAAGTCTGCCGCCGCGTCAACGCCGATGCCCTCCGCGCGCGCAAGGGCGACCACCGCGCGGCCAATCGGGTGCTCGGACCGCGCTTCAACGGCTGCGGCCAATCGCAATACTGTGGCGCGATCCATCGGACCGATCGGGTAGACACCCGTGACCGCCAATCGTCCCGTCGTCAGCGTACCGGTCTTGTCGAAGGCGATCGCCCGGACGTCGGCGAGCCGTTCCAGGTGGCGGCCGCCCTTGACGAGCACGCCGTGGCGAGCAGCGACCGTGAGCGCAGACACGATGGCGACCGGCGTAGAGATGACCAGCGCGCACGGACACGCAATAACGAGCAGTACAAGCGCCCGGTAGATCCAGTCACTCCAAACCGCGCCGAGCGCCAGCGGAGGGAGGATCGCGGTCACAGCCGCAACGAGGAGCACGGCCGGCGTGTAGACCTGCGCAAATCGATCGACCCAGGCCTGGGAGGGTGCGCGTTGCGCCTGCGCGCGCTCGATGAGGTGAATGATGCGCGCGATCGTGCTGTCGCGACCCCTGCGCGTGACGCGGACCTCGAGCACACCTGGTCCATTGATCGTACCCGCGAACACCGGGCTCCCCCGTCCCTTCGGCACCGGCACCGACTCGCCTGTGACGGGTGATTGATCCACGTCGCTCTCACCGTCTGCGACGTTGCCATCGAGCGGCACCTTCTCACCGGGCCTGACGACAATGACCTCACCAAGGCCAATCGCGTCGACCGGCGTGACGATGTCCTGGCCGTCCCGGCGCAGAATGGCCTCTGCAGGCGTCAACGACATCAACCGACCAACGGATCGCCGCACGCGGTCCATGCTGCGCGCCTCGAGCCACTGTGCAAGGGCAAACAAGAAGACGACAGTGGCACCCTCGAACCACTCGCCAACGAGGGCCGCACCAATGACCGCCACGAGCATGAGCGCATTGATATCGAGCGTGCGCAGGCGCACGGCGGCCAGCGCGCGCCGCACAATCGGAAGGCCGCCCGCGACGGCGGCGCCGCCAAATGCTGCAGCCAGCGCCCAGCGCGGTGCGGCCGCGGCTCCCAGAGCCGCCCCCACCGCGACCAGCACGCCGGAGATCGAGACAAACAGGCCGCGCGACCAGCCGCGGGCGACCGCCGGACGCGCACGGTCCTCCTCGTGTGGCCACGCGCGCAGGCCTGCTTCGGCAACCGCTTCGGTAATGCGTGTGACGGAGACACGCGCGGCGTCATGATGGACCCGAAGCTGTTGGCGCACGACGTCCGCCGAGAGCGCGGTGAGACCAGGGAGCCGCCGCAGGTGCTTCTCCAGCAGCGCGGCCTCCTCGTGGCAGCAAAGACCATCGACACGGAAGGTCGACTCCGCATGCTCAATGCAAACGCCGCAACTGGAACGGGAGACCATCGACTTCCTCTCAACGTGCTGTGCCCGTCGCTTCGCGAACGTGCCGAGACCCCTGCTGGAGCAGTGTGAGAATGTGGCGGTCGTCGAGGGCGTAGAAGACCAGACGGCCGCTTCGGCGCGCCCGGACGAGACGCGCGCCTCGAAGCAAGCGAAGCTGGTGCGAGACCGCAGACTCGGACAGTCCGATGATGGACGCGAGGTTGCAGACGC
Source organism: Luteitalea sp. (assembly GCA_009377495.1). Taxonomy (GTDB): domain Bacteria; phylum Acidobacteriota; class Vicinamibacteria; order Vicinamibacterales; family Vicinamibacteraceae; genus WHTT01. The sequence continues at coordinate 72,088 of WHTZ01000029.1, forward strand.
AGAGCTCGCTCTGGGCGAGCGCATCGAGCAGCCGGACTCTCGTCGGATCGCCGAGCAGTCGAAAGGTCTCAGCCAGGGCCGCGGCCGTGCGGTCGCTGACAAGTTGGCTGCGCAGGCGCACCAGCGTGGGGGTGTCTGCGTGGACAGCCGTGCAGCGCTTCCCGGCGGTGCTCAGCGTCGCCGGGCGGCGGGAAACGAGGGCGCGAACTGGTGGTTTGCCAGGCGTGAACATAGCTCGATATATGAGCAGATGCTCAATAATAAAATTCTAGCACAGGACGCGGGGCCTGCAGGCCCCGCGTAGGCGCGACACCGTGTCACCTTGTCAGGTTGTCACCTTGTGACTCTCACCTCGTTGCCCTCTTCGTAGTTGACACGGTTTTCCGCCACGGACTAGCATCTTCGGTTGCGATCTCATCAGGCTGAGACCACGGCCTGGAACCTGAAACCTGCAAGGCACGCGTCGACTCCGGCGCGGTTCATAGTCTGGAGTGCACGGTGATCGAGGTTCAGCACCTCACCAAGCGATACGGACAGACCACGGCCGTTGATGACGTGAGCTTCTCGGTGGCGAAGGGCGAAATCCTCGGCTTCCTGGGCCCGAACGGCGCCGGAAAGACGACGACGATGCGGGTCCTCACCGGCTACATGCCGGCCACCCACGGTAAGGCGACGGTTGCGGGCTACGATGTGTTCGAGCAGCCGGTCGAAGCCAAACGTCGAACAGGGTATCTACCTGAAACTCCGCCCCTGTATCCTGAGATGACGGTCCACGAGTACCTCACCTTCGTGGCGGCCATCAAGGGTGTTCCGCCGGCCAGCCGCACGCGCCAAGTGGATACCTCCATGCAAACGGCGCGCGTTACCGACGTCGCGTACCGGCGATGCGGAGCACTGTCGAAGGGATACCGCCAGCGCGTCGGCCTGGCGCAGGCGCTGCTCCACAACCCGGAGGTGCTCATCCTAGACGAGCCTACGGCCGGCCTCGATCCGAAGCAAATCATCGACACGCGCGAGCTCATCAAGAGCCTGGCGGGCGATCACACGATTGTGCTCAGCACGCACATTCTGCCGGAGGTCGCCCAAACATGCCAGCGCGTCGTCATCATCAACAAGGGTCGTGTCGTCGCGGAGGACACGCCCGATAACCTCACGGCGTCGCTCGCGGGCGTCGAGGCGATTTATGTGCAGGTGGACACGGGTGGCGGCGATGCCGCGCCGGTGCTGCAGGGCGTGACCGGCGTCGTGCGGGTGGTTGGTACGGAAGCGCGCGATGGTCGTTTCAGCTTCGAGGTCCACAGCGAGCGTGGCCATGATGTGCGCCGCGACCTTGTATCCGCGGTCGTCTCGCAGGGTTGGGGGCTGCTCGAGCTGCGGCCCGTTCGGCTGAGTCTCGAGGAAATCTTCCTCCAGCTCACCATGGAGGAATCGGAGAGCGATGCGGCGCGTGCGGCCTCCAGCCGCGACTCCGACGGGGTCGCGAGCGAAGCGTCGAGCGCTGCCGACAGTGGTGCCCAGGGAGGGAACAGCGATGCGTAATGCCCTCGCCATCGCGCGCAAAGAGTTTCGCGGATACTTCACGTCGCCCATTGCCTACGCGACCATCGGCTTGTTCGCGCTCATCTTCGGCCTGATGTTCGTGGCGTTTCTGCGCTTTTTCATGGAGCAGAGCCTGCGCGCCGGCGCAGGGGGCCAGATGGGGATGGGCGGCCCGCAAACGGTCAACGTCAATCAGATGCTAATCCGGCCGCTCCTCTTGCAAGCGAGCGTCGTGGTCCTCTTCGTCTTGCCTCTGTTGAGCATGCGCACGTTTGCCGAGGAAAAGCGCAGTGGGACCATGGAGCTGCTGCTCACCTCACCACTGCGCGACTGGGAGATCATCCTCGGGAAGTTCTTTGGCGCCGCCGGCCTCTACGCGCTCATGCTCGCCGTGACGATGCTCAGCGTGGTGTGGTTGTTCATCTACGGCAACCCGGAGTGGCGTCAGGTTCTCGCGGGGTATCTCGGGCTCCTACTGCTGGGTAGCTCGTTTCTGTCCTTGGGGATGTTCATCTCGAACCTGACGCAAAATCAAATCGTCGCGTGCTTCATCACGTTCGCCGTGCTGCTGCTGCTCTTGCTCTTGAATTGGGTGGCGGAGTTTGCGGGGCCGACGATGCGCGAGGTCCTAACGACCTTGTCCATCACGGAGCACTTCGACGACTTCGCGAAGGGCGTGATCGACACGAGGCATCTCGTGTATTACGCGAGCTTCATCTTCTTCGGGCTCTTCCTGACCTCGCGATCGCTCGACGCCGATCGCTGGAGAGGCTGAAAACGCAAGTGCCATGCTGAAGCGAATTTTGAACTGGATTGGCTGGGTCGGTGTAGGTCTCGTCCTCGCCGCCGTGGCCCTGCTCGTTGTCAAGCCAGACCTCACGACCATCCGATGGTGGCTCGCGATGGCGGGCCTCGTGTGTGTGCTGCTCTATCTGATCAGCCAATGGCGGGAAATCATCGGGGCGTTCAGTGGCCGCTCGGTTCGCTACGGCTCGCTTTCACTTGGCGGCATCCTGATCGTGATCGGCATCCTGGCGGGCGTGAACTACGTGGCGGGACGCCAGAACAAGCGCTGGGACCTGACGGCCTCCAAGCAGTTCAGCTTGTCCGATCAGACAAAGCGGGTACTCGCGGATTTGAAGGCGCCGGTTCAGGTCAAGGTATTCACGCGTGAAATGAACACGGGCGAATTCCGTGACCGCCTCCAGGAATACCAGGGCGCCTCGAACCAGGTGAAGGTCGAGTACATCGATCCTGACCGGCAGCGCACCGTCGCCAACAACTACAAGATTCAGCAGTATGGCACTGTTGTCGTCGAGTACGGTGGGCGGACCGAGCGGACCACGACCAACAGTGAACAGGAGATCACCGCCGCCATCGTGCGCGCGGTTCAGGGTGGGCAGAGCAAGGTCTACTTCGTCCAGGGCCACGGCGAGCGCGACCCGACGAGTGCCGATGAGCGCACCGGCTACAATGCGGCGTCGGAGCAGCTCAAGACGGAGAACTTCCTCGTCGAGCCCCTCGAGCTCGCGCAGCAACGGGACGTCCCAGAAGACGCGGACGTCGTGGTCGTTGCCGGCCCGCAGACCGACTTTCTCGAGCCCGAGATTGATGCCCTGCGCCGATATCTGAACAGGGGCGGGAAGCTGCTGCTCATGCTCGACCCGCTGGAACGACCGGACAGCGCGCCGACCGCCAACCTCGTCGCGCTGGCGCACGAGTGGGGCGCCGAAGTGGGCACGAACATCGTCGTGGATGCGAGCGGCATGGGACAGCTCATTGGGTCTGGTCCCGAGACGCCGCTCGCCATGTCCTATCCCGGGCATCCGATTACGGACACCTTCGACCGGATGACAGCCTTTCCGCTCGCCAGGTCGGTTGCGCCGGTCAGCGGAGGCGTTGACGGGCGAACCGCCCAGACGGTGGTCGAGACCAGCGAAAGCAGTTGGGCCGAGACGGACCTCGCCGGCCTCGGGAAAGGCGGTGAGGTGTCGCTCGATGAAGCAGCCGGCGACAAGCCCGGCCCGATTTCGCTCGCCGCTGCGCTGTCGATGGCCGCACCAGAGCCCGCCACCAAAACCGACGATGACGAGGCGTCGTCATCCAATGGCGGCAACGCCGATGAGAGCGCCTCGGCTCCGCAGACGCGGGTGGTCGTGTTCGGCGACTCCGACTTCGCGTCGAATAGTGTCCTCGGCCTGCAAGGCAACCGCGATCTCTTCCTCAACACGTTGAATTGGCTGGCGGAGCAGGAGTCGCTCATCGACATCCGTCCGCAGGAACCGGACGACCGGCGCATCACGATGACGGCGACACAGGCCAACCGCGTGGCATGGCTGTCGATGCTGGTCGTGCCAGTCCTGGTCTTTGCGAGTGGCGTGTACACCTGGTGGCGGAGGCGAGGATGAGCCGGGGTCGTTCGTTTCTCATCCTGTTGGTGATTGGTATCTCGCTCGGCGCCTACATTTACTTCGTCGAGCGCAAGCGACCGCCGGCCGAAGAGCGTGAGGCCGAGCAGCTCGAACAGGTGTTCCCGGACCTCGACGCGGCCAAGGTGACCCATCTGACCGTGAAGACCGCGTCGGGTGCAACGACAACGCTCGAGAAGGAAGGGGCGACGTGGCAGATCGTCTCGCCGATCAAGGCTGGCGCGGCCGACAGCGAAGTCTCCAGTATCACGTCGAACCTTTCGACACTCGAGATCCAGCGCGTGGTCGTCGAGAAGCCAACGGACGTGGCGCAGTTCGGCCTGGCGGAGCCGCGCGTCGAGGTGACGTTT
>WHTZ01000002.1:0-216283 GCA_009377495.1 Luteitalea sp.
CAAGGCATTCCGGCGACAGCATTTGTCGTTCAGGACGTGCAGAAGGAATATGAGCGGCTGAAGAAGCTCGGCGTGGTCTTCAAGACGACACCGACAACGATGGAACCGATCACGTACGCCGTGTTCGATGACACATGTGGGAACTTCATTCGGTTCGATCAAGGCTGATCGGCCGATTCAGGGCGTCTGTTTGGAACGCGTCAAGCCGCCTCAGCCACTTTCCAATGTGGTTGCAACTGGCGAACGTTAGGTTCAGCCCTCCCGCAGCCATCAGTTGCCACGAGGCGATGGGTCAGGACGGACGGATCCACACGGGTCCCGGCCAGCGGCTCCGCACAGTCTCTAGACCGTTGCGGCCGATTGCAATCGGCGCCGATGCGCTACCTGACTGCCACCGGTTCCGGCGTTGTGACGGCGATAGGAACGGCGATTCTATGGAGTATCGTCCGGTTCGTCCTCCCGCTCGCGGTGCCGCCTTTTCTCTCTCGGATTGGCGCAACGCAATCCCGGCAGCGGAAGCGCCGGCGCGGCAATCGGGTGCGGTGCCCCCAGAATAGGGCCCCGATGAGCGGCGTGCCGCCAGCGCCGTGTGCCTCGGAGTCCACCGTGGCGCCAGCCGAGATCATTCGCTCCGCGAGCTCCGGGAGATTCGCGTACGCCGCCTGGTGCAGTGGCGTCCACCCGCGATCGTTAGCGTCGTTGCCGTCCGCACCAGCCGCGAACAGCGCCTCGATCCCCGCGAGCCCGATGTCGGTTGAGGGGTATGCCCGCGGCCGAGACGGCTCAACCGACCAGCATCAGGCGACGGAGTCGACGAACGCGGTCCTCGACCGGCGGGTGCGTCGACAGGTAGGTGCCAAGGCCGAGCGGGTCGGGACGCCGATCGAGTTCACTAAGGCGCTGAAGCAACCGGATAGCACCGGCCGCGTCGAAGCCGGCTGCGCGTATCAACCGCACACCCAGCTCGTCGGCTTCGAACTCTTGGTCCCTCGAGTACGCACGTTCCAACCCCTGGACGCCAACGCGGCGGATCCATAGCGCGAGTACACCTCGACCCGGCGAAGCCAAGCTCAACGCTGAGACGACTTTTTGCTGGAGCAAGCGGTCGATCGCATGACGCCGGATGACATGTGCCATCTCGTGCGCCAGGACGAAGGCCACCTCGTCCCGATCCCGCTGGCATAAGTGGACGAGCGTTCCCGCGACGAAGATGAAGCCGCCCGGGAGAGCAAACGCGGTCGGCTGATCTGCAGTGACGGCGGTCGTCTGGAAGCGATGGAGCCGGTTGCGCACGACCACGGTGAGTTTTCCTCGGACTTCATCGAGCAGAGCCTGCGTGGCCTGGTCCGGGTCGCGCCGCATGTCCTGCAACACGACCGCCGCCATGTCCCGCCCCACCCCGTGCTCGGCGTGGATGGCGTCGGCCTCGGTGCCAGCGACGGACTGCCACATCCATTTGGCCTTGCGAAGCTGGACGCCTGCGATCCGACCGAGCTTGTGGAAGGCGTTGTTCGCCATGGAACGAGTGTACTGGAAGCAGTGTTCAGGCGCCCCTTCCCAGGGAGAACGACGATCCCGAATCTCTCAGCTGATCGCGATCCACTCTGGAACTGGGCGCTAGCTGCGCGCTCATCGCCGCCTTTTGCGGCCTTAGCTAACTGAGCCCACGTCTGGATCGGGCAGACACGCGACGACGCGTGATTCGAGAGGTCGGCATGACCGAACCGCTCTCGCTGGATGACGCGAAACGCCTTCTTGATCTCTGCGAACGCGGCCGGCTCAACTGCGCGTGGCACTCCGGGTCGGTTTCGGCGTCACGTGACCGGAGCTGACCCTTAGTAACGATCAACGCCGATTTGGGCAGCATCTGAGACGGTTCCCGCGAGCAGCCAGGCGGCTCGCACGACTTCGCCGACGCGGCTGTCGCGCAGCGGCTGCTGGTCGGATTTGCGAAGGACCTAGTCAGCTGGTCTTCAAGGCGAGGTACGAGTGGTTCTGAACGGAACGGCGTGCTGAAATCTGCACGGTCCTTCTGGCCGCTGTTGACAGCGGCGTGTGTGTAACGGAACCATGGCATCGGCAGCTTATCCTTAGCGAATGGCTGAGCAATGGGATGTGCTGTTTACGCTCCCAAACTTGGCGCCGCCGATTCCGACGCCGTTCGCCAGCGACGGGTACGTCATCTGCTCGGGCAAGGACCCTCGACTGAAGAGGCTTGCAGCGAATGCGGGCAACGCAACCTCGCTGAAGATGCTGAAGACATTCAGCACCGCGCAGGGCCGACATTATCGGCCAGGATGTTTCCTAATCAGAGCCGATATCCCGATCCCTTCCAGGCAGGCCGAGACCATCAGGGCTTTTCGGAACGCCTGCGCAATCGCGACGACCACGGCGTTTTATGCGAGTCGTCTGGCCAATCCGGACGTCGTGCAGTGGCACGTCGCGTGGACCGACCAGTTTCGATTCGGTCACTTCATGGCGGGTCAACGTGGTTGGGTGCAAACGTTTGGTGGCCCCGTGATGGGAATGGACGATGACATTCCCCATCAGCAGGCCGCCGCCGCGTTCGGCAATCCGACTGATTATTCGTTCGTCGTCGATCAGCCGCTGCTCGAGCGACTGTTTCGCGCTTGGCGGCAGTGTTACTTGCGGCAGAGGAACCGCAAGAAGCTTCTTCGGTTGTTCAGAGCATTGGAGGTAGCGTTCCACGCATCGCTGTTCCCGGCGGACGGCCTCACGAGCATCAATGATGTTGGAACCCGAATCGCGTTGTGGGTCAGCGCATTCGAAGCGCTGTGCCACCCAGGCGGAGGCGTTAACAAACGACACGTCCAGAAGGTAATCAGCGATGCACCGTTTAGTGACAAGGCCCTGACGTCGAGGCGGTTCACTGTTTCGTACGGCAGGACCAAGTTCCGAGCGACACTGCCGGAGGCGCTCTACGACGATCTGTACTGGGCGCGAAATCAGTTTCTGCACGGCATGCCTGTACGCCCGCCGATGCTGCACTATCGCCGGTCGAACGACTACAAACGACTGACCGAAGTGGCGCCCGCCTTGTTCGGCGCGGCGCTGGTCTCGTGCTTGAACTCGCTGGGGGTCGCAGGGGCGCCGATGCACTTCAGAAAGCTCAAGATTCGAACCATGGCGCGCTACATGAAGAGCCACGAGGGCATCGAACGGGTTTCAGAAGGACTGATGGCCGCCGGAAAGCCGACTGAATAAACCCTGCTGCGCGGATCGGCATCCCGAATAGTAGCGATCAACGCCGCAGCGTCTATTGACCGTGAGATCTGGAGAACATATCCGATGATCGAGCGCACGACACGCCCCCGTCCAACCGAGGTACGGTTGCCACCATCACGTTGCGAATCCCGCGCGGAAGGTTTTCTACTGGCGACATGGGCAAGCTAGGAGCGATGCTCACCCGAGGTGTTGACGGAGCAACGTATCCACCTCGTCATAACCGGAGGGCACCTCAACACCAGAGACGGACGCACCGGCATCGAGCAAGGCCCGCACCGAATCTGGGGAGCGGCGCATTGTCCAATGCGAGTCCACACACGCCTTGACGGCAAGAGCCAGGGCAGTGCGACCCTTTCCGTCCGTCGCATGCACGGGCGCCCCGCGGGCAATCAGCTCCTTCACGACCTCCGGCCATCCGCGCCACGCTGCGACATGGAGTGCCGTGCTGTCCTTCGCGATGTCGACGTAGGGATCGCCTTCCTTGTGGAGCGACGTTGAACTCACGGCGCAATCGAGCAGATTGCGGACGCCTGCTACGTTGCCCACGCCTGCGAATTCCGCCAATAGCGTCCCACCGTGGTCGATGAGCTCGCTTTTGAGATGGGGTTCCTCAGCCGTCAACGCCCGAATCGTCTCGCGATCGTCGGTGGCGCACGCAGCGATCAGCCGGTCGACGCCAGCGACGTCAAACGGCGTTCCGCGTCGCTCCAGCAGCGCGAGCACGTCGCCGCGTCCCCTGCGGGCCGCCATCACCGTGGCAGATCGAGCGTCGCGACCATTCCGAAGCGCAGGGTCCGCCCCGCGCTCGAACAGCAACTCGATCATCTTCAGACTGTTATCCCGTCGAATCGCGTGGTGCAGCGCGTTGTCGCCGAAGTGCGTCACCTGATTCGGATCCGCGTTGTGCTCCAGGAGAAGGCCGAGACCGTCCAGATCGTGCCAGTCCGTCTTGCGCAGCAACATCCAGGTCAGGCTGACGGCGTTTAGCGTGCCGCTTTCCAGCAGAATCTTCAGCACGGTGTTGTCAGTGGTTTCGGGTACGTGGTACGGGGTCTCTTCGTCATTCGGGTCGGCGCCGCGCTCGAGCAGCAGACGCGTCAGCTCCGGATGTTGTGCGATACCGGCAGCCCCGTAGATCGCGCTCTCAAAGAGCGGCCGGGGATTCGGGTGGTCGATCGTCTCGTACCATCCGGTTTTCGCGCTGGCTCCGGCGTCGAGCACAGCGCGGGCAGTGCGCACGAACGCTTCCGATCGCGCGGCGTCCAGTCTGAGATAGCGAGAAAAGCAGAGATGGGTTAGCGCGTCCCAACCATATGGGCCGCCGATCGCTGTGGCGCTGCCGCGATCTCGTGCGAGAAAGGCGCGCACAGAAGCTTCATCGGCGAGAATCGCGGCAGTGTGGATACTGCTGCCGGCAACGTGGGGGTATCGCGCGAGAATCATTTCGGCGTGTTCCAGCGTGCCCGATCGATGCGAAGCGCTGCGGGGCACACAAGCCGCTTCGATGAATGCGGCGACCGGATCGGCTATCGAGGCGACCGAACGAGTGAGACGGAGCGTCTCGACATGTCGAGTGAACTTCGGCCAGCTGTCGAAGCCGTGCTCGCGGGCGATGACGAACTGAGCGTCGGCCAGCGTGATCTTCCTGCCAGCCGCCGAGCCTATTGTTCTGCCTCTGCCCCTCCGATGCTCTCGCACGCGGCGAACGGCCTCCGGATCGTCAGACTTATAGGCGTTGATGAGCTCTTTCGCTTGTTTCTTGTACTGCTCGAGGTTTGGACGCGCGGGTAGATCGCGGGCAGCCATACGAATCTCCTTTCACCGCGCCTGGAGTCCGCTCAATCAGGCTGAAAGAAGGTTCGTATTATCCGAGCGACTGTGGGTGGGCACGGCCCTTTCCGCGGACTGGAGGCGCCCCTCGCGCTCAGAGCAAAGCCTAGACCCTCTGCATGTTTTCCGCAAGCACATGGCGACACTTCGATGTCGTCGTCGAGCCCATGTGGAATTGATCTGAGGTACCACGGGCCTCAGAATCTGCATGGTCGGAGTGTGGTACCGATCGAGTGGATCGCGAAAAACGCTGCAGTAAGGCTCGATGAAGCTGTCGGCGACGGTGAAGGAGGCCGTCGCCGATGTCCAAGTCGAAATCTCGCAAGAAGAAGGCGCCGAAGCGCGTCCTGGCGCTCCCGGACCTCGAACACGCCAAGATCGCGGTGCTGAACAGCCTGACGTCCGCCAGCGGCCAGCGCACCTACGACCACGCAATCCGCGAGTTCGTCACCTGGTACTGTTCGGAGCCCCGTCTCGCGTTTAACCGCACCGTCGTGCTTCGATATCGGATTCACCTCGAGCAACGCGCATATGCGCCGGCCACGATCAATCTTCGGCTGGCCGCTGTCCGGCGCATCGCGTACGAGGCGGCCGACGCCGGCCTCCTGAGTCCCGAACTGGCGGCGGGTATCCGTCGGGTGCAGGGGGTGCGACGGATCGGCGTGCGCCTCGGGAACTGGCTGACGCCTGAGCAGGGCCGCCGGCTCCTAGAGTGCTCGACGCCGTCGACCGCGCGCGAGGTCCGGGATCACGCGATGGTGGCGATGTTGATTGGTTGCGGCCTGCGCCGAGCCGAGCTGTTAGCCCTGCGCCTCGAGTCTATCCAGCAACGCGAAGAGCATTGGGTGATTGCCGATCTGGTCGGCAAGGGCGGACACGTGCGCACCGTCCCCATTCCCACCTGGGTGAAGAGCACTGTGGACGCGTGGACGGCCGGGGCGGCCATCACGCATGGCCCGGTGTTCCGCGCGATCAATAAGGCCGGGCGTGTGTGGGGAGATGGCATGTCGCCGAAGGTGCTATGGGATGTGGTCCGCTCCGCGGCGGCTCGCGCCGGGATTGACAAGCTGGCCCCGCACGACCTGCGACGCACGTGCGCCCGTCTCTGCCACCTCGCGGGCGGCGAACTGGATCAGATCCAGTTCCTGCTCGGCCACGTCTCAATCCAAACGACGGAGCGCTCCCTCGGATGCAAGCAGAAGCTTCGAATCGCCGTGAACGACCGAATGGGAATCGAACCTGATGCCGCTTGATTGGACCGCCCAGGGCGGGTTCTTCAATCCGCCCTGGGCGACTCGGGACCAATCGCGACTGTGACGCAGTTTCTCCGGGTCGCAGCCTGGTGCGTCGCATCTTGTTGTTGACAGACGACACCAGACGGCATTAGTGTCGCAAGACGACACCATGACTCGATACGCTGTTCCCGACCTTCTTCCGGGCACCCTCGACCTGCTCATCCTTCGGACGCTGCAGACCCAGTCGCTCCACGGCTGGGCGATCTCGGAGCGCATCCAGCAAATCTCCCAGGACGTCCTGCAAGTCAACCAGGGCTCACTCTACCCGGCGCTCCATCGCCTCGAGCACCAAGGGTGGATCGACGCCGAGTGGCGTATTTCGGAGCTGGGCCGGCGAGCGAAGTACTACCGGCTCACGCGGTCGGGGCACCGGCAACTGGCGGTGGAAGCGAGCGAGTGGGAACGCATGTCCACTGCCATCGGGCGCGTGATGAAGCTGGCATAGCCTTATGAATCTCCACGATCTGTTGTTGCGCATGCGCGCGTTGGTGGCTCCGCGCCGCGTCGAACGCGAGCTCGACGAGGAGCTGGCCTTTCACATCGAACGCGAGACGCAGAAGCACGTCGCCAATGGTCTGAGCCCCGCCGAAGCACGTACGCGGGCGCTCGCGCGCTTCGGCTCGGTCCCATTGGCCGCTGACCAGTGTCGCGACGCTCGTGGCATCGGTGTCGTCGATGACCTGACACGCGACATCCTGTACGCGTTCCGGACGTTCCGCCGCGCTCCACTCGCCGCGCTCACCATCGTCGCGACGATAGCCCTCGGCCTCGGGCTGGTTGCTGCGGTCTTCACGTTCTACAACGACTGGTTCCTTCGCGTCGATGCGGTGCACAAGCCTGGCGAGCTGTTCGCCGTTGAGCGGCCGACAGGTTCTGGCGCGGATTCGTCGGTGCCGTTCACGCGCGCTGAATATGAGGCGCTGCGCCGCGAGACGAGCGTGTTTACCGATGTCGTTGCCATGGTGCGCGGCATCGAAACGCGCATCGAGGGCCGCCCGGCGAGTCCCATCCTGGTGACCGGGAACTTCTTCCAGGTGCTGGGCGTCCAGGCAGCGTTGGGGCGCACGTTCACGCCCGCTGACGACGAGCCGTCTGCCGGCCGGCGGATCGTGTTCAGTCATAGGGGTTGGATCAAGTTCCTCGCAGGCGACCCGACGGTGATCGGCCGTAGCCTGCCAGTCAACGGCGTGCCGTGCGAGGTCGTCGGCGTCATGCCAGAAGACTTTCGCGGGCTGGGCATTGGCTCGCCCGACTACTGGGCGCCGCTGGCACTCGCGCGGGAGCTTCGCCAGACCGACGCGGGCCGCGAGGACGACATGCCTGTCGACGACGTCGTGGGGCGGCTTAGGCCCGGGGTCTCGCCGGAGCAGGCGACGGCCGGGCTCAGCGTGTGGGCGTCGGGACGAACCAACCTGAAAACGGCCGGCGATCGCCCCGCGCCCATCAGGCTGGAACCACGGGACGGTACGCTCTCAGCCGACTGGCTGGAGGTTCTCGCAGTGTCCTCGCCGATGTTCTTCGCGTTCGGGTTGATCCTGGCGATCGGCTGTGCGAACGTCGCCAACCTGCTGCTCGCGCGGGGTGTCTCGCGCCAGCGGGAGATTGGGATCAGGCTGTCGCTCGGCGCGTCACGCCGGCGAGTCATCCGGCAACTCCTGACGGAGAGCCTCATCCTTGCGCTCACATCTGCGGCATGCGGGTTCGCCGTTTCCCGGATATGCCTGCAAGGTGCACTGTACGCGGCGACCACCACGATGCCGGCGGAAGTCGCGGAAGCAGTGGACCTTGGTGTGCCATCTGCGGACTGGCGGGTGCTGGTGTTCCTGATTGCCGGCGCCATCGTCTCGACCGTGTCCTTCGGACTCGTGCCGGCGTTGCAGGCCACCCGCGTCGAGCTGATCCGCGCGAGTCGTGGCGAAGTCACGAGGGACACGCGTCCAGGCCGCGCGCGACATGCCCTCATCGCCGTCCAGGTCGGCGCAGCGGCTCTCCTCCTGATCTGCGCCGCCGTGTTCCTGCGAAGTGCCTTTGCCGCCGCCCTGGTGGAGCCCGGCGTCCGGACGAGCGATACGCTCGCGGTTCCGATCGCCAACGAGCCTCGGCGCGCGGCGATCCTCCGTGAGGTGACGTCTCACCCGTCAGTGGCCGCCGTGGCAGCGGTGTGGCCTCTCGCGCAGGCGGAGGCTTCCGCCTTCGCCGAAGCAACGGCGGACGAGGCGGACGACTCCGCAGAACCGCGGAGAAGCGTGCAGGTCGACTACAAGTTCGTATCACCGGAATATTTCCAGCTGCTCGACATCGATCTACTACGAGGGCGCGGGTTCACGGACGCGGAGCGCACGGCGGATGCCGGCGTGACGGTCGTCTCCGAAAGCGCCGCGCGGGCGCTCTGGCCGACGGGTGACGCCGTCGGGCAGGTCGTCCACATTCGGGCCGATCATCCGACAGACCTGCGGCGGCCCAGTGCGTTACTGGCTCCGTCCCGCGCCTACACCGTCATCGGCATTGCGCGAGATGTGGGCGGCGCAGCGATGTTCCAGTTCTTCTCCTTCTCGGGCGTGTACCTGCCGGTCGATCCACAAACCCCGGGGACTTCGCTGATGCTGCGTGTCCGCGGGGATCCCGGGCAGGCGCGCCTCGCGTTGCTTGATCGCCTCTTGCGGGTCGATCCGGCCTTGGACCACGAAGTCAGGACGATGCGGACCATGGCCGGCATGGGGGCCTATATCCTGCAGATCGTCTTCTGGGTGACGGTCGTACTCGGCGGGCTGGCGCTTGTGTTGACGGTGTCGGGCCTCTTCAGCGTGCTGTCTTATCTCGTCGAGCAGCGCACCAAGGAGATCGGCGTGCGCATGGCGCTTGGCGCGACGACACGAAACATCGGTGTACTGGTGTTGTCGCAATCGATCCGCCCGGTCGGCGTCGGTCTGGTGGCCGGCGGTGGACTGGCCGCAGGACTTGCGATCCTGCTGCTGTCGATGCCCGGCGCCTCGCAGATCGGCAGCACTGTCCAGGTCTTGGATCCTGTCGCGTACGCGGCCAGCCTGCTGGTCATCGTCACGACGTGCGCCCTAGCCGCGTCGGTTCCCGCCTTGCGTGCTGCCCGTCTCGATCCGATCGCCACGCTCCGGCAGGATTGAACCGCCCATACCGCGATGACTGGCCGACGGCCCGCTCGTGTGCCGAGGCCGCTGCCGAACGCCGCACTGCCGGTTGAATGCGATAGGTATCGAGTGACGTCGTAGGGTTCCGCGAAGTCCGCCGGGCTAGAATCAGTAGACGGTAGGCGACTTATCGTTCTTCTCTGACCGGCAGGCAACGGGGTAGACTTTCGCTGAGCCGCGAGCTATCTGTCGTCCGGTTCGGTGTCAGCTCTGGTTAGACGGCGGCTTTGGCGCCGGAAAGCTCCCGCCTCTCGCGGCCGGAAGAGGCTGCTGTAGTGAATCGCCACCTACCGTTGTCTCAGATCATCGTCGCAGCGATGCTCTTGATGTCGGGTCCTGCTCGGGCGCAAGACTCAACTACGATCGATCGCGCGAAGCAGGTTATGGATGCGATCGTCAAGGGGCAGTTCGAGGCCGTCACAGAAGAGTTCGACGCACAGATGGCCGCCGCGTTGCCGGCCCAGAAACTGCAGGAAGTCTGGAAGACCTTGCTTCAACAGACGGGCGCCTTCAAGTCGATTATCGATGAGCGGTCCCAGACGGCAGCTGGCGGCATTACTGCAGTGACGCTCGCTTGTCAGTGCGAACGAGGAGTTTTGAACGCGCTCGTCGCGTTCGACGTCGAGGCTCGGATCGCGGGGCTGCGGTTCGTGCCGCGTCCCGTCGCCGCCGCGCCCGCAGTGTCCCCACCGCCGGGCAGTCGGTTCAGCGAGCAGCCCGTCACGGTGGGAACTGGGCCGTTCGCGTTGCCAGGCACACTGTCGGTGCCGACCGATCGGGTGGTTGCGGCGATGGTGCTCGTGCATGGCTCAGGGCCACACGACCGTGACGGAACCGTCGGGCCCAACACGCCCCTAAGAGACCTGGCGTGGGGCCTCGCGAACCGACAGATTGCGGTCCTGCGCTATGAGAAACGCACCCGCGAGCATGGGGCGAAGGTGGCCTCGATTCCCAACCTGACCGTTCAAGTGGCGGTGATCGACGACGCCCTTGCCGCTGTTGTCGTGCTGAAGACGCACACCGCGCTGAACGCTCGCCCTGTGTTCGTGCTCGGTCACAGTCTTGGCGGCACGCTGGCGCCGCGCATCGCGCGGGCCGATCCGGACATTGCGGGCGTCGTGATCATGGCCGGCGCGGCCCTGCCCTTCTGGGATGTGGCACGCCGGCAGTTGGTGTACCTGGCGTCGCTTCAGCCAGGCAGCGGCGCGATCAGCGTGGACGACGGGCTCGCGACGTTGCGGCGTGCAGCGCCGGAGTCGTACTGGAAGGACCTCGAGGCGTACCGCCCGCTGGACGTGGCCGCTTCGCTGAAGATTCCCGTGCTCGTTCTACAGGGCGAGCGGGACTACCAGGTGACCACGGACAACTTCGCCGCGTGGCAAGAAGCCCTTGGGGATCGCACGGCCACGTTCAAGCTGTACCCAACCCTGAATCACCTATTCCTGCCCGGCGAGGGCAAGAGCACGCCGGCGGAGTACCAGAGGGCAGGCCACATCCCAGACGCCGTTATCGATGACATCGCGACCTGGCTCAAGGCGCGTGTGAACTAGCGCGAGGCGGCAGGCGAGGCGCGAAGACACCCTCCAGTTCCAGGGCGCTGTCATCAGACGGCTCCATCCACTCATCCGGAATCTGTGAAGTCCCTCCGAGAACCGATCTCCCTGATAGAACTGTCGCTACTTGGCGACCAGGAATAGTTGGATTACTCGCGATAGATGCCGTAGCGTTTTACGAACGCCCCGCTCCTGGTGTGCCTCTGACCTGGGACGGCCGTTTCGACGAAGTGAGCTCCATGAACGTGCGTACCGGCGCATCTTCCTGATTCTCTCGCCACGCCGCTCGACTCAACACCTCTACTCGGCGAAGGCAGCTGACCAGTGGGTTCGAACTCGCACAAATCTAGCCCACCAACTTCCTTCGGTCCTGATGGAAGGCGCCAGCCGCCTTCCATCAGTTTGCCGCCCGCTCTGAGCGCCGCCCGGCGCTCACGCGAAGCAGCGGAGCTCGCCCTGGACCTCGGTGATCGCGTCGAACAGGTCGGGCGCCGCCGGGCCCTGCGCGAAGTCGGGCGGCGGGAAGGCGCCGTCGGTGCGGTTGGCGGCGTCCTGCAGCTGGGTGCACGCGCCGTCGACGTCGGCCTGCTCGAGCAGAGCGCCTGCGGTGAGCAGCATGTTGCGCAGGGCGTTCAGCCGGCCCGCGGCCGAGCCGCCCGGCCCGGCGCCCACCAGCGTGCCCTCGGCGACCGCCTGATCGAACAGCTCGATCACGTCGGCGATGGGGCGTGGCGCCTCCTGCATCAGCTCGAACGCGCCGATGTCGCAGTTGCCGTCGGGGAAGGGCTGCGGGCGATCCACCCCACGCTGGTCGGTCTCCACCGGCATACCGCCGATGTCGGTGCAGTCGGCGAGCGGGATCGCGTCGAGGGCCGGGTTGTCGGCGCTATCGACCAGGGCGATGGTCTGGGTCGGGCCGCCATTGTCGGCGAGCAGCGGACCGCCGTTCGCATCGGTCACCAGCACGTCGGCGACCGCGACGTTCTGCTGGTCGCCGGTGCCGGTGAAGCCGCACGACGTACCGCCCTCGAGGTTGAACCCCAGCGAGGTGATGGTGCCATCGCTGCGGTTAAAACAATTCGTGCCGGTGGTAGCCGTGTTGGCAACGATCGTGCTCTTGATCTCGGCCGTGCCGAAGCCGTTGTTGATACCGCCGCCGAAGGTCGCGCTGTTGCCGCTGATGGTGCTGTTGGTGACGGCCAGCCGGCTGTCGTCATTGAAGATGCCACCGCCGTCGGTCGCGCTGTTGCCGCTGATGGTGCTGCCCTCGACGACGGTCAGCCCGCCCAAGGGATTCGCGATGCCGCCGCCGGTGGTTGCGCTGTTGCCGCTGATGGTGCTGTTGGTGACGATCAGCATGCTGAAGAAATTGTTGATGCCGCCGCCGAGGACCGCGCTGTTGCCGCTGATGGTGCTGTTGGTGACGGTCAGCCTGCTGACGTCATTCGAGATGCCGCCGCCGACAGATACGTTGCCGCCGCCGGTGATCGCCAGCCCCTCCAGGTTCACGTTGGCGAAACTCTGGAGGCCGGCGATGCCGAAAACCCCCGAGTTGCCCTGGGCGTCGACCGTGATGTCCGGCGTGCCGTCGCCATCGACATCGCCGTCGATCGTGAGGTCGGGATCGCCCGTGTCGTCGGTGATCGAGAGCCGCTCCCCGCCCAGCAGGATCACGCGGTCGTCCGCCGCGAGGCCGAAGGTGATGGTGTCGGACTCGCCGTTGGCATTGGCCGCCGCGATCGCCTCACGCAGCGTGCACTCCGCGGCGTCACACACGCCGTCGCCCGGGTCGGCATTGCTGTTGACGACGAAGTCCTCCGCCAGCGCGCTCGCCGGCAAGGTCAGGCTCGGCGCCACGAGCGCGCCGCCGAGCCGTCGCGTCATCGACGTTTTCATCAAAGGCGTTTGCGTCGTCATGATCGTTCCTCCATCTTCCTGTCGTATCGACCGCCCGTTAGCGGCTATGTCGCCGCCCTCGCGCACAGGGCCTCCATCTCCGGCATGTGGTCGGGGAGCGCCTTCAGGCGCGCGCAGTGCTCGATCAGCCGCCCGGTGATCAGCCGCACCAGTCTTCAGAACGTTCGGCGGTGCAGGATCGAAGGGTTGGGCGTGGACGAATGTTTGGGTATGGTCACATTTTGAGTGTGATCATGGCAACAACAACAGCACGCGTCACGGTGACGCTCCTTCGGAACGGTCAGAGGGTTCGAACTGGCCAAATCCGGCAGACCTCATCCGTGTTTCAGACACGCTCTTCCGCTCGACCGAGCGCCGATCCAGGCATTCAGCTGTTTCGCTTTTTCCGGAAAGAAGGTCGGCACCGTAGCGATAACTCGCCACTCGGCGACTAGGGAGTAATCCGACCGTGAGAAACGCATCGCCTTCGCCGTCGATTCGATTCCTCTGCGGCTTACGAGCTCCAATCTGGTGATTCTAAACCTTGCAGCCAGCGTTGGCGTCTCCGCGCACGCGGGAGGCGTAGTAGCATCGACGCCATGATCGAGTGGTTCGCCCGCCCCGTGCTTCACGTCTCGAGCGTCGAGGCCTCGCTCCTCTTCCATATGGACCGGCTGGGCTTCACGATCCCCTGGTGGTACGAGGAAGATGGCCGGGCGCGCGTTGCTCAGGTCGATCGCCGGAGCTGCGCCCTGATCCTCTCCGACCAGTGGCCGGAGAAGGTGGGCAAGGGTCTGATCTTCATTTCCCTGAACGTCGAGCCGGAGACGCGCGAGGCCGAGGTCGCGGCACTCGACGCGTTGCGCGCTGAACTCGAAGCCCGCGGTGTTGCCGTCAAGGAGGGCTACTGGGGCTACAGGCTGCTGGTGGTCGAGGATCTCGACGGCAATCAGCTTTTCGTCCCTATCCGAACGAGCCGGCGTAACGAGAGAGGCGCGCCATGACGGTGACCCGCCTGGAGACGTGAGCCTCCTCAGTGGCCGCGGCCGAACCCGCTGCTGCGCCCCTTGCGAACAACAGTCGCCATGCGCGGCGGTGGGTCTCCGAGTTCGGGATGACGCCGCAACGCTCGCGAGCCTCGACGTGTCGCCGCCGACATCCGATCCGCTCCGCAAGATCCTGCGGGGACGCTGAACTCTTTCGTTTTTCGGGCGCTTGGTTCCGTAACGATATACGCCGTAGCGCAGACCGATTTCGAGTCCGGTCCCCCGGACGCCCCTCCGGCGCGGATCACTTCTACCGCGGAAGTCCGCGCTGTCGCGGAAGCCATCGTGAGGGGTCGTCGACACGCCGTTCGGCAAGCGCCCGTTCCGCACGCATATCGATCCCTCTCAGGACGGCGCGGAGATCGTCAACGGCGTCGCCGATAGAGTCCGTGCAGAGTTGTTCCGGCGCATCGGGCCTCGAGGATCTCCTTTCGCCGCGGAAGGTGTCAGAGCGCCTGGCTCAACGCGCGTGAGCGTCATGACGAACGACAGATCGACACGAACCTGACTGGCTCGATTCAAGTCGCGCGCACCGCCTACCGCACCTGCGGGAGCAGGAGGCGGACCCATCCTTCAGCCCATATTCTCCCTCGATGTTGATGTCGCACCCGGTGCAGGTTCAGCGTTTACGGTCCGCCGCCTTGGACGATCGGACGAGGGCCCAATGGGCCATGTTCGACTAGCCCTCCTCCTTCCGCACGGCTTGTGGATGGGACGGTCGGTCCCGGAGAAGCCCGCCCCAGTTCACAAACGCCAACGTCTCGCGGATGTAGCCACACGCTGCTGTCCGATAGGATCCGGTGCAGGTCGTTGGCGAACACCGTGAGTGCGACGTCGGGAAGGCCGTTCTTCCGGACGACGTGCACTGGAAACGCGCCGTGGGCCGTGTACAGCGCCGGGAGCGTTGCCGATGTGGGCGCTGTGTCTTGCCACTCCTGCGGGGCGGTGCCGTGGTGACAAGATGAGCCACGTTCGGTCATTGCGGGACTCGTGGGGAAGGCTAATCGCGTGCCACCGACGATCTCCTGGAGCTATTGCTTCTTGCGGGCTGCGCCGAGTCTGTCAGCGGATTCTGGGACGAACGTTGTGTTGAAGAACTTGATTTTGCCGGCAGCGACGATGGCATCTTGCCTGACCTCCAAAGGAGATACACTGAGTTTCTGCCAGTCCTCGCGATGCACTTTGCCTGCCCACGACAGTTTGTTCCCCTGTGCCTGGCGGACTCCCGGCTCCTCCCGTTGTCGGCGGTTCACTTGGTCCTTCACCCAGGCGCTGATCTGTTCCTTGCCGATCAGGAGTCGTCCGCTGGACGTCACGACTATCGCATCGTCCGCAAACAATCGCAGCACGGCGTCAGCGTCGCCGGCGTCCAATGCGGCTTCACGAGCCTTCAGCACGTCCTCTGCCGCTGGGCTCTGCGCCCAGAGTGGGGGTGCAAGGCCGAGCGCGAGCGCCAGGATGAGAATCAGATGCGCGCGAAACCTCATGTGCGACTCCTCTTGATCATCAAGTTTCTTGAAGTTCAGGATCGGCTGGCGAAGGCTGCGGAGCGGGCGCGTCGGGTGCCTTCGTCTCAGACGTCCCTGGGGGTTGCCTCCCGCAGCTCGCGAGCAGGCTCAAACCAGCCAGCAACGCGCCACATCGCGCAACGTGCGTCGGCATCCCTTCCTCCCGTGTCTCGCATTCACCTATTAGCAACGCCGGGGGGCTATCAGAACGAACACGGCTGGAGGCTTGCGTCTGACAGCACAGGGGAGGCACATGACCTTGCACTGAAGACCGAGCGGGATTCGCAAGCGGGGTGTGGGATGCAGTTTCAGCGATTAGTCGGCGATTCAGACCTCCTGAACGTTGCAGAATGTGCGACCCTCGTGTGGCGCCTTGTTGGCCGGCACGCGCGCATCGAGTGTTCCATTAAGCGGCTCGCTCAGGGCGCCGAGCTGAACCCGCGTGCTCGGCTAGGCGTAGGCATCCGCAAGATGCTGAGCGCGTGACCGCCGGAAGTCAACCTCTGAAACGACGGTCCGCCAACGTATATGCTACCGCCGACCAGTCAAAAGGATAGGGCTACATCTGACTGGGAACTTCTGGATGGTGCGTGCGGGCGAGGGCGGATACCTGATCGATGAGTTCGAGCAGTCAACTGTGGAACGCCACCGCGTCCTTCGCGTGTGACGCGGGTTATCGGAAACTCGTCATCCAGGTTCGCGGATCCAACACCGCCGCACAGGCGTACTACCGGCGTTTGGGGTTCCAGGACTGCGGCCGGTTAACACGCCAGGTGATGATCGACGGTGTTGAGGACGACGAAGTGCTGATGGAGTTCTTTGTACTCTGACCGGTCGCCGACAGCCCGCGGTTGGCACAGCCTGGCTGTGCTGGCGTCGCCGTGTCGGAGGCCGCACGGATTGACAGCACGCATAGATGCCCACAAACGCCGCACCGACGATCGAACGATGCTGCCAGCCTATTGGCTTGCCTCGTGGATCCCGTTGTTATCGAGCACACCGGCTACCCAGTTCAGAGCCACCGTTCCGTCGAGGTCCTGATCGAGAAGTCCCAACAGGGGTACGCCAACCGCAGCTCCTGCAAATGGGCGCTGGGCGTTGGTTCTCTTCGGACGCTCCGCCAACGGAAACTCCTCATCATCAGCGAGTTTCAGTCCGCGTGCCCTGGTCGGCTCTCAGCCGTCGAAGGGCGCCTCCCAAGGATATCCTGGGTCGGTTGTCAGGCGGGCATCATCGACCGGCATGCCGACCGTGAAGTGGTACAGGCTCTGGAATGCGTGGCCGTGTAGCCCGAGCACATCGTGCACGGGATCATCGTAGAAACACCCAATCCCGGTTGCGCGCGCGCCGGCGGCTTCAGCTTCAAGATAGAGGGCCTGTCCCACCATGCCCGTCTCCCAGAACAAGTGGCGGTAGAACGACGGACCGAACGTCTGCAGGCTCGCGTCGAACTCGGCGAGCATCCCGAGGCTGAAGAAACCGTCAGCCGCGATGTCCTGGTCGCAGCTGAGGCGAGCCGCGAGCGAGCGCGCATCGCCGCGTGCCAGGCATCGCAGCGGCAGTTCCTCGTCGGCGACTTCCCACAGAAACTCAGGGCGGCAGGCGGCTCGCAGCCGGTCGAGGACCTGCGGATCGCGCATCAACAGGTACAACCCCGGCGGCACCTGATCGACGCGGTGGACGAAAATGGCGAGATGCACGCGCGGCGTCCACCAGACGCTGTTCCACGGTGTTCTCGCGCCGGGCAAGACACACGACAGCATGTCGACGAGTGTCGCGCGGTCGATCGTCGAACGGCCGTCGAAGGCGAGCGCGCTCCGGCGCTGCAGCAGTAGCGCACGCGCATCGATCTGGCGGGTGCGCCGGGTACGTCGATCGCAATCGGTCACAGAGGCCGTAGGCACACTCGACCGCCCCGGATCTTCGGTAGCCCGTGCGACCTCGTCGATGAAGGACCACTCGATGTGGTGGTCGCTGAGCCGATTCGCGTGGCCCGACCACCGGCCACATGCGATGCCGTCGACGAGTTGTTTCACGGTGTGCTGGGGGCAATCGGCCGACTCCGCGGCGGCGATCGCCATGATGCAGCCGGGCTCTTCGCGTTCGGCCTCCGTGAAATCCTTCTCGCGATCGATGCCGGTCACCGCCGCGATCGCGCGGCGTGACCACGCCGGCAGCAGGACTGCACGCCACCCGATGAGAGCGGCGGCGACCGACACGGCCGCTATCGCGTGCCCGAGGTCGTGCTGGCAGTAGCGGAACGCCCGCTCGCCGTATTTCCACGCTTCGCGCCAATGGATCGATGTCAGCGCGACCAGCAGTCCGTCCTGTCGTCCGCCGAACGCCTCGCGCCACACGCCCTCGTCGAAGACGCAGCGCAATTCGATCGCGTGATGATCCGCCGCGTAGTGGTACACGGCCGGCTGATCGAGGAGGCCCGGCAGCGCTCCGCAGATCACGTACGCCTCGGTTGGATGAAGGTTTCCGCTGGACGGGTTCACCCGGAGGGACCACCGCGAGGAGCCGAAGCGCTTCCATGCCGAGAGCCCCAGCGCATGCCTGAGCATGTCGCCGAGCGCCGGGGCGCTCAACGGTGCAGCCGCCAGCTCGCGCTCGCATGCCTGATCGAACGTCGTGCGACCGCGTACGTACCCGTCCGCTGCGACACTGGGCGCCGGGTACAGCGGGAAGACCGGCGTATCGGCAAACTCACGAAAGGGCCGCGGCTGCGACGCCCAGTCGAGGTATCCGAGCGATTGAGCGAACGCGTGGAAATGATGTTTCGTCCCGTCGTGATAGCGGTACACCGTCGCGAGCGACGCCTGACGCGACTCGCGCTCGTGGAGTGGTGTGGGGCGCGACACGTGGATCTCATCATACCGTTCGGACAGGCGTCTCGTGGCCGTGACGCGCCGCGCGAAATCGGCAGGGACTGAGCGGGCCGATCGTCGGCTGTCGGCGGCGCTGGCTCCGAACACGTTTTCGACGTAATCGACGCATCCGAGTAGCGCTGGGCGCCAAGCGGGGAGATCTGCTGCGGTTGGCCATCCGCCAGGGCCTCTTGCCAGCCGTGCTCGGCAGCGCGGTAGGGCTTGTGGTGGCGGCAGGCCTTAGCCGTCTGATTTCACACTTGCTCTTCGGCGTCAGCGCTACGGATGCGCCCACCTTTGCGCTGGCGGCTGGCCTGTTCGTGCTCGTCGCGTTCGCGGCGAGTTACCCGCCGGCGCACCGCATCGCTGCGCAAGATCCGATGATAGCGCTGCACCACGAGTAGGTAGGTCCTTGGTTCTTGATGCGGCGCGGCTAACGTCGCGCCCTACTTAACGCGCGTGCACACCAAGAGCCAAAACACTAAGAACCAAGAACCTTGACGGCTTCGTGGTATTCCTGCAGGCTCCGTACGTCGAGACCGTGATCGCGGAGCGCGCGAATCGCCGCAATCGTCGCCGCGCCACCCGTGAGTGTGGTGATGCACGGCACGCCGTGCATCATGGCAACCCGCCGCACCGTGCGATCGTCGAAGAACGACTCGCGGCCGAGCGGCGTGTTGATGACGAGGTGAATCTCTTTGTTCAAGATGCGGTCGCCGACGTGCGGGCGCCCTTCGTTGATCTTGTACACCACGTCGGCAGGCAGGCCGTGCGCGCGTAGATGCGCCGCGGTCCCGCGCGTGGCCGTAATCTTGAAGCCAAGCTCGTGCAGGTCACGCGCGAGCGGCACCACGTTCCGCTTGTCGTTGTCGTTGACGCTCATGAACGCCGTCCCGGAGAGCGGGAGTCGCTGGCCGGCGCCAATCTGCGCCTTCGCGTATGCGACGCCAAAGCTCGTGCCGCCACCCATCACCTCGCCCGTTGACTTCATCTCCGGCCCGAGCAGCGTGTCGACACCGGGGAAGCGCACGAAGGGAAAGACGGGCGATTTGACGAAGACGCCCGTGCCCTCGAGATCGCCGACCAGGCCCAGCTCAAGGAGCGTGCGCCCACCCATCACCCGCGCGGCCACCTTCGCAAGCGGAACGCCCGTGGCCTTCGACAGATAGGGGACCGTCCGCGACGCGCGCGGGTTGACCTCGAGCACGTACACCGTGTCGTCCTTGAGCGCGAACTGTGCGTTCATCAACCCCACGACGCCGAGCGCACGTGCAATGCGGCGTGTGTAGTCACGTATCGTGGCAAGGTGCCGCTCCGGCACGAGGTACGGCGGCACGACGCAGGAGCTATCACCCGAGTGGATGCCCGCCTCCTCGATGTGCTCCATGATGCCGCCGATGACCAGGTTGCCTGCCGCATCAGCGACCGCGTCGACGTCCAGCTCGAAGGCATCCTCCAGAAACTTGTCGATGAGGACGGGGCGCTCCGGTGACACGTCCACGGCGCTCGCCATGTACTGGTCGAGGCTCCCCGGGTCGTAGACGATCGCCATCGCGCGTCCGCCGAGCACGTAGGAGGGCCGCACGACCAGCGGGAACCCGATACGGCGCGCCACCTCGCGTGCCGCGTCGCGCGACGCGGCCATGCCGTTGGCCGGCTGCGGCACGGCCAGGTCCCAGAGCAGCTTGGCGAACCGCTCACGATCCTCGGCCAGGTCGATGGAATCGGGTGACGTCCCGATGATCTTCACGCCCGCTGCCTGCAGCGATAGCGCAAGCTTCAGCGGCGTCTGGCCACCAAACTGCACGACACACGAGACGTCACCGCCCGCGCCCCGTTCGCGGTTGATGATCGCAAGCACGTCCTCGAAGGTGAGCGGCTCGAAGTAGAGTCGATCGACCGTGTCGTAGTCGGTCGAGACGGTCTCCGGATTGCAATTGACCATCACCGTCTCGTAGCCTTCCTCGCGCAGCGCAAAGGCGGCGTGGCAACAGCAGTAGTCGAACTCGATCCCTTGGCCGATCCGGTTCGGCCCACTGCCGAGGATGACGACCTTCGGGCGACTCGTGGGATCCGCCTCGCACTCGTCCTCGTACGTGCTGTAGAGATACGGCGTAAAGGATTCGAACTCAGCCGCGCACGTGTCGATGCGCTTGTAGCTGGTCGTGAGGGCGAGCTCCTCACGTCGGGCGCGCACGGCATCCTCACTCGTCGCGCAGACAATGGCAATGTCCTGATCCGAGAAGCCGGACCGCTTGAGCGTGCGCAGCAAATCTGGCGACATCTCGCGCAAACCGAGATCGCCAGCCATGCGCGCGAGCTCGCCAATCGCCTTGAATTGGCTGAGAAACCACGGGTCGATGTGCGTCAGCTCATGCAGCTGATCGATCGACCACCCGAGCTCGAGCGCCCGGAAGATCGCCCAGATGCGCCGGTCGGTCGGCACGACGAGCTGCCGATGGAGCGCGGCGAGGCCCGCTTCATCCTCCTCGAATGGTTGGCCAAAGAGCGAGGTGCCACTCCGCCCCAATTCCAGCGACCGCACGCCCTTGAGGAACGCCTCCTTGAACGTACGGCCAATGGCCATCACCTCCCCTACCGACTTCATCTGTGTCGTCAGCGTGGGATCCGCCTCCGGGAACTTCTCGAACGCCCAGCGCGGAATCTTTACGACGATGTAGTCAATGGTGGGCTCGAATGACGCCGGCGTCACCCGGGTGATGTCGTTGGGAATTTCGTCGAGTCGATACCCGAGCGCGAGCTTGGCCGCGATCTTCGCAATGGGGAAACCGGTGGCTTTCGAGGCGAGAGCCGAGGATCGCGACACGCGCGGGTTCATCTCAATCACCACCATCCGTCCGTTGTCCGGGTTGATGGCAAACTGGATATTGGAACCGCCCGTTTCGACGCCAACCCTGCGGATGACACGACGCGCCGCGTCACGCATCCGTTGATACTCCTTATCGGTGAGGGTCAGCGCCGGTGCCACCGTGATGCTATCGCCCGTGTGGACACCCATGGCATCGACGTTCTCGATCGAGCAGACGACCACGAAGTTGTCCGCGCGGTCGCGCATCACCTCGAGCTCGAATTCCTTCCAGCCGATCACCGACTCTTCGACAAGGATCTCGTGGACGGGGCTGAGATTGATGCCACGCTCGGCAATCTCGCGGAACTCCTCGAGGTTGTACGCGATGCCACCGCCGATACCTCCGAGCGTGAAGGAGGGCCGGAGGATCGCCGGAAACCCCATCTCTCTCGCCGCCTCCAGCGCGGCGTCCATCGAGCTGACGAGGCTCGAGCGTGGCACGTCGATGCCGATCTCGCGCATCGCGTCGCGAAACCGTAGGCGATCCTCGGCCACCTGAATCGCCTCGACGGACGCGCCGATGAGCGTGACGCCGTACCGCTCGAGTGTGCCTTGCTCAGCAAGCGCCACCGCGAGGTTGAGTGCCGTCTGACCGCCCACGGTCGGAAGCAGCGCGTCCGGCCGCTCGCGCTCAATGATGGCCGCCAGAATCTCCGGCGTCAGCGGCTCGACGTATGTCCGGTCCGCCAGCTCCGGATCCGTCATGATGGTGGCCGGGTTGCTGTTGACGAGGACGATCTCGAGCCCCTCCGCTCTGAGCGCTTTGCACGCCTGCGCGCCAGAGTAGTCGAACTCGCACGCCTGGCCGATGACGATCGGCCCGGAGCCAATCACGAGAACGCGGTGGAGATCGCTTCGCTTCATCGATGGGGGTCAACGAATCAGTGTAGCCGGTTCAGCACCCCGGCACCCCAACACCCACCACCTCCGCACGCTGCACAGTCTCGTGCATCGCCTGAGACTATCGCCGCTGCTCCATGGCGTCGAGAAACTCGCGGAATAGGTAATCCGCGTCGTGCGGGCCTGGTGAGGCCTCCGGGTGGTACTGAACACAAAAGGTCGGCGTCGTGCGATGCCGCAGGCCCTCGATGGTCCCGTCATACAGATTCACGTGCGTCACCTCGACCTCGTCTGGCACCGTCTCGGGATCGACGGCGAAGCCATGATTCTGCGAGGTAATTTCTACTTGCTGGGTTGCCAGATGCTTGACTGGATGATTCGCGCCGCGATGACCAAATTTGAGCTTGAAGGTCCGGGCGCCAAGGGCGAGCGCGAGCACCTGGTGGCCGAGACAGATGCCAAAGATCGGCACGTTCGCCTGCGTGAGCTCCCGAGCATGCGCAATGGCATAGTCGAGCATGGCCGGATCCCCTGGACCGTTACTGAAAAAGATGCCATCCGGAGTCATGGCGAGCAGCTCACCCGGAGGTGCGGTGGCGGGAAAGACGCGCACGTCACAGCCGTGGACGTCGAAGCGACGCAGGATGTTGTATTTCATGCCGTAGTCGTATGCGGCGACGCGCAGCCGGTGTCGGGCGCGGCGCGCCGGCCTGTGGATGAACTCGCCGGCATCGGTTAGCGTCTGATCTGCGCCCGGCTCGTAGTCGAACGGCGCGGCGCACGTCACATCGCGCACCAAGTCCTGCCCTTCCATGCGGGGAATCGCGCGCGCCTTGTCCACGAGATCGTCGGGTGCGAGGTCACGGCCCGTCGCCAGTACGCCGCGCATGGCGCCAACGGTGCGCAGTGTTCGCGTCAGCGCACGCGTGTCAACGTCGGCCATCGCAACCAGGTTGTTGGCGACGAGGTACTCGCGCAGCGTGCTGTCGGCGCGCCAGTTACTGGCCATGGCTGACGCTTCGCGCACGACGAACCCGGCCACCTGCGGCCGCCGCGACTCGACGTCTTCGCTCGTCACGCCGTAGTTGCCAATGAGCGGTGCCGTCATCGTCACAATCTGGCCAGCGTACGAAGGGTCCGTGAGCACCTCTTGGTAGCCGGTCAGGCTCGTGTTGAAGACAACCTCGCCGCTCGTCTCCCCCGCAGCGCCGACGGAGATACCTTCGAAGATCTGGCCGTTTTCCAGCGCGAGAATAGCGTTCATGGTGACGAGACACGAACACCGAGGCGCATTCGTATCGCATGGCGCCCCTAAAGGGGCGCCCTACAAAGGGGCGCCCTACCTAAGGAGCCACAGCTTCGTACACATTCTTGCCGGGCAAGCACGGCTAGCGATCTCGTTCGAGCGAGGCAGCAACGCGCAGGCGCTGGCCGGCTTCCACCGTGACACTCGTCTCCCACCCGCGGTAGCCGGTGAGCTCGAACCGGACGTTGTGCGGTCCGGCCGGCACGCTGGGAATGGTCGCCGGCGTCGTTCCTGCCGACTGACCGTCAACCAAGACGCGCGCCCCCGCAGGGCGCGTCACCATCACAATCGCGCCAGCGTGAGCCGGCGCGGCCGGCGGAGGCACCGTCGAGCTCTCGGCTGGCGCGGCGGCAGGTGTCGCGTCGTCGCGGCGGAGATCGATAGTCAACGCGGGTGCCGGTCGATCTGGCGCAATCATCACACGCCGCGTGTCCTCCGCATAGCCCGGACGCGAGACCACCACCGTGTGCGGCCCCCAGTCGAGCGCGTACACGGCCACCGGCGACGTGCCGCGTGGGACGCCGTCAACCGTGACCGCTGCGGAGGGCGACGTGCGGACGAGCAGCCGTCCGCGCGCCGCCGCACGTTGCTCGGTTGCCGCTGCACCAACGGGCGTCGCCTCCCTCGGGCGAGGGGCGGCGGCCGCGGATGGCCCTGTTTCGGTCGGTCGCTCACGTGGCGCCGCGGTCGCACCCGCAAGGCGCGTCGGCTCACTCGAACCCGCCGGCGTCGCCTCGCCAGCTGGAGGAGTGGCCTGATCCCCGCCTGCAGACCGCGCAGGTGGCTCGGTCACTTCTTGGTGCAACTGCGGTGGCGCCCACCCGCCGTAGTACCAGGCACCAACGCCTGCCGCCAGCAGCAGGAGCAGCAGTGGCATCACGAAGCGCCGCCGCCGCGGCGCATCGGGCGGCTCGTCCCACTCGAGCACGGTATGTGCAAACAGCGTGGACCCGCCGACGGGAGCGCCCTGCGCCACGCGCTCGTCAAGGGACAGATCAACCTCGCGCGCACCGGGGCCCGCTTCAGCCAGCGTCCCCAGTGGAGCCGCCGCCTCCCTCGAGCCTTCGCGGGCCTCAGGAGCGACCCAGAGGTTCTCGAAGGGCCCCACGGCGCTGGGGATGAAACTCGCTGTCGCATCGTCCCACGGTGTGCCGCCGAGCTCATTCGGCCCCTCGCGGCGTTCAAAAAAATCGTCAGGGAAATCAACCAAGACGCGATCGGTGTCGAGGGTTCTGTCGCCGTCCATGCCTTCGGGGTTCCCAACCAGGCCGCCGCCGCGTTCCTCGACCAACTCGGGACGCGGTGGGAGCACAACGTCCGGCGTCGGCGCGCGGTGCTCGATCTCGTCCGGCACGTCCACCAGCGGCACGGCGACCGTGGATGCCAACCACCCGTCTGGCTCCCCTCGCGTGTCGGCAGAGGCGGCCGTTTCGATCGCTGCTTCGTCTTCCGGCTCGCCCGCGGCGTCTTCGTCTGGCTGGCCATCCGTGGCCGGTTGACCATTGGCGGGCGGTGCTGCCGGCACCTGGGTGAGGCCGCTCGTGGCTGCCGCGGCCAACGGGTGGAGCGTCTCCCCAGCATCAGCAACAGGCTCTCGGTCAGCGATGCTCTCCGCATCGGTCACCGGCTCCAGCTCGGCCTCGGAGTCGGCGTTGGACGAAGATTCGTCTGACTCAGGCTGGAAAAGGGTCAGGGGATCAGACGCGTCGGTCGGCGTTGGCACGCGTGTCCGCTTGGTGGAAGCCGTTGGCCGACGTCGCCCACGTGTCGGCGGGGGTGATGCTGGCAGGACGCCGTCGCGCGCAAACCGTGCGAGCTCCACGTTTTCAGTGGGGCCCTCGGCTACGCCTTCCGGCGCGCTCGCCTTCGCGGCCGGACGCCGCACCTTGCCCGCGCGGTGGTGGACCGCTCCACGCTTGGCGTCGCTGCCGTACACGTACGGAGCACCGGCATCAAGTAAGGCGCGGACGAACTCACCCGCGCTGGCAGGTCGCCGCTCGGCATCCGCGCTCAAGCCTCGCGCGAACACCTCACGAAGCGCCCGGTCGTGCTCAGGACTCACGGTCGGCGGAAGGCGATCGGCGGCCGTGCGACCAGTCCCGGTCGGGCGTGTGCCGGCCAGACACTCGAACGCGATCACGGCGAGCGAAAAGATATCCGCTGCACGTCCCCACGACGGTCCGGCGGCGCGTTCCGGTGCCGTGTAGGGCAGGCGCACCGGTGCACGCATGTCCACGTCTTCAACCGAGCGCGCGATGCCACACCCGGTGACACGGGGGCCGGTGGTCGTCAACAAGATGTCGCGCGGATGCAAAGAGCCGTGGTCCACGCCGTCCGCGTGGATTGAGTCGATGGCCTCCGCCATCGCCTCGAGCCAGCCGAGCGCTTCGGCCGGTAGTGTCGCGTCGCGCTCACGGAGACGCGCATCGAGCGGCATGCCTTCGGCGTGCTCCGTCGCCAAGTAGGCCACGTGGTTCGCCACGCCGGCCTCGAACAGCTTGATGATGCCAGGATGAGAGGACAAGCGCGCGGCTACCGCGTTGAGCCGTTGCACGAGACCCACGATCTGCTCAGGCGTCGCGCCGACGTCGAACACCTTGACCGCAGCCGTGACGTGCAGCACCTCGTCCGCGGCGAGAAAGACCGGCCCCAGCGTGCCGACACCGAGCTGATGTTGCACGCGGTACGAACCGAGAGAAGAGGGCAACGCGGCCAAGGACGCTCGTCTGCCGGCGCGCGCGAGGCGGCTTTTCCGCACCGGATTACTCACGCGCGCATCCCGGCCATTATAGCAGCTTGACAGTGCACCAAGGCTCTGAGACATTAGCCTATCTGTGCCTTTGGACTCGAGCACGTCCGCTATCGTCCGCCGCGGCATCGATATACGGGAAATGTCGTCGGCGCGACGTCTGAACATCGATTACGTCCACCGCTTCGAGTCGCTGGCGCGTTTTTTCGCCGGAGATCCCGCATCCGCCGAGGCATGGCGTCAGAGCATCGCACGGGCGCAACACCATCCGCGGGCGCGCGACGAGCTCGTTGCCGTCCTCTTGGCGCAGCAAGCGTCACGCGAGACGCCCGCCGCGGCGCGCGAAGCAGCACGGGCGCTGACGGATCCGACCAGCATCGCCATCGTCACCGGCCAGCAGGCCGGTCTGTTCGGCGGACCGCTCTACACGCTGATCAAGGCGCTCGCGACCGTGCGCCTCGCCGAGCAGGTCACGCGTCAGCACGGCGTGCCGGCCGTGCCTCTGTTTTGGATTGACGCTGATGATCACGACTGGGACGAAGTCAGCGACTGTCAGGTGCTCGACCGAGAGCTCGTTCCGCAGCGGGTCGCCGTGCCAAAGCCGGATGGCGGCGGTACTCTGCCGGTTGCGAGCGTCGCGCTTCCGCCCGCGGTGAGCACGGCGATCGAAGCGTTGGGCCTGCACCTCTCGCCGACCGACTTCACCGACGCGCTCCTCGCCGATCTCGCCGCGATCTATCGACCGGGGGTCGGCATGGCTGCGGCGTTCGGACAGTGGCTCGATCGCCTCCTCGGCCCACACGGGCTCGTCGTCTTCGATGCGGCAGACCCTGCGGCCAAGCCGCTTGCCCAGGGTGTCTTCGAGCGCGAGCTCGAGACCATGGGGCGCACCGCGGATCTGGCCGCGCGCGCCGGAGAGGCCCTCGAGACTCTCGGCTACCAGGCGCAAGTCGCGCCGCAGCGCGGACAGCCGGCGCTGTTCCATGTCGGCCACGCGCGCCTGCCGATTCGTCGCCGCGACGACACGCTCACCATCGGTGAGACCATCCACTCGAAGGCGGATCTCCTCAACGAGATCCGCAACACGCCAGCCCGCTTCAGCCCCAATGTCCTGCTCCGGCCGATCGTACAGGACACACTCTTTCCGACAGCCGCGTATGTGGCGGGACCCAGCGAGCTGGTCTATCTCGGGCAACTGCGCGACATCTACGCGCACTTCGACGTGCCCATGCCGCTCATCGTGCCGCGTCCGAGCGTCACGATTCTCGACTCGGCCGCGACGCGCTTTCTCGCGCGACACGCGCTCAAGCTCGACGAGCTTCGCGCGCGGGATGAGGCGCGGCTCAACCGGCTGCTCGAAGGGCAACTGCCAACCGCCGTCGAAGAAGGCTTCGTGCACGCATCGGCCGCCCTGCAGGATCGACTCACGGAGCTGATCCGCGCGGTTCCCGCCATCGACCCCACGCTCGAGGGCGCCGCGCGGACGACGCTGACCAAGATGGATCGGGAGCTGCAGACCTTGCGCGCCAAGGTCATTCAGGCGGCAAAGCGGCGGGATGAAACGCTCCGCCGCCAGTTCACGCGCACGCGAGCGCAGGCGTTCCCGGACGGCCAGCTACAGGAGCGCGCGCTCGGGTTCGTGTACTTCCTCAATCGCTATGGTCCGGCGCTGGTCGACCAGCTTCGCACCGACCTGCCGCTCGAGACCAGTCACCACTGGGTGCTAACGCCGTAGGGAATGTGACCCGCGCAGCTCGCCGCCCGACCCCGCGATATCACCGGCGCACCGTCGCCGAGCTGCGGCGGGGTCGCCGAGCCGCGCGCCGACCGCGCCGCCGCTGGGGGGTTCTGGCGCTCGTCGGGCTGCTCGGCCCGGTATTGGTCATGGCGGTGGTGCTCACCTATCTGTTCGTGACCTTCACGCGCGAGGTCGATCGCTTTGTCGCGGGCACCCGGTCACGTGCGATTCCGCAGGTGTACGCACGCACCTTCACGGTGACGCGCGGCCAGTTCCTGACCGATCGCCAGCTCGTCGAGCGGCTCAATGAGCTCGGCTACACGCAACGCGCCCCGGTCGCCAACCCGGGCGAATTTGCCATCGGGCGCCAGGCAATCGCCCTGGTGCCCCGCGCCGGCGATCACCGCGGACGTATCATCCGGGTGGTGTTCGAACAGAGCTCAGACGGAACCTCGGGGCAGGTGCAACGGATCGAAGTGTTACGGGCCGGCACGACCCCCACGGTCACGCTCGACACGCCGCTGCTCACGGCCGTGGCGCGCGACGCCCGCGAGAAGCAGCGACAGGTGCCGCTGGCGCAGATCCCGCTTCGGATGCAGCAGGCCGTGCTCGCCATCGAGGACCGGCGCTTCTACTCGCACCCGGGCCTCGATGTCGTGCGCACGATTGGCGCGGCCCTGACGAACGTGCGCGGCGATCGCCCGTATTTGGTCGGCGCGAGCACCCTCACGCAGCAGCTCGTCAAGAACTCCTTCCTCACGCCAGAGAAGTCGTATTGGCGCAAGCTGCAAGAAGCCGTCCTCTCGGTCATCCTCGAACGTCGCTTGCGCAAGGACGTGATCCTCGAGCTGTACCTCAACGACGTGTACCTCGGGCAGCGCGGGTCGTTTGCGCTTCGCGGTGTCGCAGAAGCGTCGCGACTCTTTTTCGGAAAGGACGTGACGAATCTGACGCTGAGCGAGGCCGCCACAATCGCCGGTGTCATCCAGAGCCCGACCTACTATTCGCCCTTCAGACACCGGGAG
This sequence comes from Luteitalea sp., assembly GCA_009377495.1. Classification (GTDB taxonomy): domain Bacteria; phylum Acidobacteriota; class Vicinamibacteria; order Vicinamibacterales; family Vicinamibacteraceae; genus WHTT01. The sequence continues at coordinate 28,936 of WHTZ01000002.1, forward strand.
CGGGCGCGCAATCGCCGCAACGTGGTGCTCCGGGCCATGGCGGATTCCGGCTTCATCACGCGCGAGGCGGCAGACCGCGCCGCGGGTGAGCCGCTCATCGTGCAGGCGCGCGCCCTCGACGCGGAGGCGCCGTATTTCGTGGACTACGTGATGCGGCTGGTCGGCCAAACGCTCGCCGGGCCGAGCGCACGTGCTGTCGCGATCCACACCACCTTGGACGTGCATCTCCAACGGCTGGCGCAAGAAGCTGTGTCGTCCGGTCTCACGCGTGTCGATCGTGTGCTGGCCCGCCGCGGCCGCGGACCCGCCCAAGCGGCGCTCATCGCGGTCGATCCACGCACGGCCGACATCCTCGCGCTGGTGGGCGGCCGCTGGTACAACACCTCACAGTACAACCGCGCCGTGAGCGCACGCCGCCAGCCAGGATCGATCTTCAAGCCATTCGTCTACCTGGCCGCCTTCGAGCGCGCGCGCACGGAGCAGTGGACAGACCTGACACCCGCGACGATCGTCACCGATGAGCCCACCACGTTTGTCGCGGGGGCCAAGACGTGGACCCCGGCCAACTATCAAGACGAGTACGACGGGCCCATCACCCTGCGGCGCGCGCTGGCGCGCTCGCGCAATGTCGCCACCATCAAGGTCGCAGAGCGGACCGGGTACGACCGCATCGCCGAGATCTGGCGTCGCGCTAGTACGCGCGCCTCGCCGCGTCCCTATCCCGCCATCACGCTCGGCGTGTTCGAGACGACACCACTCGAGATCGCCGAAGCCTACACGCTGTTTGCCAACCTCGGCGAGGTGCGATCGCTGCGCGCAATCGAGCGCGTGTTGGTCGATGATCGCGAGACCCGCGGCCCACGTGAGCCGCGCACGCGCCCGGTGGCCTCACCACAAGCCACCTTTCTCGTGACGAGCATGATGCGGAGCGTGCTCGACGACGGCACCGGCGCAGCCGCACGCCGGGCCGGCTTCCGGATCGATGCGGCCGGCAAGTCTGGCACCACCAACGATCTACGCGATGCGTGGTTCGTCGGCTTTACGCCCGAGCTGCTCACCGTTGTCTGGGTCGGCCTCGACGACAACACACCACTTGGTATGAGTGGTACGAGCGCGGCGCTTCCCATCTGGACGACGTTCATGCAGCGCGCGCTGGCTGGGCATGCGCGGATGCCCTTCGCGGTTCCAAGCGGGATCACGTTCGCGGAGATCGATCCAGAGACGGGCGAGCGCGCGGGACCACGCTGTCCCACACGCATCAACGAAGCCTTCCTTCAAGGCACCGAGCCCACCACGCTCTGCCAGTTGCACCACCACTGGGTGCCGCAGCCCTGGCCCGTGGGGAAGGGGTAAAGGAGTAAAGGGCAAAGACAGGTGCGAGGGGCAAGGTGCGAGGTCTAAGGGCAGTCTTAGGCTGCAGGGACTTGCTCCCTGTTCCCTGAGACAGCCCTTAGACCTCGCACCTTGCCCCTCGCACCTTTACCCCTCTACCCCTTTACCCCTTCCTTCAACGATGCGGACGTAGCGATCGACCGGGAGATCCGTGAAGCGCTCGACACGGCTGCTCGGCGCCGGCCACTTAATCTCGACCCAGTCTGCCTTCGCGGCAGTGCCGAGGCCGAGGATCTCCCGTGGATCGTGCGAGGAGAGATAGCTGCCTCCACTGGTCTTGAGGCGGCTCCGCTTGACGCCACCAGCCGACCAGGTGATCCGCGCGCCGACCGCATCGCGGTTGCACGTGGCGCCCTCCAGCGAGAGCCCGATCCAGTGATGGCCGTCCTCACTGGCGTTCCGCAAGAGCAGCGGTGCCCCGCCGTTCGTCGAGACCAGCACGTCCAGCCGCCCGTCGTTGTCGAGATCGCCGACGGCCATCCCGCGGGCCGGGTAGCGCCGCGTGAACGCCGGTCCCGCGCCAGCGCTGACGTCGTGGAGGCGCGAGCCGTCGTTCTTGAACAGAAGCAACGGTTCCTTGTATCTCACCTGCGTCGAGTAGTGCTCGATCATGTCGTCTGGATGGCCATTGGCGAGGAAGAGATCGAGGTGGCCGTCGTTGTCATAGTCGAAGAACTTCAGCCCCCATCCAGACAGCAGCCGCGTGGCTTGGGCGATGCCGTTGGCGTGCGCGACATCGGCGAACGACTCGTCGCCTCGGTTCTTGTAGAGGGAAAACAGCTCTTGGTCGATGTTCGCAACGAAGAGATCCTGCAGGCCGTCCTGATCGAAATCCGCGGCATCGACGCCCATGCCGGAGCGCGGTTGACCATTCGCGCTGTAGCCGACCTCAGCCGGCAGCGCAATCTCCTCCCAGCGGCTCTCGCCGCGGTTGACGAAGAGAAAGTTCTGCACGGTGTCGTTCGCCACGAACAGGTCCATGAGACCGTCGTCATTGATATCGGTGGCCACGACACCAAACGCCTTCCCGAGCGAGCGCTCGATGTCGGTGCCACCGCTGACCTCCGTGAACGTGCCATCACCGTTGTTGTGGAAGAGGAGACTCGGAGTCGGCTTGAACACGCGGGGAATGCAGTAGTACACGCGACCGAGCTTGTTGTCACCGCAGAAGACATTCTTCTCGAGCGAGAAGTCGACGAAGCTGCACACGAAGAGATCGAGGCGGCCGTCGTTGTCGTAGTCGAACCACACGGCGCTCGTTGTCCAGCCGGGCGCCGCCACGCCGGCTTTGTCGGTGACGTCCGTGAACGTCCCGTCGCCGTTGTTGTGGTACAGGGTGCAGCGACCGTACGCCGTGACGAACAGATCGGGACGACCGTCGTTGTCGTAATCACCCACCGCCACGCCCATGCCGAACGTGCCGCCCGGAACACCGGCTTTTGCCGTCACGTCGGTGAACGTGCCGTCGCGATTGTTTCGGTAGAGCGCGTTGCGGAGCGGCTGCTTCGGCTGGAAAAAGTCGCACGGGCCGCTGTTGACCAGGTAGATGTCCATCCACCCGTCGCCGTCGAAGTCGAAGAACGCGCAGCCCGCGCCGCACGTCTCGGGTAAATACCGATCGGGCGACATGGCATTGTCGTGGACCCACGTAATGCCGCTTTCCGAGGGCGGCACGTCGACGAATATCGGCCCATTGGGTGTTCCCGACTCCGCTCTACGAGCTTCGTCGAGGTCTCGCCGTAGCGCTTCGCGCGAAGGCGGATGCGCGCACAGTCGTCTCGGGACGAAGGTGGACACACCTGCGACGGCGAGCCCTCGGGCAAGCCCTCGCAGGAACCGGCGGCGGGTGTGATCACAGGACATCAGTGGCACAGTGATGCGACTATCGTAGCACCTGGTCACCAGCGGGATAAACTACACGGCGCGGCTCACATATGCGCACGCTCACGTTCATCGGACTCGTGGCCGCCCTCACCGTGACGACCGCCGTTGTGCGCGACACAGACGGTTCGACGCGGCAGGCGGCTGCACAATCGGCCAGCAGACGTCGCGCACCGGACACCGCCACTGAAGCGGAGGCGCGCGCGGCCTGCGGCGGTGCATGCCACAAATTCGCGCCGCCCGATATCCTGCCGCAAGCCGCCTGGCGCGACGAGCTCGTGAGGATGATGCTCATCCAGGATGGCGTGCCGGAACCAGCGGGTGCCACGAATCAGATTCCTCTCCCGCCCGAGTGGCTGCCCGTGCTGCGTTTCTACGAGTCGGGTGCGCCCGAGGTCTTGCCGACGCCTGAGCCGTGGCCGCCCGTCTCGGCAGCACCGCCCGCGCTCGAGAAGCACGCCATCACGCCGGCCAGCAGGGACAACACGCCCGCCATCGCCAACATCCGCTTTCTCGACGTCCGCGGCGACGGGACACTCGAGATCATCGCCAGCGACATGCGCAGCGGAGACGTCCTGATGATCGATCCCAAGCCGCCGCACAACGTGAAGACACTTGCGACGCTGCGGAATCCCGCGCACATCGAGATGGTCGACCTCGACCAGGATGGCCGACAGGATCTGCTCGTCGCCGACTTGGGATCGTTCCAACCGGCCGATCACGAGAACGGCGCGCTCCACTGGCTGCGACAGGAGAAGGACGGCACCTTCACGACCACCACGCTCACCGAAGGGCTTGGTCGAGTGGCGGACGCACGCGCCGCCGACTTCGACCAGGACGGCGATCTCGACATTGTCGCCGCGGTCTTCGGCTGGCGCCAAACTGGCGGCATCGTTCTCCTCGAGAACCAAACGAGGAACTGGGAGTCGCCGCGCTTCGTCGCCAGGACCCTAGACTCTCGCACCGGCGCGATTCACGTGCCCATCGCGGATCTCAACAAGGATGGGCGGCCGGATTTCGTCGCGCTCTTCGCGCAGGAGCACGAGTCCGTCGTGGCATTCCTCAGCAGCGGGAAGCGCCTCACCTTCGAGAAGGAAATCATCTACGCGGCGCCGCACCCGAACTGGGGCTCGTCCGGTATCGAGCTCGTCGATCTCGACAAGGACGGAGACCTCGACGTTCTGCTCACGCACGGTGACACGTTCGACGACTCCATCCTGAAGCCATATCACGGCATCATGTGGCTCGAGAACCGCGGCGGCTACCCCTTCAGGTCGCATCAGCTCGCCACGCTACCCGGCGCCCACCGCGCGCAGGCAGTCGACCTCGATGGTGATGACGACCTCGACGTGGTCGCCTGCGCGATGGTCGGCGGGAGCGGCGACGTCGAGCTGAAGCTCGCGTCACTCGTCTGGCTGGAACAGGTACGGCCGGGCGTCTTCACGCGACACACACTGGAGATGGGCACGCCGTACCATGCCACACTCGACGTCGCCGACTACGACGGCGATGGGGACGAGGACCTGGTGGTCGGGTGGTTCGCGCTGGTCGAGGCCGTGACCGGGTGGGCGGACGTCTGGGAAAATCTCACCGCTTCGCGCCCGGCTGTCTCGCCTGGGCCTCGGCGTTGAGCCGTTCGACGACCGCGCGCGCCCGGTCGCCGTCCTCACGCCGCTTCAGCCGGTAGTAGACGGTCGCAAGCAGTACGTAAGCCTCGGTGAACTTCGGCTCGTCCTCGACGATCTGCTCTAGCAACTCGCGCGCCTCTTCCGTCTGGCCCGTCGACACGTGGATGCCGGCGAGCGAGAAGCGCGCCGATGCGTCCTGGGGCCGCATGCGCAGCGCGCGCGCGATGTAGACCAAGGCATCCTCGAACTCCTGCTCACGCTTCTCGAGATTGCCGACCTCCAGATTCGCCTGAAAGTCGTTGGGGTTGATCTCTAGCTCCTGGCGAAACGCCTCGAGCGCGCCCGGCTGATCGCCGCTGCGCAGCAGCGCGCGCCCCAATAATGCATGTACGAGCGGCAGCTTCGGATTGAGCGCGACGGCTTTCTCGAGCTCGGCCAGCGCAGACCGAGCGTCGCCGGTCCGCAGGTGTGCGGTTGCCATGAGCAGGTGTCCTTCTGCGCTCTCCCCTCCGGCGAAGATCTTATCGATCAACTGCTGTCCCTGCTGGGGCCGATCGGTCTCGATGAAGGCGCTCCCCAACACGTAGGCGTACGCGCGATCGTCGCCGTACTCCGCCTCCCAGGGCGCGAGCAGATCCACGGCATCCTGGAATTGGCCCATCTGCACATAGCAGTCTCCCAGGAGGAGGCGCGCGTTTCGCTGGTCGCGATCGAGGGCCAACACCTGCTCCAGCTCCACCGCGGTCTCTGGAATGCGCGCGGCTTTGTAGAACGCCAACGCCAAATTGAATCGGAAGTCCGCGTTCTCCGACTCGTCCTTCAGCGCTTGTCGATATTGCGCGATGGCCTCGTCGTAGCGGCCGAGCTGCACCAGCGCCGCACCCAGATTCGACCGCGCCCCGGCGTTCTGGGGAACGAGTGCGAGCGCCTGCTCGTACGCCGCAACGGCGCCCGAAAGATCGCCAGCGTGCTGGAGCTCGACGGCCCTCTCCAAGAGCGCATTCGCATCGCGCGGTGTGCTCTGGGCGGCGTCCGCGGCCGTACACACCAACATCACGATCCACAGCAACGAGAGGGTGAACCACCGGCGCAAGTCCTGTCCGTGCGACCGCGTCGCCCAACTCCACACAATGGTTTCGATTGTATCGCGCGGGGGCGAGAGGCCTGAAGGCCCCTCGCTACGTACCCCGCAGTGACTTACCAGATTCGGAGTGGGAAAAACGGTAGGGCGCGGCTTTAGCCGCGCCGCGCGACCGTCCCTCGTTAGAAGTAGTACTTGATCGCGAATTCGATGATGCGGCGTCCGCGCAGCAGATTGATCTTGCCGAAGTTCGCGATCGTGTTCTCCGTGAACGAGAAGCCGGCCGTCGGGTCGCACACGGCGCTGGACGTGCCGCCGATGCCGTTCGGCACGTTATCGACCGTACGATTGCAGACCGTGTCGAGCGTCAGGTCGATGTCCCCGCGGTCCGTCGCAGTCGTAGGAAAGGCCTGGTTGAACAGATTGAAGAACCCCGCCCGGATCTGGATGCGCTGATTCCCGTTGATCCGGAAGTTCTTGAAGATCGTCAAGTCGTGATTGTGGATGGTCGGTGTCCGGATGTCGTTCGGCGGCACGACGTGCCCCTGCTCACCGACCGCGGGAACATCGATGCAGTTGACGTCGAGCAGCTTCTCCCCCACCTTCGTCCCGCCCAGCCACGGATTGCACGTGTAAACCGGCGCGAGCCCGTTCCCTTGGCCGCCCGGCGTCGTAAGCGTGACGATGCTCGGCGTGCCGTAGTAGGACTGCGACACTGCCGCACTGCCGGCAGGACCGCTGAAGGCCAACCAGATCGGGATTCCGCTGGACACGCTCGAGATGCCCGAAAGCTGCCAGCCGTTGAGCACGCCCTTCACGATTGGATTGCCGCTCTCCGAGGCCACATCCGGGAGGAACGCGTTCCACGACACGCTCAAGCTGTGCGTGCGATCGGTGTTCAGGAGGCCGTACGTGCGACTCGGATCGAACGGATCCCGCTCACGATACTCGTCGCCCAGCGTGCCCTCGGCGCGGCTCAGCGTGTAAGCCACGAAATACTGCAGGTTGCGAGACGTCTGGCGGCTCAGCGTGACCTGCATCGAGTGATACGTCGACTCGCCCTCGTACTCGTACCCGATGATGTTCGGGTGCGTCGGGAACGGCCGGAACTGGTTCACCGCCGTTCCGTCGAGCCCGACACGGTGCACCGGGTTCGAGAGGTCGGCGTTGCCGATCTGGCCTTGGAGGAGCGCCTCCTGCGGCACCGCGTTCAGGTTCACGCGGCTCACCAGATCGACTTGGCGCGTCCCCACGTAGGCGACCTCCGCCACCTGATCGAACGGGAGCCGCCGCGCGAACGAGAGGCTGTAGCTGTGCGTCTTCGGGAACGAGAACGAATCGGACATCAGCGTGTTGAAGCCGACCGTCCCGAGGCGGTTCTGGAGCGTCGCCTCTTGTAGCGTGTCGTAGGTCAAGCCGAGGTTGTCACCGTACTCGCTGCCCGAGTTGACGTCGACGTTGAGGCTATACAGGTCGGGCGGCAGCCGAAGCGTGTTGTCGTACTCGACGTTCCCCATGCTGCGGTTGTAGAAGAGCCCGTACCCGCCGCGCAGCACGTTGTCCGACCGACCATCGATGTTCCACGCGAAGCCGAGGCGCGGCATCGCGAACGGGCTGCGAGTCTCGAGAATGCCCGCAGGCGCATCGCCCGTCCGAACGTACCGAATCCCGTTCAACTCGCGGAAGGTGCCCGGGTCGAGGAACTGCCCCGCGCTCGGGTCGTACAACGAGGGGTCGAACCACCCGCCCAGTCCGTTCAGCTCGCGGTTGTTCGTCCAGTAGCCGGCGCGCACACCGTATTCGAACGTGAAGTTCGGCGCGAGCTTCCAGGAATCTTGCGCGAACACGTCGATGTCCCACATCCGATACTCGCCGTTGGGGGGCCGCGTCCCCTGGTTGAACTGCCCGACCCGGCCAACCAGGAGGTCGCCGACCTGATTGCCAGAGCTCCCCGCTACGTCGTTCGGCTGGCGGAACTGGAGGAACCCTTCCTCGTCGTTCTGGAAGTTCTGCTGCTTCTGCAGGCGGTGGGCGGTGACGCCGAACTTGAGCGCGTGGGCGCCGGCGATCTTCGTCAGCTTGTTCGAGAACTGCAGCTCGTCGTTGTGCGCAAACATGTCGTTGGCCGCAGCCCGCATCGTGCTGAATCCGCCATTGCTCTCGAGCCCCGGAAGGTACGGGCTCGCCCCCGGGAAGCTGGGCGTCCAACCGGGCAACTGTGACGCGCTCATCCGGCTCGGATCCGTGAACGTGTTATCCAACTTCAGCCGGCTGAAGCTGACGAGCGCCTCGTTCGTCATCGTCGGGCTCAGAACCGTCACGACGTTGGCAGCATAGGAGCGGCCCTTGTTCGTCCCGCGGTTCGGCGACGGTAGCGCCACCTCCGAGGCCCCCCACCACACGCCGCGCGCGCTCTCGACCTCCTCGCTCTCGAAGGCCATGCGCACGTAGGCCTTGGTATTGTTCGAGACGTTGTAGTCGAACCGCATCTTCAGATCCGTCCGGTTCGTGGGTTGGAGCTCATTGAACGCGTAGTTGTAACGGTTGTCCGGCTCGTTGTAGTTCGACTCCGGAAAGAGATGGACCAGCGCCTCCCCAACCGGGTGCGCATACGGCGAGAGGTCGGCGTTTGGCGCGGGCGTGCCAGCACCGGGGAACCCCGGCGGAATCAACACGGCCCCAACCGGCTGATCCAGGTTCTGGCCGTTCTCGGTCAGGAGCTCCGTGAAGATGCCCTGGCGCTGCAGCTCGGTGGGCACGACCTGAAACGTGGTTCCGCTGTCGACCTCTTGCCGCTGGGCCTCCAAGCCGAGAAAGAAGAACAGCTTGTCCCGATTCCGATTGAAGTCGAGACCCGGAAGGGCGACAGGGCCGCCGATGTTGCCGCCAGGGAAGTGAAACTGGCTCTCCGGCTTGTCGACACCCGCGATCGAGTTGGAACGATCATTGGCCTGGAACCTATGGTGCCGGATGTAGTCGTAGAGCGTGCCGTGAAACTCCGACGCGCCAGCCTTCGTCACCGCGCTGACATTCATGCCACCAGACCCGTACTCGGCCGCGAAGTTCGAGCTCTGGACCTTGACCTCCTGCACCATGTCGTTGTTCAACGTCACCATGAGGCCGTTGTTCGAACCGATGTCGATCAGCGCGGAACCGTCGAGGCTAACGGTGTTGCCCGATGAGCGAATGCCGTTCACGGTATAGCCCTGCGTTGAGTTCGCACCTCCGCCGAAGCTGACGCTCTCGAATGCGGTCAGATTCGGCGACACGACGCCCGGCAGGATGCGCAGGAGCTCGAGCGAGCTGCGGCCAACGAGCGACAAGTTCTCGATCTGCTCGGCCTTGATCAGTCCCTCGCGGGCTCCCGTCTCCGTCTGAACGATCTCGATGGCACTCGTCACCGAGATCACCTCGGTTAATGAACCCACGTCGAGCGTGACATCGAGACCGCGCGTGTCGTTCGGGCTGAGAGCGATGCTCGTGCGTTCGAACGCTCTGAACCCCTCGAGCTCCACCCTGAGCTCGTACGTGCCGCTAAAGAGCGCGCTGAAAAGATACCCACCGCGGTCGTCGGTGATCGCGGTGCGGGTGTCTCTCGTTCCGCTGTTGGTGATGGTGACGGTGACGCCAGGCAGGACGGCGCCCGACGCGTCGGTGACCGTTCCCCTCACGGTGGCGGTCCCGCCGGTCTGGGCCAGTGCCGGCGAAGAGACGAACAATAGGCCAGCGACCAGCAGGACACACACCATCCGCCGGACAAACGCAGAGGTGCACCTGACCATGGGATCCCTCCTCCTCAATGAACCGAGCGGCCCGCCACCGCGCGCTCGCTCGTAAAAGTAACGCCCGAGGCTGCAACCGGCTGTCAACGCATCTACGGAGGGCGTCAAATCTCTGCCATCAAGCGCAGGCGGTCCAGTCGGCGGATCCGCACCGCTGAGCCAGCCGCTGCACTTTTTCCAGTACGTGGTACTTAACCGCGATCGCCGCCAAAAGGGAAGGTACTTTACGGTTCTTTGCAGTCTCCTTTGCAGTTTCTTGGGGACGGCCTTCGAGGGGTCCCCCGGCGAGGCGGCGACCTTCGCGGCTCCTCAACCCCTTGCGCCGACGCGGGATAGCGCCTCCAGATGTGGTAGACTGCACAAGATTCATGATCAGCAATCGGCCGGTGCTCGACGAGCGAGAGCGCTCGGCGCAGCGCCCGCTTCGGGGCATTCCTCCGTTTGACGGCGATCAACAGGCTGCGATCCGTCTGCAGGCGCGGCGTCTCGCAGAGAACCCTGCCTTTCGGACGAGTAAGCGTTGCCGCCTCTTCCTCGAGCATGTCATCGAGCAGTCGCTCGCAGAATCGCCCGAGCCGCTGAAGGAACGGGTGCTCGGCAACAAGGTGTTCGGCCGAGAGCCCAGCTACGACACGGCGGCCGACCCCGTCGTGCGCGTTACGGCCGGCGAAATCCGGAGACGCCTCGGTCAGTACTACGCCGAGCCGGCGCACCAGCACGAGCTGCGCGTCGACCTGCCTGCCGGAAGCTACACCCCCACCTTCACATGGCCGTCGGTGCACGAGAAGGACGCCACGTTCGGCGAGGAGGGGCCGCAACGGACGTCAGGGATCGCGGGGGCACCAGCCGGCGCCCGCCAACTGTCAGGACGTGTCTTCGGCCTCGCGCTCGCCTGCCTTGCCGTCATTGCCCTGGTGGGTACCATGCTGGCCTCGAGCGCTGGCCGGAAGGACACCGCCTTCGATCTGTTCTGGGCACCGCTGGTGCAGTCGAAGGTCCCGGTACTCGTCTGCACTGGCAGTAACGACCTCTACGAGCTGTCCGAGCGTCTCAGGAATGCGGTTGACACGGCCTCGCCGGCGGGCGATACGGCGGCGCTGACCATTCTTCCCGACGAAGTGCAGCGCGTGGGTGCTCGTTACGTGTCGGTGACCGACGCGGTGGCCATCGCACGGCTCGCAGCGCTGCTTCACGAGCACGGCACGCCGTATCACGTGCGTGAGAACCGCGCCACCTCGTTCGCAGACCTGCGCGCGTCGCCGACGATCCTCGTCGGGATGTTCTCGAACGCGTGGACGTTGGAGCTCGGCTCTGAGTTCCGATATGTACCGTTCCCAACGCCAGACGGCGAGCGGATTGTCATCCAGGACCGGCAACAGCCGGAGCGAGCCGACTGGTACCTGCAGCGCCCCTGGCCGGCCCTGAACGTCACCCACGACTACGCCCTGGTCTCGCGCGTCCTGGATCGGGTCACGGGCAACATGGTGGTCATGGGAGCCGGCATCACGCCGTTCGGCACAACCGCAGCGTTAGAGCTTCTCACCAGCCCGCAGTACTTGGAGAGAGCCCTGGCCGACGCGCCGCGCGACTGGGCCGAGGGCAATCTACAGATCGTGCTCAAGACCCGCGTCATCGATGGAGCGGCCGGCCCGCCCCGCGTCCTCGCCACACATTTCTGGTAGGGGTAAAGGGGTAAAGGGTAAAGGGTAAAGACAGGTGCGAGGGGCAAGGTGCGAGGTCCAAGGGCAGTCTTAGGCTGCAGGGATCAGTTCCTCAGGGACCAGCCCTGATGCCTTCAGCACTCGTCCCTGTTCCCTGAGACAGCCCTGGGACCTGGCACCTGGCCCCTTCTTTACCCCTTGCTATACTGCCAAAATGCAATACTCCCAGTTCCTCGCTATTATCGTGAGCACCGTGCTGGTGTGCGGCTGCCAAGAGGCGCCCACCCCCGCGGCCTCCGGAGAGGACGCCCCGTCGTCAACCAAGACCGCCGCCAACGCGCAAGGCAAGGCGCAGGCCCCTGCCTCTACCGCGGGCGCGGGTCAGACAACGCCGCCCGTCAAGCCTGTTCCGGCCAAGCTGCCGAATATCGTCGCGCGCGTGAATGACGAGACCATCGGCAACACCGATCTCGAGCGCGCCGTTCAGAATGTGAAGGCGTCGGCTGGCCAAGAGCTCCCGGCCGGCGAGCGTGATCGTGTGTATCGCGGCGTCCTGGACGAGCTCATCGCGTTTCACCTCCTCTCGCAGGAAGGTGCGTCACGCAAGATCGCGGTGACTGACCAAGAAGTCACGAAACATATCGACAGACTGCAGCAGCAATTTCCCGACGAGAAGGCATTCACGGCGGCACTCAAGGAGCGCCACCTGTCGTTAGACGATCTCGAGGCAGACACCCGGCGCCAAATGGTAGCCGACAAGGTGCTGCGCCAGGAGGTGGATCCAAAGGTGACCGTCGGCGCACAAGAGGTGGACGCGTTCTACAAGGAGAATCCCGAGCGTTTCCGTGCGCCGGAGCGGGTCCGTGCCAGTCACATCCTCATCAAGGCGGACGCCACGGCCGATGAAGCGAGCAAGAAAGCCGCGCGGGCTCGTGCAGAAGGGTTGCGGAAGCAGCTCGAGGGCGGCGCGGACTTTACCGCGCTGGCGCGTGAGCACTCGCAGGACGGCAGCGCCTCATCCGGTGGCGACCTCAATTACTTCCCGCGTGGCCAGATGGTCAAGCCGTTCGAGGACACAGCCTTCGCCCTCAAAGTGGGTGAGCTGAGCGATGTGGTCGAAACGCCGTTCGGCTATCACATCATCAAGGTAACCGACCGCAAGGCATCCGAGCTGATGCCGCTAGACGACACGCTGAAGGGGCGCATCGAGCAGGTCTTGCGGATGGGGCGCCGCCGCGAGCTCGCCGTGCAACTCGTGCAGGCGCTGCGTGCGAAGGGCAAGGTGGAGGTCTTCATCTAAGGGCTAAAGGGGTAAAGGGCAAAGACAGGTGCGAGGGGCAAGGTGCGAGGTCCAAGGGCAGTCTTAGGCTGCAGGGACAAGGTCTCAACGGCACTTGCTCCCTGTTCCCTGAGACAGCCCTTGGACCTCGCACCTTGCCCCTCGCCCCTTTACCCCTTTACCTCTCCATGCTGCTCATCCGCAACGCGCGCATAGTCACGATGAACGACCGCTGGGAGGTCGTCGACGGCGACGTGGCCATTGTGGATGGCCGCATTGCGGCAATTGGCCCGGGCGCCGACGGTGGCGATGCCGTGGACGCCGTGATTGACGCGCGAGGTGGTCTCCTCCTGCCCGGTTTCATTCAAACCCACGTTCACCTCTGCCAGACGATCTTTCGCGGGCTCGCCGACGACCTTCGGCTGTTGGACTGGCTGCACCAGCGGATCTTCCCGCTCGAGGCCGCGCACACTCCGGCATCATTGCGCGCGTCGACCCACTTGGCCGTCGCCGAGCTCCTTCGTACGGGTACGACGGCAATCCTGACCATGGAGACGGTGCATGACACGGAGGTGGTGCTCGAGGCGTTGGCCGAGACTGGCATGCGTGCGACGGTCGGCAAATGCTTGATGGACAATGATGCTGGCGCACCGGCGCGCCTGCATCAGGCCGTCCAGCCTGGCATTGAAGAGGCGCTTGCCCTTCATCGTCGCTGGCACGGCGCTGCACTTGGGCGGATCCGCGTGGCCCTGGCGCCGCGGTTTGCGCTGTCGTGCTCGCGCGACATGCTGGAGGCGGTTGCCGACACGGCCGACGCGTCCGAGCTGCTGGTCCACACGCACGCAGCCGAGCAACGCGAAGAGCTTGACCTCGTGCGTCAGATGTCGAACGGACAGGGCAACATCGAATACTTCATCGGTGTCGGCCTCGGCTGCGCGCGGCTCTGTTTGGCGCATTGTGTCTGGGTGGACGACACGGAGCAAGCGCTGCTCGCCCAGCACGACATCAAAGTGCTTCATTGTCCCGGTTCGAACTTGAAGCTCGGCTCGGGCATTGCGCCAGTGCCAGACATGCGCGCGCGGGGTATCACCGTCTCGCTCGGCGCGGATGGCGCGGCGTGCAACAATCGCCTCGACATGTTCGACGAGATGCGTCTGGCCGCCGCGCTGCAGGCGATGCGTGTGGAACCGGGCCAATTGGCCGCGCGCGAGGTCGTCTGGATGGCCACACGTGCCGGCGCGCGCACACTCGGTCTGGAGGCGGAGATTGGATCCATCGAGCCCGGTAAGCGCGCGGACCTCATCGTCGTCGATACGCACCGCGCGCACCTCGTGCCAGGCGACGATCCGTACTCTACACTGGTCTACGCGTGCCGCGGCTCCGATGTCCGCACGGTGCTCATCGACGGCGAGATTCTCGTCAACGATGGTGAGCTGTCAAAGATGGAGGAGCGATTGGTTGTGGATGACGCACGCCGAGAAGCGCGGGCGTTGGTGGCGCGAGCTGGGATCTAAGAAGGGGCGAGGGGCAAGGGGCGAGGTCCAAGGGCAGTCTTAGGCTCCAGGGATCAGTTCCTCAGGGACCAGAGGCATGTGGCTATTCAACGCAGTCCCGAAAGAGGCCATTAAGCAGCGCTACGGATTCGAGGTGACCGACGCGTGGCTGACACGTTTGCAGCGCGCCTCCGTGCGCTTCAACAACGGGGGCTCCGGATCGTTCGTTTCAGCAGATGGATTGGTTCTCACGAACCATCACGTAGCGGCCGACACGCTTCAGAAGCTCAGCTCCGCCGGTCAGGACTACGTCCGCGAGGGCTTCCTTGCGAAGACGCGGGCTGAGGAGCTCAAAGCGCCGGACCTGGAGCTGAACGTTCTCGAGAGCATCGAGGACGTCACGTCCCACGTGAACGACGTCATCGCGACCGGCATGAGCCCTGCTGAGGAGCGCGACGCGCGTCAGCAGCGGATTGCCGCGATTGAAAGGGCCTCACTCGACACCACAGGTCTGCGCAGCGACGTCGTCACCCTGTACGGCGGGGCGCAGTATCACGTTTATCGTTACAGGCGTTACACGGACGTGCGGCTCGTGTTCGCGCCCGATTTCGACATCGCGTTCTTTGGCGGCGATCCAGACAACTTCACCTATCCACGCTTCGATCTCGATATGGCGCTCGTCCGGGTCTATGAAGATGGTCAGCCCGCGCGGGTGAAGGACTATCTCAAGTGGTCGTCGCACGGAGCTGAGGACGGCGACCTCGTTTTCGTGTCCGGTCATCCAGGTTCGACGCAGCGTCTCGACACGGTGGCTGACCTCGAATATCAGCGCGACGTCGCGCTGCCATATCGCCTCGCGTACCTCGAGGGGCTCCATCGGGTCTGCGTGGCGTATGGCGCGCGCGGCGCAGAACAACAGCGGCAGGCAGGTGAGGTGCGCTTGGGCGTCGAGAATAGCCTAAAGGCGCTCCGGGGCCGCCTCGCTGGGCTCAAAGACGATCGGCTCATGGCGCGGAAGGGCCGCGAGGAACACGCGCTGCGCCAACGGTTGACACAGGATGGCACACTGAGAGCCAAATACGGCGACCCGTGGGCGGCCATCGCTCGCTCGCGGCGGTCACTCGCAGCGTTCCGGAATGAGCTGGTGCTGCTCGAAGAAGGTGACGCGTTCTCCTCGTACCTCGTCGAGCTGGCGCACACGCTCGTGCGCTTGGCGGCGGAAGATCAAAAGGTAGACGCCGAGCGCCTGCCCGAGTTCACATCGGCCCGCCGTGAGTCGCTCGAGCTCGATCTCTACTCGCCCGCACCCATCTATGCGGAGTTCGAGAAAGCGCGCCTCGCCTGGTCGCTGGGTGTCATGCGCGCGACGCTCGGTGCCAACCATCCGATCCTGGAAAAAGTGCTGGGCCGTCAGTCACCGGACGCGCGGGCTGCTGAGCTCGTGGACGGCACGAAGCTAGCCGCCGTGGCCGTTCGCAAAGAGCTCGCGGGCCGTGGGCCTGCGGCGATCGAACGCTCGACCGATCCCATGATCATGCTGGCTCGCGCGATTGATCCCGATGCCCGCAGCGTCCGGACGCGTTACGAGCGCGAGATTGAGAGCGTCGAGCGTCTCGCGTACGCGAACATCGCGCGGGCACACTTCGACGTGATGGGGGACGACCGCTACCCGGACGCCACGTTCACGCTCCGCCTGTCGTACGGTGCGGTCAAGGGGTATCAGGAAAACGGCCGAGCGATCCAGCCATTCACAACGTTTGCGGGCCTGTTCGCGCGCGCCGACGAGCACGGTCACCGGCCGCCGTACCGGCTCCCCGAGCGGTGGCTCTCCCGGCGGGGGGCCATCGATGGGTCGGTGCCGCTGAACGTCGTGACGACCAACGACATCATTGGCGGCAACTCCGGATCGCCGGTGGTGGACACCCGCGGCGAGCTCGTCGGTCTCGTCTTCGACGGCAACATCCACAGCCTCGTCGGCGACTTCGTTTACGACGACACGCTCAACCGCACTGTGTCGGTCGACGTCCGCGCCATGCGCTACGCGCTGGCCCATGTCTACAATGCCACCGGGCTGATCGAAGAGTTGGACGCGCGGTGAAGCCCCTTTACCCCTCGAGCCCTTTACCCCTTGTATAATGGAGCGTGGCACTCGTACGGGTCGACTGCTAATGACCTGGTCTGCTGGAACGCGCGGCGGGTCATCGCCCGCGCCTGAATTTCCTGAACGGTTGCAACGACTCCTCGCGCTGCTGGTGCGTGCGTACATCCAGCGCGGCGAGCCGGTCTCGTCGCTTTGGCTGGCGCGTGAGAGCCCTCTCGGTGTCTCGTCGGCCACCGTGCGGAACATGCTCGGCCAACTCGAGACGCTCGGCTACGTCCAGCAGCCGCACTCATCGGCTGGCCGGGTGCCCACGGATCAGGCGTACCGGTTCCACGTCGACATGCTGTTGCATACGCGCCGCCCGCCGCGTGACCTCTCCGAGGCGGAGGCACGGCTCCGCCGCGTTGGTTCGGTCGATGATGTGCTCTCGGAAGTCTCGCACGAGCTCTCGCGTGCAGCGCACAGTGTGGGCTTCGCCGTATCGCCCGACAGCGAAGCCGCCCGGTTGCGCCGCATCGAGTTCGTGGCGCTCGACGCCGCGCGCGTGCTCGTCATTCTGGTCGCTGCCGATGGCCAGGTGACGCACACACTGCTCGAGCTCGACGAGGAAACATCGCCCGCTGAGCTGACGCAAGCGGCGAACTACTTGAACCAGGAATTCGCCGGGCGCACACTCATCGAGATGCGTGTAGCAGTCCTCGAGCGGCTCGCGCGCGAGCGCGTGCTGTACGATCGGCTGCTGGCGCGCGCGTTGCGATTGGCGCAAAGCTCGCTGGCCGACCTGAGTCCGCCGGGAGCCGTGTTCATCCACGGCGCGTCATCGCTCATCGACGAATCGCTGGCGCAGGGCTCGCGCTTGACGCTCGAAGCGCTGCGCACGCTCATCGCGATGATGGAAGAGAAACACCGGCTCGTCCGGATACTCGACGAATACATCGACGCCCCTGGTCTGACCGTCGTCATTGGAACGGAGCACACGGACCCAACGCTCCAGCGCTTCAGCCTGGTCTTCTCCACGTTCATGGGTGGAGACCGCAATGGCGCTGTCGGCGTGATCGGGCCGACGCGCATGCGCTACTCGCGGGCCATTGCAGCCGTCGATCGCGCGTCGCAGGCCGTCAGCCGTGTGCTCGTGACCGGCGCGGGGCCGAACCAGGGAGCTGCGTAACATCATGACACACCCATTTGAACGTTCCGTTGAAGATACTGAACTGTCCGCATCGGGCGATGACGCGCCGCCGAGCACGTCCGAGCGTGACACGACTGAGGCCGACGAGACGCCCACGGTTGACGCCCTCGTCCGCGAGCGCGATGAGTACAAAGACCGGCTGCTCAGAGCGACCGCCGATTTCGACAACTACCGGCGGCGCGTGACGCGCGAGCGTGGCGAGCTGGTGGAGCACGTTGCCGCCGACGTGCTCGGTGAGATTCTCCCGATTGTCGACGACCTCGAGCGAGCGCTGTCGGCGGCCGATGAGACCGAGCGCGTCGAGCGCTATCGTGAAGGCGTGGAGATTACTTATCGTCACTTGCTCGACGTGTTGAAGAAGCGCGGCGTCACACCAATCGAGGCACTGGGCGCTGACTTCGATCCCCACCTTCACCATGCCGTCGCCCACGAGCCGAGTGCGGCACACCGCGATGGTGAAGTGATGGCCGAACTACGCAAAGGATACAAGCTCGCGGACCGGCTGCTGCGCGCGTCTCTCGTGAAGGTGGCCTCGCGTGAGTAAGCGAGACTACTACGACGTGCTGGGGCTCTCCCGCACGGCAACCGACCAAGAGATCAAGAGCGCGTACCGCAAGCTGGCACTCAAGTTTCATCCCGACCGGAATCCGGGTGACCACACCGCCGAGGAGCGCTTCAAGGAAGCGGCCGAAGCCTATGCCGTGTTGGCCGATCCACAGAAGCGGACCATGTACGACCGCTTCGGCCATGCGGGTGTCGCGTCGGGGGCGGGCGGTGGGCCCACGATCGATCCGACGATCTTTGCCGACTTCGGCGACCTGTTCGCCGGCCTCGGTGACGTGTTCGGCCTTGGCGATCTCTTCGGCGGCGGCGGTCGCAGGCGCGGCGTGCGACGCGGCGCAGATCTGCGGTACGACCTGGAAATTACATTCGAGGAGGCCGCTCGTGGCACCGAGACGAGCATTCAAATCCCGCGCGAGGAGCTGTGCGAGGCGTGCCGCGGTTCTGGCGCAGCGCCCGGGGCCGCGCCCGAGGTGTGCCCTCAGTGCCGCGGTCAGGGCCAGCTGCGCTATCAGCAGGGCTTCTTCACCGTCGCACGAACGTGCGGCCACTGCCGCGGGAGCGGGCGCATCATTACCCGCGTCTGCCCGTCCTGTCGTGGCGCCGGCCACGTGGCCCACGATCGGAAGCTCACCGTGCGCATCCCGGCTGGCATCGACCACGGCCAGCGGCTGCGACTGGTCGGCGAGGGTGAGCACGGTTCTGCCGGCGCGCCACCTGGCGACCTCTACGTCGTCGTCCACGTGGAGGAGCATCCGTTCTTCAAGCGTGACGCCGAACACCTCCACTGCGAGGTGGCCGTGCCGTACCCCACGTTGGTGCTCGGCGGGCACGCCCGGATTCCGACGCTCGATGAGCCGGAGGAGCTCGAGATCCCGGCGGGCACGGAAGCGAACACGGTCTTTCGCATCCGCGGCAAGGGCTTGCCGGCCGTGACAGGGAGAGGCAAGGGCGATCTCTACGTCCGCGTCGGCGTGGCCGTGCCGCGGAAGCTGACGCGCGAACAGCGTCAGGCCATCGAAGACTTGGCGCGCGTCTGGCCCAACCCCCCCATCGAGCCACGCGCGCGCGCCGAACAGGAACAGGACAAGCCGTTCTTCGAGCGCGTCAAAGATATCTTCGGCTGATGTCCGAGAAGACATGGCCCGCCCTCCGGCTGATGTTTGGCGAGCCGAGCGCTCCTTCGTCTGTGCTGACCGAGGCGCTGCTGCTGACACTAGACGACTTTGCGCTGCGCGCGATTGACGAAAGTCCACCTTCGCCCGACGGGCTACGGCGGACTGGCGCTCAGTCGACATGGCTTGTCTTCTTTGCCTCGTCCGAGTCTCGAGATGCCGCGCGCGCCGCGCTGGAGCAGACACCGTGGCGGGCGGAGCTGGACATCGAACGCGTGGACGTTCCGGATGAGGATTGGGCCGGGCGCACGCAGCGCGCGCTCACCGCCATCCGCGTCGATGACATCATCGTCGCGCCGCCGTGGGACGCCGGCAAGAGCCCCGGGCCGCTGGTGGTCGTCATCGAGCCGTCGATGGGGTTCGGGACGGGCCATCACGAAACGACGCGTCTGTGCCTGCGTGCCTTGCAGCGGCTCCGACTCGCGGAACGGCGCGTGATCGACATCGGCACGGGCTCAGGCGTGCTGGCCATTGCGGCCGCGATGCTGGGCGCAGCAGGCGTCATCGCCATCGACGCGGACGAGAACGCGGTGACCTCTGCACGCGACAACGTGGCGCGGAATCGTGTCGGCGATCAGGTGCGCGTGCGCCAGGCTGCGCTTGGCGACTCCTCGCTCGAGGCGCTGGATCAGTCGCGGTCTCCCGCGTCGGTGGTCATCGCAAACCTCACGGCCGCGCTGCTACGCCGCGAGGCAGCTGCGGTTGAGCGCCTCGTCGAGGCTGACGGCACGCTCATCCTCAGCGGCTTTACATGCGCAGAAGCTCCCGTCGTGGCCGACGCCTACACGCACGCCGCGCTCGAAGCACAACTCGAGGAAAACGACTGGGCCGCACTGATCTTCGTTCGTCGCTGACGGTCCGGTCGGCGACGCCCGTTTGTAGTAGGGCGCCCCTTTAGGGGCGCCGATTCCATTCGTACTGCAACACACTGAGCGCCGTGAGCGCCACCGCCTCAGCGCGTAGAATCCACGGCACGATCGACCAGCTCACCCAGCCGTGGATGTGCGCCAGCTCGATCTCGTCGGGCGCCCAGCCCCCTTCCGGCCCCACGATCAACACGGCACCCCGAGCGTCGGGCTGCGGCAGCCGCGTGCGCGGCGCGTGGAGCGCGGGCTCAGCGAGCACGAGGCGTAACCCGGCCTCGGATTTCAGCACGACGTCGAGCGACTCGGTCGGCTCGATGAGGGGCACATACGCACGCCCGCACTGCTTGGCAGACGCCAGTGCCACGCGCTGCCAGCGGCCGCGTGCCTTCCCGGTCGTGACGCGTCGCATGGCCACGTTGGTGCGATTCGTGATCATCGGCACAATGCGGGTCACCCCCAACATCGTGGCATCCCGAATCACGGCATCCATGCTGTCGCCCTTGAGCAGGGCCTGCGCGAGGGTCACGGGCACCAACGCCTCGGACAGCGGCGACACGGTCCCCTCCAACCGCAACACGGTGGCCCGATGCGAGACCACCTCAATCGCCGCGTCATACTCCCCGCCACGACCGTCGAAGACGCGCACGCGATCGCCAGCCCCGAGACGCAGCACGCGCGCGAGGTGCTGACTTTCCGTAGCCGACAGCGTGAGCCTCGGATCATCAGACCGGATATCCGGTGCAAAGAAGCGCGGGTACAGCATGGTGCTCTGCTTATTGCGTCTGTGGGGAAAAGATGACAGACATCTTCTTCCTCCCGCGAGAACTGTATACTCGACCGACGGTATGCTTTTCAAAGGCCAGAAGCTGGGGAAGTACAAGATTCTGGCGTCGCTCGGGAGCGGCGGTTTTGGGGCCGTCTACCTCGCACGCGACACCTGGATCGACAAGGATGTGGCGATTAAGGTGCCACACAAGCAGCATCAGAGCTTCGGCGATTTGCTGCGTGAGCCACGCCTCCTTGCCAGCGTCAACCATCCGAACATCGTCTCCATTACCACCGCCGAGAAGCAGGACGACCTCTTCTTCATCGTCATGGAGTACGTGAAGGGGGAAACCCTCGAGACCATTCTCATGCGGGACGGCGCGCTCGAGTTGCGTCGGGCGCTCGACTACGCCGTGCAAATCTGTAACGCCGTCGATCACGCGCACCGGCAGGGGGTCCTCCACCGCGACCTGCGCCCGGCTAACGTCCTCGTCTCCGACAACGGCGTGCTCAAGGTCGCAGACTTCGGAACCTCTCGATTTCTCGAGATTGCCGCGCACGGCACGACGGTCATCGGCAGCCCGGCCTACATGGCGCCTGAGCAGTTCCAGGGCAAGGCGGTCTTTGCGTCGGACTTGTACTCGCTCGGCGTCACCATGTACCAGATGCTAATCGGCGAGCTCCCCTATGATCCTCCCACGCCGGCGAGCTGGCACAAACTGCTCGACAGCAGCCTACTGCGGTCGCCGCACGTGAAGAACCCCGCCGTTCCCAAGCGTCTCGGTGAGATCGTGATGCGCGCTTTGGCGCCAGAAGTGACCGAGCGCTACCAGCGCGCGGCCGATCTGATCGAAGACTTGCTCGCGACCAGGCCCCTCGTCTTGGGCCAGACGCCCGCCCGCGTGGACGACGTCGCGGCGGCGCGGCCGGCCGGGCGTGGCGGGCCCAGCTTGGAACGCGCGAACATTCAGCGACGATTGCACGAGCGCGCCGAAGCACCGGTATCGCGAACGTGCTGGCATTGCGGTAAGCCGCTGCACGTGCGTGCCGGACGTTGCCCATTCTGCGGTGAAGCTCAATAAAATGCCCCGCCGCTCCTCCCGACCCATTGATCCGTATACCTACGCGCTGGCAGCCCTGGCCCGCCGGGAGCTCACGAGCGCGCAGCTCGCGGACCGGCTCGCGCGACGCGGCTATGAACAGGCAATCATCAACGATGTGCTCGCGCGGTTGCGGACCGAGGGCGCTCTCGACGATCGGCGCGCGGCTTGGGCGGTGGCCCGTACGGCCGTGCAGGTCAAGCGCCAAGGTCGCTGGCGGGTACGACAAGAGTTGGATCGTCTCGGTGTCGATCGTGAGACCGCTGCCGAGGTGCTCGAGGAGGTGCTTGGCTCCACCGACGAGACCGAGCTCGTCGAACGCGCGCTGTCGGCGCGGTTGCGCGGCTCGATTCAGGACCGCGGTCATTTCGAGCGGCTCTACCGCTATCTGATTCGGCAGGGATTTCGGTCCGAGCAGGCGGTTGCGGTGCTACGCCGACACGCGAGCAATCGTCCGGCGGCTGACGTCGCTGGCGAGTGAGGACATCCCGGCCTCCCCACGTACCGAGGAAGCGCGGGATAGAATGATCGGTTATGACGTCCCGCGAGATTCGGCGCAGTTTCCTCGCCTACTTCGAACAGCAGGGGCACCGGGTGGTCCCCAGCTCGCCCCTCGTGCCAGCAGACGATCCGAGCTTGCTCTTCACGAATGCGGGGATGAACCAGTTCAAGAACGTGTTTCTTGGACGTGAACGGCGCGGGTACACGCGCGCGGCGTCTAGCCAGAAGTGCATGCGCGTGAGCGGCAAGCACAATGACCTCGACAACGTGGGTCCCTCGCTTCGGCACCACACGTTCTTCGAGATGCTAGGCAACTTCTCGTTTGGTGACTATTTCAAGGCTGAGGCGATTCCCTACGCCTGGCAGCTTCTCACGGAGGTCTGGAAGCTGCCGTCCGACAAGCTGCGCGCGTCGATCTTCGTCGGCGACGCGAACGTCCCCCGCGACGAGGAAGCCTACCGCATCTGGCGGCAGTACCTGCCGGCCGATCGCATCCAGGAGCTCGGCGCGGAGGATAACTTCTGGCAGATGGCTGAGACGGGTCCCTGCGGCCGCTGCTCCGAGATTTTCTTCGACCGCAGCGACGACCCGCGCTGCCCCGAGAGCGATCGCCTCGTCGAGCTCTGGAACAACGTGTTCATGGAGTTCGATCGGCAGCCGGACGGCAGGCTTGTGCCGCTGCCCGCGCGCTCCATCGACACGGGCATGAGCCTGGAGCGCATCACGGCCGTGATCCAGGGCGTGTTCTCGAACTACGACACCGACGTCTTCACGCCCGTGCTCGCAGCGATTGGGGAGCTCGCGGGCGTGCCCTATGGCCGGGTCGAGGCCACCGACATCTCAATGCGTGTCATCGCGGACCACATCCGCGCGACGGCGTTCTTGATCGCGGACGGCGTGACACCGTCGAACGAGTGGCGGGGGTACGTCCTGCGGAAGATCATGCGGCGGGCCATGCGTCACGGCAAGAAGCTCGGGATTGCCCACCCCTTCCTGCACGAGTTGCCAGACGTGCTGACGGGCGTCATGGGAGATGCCTACCCGGCGCTGGCCGGCAGCCGCGACACGATCGTTCACATCATCAAAGCAGAAGAAGAACGCTTCGACGTTCTCCTCGATGCTGGCCTTGCCAAGCTGGAGGAGGTGCTCGAACGCGCCGCCTCTTCGCAGGCACGGATCGTGCCGGCCGATGAGGTCTTTCGCCTGTACGATTCCCTCGGTCTACCTTTGGACTTCATCGAGGACATGGCGGACGAACGTAGGCTCACCGTGGATCGCGAAGGGTTCGCACGCGCCATGGAGGCGCAGCGTACGCGCGCCCGCACCGCCAGCGCGTTCGACACAAAACAGGCCGCTGCCTTCGAGCTCCGATCCGATGCGACACGGCGCACGCTCGAAGACATGGGAGACCGCTTCGAAGGCTATGCGACACCCCGGGTCGGGGACGCCACGGTGGTCGCGCTCTTCGACGAGCATCGCGTCGAGGTGGACAGACTCGGGGCCGGCCAAGAGGGCTACGTCCTGCTCGACCGAACGCCCTTCTACCTCGAGTCGGGCGGCCAGGTCTCGGACACAGGCTGGCTCGAAAGAAACGGCACACGCGCCGAGGTCACAGGCGTTCTGCGCGTGCTGCCAGGCGCACCGCGCGCGCATCACGTGGCGCTGCTGTCTGGGACACTCGAGGTGAGCCACCAGCTCGCCGCCGAGATTCACAACCAACGCCGTGCCGCCATTCGACGCAACCACACGGCCACGCACCTGCTTCACGCCGCGCTGCGACGCGTGCTGGGAGCGCACGTGGTGCAAAAGGGCTCGCTGGTCGCGCCCGACCGGCTCCGCTTCGACTTCGTACACGTCTCGCCGGTCACGCACGAAGAGCTGGATGCGATCGAGCGGCTCGTCAATGTCCACATCATGCGCAACGTCGCCGTTGAAACGACGGTGCGATCCACGGAGGAGGCCATGGCTGCCGGCGCCATGGCGCTCTTCGGCGAGAAATATGGCGATCGCGTGCGTGTCGTCAACATCCCGGAGTTCAGCGTGGAGCTTTGTGGCGGCACGCACTGCGCAGCCACCGGTGATATTGGCTTCTTCACGATCGTCTCGGAAGGAGGTGTCGCTGCCGGAGTGCGCCGCATCGAAGCGCTAACAGGCGAAGGAGCGATCGCTCACGTCCAGACAAGCCGCAATCGCTTTGCGCGTGTGCTCGACGAGCTGAAGGTGGCACCGGACCACGCCGCCGACACGGTCGCGCGCCTCCAATCCGAGGTGAAGCGGCTGTCGCGCGATCTCCAACAGGCGCGGATCAGATCGGCGCTGGGCGGCGCGACTACCGCCGTGGATCGCGACGGTATAGAGGATGTCGCTGGCGTCCGGCTCATCGCGCGACGTGTGGACGACATCGACCGTAGCGGGCTCCGTGACCTTGCCGACAGCCTCAAGAGCGGCCTCGGTAGCGGCGTCGTTATCCTCGCGACCGAGCATGAAGGCAAAGTCGCGTTCGTCGTGTCGGTGACACGGGACCTCGCGGCCCGTCTTCGCGCCGGGACGATCGTCAAGGAGCTGGCGCCGATCGTCGGCGGCGGCGGTGGCGGACGACCGGACTTTGCCGAGGCGGGCGGTAAGGATCCTGCAAAGATCGGGGTGCTGCTTCAGGAGGGTCGCCACGTCGTGGAGCGGATGCTGGCCAGCCCCTAACGCCAGTCACCGCTTACGTCGCAGAACGGCCAGATGGCGGCGGTGCGCCGCACGCAGGCGAACGAAGTCCGCGTGCTCGATCCGCAAGACGCGTGCAATCTGCCGAATCTCGTTGTCCTCGGCGGTCACGATGTGGTCGTCCGACGCACCTACGGCAAACAGGCAGCCCATCAAGCGCCCCTTCTCCTCCTCCGTGGCGACCTCGTTGAACTCGCGCGTGACGAGATAGTCCTCCGTGCCTCGATGCTGTACGTGCTGCAACGTCGCGAGCTGGACGACGATCTTGGCTTCGTCCTCGGGCAATCCCCCGACTTCGCGTACGATGCGCTCCATCACCGCCGTTTCATCCGGCGTGACCGCGTGATCGGCGTGGGCCACGCGGCTGAGCAAATAGGCAAACGCCGCCACGAAGCGCGCATGGCGCGGCTCGAGTCGGTCGAGCGCGGGCGTAATAGCATCGAGCACCCCCGCTGTCGGAGTGCTCTCGTTATCTGCAGTCAGGAACCGCCGGAGCAGCGTGTGAATCATGGTCTTCTAAGCTCAAGAGGCGCTCACCCTACACTCTTGCACATCAGCGATACCCTTGCCTATCCTCGCTTTCAAGGTAGGGCGCGGCTTCCGCCTTCGCATAATGCTTCGGCGGACCGCCGTAGCCTTGGCGGAGGCGGTTAGCTGCGCCATCAATGACGGCCATGAGCTCGGTCAACACCCACTCTCCGCCCGTCCGCCTCGACGTGTGGCTAGACGTCGCCTGTCTGTTCAAGACACGGTCGGAGGCTCAGCGCGCGTGTAAGGGCGGCAAAGTCCACGTGAACGGGGTGCGCGCCAAGCCCCATCGGGAGATCCGACTGGGCGAGCGAATTGCCATTACCCGAGGCGGGGGCCACAAACAGCAGGTGGTCGTCCGAGCGACCTCGGACGTCCATCTACCCAAGGCGGACGCGCGTGAGCTGTACGAGGACGTGACGCCGCCGCCGACACCCGAAGAGGTCGCCGTCCGCGAGCTGTTGCGCGCCGGGCGGTCGCCTGGCCCGGGACGCACGCACGCCCGCGCGCCCGCCCGCGCCCCAGATCGGCGCGAACGACGCCACTTGCGACAAATGAAGGGTAGAGGGTAGCGGCTAAGACTCCGTGTGTTAAAATACGGGGTTTGCGGTTCGCCCGAAAGCGAGAACAGAAGGACCAGGATCTGTGGCAAATCACGCATCGGCTCTCAAAGCCCATCGTCAGAATCTCAAGCGACGCGAGCGAAACCGCGTGCACCGCTCGCGGCTGCGCACGTCGCTCAAGGCCGTTCACAAGGCGCTTGCCGCGGGCAAGGTCGACGAGGTCACGCAGAACATGAGCGCCACCACCTCCATCGTCGACAAAATGGCGAGCAAGGGCATCATCCACGCCAATGCCGCGGCGCGGTACAAGTCGCGGCTCGTGAAGCGGCTCAGCGCCCTCCCGACGGTAACCACCTGACGCAATGGCCAGTGGCCGGGTGTGTTGACGCGGGGCCTAAAGGCCCCGCGCTACGTACATTGATCTCTTCCCCGCATGTAGGCTTGTCGTAGCTAGCGCGCGGCGCACAGCTCGACGACCAAGCGCTCGAGGATCACGTCGGGGCTTGCAGCCGAGCCTTTCAGCGCACCATCAGCGCGGAAGACGGCATCGACGGCAGCCGCAACTCGAGCGGGTGCATACGCGGCCATGCGCGCCCGCACGAACCACGCGAGCTGGCCGAGTACCACGTAGGGCACCGCCCCACCATCGAGTGCCAGCCGTAGTTGCCTCAGCGCCTGCGCTGGGTTATCCGCTTGAATCGCGTTGGTGACACCCCAGTCATCGATCGACGTCTCGCCGCCGACCACAGCCTGCGCATCCCCGAGCGAGACTGACGGCCGATCAGCAACATACAACAAGAGGCGCTCGACATCGCCGCGCAGACGTCCTATCTCCGTACCGGCGTGCTGCACGAGAGCGAGCACCGCCTCACGCTCAATCGCTTTGCCTGCGGCCTCGAATCGCTCCAGGATAAACCGACCCGCGTTCTGAAGCGCGCGTTCGGCCCCCGCACCGCGTGCATCCTTCTGGCCTTTGAGGCCCCAGCACTCCACCACGGCCGCCTGCTTGACGAGTAGCTTGCCCAGCCGCGTCCCCCGGTTCACGTCCGCACCAACCATTACCAAACAGGTGAGCGGCTCCGGCGCCGCAAGATACTCCTCCAGGCCCCGGAGGTGGGTGCTCGTCGCATCACCCTCCTCGGCCTCGGTGTCTCCCGCCGCGCTCGCTCCGCGTCCCCGGACCCTGAACAGCTCTTCGATGCGTAGGTACGTAACGACGCGCCGATCACCCAAGAGGGGAAACGTTCGCGCAGCGTTCACCACGACGTCCGGCCTCACGTCGGTCGCGAAGAATCGCTGGATGTTGAACGCGCGGAGATCCTCTTCGACCAACGCGTCGAAGCGCTTGATCACCTCGTCCTTACCCATCTCGTCATCGCCAATGACGACAACGATCGGTGGCACTGACCTGTTCGTAATAGCTTTGTCGAGTTGGGGAAGGGTCAGCGTTGGCATAAACGGAGGGGCCAGGGGGAAGGTGCCAGGTCCAAGGGCTGTCTCAGAGCGCAGGGATCAGGTCTTCAGGGACCAGGGCTGGCACCTAGCACCTAGAACGCTTCCAGAATCGCGCTGACCGTGGTCCGAGCGAAGTCGTTGGCAATGCGGTCTAGTGCTGCGTTGTCGGAACCCAGTAGCGCATTGGCGTCCACACTGCCCTGACTGGACGTGAGATCGTACTCCTCGCTGAACACTCGCGACGGATCCTGCCAAACCACTTTGTTCGACTTGATGTCGCGCAGCTCGAGCTTGGCAATCAACCGGAAGGCATAGCGCGAGGCCTGCTGGTCTTGATTGAAGGCCGTGGGTACCACATCGATGTTCGTAATTTCAGCGCTCAACACCGCATCGGCGTTGGTGGCCTGGGGAATCACCTTATATTTGCCCCGGCCGATGAACTCCTGGCGCACACGCTCGGTCAGGACCTGTTCCACATTGAACACCGACGTCCGGTTGACGAACGGGGGAATCCCAATCGTGCGGATGTGCGCCGGCAGGTAGCTGCCACGGCCAGCCAGCGAGTACCCGCAGCCGACCGTGCAAACGACCGCGAGTAGCAGCGCGAGCGGACGCCTCGGCGAGGCGTCCCTACCTTCCAACATGGTAGGGCGCGTTCGCCGAACGCGCCGTGCTAGGCGTTTCTCAGGCATTTCGTTCACTCTGACGGTCCCGATCACCTTCAGGCGCGTCGCCACTACGTACTCTACCTCGATATACCTAACGTACTACGACGCTCACGAGCTTGCCTTTGGCGACGATGACCTTTTGGATGCTCTTGCCGGAGAGCTTCGCCTGCACAGCCGGATCCGCCAACGCGGCCTGCTCGAGATGCCGCTCGGAGCTGTCGGCCGGCACCGTGATGCGCGCGCGCACCTTGCCATTCACCTGGACTGGCACGATGATCTCCTCCGCCTTTGCGGCGTCAGCATTCAGGCTCGGCCAGGCGGCCGCCGTCAAGCCCTCTTGGTAGCCGATCTGCTCCCAGAGCTCCTCGGCCATGTGCGGGGCGAAGATCGAGAGCATGCGTACGAGCGCGTCGATCGCCTCTTTGAGCACGATGAGCGCCTCGGGGCGTGTCGGGTGCTTTGCGACGGCCTCATCTCCGCGGCGGACGGGCGACCACACCGCCGCGTGATCGGAAAAGCTATAGAGCTCGTTCACCAACTCCATCAGCGCCGAGATAGCCGTGTTGAGGTGAACACGTGGATACAGATCCTCGGTGACGCGCTGAATGGTCTGGTGTGTCTTACGCCAGAGTTGACGCTCGGCCGGCTGGAGCGCCGCCGCCGCCAGGGCAGCAGCGGGCGCGCCAACAGGCACGTCTCGCAGCAGTCGACCGAGCGGCTCGACGAGCCGCCATACGCGTGCGAGGAAGCGAAAGCTCCCCTCGAGGCTCGCGTCGGTCCACTCGACTTCTTTCTCGGGCGGCGCGACGAACATCACATACAGCCGTAGGGCGTCGGCTCCATATCTCCTGATCATGTCATCCGGGTCGACGACATTGCCCTTTGACTTGGACATGACGGCGCCATCTTTGAGCACCATGCCCTGCGTTAGCAGTCGCGCAAACGGCTCGTCGTGCTCCACCATGCCGAGGTCACGAAACACGCGGCAGAAGAACCGGGAGTAAATGAGGTGGAGGATCGCGTGCTCGACGCCGCCGCTGTAGAAATCCACCGGCGCCCAATATCTGGCCTTCACCGGATCGAACGGGAGATCGCCGTTGTGTGGATCGCAGAACCGGTAGAAGTACCACGATGAGTCGACGAACGTGTCCATCGTGTCCGTCTCGCGCGCCGCATCGCCCCCGCACGCCGGACACTTCACGTTCACGAACTCGGGGTTCTGCGCAAGCGGTGAGTCGCCGCGACCCGTAAACTCCACCACCTGCGGCAACACGACCGGCAGCTCCTCGTCTGGTACGGGCACCAGGCCACACGCAGGACAGTGCACGATGGGGATGGGCGTTCCCCAGTAGCGCTGGCGTGAGATGCCCCAGTCCTTGAGGCGGAACTGTACGTCCCGCTGCCCGATACCGCGGGCCTCGGCTCGCTCGGCCATCCGCGTCCACGCCACCTCCGAGTCGAGGCCCGTGAACTCGCCCGAGTCGACCATCACGCCCGGCGCCGTGTAAGCCTCGGTCATCGTCTCGGCGGTGAGCGGGTCATCACCGGGTGGTTGCACGACGATCTTGATCGGCACGTCGTATTTCCGGGCGAACTCGAAGTCACGCTGATCGTGCGCCGGCACGGCCATGATGGCGCCGGTGCCGTAGCCGCCGATCACGAAGTTTGCAACCCAGATCGGCACGGCCTGTCCAGTAAACGGGTTCATCGCCGTGCGGCCCGTGTCGAATCCCTCCTTTTCTATCTCGCCCGAGAGCCGCGCGATGCGATCTTGGGTGCGGAACCGATCGGCCTGCGCCCGGAACGTCCGAGCTTCCGGAGATTCGGCGGCAAACTGCTCCACCAACTCGTGCTCGGGCGCGAGCACGACGAAGGTCGCGCCACAGATCGTATCGATGCGGGTGGTAAAAACCTCGATGGCTCTCTCGGTGGCGCGGCCTTGCAGGTCGCAGATCGGAAATCTCGCCTGGACGCCCTCAGACCGGCCCACCCAGTTCCGCTGCATGGTGACAACCCTCTCGGGCCAGTCAGTGAGGCCATCGAGACCATCGAGCAGCTCCTGCGCGTACGCCGTGATGCGGAGGAACCACTGGTGGAGCTCGCGTGTCGTGACGGTCGCGCCACAGCGCCAGCACGTCCCGTCAATCACCTGCTCGTTCGCGAGCACCGTGGCGTCGTTCGGGCACCAGTTCACGGTCGCGCGGCGGCGATAGGCCAGGCCACGCTCGAACATCCGCGTGAAGAGCCACTGGTTCCAACGGTAGTACTCCGGATCGCAGGTCGCGATCTCCCGGCTCCAGTCGTAGCTGATGCCAAGGCGCTGAAGCTGCCCCTTCATCCGAGCGATGCTCTCGCGGGTCCAGGTCTCCGGGTGCACACCGCGCTGAATGGCTGCGTTCTCGGCAGGCATGCCAAACGCGTCCCATCCAAACGGGTGCAGGACGTTCGCGCCCTGCATCCGCTTCAGGCGGGCGACCGCATCGCCAATCGCGTAGTTGCGGACATGTCCCATGTGCGCGTCGCCGGACGGGTACGCGTACATCTCGAGGCAATAGAACTTCGGCTTCGAGGCATCCTCGGTCACCTCGAACGCGCGGGACTCTTGCCAGCGCCGCTGCCATTTCCGATCAATCTCCCGCGGAGTGTAGTCAGCCACGATGGATCCACTATAGCGTAGGCCAATAGCTCCGAAGGGCCGCGCGGACGGCGGACACCGCCGCGTCGCCACGCGGCGCGGGTGTGCCGTCGTAGGACCATGGCGCCGCTGTGGCTGGATCGTCGACGACCCGCAGCATATCGCTGAGCGACACCTCGAGCGCGTCGAGGTCGTAGCCCCCTTCCGTGACGATCGCGATTCGTCCAGAGCTACTCGCCTGCGCCCGGTGCCAGAGCGCCCGGACCATGGCGCCGAATCCGGCCGTGGACACGCGCATATAGGCCAGCGGATCGCGGGCATGGGCGTCGAAGCCGGCCGAGACGATGAGCAGCTCGGGTGCGAAGGCCTCCAGCACGGGGTCGACGATCGCTTCCCAGACACGCGCGTAGTCGGCGTCCGTCGCGCCCGATTCGAGGGGGACGTTCACGGTCGTCCCGGCCCCCGCGTCTCGGCCGATCTCGGCGGCCGCGCCGGTCCCCGGATAGAAGGGGAACTGGTGCGCGGAGAGATACAGCACGCGCGCCTCGTCATAGAAGATCCATTGCGTGCCATTGCCATGATGGACGTCGATATCGACGATCGCCACGCGCGAGAGGCCGCGGGCCAGCGCATGTGCCGCGGCAATCGCCGCGTTGTTGAACACGCAGAATCCCATGGCGCGGTTGCGCTCGGCGTGGTGACCCGGCGGCCGGACGAGCGCGCAGGCGGCCGCGTCCTGCTCGAGCGCATGCTCGACGGCCTGGCACGCGGCGCCCGCGGCGAGACGCGCGGTGTCGTACGAGCGCGGCGAGGTGAACGTATCCGCGTCGAGCGCCACGGCTCGACCCGACGTCTCCGCCACGGCGTCCACATAGCCGTTGTCGTGAGCTCGCTCGATCTCTTCGCGGGTTGCCGGCCGCGGCGCCGCGGTCGCGTGTCCTTGCTCGCGCCATGCTGCCGCGACACGCGACATCACCTCACCGCGTTCGACACTCTCGGGATGTCCCGGTGGCGTGACGTGATGTTGAAATTGATCGCTACCAATGAGCAGGAATGCCAATGGGCTACTGTTCCAATTCCTTGATGTAAATGTTCCTGAACTGCACCAATGCCGGAGGGCTGGTCCATTTGCCCTCCTTCATGCTGCCATGATGCTGCAGCGCGAGGGGCCCGCTGGCCGGCAGATCAGGGATCTCCGCTCCGTCGATGACCTTCGTGCCGTTGAGCACCACATCGACAGTGCGGCCGCGCACGGTGATCTCGAAACGGTTCCACTCCCCCACGGCCTTGTCGGCCTGCGTGCTGGGCGTGACGGCCGCCCGCACGTCGGGCGGCATGTCCTCATCCATGCGAACGCCATACATCTCGCCCGAGCCGATCGGCCAGCACCAGATGTTCACCTGGTGCTTGCTCGAGCCGCGAAGGAAAATACCAGAGTCGGAATCGGGCAACGCCAGGCGCAGTGGCTCTCCATGAAGGTCTCGCGCGTGGGTCCCGTCCGGAAGCACGTAGGCCACGTTCGGATTCGTGAACGGGGTCTCTTTGAGCCGCCAGTCAATCTGCAGCACGAAATCGCCAAACTCGCGGTCGGTCCAGATATTCTTGTCTTCCGGCGCCTCGCTGCGCGCGTCGTAGTCAATGACGCCGTCCAGCACCTTCCAATGGCCGTTATCCGCCGCGGGAACCTTCCAACCGGAAAAGTCACGCCCGTTGAACAACGCCGTGAAGCCCGGCGGCGGCTGGCGGTCGGTCTGTGCCATGACAGGTCGCGCCTGGATTCCAGCGCCAATCAAGACAAGGAGGCACGCGCATCGACCGAGCGACCAGGAGAGGAAAACGGGGCGTCGAAGTATGTTGGCCATTGAGGAACGCATCCCTTGTTCAAGACAGTCCATAGGTTCTCATATTTGAAGCGCAAATCGAGCCGTTGTGCAACCCTGGCGACCCGATGGTTCAAGGGGTCGAGGGCGAGGGGCACACCATCTCGAGTGTCCGCTGCTCCAGGCGCGCGAGCTCGCCTTCGAGGTCCCCTCGTCGTGCCTCGAGCGCCTCGTCATCGGTATCGGCTGCAACGTGGAAGGGTGCGCCTATGGCAATGGCGACCTCGCTGAACGGTCGCGGCACCTGTGTGTGATCCCAACTGCGCATGGTCCAATGCCGCGCGGCTTCGATATGGAACGGCAGAATCGGGTTGCCGGTCGCCCTGGCGAGCCAGAGCGCGCCGGGCTGCGCGACGCGGGCCGGCCCACGCGGACCGTCGATGGTAAACGCCGTGGGCCGCCCTTCCGCCATCAGGCGCTTGAGCTGCACGAGGGCGCGCACCGCGCCGCGCGAGCTAGAGCCCCGCGCCGCTCCGTAACCGAAGCGCTGAATAATCCGCGCGATCCACTCGCCGTCGAAGTTTTCGCTCGTGATGACGACAATGCCGCGGTCACGAAAGAACAGCGTCGCGGGCAGGATGCGGCCGTGCCAGAATGCCATGATCGGCTGGCAACCGCTGGCCAGCACTTGCCCATAGGCGCCCGCCCCATCGACGCGCCATCGAAATGTCCGCCCCAGCGCCCCAATCAGCGGCGCACCGACGCCCGCAATCGCTGCAACCTGCAGACGCTTCCACCGCGAGGTCTGCCAAGACATAAAGTAGGGCTCAGGGGACAGGGGTCAGGTCTCAGGGAACAGCGATCAGGTAGGGCGCGGTTGTAGCCGCGCCATCAGGATCGTCCGCAGTGGATGGCGCCCCTACTAAAGGGGCGTCCTACATGAACGAGAGAAAAGGAACCGGGTACCTTTTCTCCCTTGAGCCTCCTAGCCCCCGGCCCCTCGCCCCTCGCCCCTGAGTTTGTCGTTCACGTAGCTGATCAGATCGACCATCTCGGTCGACGACTGGGTGCTGGCCTGCGCGCCCTTCAACATGATCGAGCAGAATGGACACGCCGTCACCACCCTACGCGCACCGGTCGCTTGAAGCTGGTCGAGCCGCTCCTGGCTGATGCGCTTGCCCGACTCGTGCTCCTCGAACAGCAGCCCGCCCCCGGCGCCGCAGCAAAATGGGTTGTCGCGGTTGCGCACTGGCTCCTTCACCTCGGCACCCACCCGATGCAGCAGTGCACGCGGCTCCGCCGTGTGGCCCGCGTACCGTCCCAAGTAGCACGGGTCGTGGAACGTGACCTCGTCATCCTTTGCGAGGTGGACGTGGCTCGTCAGCTCCGACACGAGCACGGCGGAATGCACAACCTCGGCGTCAAGGCCAAACCGTCGGTAGTCTTGCCCAAGCGTCTTGAGGCAGTGTGGACAGGAGGTCACGATCTTCTTGGCTCCAGCCTGCCGAAGCTCCTCGGCATTCTGGGTCGCCAGCTCTTGGAAGATGTACTCGTTGCCGGTGCGCTTCGCTGGGTCCCCGTTACAGCGCTCCTTGGCAAGCACACCAAAGCGAACCCCGTTCGCGTGCAGGATCTCGAACAGCGCGCGTAAGGATTTCTGGTAGTCGGCTTCGAACGCGCCGGCGCAGCCGAGCCAGACGAGATAGCTGTGCCGCGAGGCATCGAACGTCTCGACACCGGCCGACGCGATAAACTTGTCGCGCTGATCGTAGGTCAGGCCCCAAATGTTGCCGCGCCGCTCCAGGTTATTGAAGACCGGACCCAGATAGTCTGGCGCCTCACCGTTCGAGACCAGCCCCCGGCGTGAGCCGATGATCAGCGGCACGTGCTCGATACCCACCGGACATTGGTTCTCGCAGGCGCCGCACGTCGTGCATTGCCACAGCACTCCGTCGTCGAACACGTCCACCAGCTTCGCGTCGAGCTGGCCCCCGAGCATGGCACGCTGGGCGTCGAGAATCAGCTTCTTGGGATTGAGCAGCTTGCCGGTCGCAAACGCGGGACAGGCCTCTTGACAACGGCCGCACTCGACGCACGTGAACGCGTCGAGTCGCTGCTTGGCGGGCAAGTCCGCAACCGTTTCGAACCCCACCTCCTCTCGCTCGAAGTCCAGGTTCGGCACATCGCCCAGCACGGGCGACTTCAGAAACACCGTGACCGGCGAGAGGACGAGATGCAAGTGCTTCGAGTCTGGAATGAGCACCAGGAACGCGAGAATCACCAGCATGTGCACCCACCAGTTCACCCGTTCCGCGCCGCCCTCCAGCCGCAGATCCAGCAGGAAGGTGACCATCAACGTCGCGATGAGAACGCCGATGAGGATCGACTCCTTCGAGACGGTCTGCCCGAGTGCGGGCGGGCGGAAGAGGCCCCGTCGGACGAGCAGGAAGAGGATGCCGGCCAGCACCGCCACGGCAAACGGCGCGAGCGCGACGCGATAGCTGCGGAACCAGTGGGTCTCGGTCAGATCGAGCAGGCCGAGACCTCGCAGCGATTCGACGGCTGTGAAGCCGGCAAAGGCGACGAAGCCCCAGAACACCAAGAGGTGAGCCGAGCCGACCCAGGGTTTCGCGCGAATCACCCGCGCCTGAAAGACCACGTCGACGAGGAACTGCCGGAAGCGCTCAGGGAACCGGTCCCACCGGAGGTTCTGCGCGCCAGCGGCCACGAGCCGGAGCCGCGTGGCCATTTGCACACTGAAGAGTGCAAGGGCAACGACGACGAGGAGGCGAAAGGTCCAGACTTCGAGCGCTGACATTCGAAGTGATTCCGGCGACTCAGCTCTCGGTATTCAGCTCTGGGAATTCAGTTCGGCAATGATTGCTGGAACAACGTCGAAGAGATCGGCGGCAATCGCGTAGTCGGCAAGCTCGAAAATGGGCGCTTCCGGATCCTTGTTGATCGCCACAATCATCCGCGACCCCTTCATGCCGACCACGTGTTGAATGGCACCGGAGATGCCGAGCGCCAGGTACAGCTTCGGCGCGACCGTCTGTCCCGAGCTGCCAATCTGCCGATCCATTGGCAACCATCCCGCATCGCAAATGGGTCGCGACGCCGCGAGCTCGGCAGACAGTGCGTCTGCGAGCTGCTGCGCCAGCACGACGTGCTCCGGTCCCTTGATGCCGCGCCCAATCGAGACGATGCAATCGGCCTGCGTGAGATCGACTGCTTGCTTCGCTTCCTTGAACGGCTCCTCCGGCCGCTGCCGAATCGCTGCGGAGTCGATGCTCACGGCCACGGGCCGGACGGGCACGGCCGATGCACCGCGCTGCACCTGGTCAGCGCGGAACGACCCGAGCTGCAGGCTGACGAAGTGTGGCGCGGGGCCGTCCACCAGCACGTCGGCCGCAAGCTTGGCTTGAAACATGGGCCGCACGAACCGCCAGGCATTGTCCTGGCGCCTCAAGCCAACGCAGTCTGCAACGAGCGGGCGGTCGAGTCGAGCCGCAAGCTTCGGCACGAAGTCCCGGGCCTGATACGTGTGCGCCACGAGGACGAGTGTGGCCGCCTCCGCCTGCACCACCGCTGCGATGGCGGCCGTGTACCCATCCGCCGTGTAGGTCGCAAGCGCGGCATCCTCGACGAGCAGCACCTCGTCGACGCTGGCCGTGGCGAGCTCGCTGGCGACGCCACGGCAGTCGTGACCCACGACCACCACCTTGACGGGCTCGCCGGTCTGCTGCGCGGCCGCTACGACCTCCCACGTCGCACGGTTGACCTCACCGCGGCCGTGCTCGGCAATCACAAGAATCATGACGCTCTCAGTCCCCGTTTCCGTTCTAAATCACGCGTGCCTCGCGCAGCGCCTGCACCAGCTCTTTGGCGATCTCTGCGGCCGACCCTTCGAGCACACGCGTTTGCTTGCTCTTTTCCGGCACGTACAGGCGCGCGATCCGCTGCTCCGAGGCACGCCCCTCCGCGCGCACGGCGCGGATCTCCTTCTTCTTCGCCGCCATGATGCCCTTGAGCGTGGCGTAGCGGAGCTGATTGATGCCGCTCTGAATCGTGAGGAGCGTCGGCAGTGGCAACGTCACCCACTGGAACCAACCGCCCTCGAGCTCGCGTTTCACGCGGACCTGGCCGTCCGCCAGTGACACATCCATGATGATGGTGGCATGGGGCATGCCGAGCCGTTCGGCCATGACGACGCCAACTTGGCCGAAGCCTTGGTCGTCGGATTGGAGCCCGGTGAGGATGAGATCGACCCCTTCCGGGCGAATCGCTTCCGCGAGC
The DNA here is from genome assembly GCA_009377495.1 of Luteitalea sp. GTDB lineage: Bacteria > Acidobacteriota > Vicinamibacteria > Vicinamibacterales > Vicinamibacteraceae > WHTT01. Next base: position 66,071 of record WHTZ01000002.1, read on the forward strand.
GCGGCCGCCACGACGAACGCATCACCTTCGACCAACGCGTCATCGCCTACGTGGATTGCACGATCCGCGCCGCGCGCGAGCGCCTCGCGCAGGACCTGCGTGACGCGCGCAGGTCCGGCGGACACCGCAATCACCTCCCCGCCGTGCTGTTCCTTGAGTCGGAGCGCCTCCTCGAGCGCATACTGATCCGGCTCGTTGATCTCGAACTGGGCGTCCGCATCGCGCACCCACGTACCCTGGTCATTGACCCGGATCGTGGCCTCACGGGAGAGGACCTGCTTCACGCACACCGCAATCTTCATGATTGGCTCAGGGCTCCGCGGTGCTGGCACGCGACTGTTCGAAACGCTTGAACAGCAACGCCGCGTTCGTGCCACCAAAGCCGAACGAGTTCGACAACGCGTAGGTCACGTTCGCCGGACGTGCATGCCACGACACGTAGTCCAAGTCACAGTCCGCGTCCGGGTGATCGAGGTTGATGGTGGGCGGGACGCGCTGATGCTTCAAGGCGAGCGCCGTGATGCCAGCCTCGAGGCCACCCGCGGCGCCGAGCAGATGCCCATGCATCGACTTGGTGGACGAGATCGCCACGCGGTACGCGTGGTCGCCGAAGCAGCGCTTGATGGCCAACGTCTCCAGGCGGTCGTTGTGCGGTGTCGACGTGCCGTGCGCATTGATGTAGTCGATGGCATCTGGGCTCACCGCCGCTTCAGCCAGGGCCTGATGCATGACACGGACCGCGCCATCGCCGTCCTGAGACGGTGACGTGATGTGATAGGCGTCTCCAGACATACCATAGCCGACCAGCTCGCAATAGATCGTCGCACCGCGGCGTAGGGCCATGTCGAGCGACTCGATGATCACGACCCCGGCGCCTTCACCGATGATGAACCCGTCGCGGTCACGGTCGAAAGGCCGACTCGCGCGCGCGGGCTCGTCATTCCGCGTCGACAAGGCACGCATGGCCGCGAACCCGCCGACACCCATGGGCGTGATGGCGGCCTCCGAGCCGCCCGCGATCATCGCGTCAGCCGCGCCACGCTTGATCGCCTCGAACGCGTCACCGATGGCGTGCGCCGACGCAGAGCAGGCCGTGCACGTCGCGGAGTTCGGTCCCTTCGCGCCGAAGCGAATGGACACCTGCCCGGCCGCGAGATTGATGATGGCAGAGGGAATGAAGAACGGTGAGATTTTACGTGGGCCCGACTCTAGGTAGGCGCGGTGCTCGCGTTCAATCGTCCCGAACCCCCCAATGCCCGACGCAATGAACACACCGATGCGCGGCGCGAGGTTCGGCGTGACCACGAGCTTGGCATCATCCATCGCGAACTGCGTCGCCGCAATCGCGTACTGGATGAAGACGTCCATCTTCTTGACATCCTTCTTTTCGACGAACTGTAGCGGGTCGAAGCCCGTCACTTCTCCGGCGATCCGCGTGCTGAACTGCGACGCGTCGAAGCGCGTGATGGAGCGAATCCCGCTTCGTCCAGCACACAAGGCCTCCCAGTTGGCCTGGGTGCCGATGCCGAGGGACGAGACCAGCCCCACGCCTGTAATGACCACCCGCCTGCTCAAAGCTCCTCCGCGCGTCAAGTGTCACGTGTCGAGTGCCCAAGTGACAGATGCGCAGCGCTCGGTACGCGTCACTTGATGCTCGACCCTCGTCACTTCTTTTCTTTTTCCTTGACGTGGCCTTCGATATACTCAATCGCCTCCTTGACGCGGGTGATCTTCTCTGCGTCATCGTCGGGAATCTCGATCCCGAACTCCTCTTCGAACGCCATCACGAGCTCCACCGTGTCCAGAGAGTCGGCACCGAGATCGTCCACAAACGATGCGTCCGGGGTCACCTCTTCTTCGTCGGCGCCAAGCTGCTCGACGATGATCGCTTTTACGCGTTCTGAGACAGAAGACATCCGCTTCCTCCTACATGTACATGCCACCGTTGACGGCCAGCACCTGTCCCGTGATGTAGGCTGCAGCGTCTGACGCGAGAAAACAGACCGCCGCTGCCACCTCTTCCGGCGTGCCGAGCCGGCCGAGCGGGATCTGTGCCGCCCAGTCGCTCTGTGTGCCCGCGCTGATCGCCCGCGTCATGTCCGTGTCGATCAGCCCGGGCGCCACCACGTTCACCGTGATGTTGCGTGACGCGAGCTCGCGCGCCAGCGCCTTTGAAAACCCCATGAGCCCTGCTTTGGTCGCGGCGTAGTTCGCCTGTCCCGCATTACCACTCTGGCCCACAACCGAGCTGATGGACACAATACGCCCAGCTCGCTGCTTGATCATGGGCTTCAGCACGGCTTGACTACACATGAACGCCGCGGTGAGATTCGTGGTCAGGACCGCGTCCCAGTCTTCCCGCTTCATGCGGAGCAGGAGCTGGTCGCGTGCAATGCCGGCATTGTTGACGAGCACATCCACGCGACCGAACGTCGCCAGGGCTCGATCCACCAGCGCCCGTACGGCCGCATCGTCGGTCACATCCGTGCCCACGGCGAGGGCGCGGCCGCCCGCGCGCGTGATCTCGTCGACGACCGTCGCGGCATGATCGCTGCGCGCCGCGGCGACGACGGCGCCGCCCGCGCGCGCGAGCGTCAGCGCCGTCGCTCGACCGATGCCGCGCGAGGCGCCCGTCACGATGGCCACCTTTCCCGAGAAATCGAGCGTCACGAGTAACGAAGCTCCGTCTCACACTGTCTAGCAACGACGACACGCCGTAACGGCGGAGCTTCGTTACTCGGCTAGTGTGGGGCCCGCGAACAGCGCTTCGAGCGCTGGCCAGCCGGCCGGCTCGCCGAAGCTCAACGTGCGGGCGTCACCGTCGATCTTCCTCACGAGGCCGCAGAGAACGCTCCCCGGACCTATCTCAACATACGTGCGGACGCCCTCTGATGCAAGGCGTCGTATCACCGCTTCCCAGCGCACCGTGCGCGACACCTGATGGACCAGCGCATCGATGGCGGCGGCCGCGTCACGCTTGATCGCCGCATCGACGTTCGCGACGACCGGAATCGCTGGGTCGCGCGCTGTGAGGGCTCGCAGCACCGGCCCGAGCCGCTCTTCGGCCGGCTGCATCAACGCGCAGTGAAACGGTGCGCTCACGTTGAGTGGCATCACCCGCTTCGCACCGAGCGCCCGCGCACGCTCACCAGCACGTGCCACCGCCTGCGTATGGCCGGCAATCACCACCTGCCCGGGCGAGTTCACGTTCGCCGGGCTCACGACCTCACCGCCCGTCGCTGCCTCGCTGCACGCCTGTGCCACGAGATCGGCATCAAGGCCTAGAATCGCGGCCATGGCACCGACGCCCACGGGCACCGCCTCTTGCATGAAGTGCCCGCGCAGGCGCACGGTGCGGCACGCGTCCGCGAAGGATAGCGTACCTGCGGCCACGTGCGCTGAGTACTCGCCCAAACTGTGGCCCGCCATGAAATGCGGGCGGAAGCCACGCGACGCCAGCAACCGGTCCGCGGCCACGCTGACCGTGAGGATGGCCGGCTGCGTGTTCTCGGTGAGCGTCAGCTCCTCGGGCGGACCCTCGAAACAGAGTCGCGAGAGCGGCGCGCCCACCGCCGCGTCCGCCTCCGCAAACAGGGCGCGACACTCCGGAAACGTCTCCGCGAGGGCTTTGCCCATGCCAACGAACTGCGAGCCTTGCCCCGGAAAGAGGAACGCGATCATGAATGCTCAATGCCCAATGCCCAATGCCCAAAACGCATCTAGGACGACACTGGCGCGCCCGCGATCTCGCGCGCCAGGAGTGTCACGAAATTCGCCTCGTCGAGGCGCTCGGCGAGCCGGATGGCAGTCTGCACCGCGCGCGGTGACGACCGGCCGTGACCGACAAGCGCGAGACCTGCCACGCCGACGAGCGGGGCAGCGCCATATTCAGACGGATCCATCCGCCGCCAGAGACGGTCGAACGCAGGTCGCGACAAGGCAGCGCCCACGCGCCCTGCCGTGGACTGCGCGAGCTCGCGATCGAGCAGCGTCCGCGCGGCTTCCGCAAGGCCCTCGCTGACCTTCAACGCAATGTTGCCCGTGAACCCCTCGCACACAATCACGTCCGCCCGCCCACTGAAGATGTCATGCGCCTCGATGTTGCCGACGAAAGGTAAGGCGCCCGCCTTGAGCCGCTGGTGCGTCTCTCGCGTGAGATCATTCCCTTTGCCCTCCTCCTCGCCAATCGAGAGGAGACCGATGCGCGGGCGCGCAATATCGAATGCGACGGTCGCGTACACGCTCGCCATTACCGCAAACTGCACCAGATGTGTCGGTCGACACCGAACGTTGGCACCAGCATCGACGAGCACGGCCATGCCCGTCAGCGTGGGCAACGCGGCGGCAAGGGCGGATCGTTCCACGCCAGGCAACAGACCCAACGCCGAGTGCGTCGTCATCACGGCCGCGCCGGTGTGCCCCGCGGTCAACACGGCCGCTGCGTCGCCGCGCGCTACCGCATCGACTGCCAACCGAATCGACGTAAGTCTCTGCCGGCGAGCGATGGTCGTCCCGCCCTCGTCCATCCCCACGGCCTCGGGCGCGTCCACGACCTCGATGTCGAGCCCGGCGACGTCGAGGCGCGCCAGCTCGCGGCCGATCGCCGCGCGACAGCCGACGAGCAGCACCTGGCTACCCGATTCGCGCGCCGCCGCGACAGCACCCTGGACGGGGCTGCCAGGAGCGAAATCGCCCCCCATCGCGTCGATGGCAATTCGCATGGGTCAGGGTTCACGGGGTTGACACGGAAGGTGCGAGGGGCGAGGGGCGAGGGCTGTCTCAGGTTGCAGGGAGCGAGCGCTGACACCTAGAGCCTGAGACAGCCCTCGGCCCTCGCCCCTCGCACCTTGCACCTTGTCCCCCCGCAGCTACTCCTCCGGCACCTCGCGGACTTGACGATCGCGATAGTATCCGCAGGTCGGGCACACGATGTGCGGAGGCTTCGGCTCCTGGCACTGAGGGCACAAGCCGACAGCGACTGCCTGGAGGGCATCATGTGTGCGCCGTTTGGCCGTGCGTGTCTTGGAGTGTCTACGTTTCGGATTCGGCATAATCGTTCCTACTCAGTTCTGTCGCTCTTCCGCCGTAGCCGCCTCAGAGGCTCCAGGCGTGGATCGACCCAGTCTGGGCGGCAATCGCACGTCGCCACGTTGAGGTTGGTCCCGCACTGCGGGCAGAGGCCGCGGCACGCCACGCGGCACAGCGGCTTCATCGGCAACGCCAGATAGCATTGTTCACGGACCAGTTGCCCAAGATCAATGACCTCGTCTGCATAAAAGGCAATCCCGAGATCCTCCTCGGCAATTTCCCGTTCGCCCTCGCCGCGGTTGCGGTCCTGCGGAACGTAGAGCACGTCGAATGGTGTCTCGACACACAACCGGAACGGTTCGAGGCAGCGGCTGCACGGAACACCGAGATCGGCCGACAGCTCGCCAACCAGACGATACTCGTCACTCGCTTTGCGCACGTCGCCGGCCAAGCACACCTCACCGACGAAGCAGTAGTCCTCCTCCTGCGTGTCCGCAAAAGCCTCCGGCTTCCAAGTGCGGCTCAGATGAACCTGGTTGCCCGAAATCGTCTTGAGATCGAGGTGCGGCATGAGCGCCCAGCGCGCGTTCCTGTCAACGCACGAACCTGTAAGTATAGCAGGGGCTAGGTGACAGGTGCGAGGTCCCAGGGCTGTCTCAGGGAATAGGGCCCTGAGCAACTGATCCCTGGAGCCTGAAACAGCCCTGGCACCTCGCACCTCGCCCCTCGCCCCTACTTCTTCCCTTACCCCTCATCCCTCATCCCTGTTCCCCACCTCGACCCAGGGCCGGGGAATGAAGAGCTGCTCGTAGAGGCGGACCGCGAACCGATCCGTCATGCCCGCGATGAAATCACGCGTTGCCGCATCGAGGCCCTCGGTGCCTAGCGTCTCCGAGTCGACGAACTCCTGCGGCCGCCGCTGAACCCGCTCCCAGAGCCCACCAAGGATGCCAGACGCCTTCGTGAATTCCGCCGTAGCAGCCTCATTCTCGTACACGGCTCCAAACAGGAAGCTCCGCAGGTCCAGCGTGGCCTGGAACAGCGTGTCGCTCATCCGCACCTCCGCCAGGTCCGCCTTCATGGTCTCGACGACGACGTCGGTGACCATGGAACCAATGCGTTCCGATGACCCTCGACCCAGCACCATGACCGCTGCAGTGGGAAGGTCGGACTCCTGCAACAGCCCCGCCCGTGCCGCATCGTCAATGTCGTGATTGACGTACGCGATGATGTCCGCCACGCGAGCCACCTGACCCTCGATGGTTGAGGCTCGATGCTCGGCTGGTGCGCCGACCGGGAGGCCCTCCTTGCCCTTCGAGTGCTTGGCAATGCCGTTTCGGACCTCCCATGTGAGGTTGAGGCCATTCCGGTTCTGCTCGAGCACATCAACGATGCGGAGGCTTTGCTCGTAATGACGAAATCCCCCAGGCACGAGCTGGTCGAGCACACGTTCGCCCGCGTGGCCGAAAGGCGTGTGGCCCAGGTCGTGGCCCAGGGCGATCGCTTCGGTGAGGTCTTCGTTCAGCCGCAAAACCTTGGCAATGGTCCGCGCAATCTGTGAGACCTCGAGCGTGTGTGTCAGGCGCGTGCGGTAGTGATCGCCGGTCGGCGAGAAGAAAACCTGCGTCTTGTGCTTCAAGCGGCGAAACGCCTTGCAATGAACGATGCGGTCACGATCGCGCTGAAAGGCTGGGCGGATAGGATCTTCCCGCTCCGGGCGGATGCGCCCCTTCGTCTCGGCGCTCTTCGCCGCCCGGGGCGCGAGGAACTCATGTTCTCGCTGCTCGAGATCTTCGCGAATCGACGACATGTCTCATCCACAGATGAACAGGGATCAATTCATCTGTGTGCATCTGTGTCCCCGAACAGCGCACCAAGAAAGCTGGTTCCGTGCTGCAAGGGGCCCACGCCAAATCCCTCCGCCAAGGTCTGCCCCAGGTCCGCGAACGTCGCGCGCTCTCCGAGGTCGGTACCAGAGCGGACGCCCGCTCCGGCCACGAGCAGTGGGACGTGCTCACGCGAGTGATCCGTGCTTGCCGTGGTCGGGTCGTTACCGTGATCCGCCGTAAGCACGAGCAGGTCATCGGGACGCAGGTGTGAGAGCAGCTCCGCCAGGCGTGCATCGAACCGCTCCAAATTGCGCGCGTAGCCTTGCACGTCGTTGCCGTGGCCGTACACCGTGTCGAAGTCCACAAGATTCGCGAACACGAGGCCACGGTCAAGCGTTCCAAAGGTGCGCTCGAGCGCGTCCATACCTTCGTCATCGCTACCCGTCGGCACGTGCGTGGTAATACCGCGGCCGCCGAAGAGATCCCGAATCTTGCCGATGGCGACGACCGGCCAACCGGCTCGCGTCAAGTGGTCCAGCAGCGTATCAGTGGGTGGCGCGCGCGCAAAATCATGCCGCCGCGCCGAGTCACGCGTGAACCGGCCGGGTACACCGACGAACGGCCGGGCAATGACGCGCCCCACGCCGAGGCCATTGGCGACCAGCTCGAACGCAATCTCGCAAAAGCGGTAGAGCTCGTCCACGGGCGTCACGTCCTCGTGCGCTGCAACCTGAAAGACGCTGTCGGCCGAGGTATAGACGATGGGCCAGCCCGTGCGCAGGTGCTCGCTACCGTAGCGCTCGATAACCTCCGTTCCGGACGCTGGATGGTTGCCCAACGTGCCACGGCCAATCCGTCGCTCGAACGCTTGCATGACCTCGCGCGGAAAGCCGTGGGGAAAAACCGGGAAAGGCTCGTTCAGCACGACGCCGCTGAGCTCCCAGTGACCCGTGACCGAATCCTTGCCGGGTGACGCCTCGCGCATGCGGCCAAATGCCCCTGTGGGGTGAGGCGGAAGATCGATGCCACGTAACATGACCACGTGGCGGAGGCCGAGACCGCAGAGCGCTGGAATGTGAAGCCGAACGTAGGCGGAGATGTTGCCCAGCGTGTTACTGCCCGTGTCGCCGTATCGGGCCGCATCGGGCAGCTCGCCGACGCCGAGGGAGTCGAGCACGATGACGACGGCACGACGCCATGGCGCACGGCCGTCAGCGGTGTCCGGAACGGCACGTTCGGTGGTGGGGGTCACCTCTCACGCGACCGCGATTAGGAATCGTGCGAGCCGAAGTAGTTGGTCAAGGTGCGCCCGGATCGGATGGTCGAGATGGCATGCTTGAAAATCATGTGGTCGGCGCCCTCCAACTCGACAATGATGGCGAACCGATCGAAGTTCTTGATCCGACCCTCCAGGGCCTGGCCGTCCATGAGTCGAATGGAGACCACCAGCCGCTCGCGGCGGGCGTGGTTGAGGAATACGTCCTGAATGTTCGGCGGTGACGACGCCCGAGTTTCACGAGTCTGTGCCATGAGCGAGTCTCCAAGTGTCCAGCGCGAGCTCCGCAGCCGCCAACGTGGTCGGCCACTCGCCCGCACCGTCCAGCCAGTGTAGATTAGGCTCTTTCCGAAACCAGATCAACTGTCGCCGAGCATATCGCTTGTTCTCACGAACGATCAGCGCACGCGTCGCTTCCTCGTCGCGTACGCCGTGCAGCAGCTCCAGAATCTGCCGGTAGACGAGACCGCTGAACGGGTGCGCCTCTTCGGGTACGGCCGCGGCCAGCAGCCGCCGGACCTCACCAACAACGCCGCGCGCGAACTGCTCGTTTACACGTCGTGTGACACGCTCAGCAACAAGGGCTGACGGCAGTCGCAGCGCCAGGGCCAGGATGCGATAGCCGGGCAGAGCCGACCGCGTCTCGGCAAAGTGCGCCGAGAGCGGCTGCCCCGTGAGGAAATACACCTCCAGCGCGCGCACGAGCCGCTTCTCGTCACGGGGCATGATGCGCGTCGCCGATAGGGGATCCAGGCGCGCGACCATGCGGTGCAGAAATGGTGTGCGCCGCCGGGCGCTCATCGCATGCAGCCGTGCTCGCAGGGCATCGTCACGGCCCGCCCCTTCGAAGAGGCCGCGCGTCAGCGCACGGTAGTAGAACCCCGTTCCGCCGACGAGGATGGGAAGCTTCCCGCGTTCGGTGATGTCGCGGACCACGCGTGCGGCGTCACGCGCGAACTGCGCCGCGGAGTAGGTCTCGGTGGGCTCGACGATGTCGATGAGGTGATGGGGAACACCGCGACGCTCGGACACCGGCACTTTGTCAGTGCCGATGTCGAAGTACCGATAGACAGCTGTCGAATCGCAACTGATGATCTCGCCTCCGTGCCGCTCGGCGAGATCGAGCGCGAGCCGGCTTTTGCCGGTGGCCGTCGCGCCAAGAATCGCCACGAGCAAAGGCGCACCTCTGCACCCAGCACCCGGCACGCCGGCACGCGGCACCCCTGCACCCCCTGCACCCAGCACCCCACCACCCGGCACCTGCACCCCTGTACGTTTCGAACTACCACCACCATCGTACTGCGGCCAGGAGGAGGAGGGCCGCGAGCAGGATGAGCAAACCAAGCTGCTGTGGACGGGTGGGCCGCGGCATGGGAAGGGAAACCAATGAAGCGGCCGCGCTAGAACCCTTGAGAACCCGAAACTTGACGCATTTGAGTCAAGTTTCGGGGCTCGCAAGTGAGCGTCGGGGAGCGCGGCCCTGACCGCGCTCCGCTAGAACTCGTGGCGGACCGTCAACGCGAACCGGGCCACTCGTTGTAATAGAACGTGACGGTGAAGAACACCCTGTCGTCCGGATACTCCGGAGGAAGAGGCCTTGTCGGGCTCGACCACCGTAGCGCGTTGACAGCAGCCCTATCGAAGGCGTCGATGCCCGAGGGCCTCACGACGCCGATATCGCTGATACGGCCATCCTTCCAGACGTTCAGCGTGATGACGACGTGCCCCTTGAGCAGCTGCGCCGCATCGGGTACGAGCCAGTTGGATCGAACCTGCGCGCGAAAGAAGCGAATCCACGGCCCGAACTCGACGCCCTTCCGATCGAAGTCGAAGTCTTGGCCGTAACGAGCCGCGTTGCCACCGGGATTCTCGAACGTTTCTTCTGGCAAGTAACGGTCGAGGTCCTCCAACGCGCGGCCGAGCACGTCGCCCGGTGAAGCACGTGCCTGCGGCGTGACAGCCGGCGCTGTGGTGGATCGCTCGGGCACAGTCTCGGCACGTTCACGCTCTGGCAGCTCTAACGGATTGGAGCCGTTCGTCTGGTTCTCGGCTTGCCGCGGTGGTTCGGGAGGCGGCTTGGGGCTGGCCTCTTCCGTACCGCGGGCTCGGGCCTCCGCGCGCCGCTCGTCCATGAAGTCGGGCGAGTTACCACGCGAAAAGGGCAGCTCGTTGGTCGGACGCTCCGCTCGCTCGCGCGCCCGGGCTTCCGCGTCACTATCCGAAAGCATCGCGTCAGGGGGCGGCTTTGGCGGTGTCTCGGGGACCCGCGGCGTGACGAAGACAAATCGGGGCGTCTCCTCCGGCGACGGCGTCGCTCGCTCGACCGCACGCGCACGCGCCTCCGCCGCCTGCTGTAAGAGCGTCTGCACGAACGGTAGCCGGGGAGCCAGCAGCACCGCGACGACAACCAATAGGTGGAAGATGATCGACAGCAGGATCCCTTCGCGACGCGAGATCGCACTCTCGAGGGCTTCGGGCTCCGGACGAAACTCGTCTATGATCAGGTGCACAGAGGTACTTCAGCGAGTATAAGGCAAACGATATGCAAGAACTGGGGCAAACGAGGTCAGCCGTCGTTGTCGGGGGAAACGGGACAGCTCTCGCTTTCTGGAGCTCACGCTGACGAGAACGAGGACAGTCCTCGTTTTCCTCCGTTTCCTCTCTCCGACATGTCCCCTTTTTGCCTCCCCTTTTTGCCTCTCGGGGACGCCAGGACCAGTCTCCTAGGTCAGGCAGCGCGTGGTTCGGCGGTGGGCTTCGCCGCGGCATACATATAGACGACACCGAGGCTGAGGCGGACGGTCTGCACTGCAGATAAGCCCTGGCCCTCGATCGTCGTGGCCACCTGCTCGGGCCGGGCGAACGCGTCGACCGAGGCGGGTAAATATGTGTAAGCGTCGCGGTGACGCGACACCAAACGGCCAATCCGCGGCAACACGTGCCGAAAGTACCAGAGATACAACGAGCGGACGAGCGGGATGCGCGGCGTGCCGAACTCGAGAATGGCCAGCCGGCCACCGGGACGCAGCACACGCGCCACCTCTGCCAACGCCGATGCCGGTTGCTGCACGTTCCGCAGGCCAAACGCCATCGTCACCCCATCCACGCTGGCATCCGCCAGCGGGAGGTGCATGGCATCGCCGCGCACAAGCGGGATGCTGTCTCCGTGACGCGCGGCCCGCACTTTGGTCAGGCCAACCCGCAGCATCGCCGCGGAGAAATCCAGGCCGACGACACGCCGAGCGCGGCGGGAGCGTCGCAGAGCGAGCGCGAGATCGCACGTGCCCGTGCAGAGGTCGAGCACGACTTCGTGACCGGCGAGCCGCAATGCGCGCACAGCGCGGGCCCGCCAATACAGGTCCATTCCGGCACTGAGCACATGGTTCAGCAGGTCGTAACGGCCGGCGATGGCGTCGAACATGCCCGCGATCTCCCGCGGCGTCCGCTCGAGCAAAGGGCTCGCAGGTGGTTGGCGACTCGGTCCCGCGCCCTGACTCCGAGCTCCGCTCATCGCGGCTCCCACTTAGGATAGAGGTCGTGCTTGAAACCGAGGGCCGAGAGCACCTTGCCTGCCATGAAGTCGGCGAGATCATCGAGCGTACGTGGAAGCTGATAGAAGGCCGGCATGGCGGGCAGCACGTGCGCGCCTGCCTCACCGCACAGCAGCATGTTGCGCAACTGCGGCAGGCTGAGCGGCGTCTCACGCGGAACCAGCACGAGCGGCCTGCGCTCCTTGAGCATGACATCCGCGGCACGCTCCACGAGGTTGCGTGAGAGCCCGTGCGCAATGCCCGCGAGCGTTTTCATCGAGCACGGTACCACCACCATCGCATCGGCGCCGCCACTGCCACTCGCAATGCGCGCGCCGAGGTCCTTGTTACTGTGCAGCGCAACCCGGCCCTCTGCCACGCGAGGACCGTAGCGACGGGCGAGATAGTCTGCCAGGCGGTCCACTGCGGCCGCCTCACCGAGCTCATCCCGCAGCAGCCGTCGGCCAAAGTCGGTCACCACGAGATCGATGTCGCAGCCGCGCTCGAGCAACGCCGCGAGCACGCGTACACCGTAGAGAGCCCCGCTGGCCCCGGTGATGGCGAGCGCGATGTTAGTGGACATAGAGTGCGACTACCGTAGTGAGCAAGTACAAAATGCCGACGTAGCCATTGAGATCGAAGGCGCGCTTCACCTGCGAGAGATCGTCGATCGACACGAGCGACTGCTCGTACGTGAGCAGCGCGCCAACCGCTATGACGCCGGCAAAGTAGATGGCGCCAAGATGGCTCACGACGCCGAGCCACGCGAGAAACAGGACCGCGACCACGTGTAAGCTCCGCGACACGTGCAAGGAGGTCCGAATGCCGTAGCGCACGGGAATCGAGTGCAAGCCGTGCACGCGGTCGAACTGGAGATCCTGGCACGCATACAAGATGTCGAAACCGGCCACCCAGGTGCCAATGGCCAGCGCCAGCAAGACCGGCTCCCACGCCACGGGTCCGGCCGCGGCGATCCACCCGCCAACCGGCGCCACCGCGAGCGCGAGGCCGAGAAAGAACTGCGTGGCCCAGGTGTAACGCTTGGCCAACGAGTACCAGAACACGATCGCGAGCGCCAAGGGCGAGAGTGCCAAACAGAGAGGACCGAGCCGCCAGGCGGCGTACACGAAGATGCCAGTCGTTACCGCCAGAAACAGGCTGGCCTCGATCGACGACAGCGCGCCGCGTGGGATCTCGCGCATCGCCGTGCGCGGATTCAGGGCATCGAAACGAGCGTCGACGATGCGGTTGAACGCCATGGCGGCACTGCGGGCGCTCACCATCGCCACGACAATCCAGAGCACCCGCTGCCAGGTCAGGGCCTCGTACCGACTCGCGAGCAAGGCGCCGACAAGCGCGAACGGCAGCGCGAACACCGAGTGACTCACCCGCACGAACGAGAGATACGTCCGGAGACGAGCAAATACGCGCATGTGATCCCTACGCGATCCAGCTAAGCCGATCCGGCGAGACACCCTGGACGAGGCACTCTTCCACATCGTCAACCGCCGTCGGCAGCTCGACGGACAGGAGCCGCGACACGCGGCCCGGCTGAACGGCCCCTAACTCATCGAACCCCAAGGCCTGCGCGCCGTTGAGCGTAGCCCACCGTAGCAACGCCGCGGCGGGCACGGCGGGCGCCAGACGTCGGATCTCGGCCAGCTCGGTAAAGACGTTGAGGTCTGGTGCGCTCGCCAGGCTATCTGTGCCAACCGCCACGCGCACACCACTGGCGTGGAACCGGTCGACGGGCGGTGGCCCGACGCCAACCCACTGGTTACTGCGTGGGCAGGTTACCAGCGTCGCGCCGGCATTCGCCAACATGTGAAGCTCCTCATCGTCGAGCTGAACCCCGTGCGCGACGAGGGTGGTCGGCGCCAACCACCCGAGCTGATCGAGGAGCTCGACCGGCCGGCAACCCGGAGCTCGCCAACCCTCCGGCCACATGCCGAGCTCCTCCAGGAGCTCGCGCCAGCTTCCGCCGCTCGTGTATAGAAACTCGACCTCCTCGGCTGACTCGCCCAGGTGCACGCTCACCCGCGCGTTCGGCTGTTCACGACTCACCTGCACGATGGCCAGGAAGAGCTCTGGTGACGTCGAGTACGGAGCGTGGGCCGCCAGTGCCTCACGCACCCTTCCGCGTGTCTCGATGGTCTGGATCGTCGCGCGGGTGCCAGCCACGACCGCACGCGCGTCGCCCCCGCTGAAGCCGAGAAGCTCGTGGAAGCTCACCGCGTAAAGGGCGCTCTCAATGAGCGGCGTGACCGCGGCACGCGTGTTCCCGATATCGCCAACCGCCGCCGTGCCGAACGCCTCGAGCTGTCGCACAGCCTCTCGGATGGGCGGGACCGGATCGTCGGACGCCACCGCGCGCTCACACATCAGCACGCGCACCCAATCGGGCAGCGATGGCGCGGGCGGAACGCGATCGTGCAGGAACGAGAGCTCCAGATGCGTGTGGGCATTGATGAGACCGGGCAGCACGGCCACGCGACCCAAATCCCGCTCGTCGTCAATGACGACACCGCAAGGCTCGTCTCCGGCATGTCCAACGCGCACAACGCGCCCGTCGACCACGTCGAGCCAGCCCGCGCGGATGGCGGGCTCTATGATCGGCAGGATCCACGCGGCGCGCCATCGGACGCACGCGGTGTGGTCGTGTTGGTCTCGAGCGGGTGTCATCAGGGCTGTCCCCGCATGACGCGGGCCGAGCGACTGCGCGCAGCGTAGCGAGAGAGCTCGTCCGGCATCAGCGGATCGGCGTCGCTCTTCGCCGTGTCGAGCGCGCGGCGGCGGGGGATGTCTTGTTCACGGAACAGCGGATCGCCGAGCCTCTCGTAATGCATGTTGCGGCGCTTCGGCACGAAGCCCAGGTTCTCGATGTTGCGGACGATCTCGACCTCGTCCATGCAATAGCTGGCGCCAGCCGCCCGCACGACGTTCTCCTCGATCATGACGCTGCCCATGTCGTTGGCACCACAGAGAAGGCTGAGCTGCCCGACCTTTCCCCCCTGCGTCACCCAGGACGCCTGGAGATTGTCGAAGTTATCGAGGACGATGCGGGCAAGGGCCAGCGTGCGCAGGTACTCGATGCCGGTGCGCTCGTAACCACCAAGCTCCGTGTTCTCCGGCTGATAGCTCCAGGTAATGAACGCGGTAAAGCCACCGGTTTCGTCCTGGAGATCGCGCAGCCGGAGCAGGTGCTCGATGCGATCGGCCTCGGCGTCGACGCTCCCGTACATCATCGTCGCGGTCGTGCGGAGCCCAGCCCGGTGCGCGTGCCGCATGACGTCAATCCACTCATCTGCCGTGGCTTTACTGTAGCAATTGAGCTGCTTGCGCACGCGATCGACGAGGATTTCGGCTCCACCACCAGGGATGCTGTCCATACCGGCCGTCATGAGCCTCTCGATGACCCGCTCCACGGCCAGGCGGGACATGCGACTGATGTGGATGACCTCCGGCGGTGAGAGCGCGTGAAGCTTGAAGCCGGGGTACCGCCGCTTGACCGCACGGAACAGATCCTCGTACCACTCGAGCGGCAAATCGGGGTTGTGACCGCCCTGGAGCAAGAGCTGCACGCCACCCACGGCGATCGTCTCATCGATCTTGCGAAAGATCTCCTCGAAGGCAAGGACGTAGGTGTCCGACGATCCCACCGTGCGATAAAACGCGCAGAAGTTGCAGCGCGCCACGCAGACATTGGTGTAGTTGACGTTGCGGTCGATGATGTAGGTGACGATGCCCTCCGGGTGTTTGCGGGCGCGAATGGCGTCAGCCGCTTCGGCAAGCATCGAGGTGGGCGCGTCGAGATACAGACGCAAGGCCTCGTCTGCAGTCACCCGCCCGCCTGCCACGGCGTTCTCGGCTATCGCCTGAATAGACATCTATGCCTCAAAGAAGCGCACCGACCTCAATTGTGGCGCGAACCCGCCCTCCACCGCCAGGGCGTGGAACCGACCGAGGCCGCTCAAAAACTGCGGGCCGAGGCCATACTTGATATGCGTACGCAGATATGTCGCGGCTGTGGCGCAGCGCGCTTCATCTCCCTGGCCGAACCGACGCGCGATCTCATCCACCGCAGCGAGCCCGCGATCGCGTGCGTCGCGCAGTAGCCGACACACCTCGGGCGAGATCGGGCCGGTCTCGGGCCCCGCCCACAAGGCCCACACAAACGGGAGCCCTGTCATCGTCGTCCAAGCCTCGCCGAGGTCGAATTTAGTCGCCCCGAGCCGCTCGTGCTCGGCAAAGAGCGCCGGGTTGCCAATGAGCAGGGCCGCGTCGCAACGCGCCAGCATGGCGGCGAGGTCCGGCGCCTGCGACTCGAACGCCGGGGCAATCCCGAACCGCTGTCGACAGAGAATCTTGAGGAGCACGACAGATGTCCGCGAGCTGGTGTCGAGCGCGATCGATCGGACGTGGTGGAGCGGTCGCGTGGCAAAGAGCGCGACAGAGCTCACCGGACCGTTGGAGCCAATGGCCAGGTCTGGCACGATGCGGTACCCGGGCCGCTGCAGGTACTCGAAAGAGGGGATCAGGCCAAGATCAATCTGTCCTGCGTGCAGCAGCTCGGCACACACCGCTGGCGGGTCGAAGCGCACGTCGAACGTGCTCGAGTGGTGCTCGAGGCAGTGCACGAGCGGCCGCGCGTTGAGGTAGCCCACCGATCCAAGCCGGATCCGCGTCATCGCGTGAGCCTCTCGAAGCGAGCATTGCGCTCGGCGGGCTCGAGCGACGCGGCGCGGATGTTCCGTCGCACCTCCTCGAGTGAGCTGCGCCGCGGGCCAAGGTCACGTGGGTCCCGCGCCGGCACGTCGTCCAGATCGTCGACACCGAACATCAGCGTCACCTGCGCCAGCTTTGCTCCCGAACGACGCCAATTGGCTTGGATGCTCTCGACGTTATCCAAGAGCAATCGCGCCAGCGCGACGAGCCGCACATCGTCGAAGCCGGTCGTTGGCACATCGCCCGGCTGCTGCCGTGCGAGGGGTGCAACCGCGCGGATCACAGGCGACTCTGCTTGCAGGCCGCGCAAATCCGCCAACCAGGCTGGCGCACCTGCTGCTTCGACAGGTTGCTCGACCACCAAGCGCGCGAGCGGCATGCGCGCGTCGACGAGCGGCGCCAGCGAGGCACCACGCGCGATGATACGATCGGCGCTGGCTTCGGCGACGGCGGCGAGACCGGCCGCTTTCAGCGAGGCCAGTAAGCCAACAAGCGCGTCGTCGCTGCCCGCCAAGTCGTAGAGCGTCTGCAAGGCAAATCCCGTAACCGGCACACTGCCGCTGCGCGCCGCGAGAGCGCGTACGGCTTCAATCGCATCTTCACGACTGGCCGGCTCACCCACGAGACGCAGCTCGCCTGCGGTCTCGAGCGGCAGCTCCGCCATGGCTGCATCCCCAAGCGGCACGTCACAGACCCGGACGAACGTGGCACGCGCGCCGTGGCGCCGGCCACGCGCATCGCTCGCCAGCATGCCAAGCTGGATGAGATCGCGCGCCTCCAACAGGGCACGCCCCTCGTCGATGCTCAAGCGCTCGCCGATGGCCACCTTCGCCGCCAGCTCCGACAGTAGCTCTGTCGCCATGATTCCTATCGATGACAGGGGCGAGGGGCGAGGTGCAAGGGGCGAGGTCCTAGGGCTGTCACAGGGTCAAGGGGCCCTGAACCCTGAACGGCCCTGGCACCTCGCACCTGGCCCCTCGCACCTGCTTTTAGCCGCGCGCCATTTCGCGATTGATGCGATCGGCCAGAGCCAGCGCGCGCCGGCCGTCCTCACCGGTGACCCGGGGAGGCCGTTTCTCCCGCGTCGCGGCAACGAAGTCCGCGAGCTCGCGCCTGAGCGGCTCGTCATTCTGCACGTCCAGCTTGCCACCCTCAATCTGCGGACGCCCACCATCACGGCGGACCAACCGCCAACACTCGACTTCCTGGGTCGCATAGTCGATGGAGACATACGTCGCAGGTTCGATGAACCGGATCTTGCGAACCTTCTCGCGGCTGATGCGGCTCGCCGTGACGTTCGCAATGCATCCGGATGCGAAACGCAGGCGGGCATTCGCAATGTCCACGCGATCACTCAACACAGGCACGCCGACCGCATCAACGCCAATCACCTCGTCACCGAGCGTGGCCACCAGGAGATCGAGGTCGTGAATCATCACGTCGAACACCACGTCGATGTCGAGGCTCCGCTCGCTGAACGTTCCGAGGCGATGCACCTCGACGAAGCGCGGTCGCGTGATGTAGGGCAGCGCGGCATCCACGGCCGGATTGAACCGCTCCGTGTGGCCCACCGCTAACGGCACGCCCCGAGCGGTGGCGAGTGCCACGAGATCGTCCGCCTCATCCACGGTACGCGTGAGCGGCTTCTCGACCAACACCGGGATGCCGCGGTCGAGGAATGCGCGCGCCACGGCATGATGTGACACGGTCGGCGTCGCGACCGTGACAGCATCCACGGCATTGGTCACGGCGGCTGCATCCGCAAAGGCCCGCGTGCCGTACGCCGCTGCGACTTCCTCGGCCCGCCCTTGGTCCAGGTCGACCACGCCGACGAGCGCCGCGTCATCGAGTCCGCTGAGAATGCGCGCATGGTGGCGACCGAGCGCGCCGACACCAATCACGGCTACCCGCACTCGCCGTCCGTCCGTCACCGAGCGCCCCCGTTCCGACGCCCCACGACCGCGATAGCCGCGGCGTCGGCCGCGCGGTAGAACGCCTCGCCATCCACGACCAGCGTCTTCTCGGCGTCGACCGACAACACGGCCGCGCCCGCGCGTGCCATGGTCTCGATGGTAGGCACGCCTACAACCGGCACATCGAAGCGCATGTCCTGCTGTGGCTTCGCCACCTTAATCACGCATGTCCCAGGACCCGCAAGGCGACCGGCTCGCACAATTGTCTCGTCGGTTCCTTCCATCGCCTCGACAGCGACCACCGCGCAACCCTTCACGACGATCGTCTGGCCGATATCGAGGCCGGCAACGGCGTCCGCCATACGATAGCCAAATGCGAGGTCGTCTCGCTCGTCATCGGTGGGCGTTCGCGCGCTGAGGTGACCCGCCCGCGCCATCAGGGGCCGGAGGAACGTCGTCGAGTCGAGCAGCTCGATGCCGTGCTCGCGCAGCACGCCGGCAACCGCGGCAATGAGCGCGTCGGTTGACTTCGCTTTGAGCCGCATCAGCACCTGCAGCAGCGTCCAGTCGGGAACGATCCCCGAGAAGATCTTGACGTGCTTGACCTGACCGGCCATCACAGCCTGCTCGGCACCCGCTCCCTCGAGAATGCGAATCGCACGACCCAGCTCGCCGAGCGACACCCAATGGAGCCCCGCCCCGGCCCGTTCGGCAAGGGTTTCGAGCTCCGGCGCAGCCTCTTCCTTCACGGCGACGACGACCACCTCGTGGCCCAGCGCTCGTGCTGCATCGAGCACGAGGAACGGGAAGCGGCCGTTGCCGGCGATGAGACCGATGGTCATCGTATCCCGAGGTCGACGTCACTCTTCGACGAGCATCTCTTCCAACCGACGCGTCGGGCGTCGGAGGATGACGCCTCGCTGCGATCGGCGGATGAACTCCACCAGATACTGCACCTCGGGACACACGACCAACGGGTCCTGCTCGATTTGGGCGAGGGCGCGCGACGTGTTGAGCTTCGAGAGCAGGAGATAACGATATGCGCGCTTGAGCCGCCCGATCAGGTCCTCCGGCAAGCCTCGACGTATGAGACCGACCGTGTTCAGGCCGTAAAAGCGCGCGCGGTTGCCCACCGTCTTGCCGTACGGCAGCGCATCTTTGGTGACCACGGAGTAGCCGCCAATGAACGCGTGGCGGCCCACACGGCAAAACTGATGCACGCCGGAATATGCGCTGATCGTCGCGAAGTCCTCGACGAGCACGTGGCCACCGAGCGTCGCGCCGTTCCCAAAGATCGTATGGTTGCCGATGTGGCAATCGTGCGCCACGTGCGCAGATGCCATGAAGACGTTGTGGTCGCCAATCGACGTGACGCCGCCGCCGCCGCGCGTCCCCCGGTGGACGGTGACGAACTCGCGGAACACATTATGCGCACCCACGACGAGACGCGTCTGCTCCCCTTTGAACTTCAGATCCTGCGGGATGAGCCCAATCGACGCCGAGTGGAACACCTCGCTGTGATCGCCAATCTCCGTCCAGCCATCGACCACGGCGTTGGGACCAACACGGCAGAAGCGGCCGATCCTCACGTGCTCGCCAATTACCGCGTTCGGCCCGATGACCGTCCCCTCGCCAATGCGTGCGTCGGGGTGCACGATCGCGGCCGGGTGGATCTCGGGCTCCGGTTGCAGCTGGAGGCCGAGCAGGAGCTCAGCCTCGGCAACAACTTCCGAGCCTACATATGCAGTGCCGAATGCCTTGGCGAGTGTGCGGCGTACACGGCCGAGCGTCACCTCTAACCGCACGCGATCGCCCGGCATCACTTGACGCCGAAATTTGGCGCGGTTGACGCCGCGCAGGAAGGCGCGACGCCGAGGCCGACCAGCCTCGTCGTTGAGCAGGAGCAGCGAGGCCACTTGCGCCAGCGTCTCGATCATGAGCACGGCTGGCATGAGCGGTGCGCCCGGAAAGTGGCCTGGAAAGAACTCCTCGTTGATCGTGACGTTCTTCACCGCCACGGCCCGCTCGCCGGGCCAGTACTCGGTAATCGCGTCGACCAGGAGCGAGGGATACCGGTAGCAGAACCGGTCGAGCACTTGCGGGATGTCGATGGACACAGTTGTGCGGTGCCAGGCACGGGCCGGCGACCTCGTGCTAGATCTCACCTCGCGCCCGGCAATTATTTTTTCTCCGGGGTGTTCGTCCCCTCATTAGCCGCGTCGAGCGCCTTGACGACATCCTGGGTAATGTCGAGGCCGCTGTCGGCGAACAGGACGTCAGGGGTGAGGCTAAGGACGAAGTGAAGGCCCTTCTCCTGTGCAACCTTTCCGATGACCGGTAACAGCTTCTGGACGAATTTCTGCTGGATCTCGCCGTTGAGCTCCTGCAGCTCGCGCTGAGCATCCTGCTGGGCGCGCTGGAGATCGACCCGGCGCCGCTCGACGTCCTTCTGCAACTGCGCGCGCGCCGCCTCATTCATGACCGAGCTTTCCTGCTCGAGCTTCTGCTCGGCCTCCTGCAGCGCCTTCTGCCTTGGTTCAAGCTCCCCGTTCTTCTTTTCGGCGAACGTCTGGATCTGAACCTGGGCCGCCTTGCCCTCGGCTGACTGGCTGACCACCGCCTGCGTATCCACGTAGGCGACCTTCGCGCCCTCCGGGAACGGCCGCGGCGGCTGAGTGGGACGCGGCGGCGGCGGCGCCTCGCTGGCTGGCGGCACACCCGGCTGCTGTGGCGGCTCGGGAGCGGGCTGCTGGCCAGTAGGGGGTTCTTGAGCTGGAGGGCTTTGTGGCGGCTGCTGTTCCTGGCTGCTCTCGGCGAACACGGGACCGGCTGTCAGCGTCAGGCTGAGAGCCGCCGTCATTAACAAGATTTTCATGCGCATCCTCTCTCGCGTAGGTGCCAGGTGCCAGGTGACAGGGCTGTCTCAGGTTCCAGGGACCAGGTTCTGAGGGACGAGGGCTGATGGTATCGGCTCCTTCGAGCGCTTCGCGGTGCTGGAAGACCTCATTCGGGGCAACCCTGAGACCTGCAGACTTCAGCCCTTGCCCCTGAGACAGCCCTGACTCCCTGACCCCTGTCACCTGACCCCTGTCAATTGGGGAAGGTCGCTCCGACCGCAAAGCGGAACTGGAACTCCTTCTGCGGTTCGAACCTGTTGTCCAGCACACCGTCACGCTGCGGATTGTAAGCGAAGATCAGTCGGAATGGCACGTTGAGCACCGGCATGAAGAAGCGCACCTCGGTGCCGGTTGACGTCTTGAACTCATCCATGCGAAACGTCTCGCCATCGCCCCGCACCTGGCCCGCATCATAGAAGAAGATGAGACGCACGGGCTCAGCAATCGTGATGTTGTACTCGGCGTTGAAGAGCAGGCTCTTGTTGCCGCCGAGCACGACGCCCGTCGCCGCGTCCCGCGGCCCGATCGAGCGGTAATCGAACCCGCGGACGCTGTACTCGCCGCCCAGCCAGAGCCGCTCGAAGATCGGTAGCTCATCCGTGCCAGCATACGGCGCGATGAACTCCGTCTGTGCGCGCATGCCGACTGACGTGCGGTTCGTGTGTCGAAGAAACCAGATGCCCTCGAACGTCGGCTTGATGAAGTTCACGTTGCCGCCGATGCCAGCCACGTCGACCGAAGCGCTGAGCTGCTTCCCGCTATTTGGGAAAATGGGATTGTCGATCGTGTTCAACCTGATCGTGGGCGTGATCTGGCTCACGACGCGACTGCCATCCTGCCCGAAAAGCAGCGCGTCCCGCAGGAACGGATCGTTGGTCGAATCCACCAGGTCTTGGTAGGCGGGGTTTAGGTCCTCGATGCTAATCTGCTCGTAGCTGTACTGCAGGAACGCCCGTGTGAAATCGGCGACCGGGAACCCAAAGACAAGGTTGCCACCCGTCGACCGCTGCGTGAAGGCACCGATGTACTGGTAGTACCGGCTGTGGATATTGAAGCCAGCCGTGATGGGCCGATCGAACATGAACGGCTCGGTGAAGGAGAGCTGGTAGTTGGCTGAGCGCGACCCGGCGGCGAGCATGAGCGAAAGCGTCTCGCCCCGGCCCATGAAGTTGGCCGTCTGGAACTGGAGCTGGCCGAACACGCCCTCGAACTGCGACACGCCAGCACCAAACGTGACCTGGTTGCGGTTCTGCTCCTCGAGGCTCAGCGTGACGTCGACCTTGTTCTTCTCGTTCGGTGTCTTCTCCACCTCAATGTCTTCTTGGTCTTCGATCGGCGTGAAGTAGCCGAGCTGATTCAGCCGCCTGACGCTGTACTTCAACGCCTCGGTGTTGAAGACGCCGCTTTCGAGCAACCGCATCTCACGTCGGATGACGTGATCGCGCGTCGTCGTGTTGCCCTGGAAGGCGATCTTATTGACGAAGAACTGCTCACCCTCCTCTATGTGCATCGTCACGTCGACGATGGCTGGCTTGCTCTCGTCTGTATTCGCGGCGACGGGCGCGGCGTTCGGATCCTCGGTGTCCTTGAAGGCGAAGTCGGGGTACGCGGTGAACTCGGAGTACCCGCCAGACCCATAGAGCTCCTGTGCCTTCTCGTATCCGTCTCGAACGTTCTTCTCGTTGTAGTACTCGCCCTCCTCGAGGGCGAACAGCGGCCGTAAGGCCGCTTCCTTGACGACCTTGTTCTCCGCGAAATCAACCTTCCCTATGCGGTAGCGGCGGCCCTCGGTGATCGGGATGCGCAGCTCGATCGAGCGCTTTTGGCCGTCCTTCGAGGCCGTCAACGTTCGGATCTCCGGCTGGCCCACCGTCGCCTTGAGGTAGCCCTCCTCCCGGTAGTAGCTCTGCATCCGCTGGGCGTCCTCTTCGAACTGCTCTTCCTTATACGTGCCGCCGCCGATGCCGATGAACCGGAAGAACCCCGGTTGCTTGTTGTGCTCCATCTTGCCGCGGAGCTTGCGGTCCGACACCGCCTCGTTGCCGAGAAACGTGATGCGGCTAATCTTGAACTCCGGCCCGTCCTCGATGTTGAAGGTCAGGTGGACGAGCTTCGGGCCGCTGGGCATCGGCTTGATGCTGTGGCTGACCTTCGCCTCCAGACGCCCCTTCTCCGCCAACATGCTGCGGATGACACCCTCGACGCTCCGGATGTCCGCCTCGCTGAGAAAGGTATCGAGCCGGATGACGGTGCCCGCCTCGCGCAGCTTCTCGTCGATGTCCGTCCGGTTGAGCGCCTCGGTCCCCTCGTAGTCGACGATCTTGACGCGCTCTTTCTCCTCCATTCTGAAGAGCGCGACTTTACCCACGACACCGTTGCTGAACTCGTAGTCCTGGACGTCCACCGCGAGGTTGTCGAGAAAGTTCGTGTTCCAGAGGCGACGAAAGTCCCCGATGAGGCTCTGCTCGATCTGCTCGCTCCATGGCGTCCAGCGGTTCTCCGACGGCCGGCTCACATTGTCCAAGGTCTGTATGTAGTACACGTAGGTTCGTGCGTCGATGAGCGAGTGTCCCCCTTGCTCCTCGAAACAGGGGACGACCATCCAGAAGACGGGCGGCGACCCTGACGCTGGCAGGTTCGCGGGCGGCTGTGCCTCCAGATCGCAGATCTTGACCGACCCCGTCGCTTTGATGGGGGTCTGCCCCTGAGCTGTCGTGGGCTTCGGAGCCTGACTCGCTTCCTCAATCGGCTCTGCAGGCGTGGTCGGCGCGGGCGCCGGAGGCAATGCAGGCGTCTCGGGCGTCTGAGTGGTCGGTTGCGGCGTTTGTAACGTCTGCGCGCTCGCGAGGCCCGCTGCTTGGAGCAGCGCCACGGAGGCCAGCACGACTCCCGCTCGTCTCAACATCGTGAAGTCCTAAAAATAGCTCTCGTCGTACACACCGGAATGCCCTCGGAGGCTTTCCCGGTCACACGAAGCCGCCCGCGCCTCGGACGGCTCAAGCGTTCAGTCTACAGGATGTTAGACGTCGCTGAACAGAGGGCGGTCGAGCCCAAGACAAGGGGGCACGTGCAAGGGGCGAGGGGCGTCTGAGGTTTCAGGGGCCAGTTTCTCGGGTAGGGCGCCCCTTTAGGGGCGCCGTCCATGCATGGGACTCTTCTGGCGCGGCTAAAGCCGCGCCCTCCTCGCCCCTCGCACCTCGCCCCTTGTTTTAGTCGCGTGCTGGCAGCTTCCGACCGACCTCGGCCGTGCCAACGGGACGCCACGCCAGCACGCCATCCTCGATGTACACCTCGACCTTGGTCCCCTGTTTGAGCTGACCCCGGATGAGCTCTTCAGACAGCGGATCCTCGACGAAGCGCTGGATCGCCCGGCGGAGCGGGCGGGCCCCATACGCCCGGTCGTTGCACGTGATGCCGATGACCCAATCGACGACGTCTTCACCCAGCTCGATCCGGAGCTGCCGATCAGCGAGATTGATATTGAGCTGCTCGACGAGCAAGAGCGCGATCTTGTGGAGATCGGCGTCCGACAGCCCCTCGAACACGATGATCTCATCGAGCCGGTTGATGAACTCGGGGTTGAACGTCCGCTTGACCTCACCCAGCACCATCTCGGTGACCGACTTGCTGATCTCGCGCGTGTCCGCCGCCTGGAAGCCAACCGACGCTTTCTTCTGGATGAACCGCGCCCCGATGTTCGACGTCATGATGACGATCGCGTTCTTGAAGTTCACGCGATTGCCGAGACCGTCGGTCAGGTGGCCATCCTCGAACACTTGCAGCAAGATGTTGAACAGATCCGGGTGCGCCTTCTCGATCTCGTCGAGCAACACCACCGAGTACGGGTGCCGCTTCACCTTTTCGGTGAGCTGCCCCCCTTCCTCGTGCCCGACGTAGCCGGGCGGGGAGCCAATCAACTTCGACACGGAGTGCTTCTCCATGTACTCGGACATATCGAAGCGAATGAGCGCGTTGTCGCTGCCGAACAGAAAGCTCGCCAGGGCACGCGCGAGCTCTGTCTTACCCACGCCCGTCGGACCGAGGAACAGGAAGCTGCCGACCGGCCGGTTCGGGTTCTTGAGGCCCGCGCGCGACCGGCGGATGGCGCGCGACAGCGCGGAGATCGCTTGCTCTTGGCTGACGATCCGTTTGTGCAGCTCCTCTTCCATCCGGAGCAGCTTGGTCCCCTCGTCTTCGTTGATGGACGTGATGGGAACCCCGGTCCACTTCGAGACGACCTCGTCGATGTCCTGCCGGATCACGACGATCCGGCGGCCAGGAACGTCGAATTTCTCGCGGACGTACTGGAGGTTCTCCCGGGCCACGAGCTCCTGGTCGCGATAGAACTGCGCCTTCTCGAAGTCCTTTTGCGCCACCGCATGCTCCATCTGCTCGATCGCAATGCGGATGTTCTTGTTGATCTGACCGAACTCGTCGCTGTAGCCCGCCTCGCGGAGCTTGGCGCGCGCGCCCGCTTCGTCGATGAGATCGATCGCCTTGTCGGGCAGGAAGCGATCCGTGATGTACCGGCTGGATTGATAGACCGCCGCCTCGATCGCATCGCGCGTATAGTCGACGTTGTGGAATCCTTCGTAGCGGTCCTTGACGCCCATGAGGATCTCGATGGTCTCATCCTCGGGCGGGGCCTCGACCCTCACGGCCTGGAACCGACGTTCGAGCGAACGATCCTTTTCAACGTACTTGCGATATTCGGTCGGCGTGGTCGCACCAATGCAGCGGATCTCGCCGCGCGAGAGCGCGGGCTTGAGGATGTTGGCCGCGTCGAGCGACCCCTCGGCGGACCCCGCCCCCACTAGCGTGTGCAGCTCGTCGATGAACACGATGATGTTCGGGTTCTCGACGAGCTCCTTCATGATGGCCTTGAGGCGCTCCTCGAACTGGCCGCGATACTTGGTCCCGGCCACAATGAGCGAGATATCGAGCGCGAGGATGCGCTTGTCCGCCAGGAAGTGTGGCACGTCGCCACAGACGATTTTCTGGGCGATGCCCTCGACAATGGCGGTCTTACCGACGCCAGGCTCACCAATGAGCACCGCGTTGTTCTTGGTGCGGCGGCACAGCACCTGCTGGACGCGCTCCACCTCCGTCTCACGGCCCACCAGCGGATCGAGGTGGTTTTTGAGCGCGGCCTCCGTCAAATCGCGGCTGAACTCGGAGAGCAGCGGCGTTTCCTTGTTGGCCCGCGCGAGTGTCGTCTTCTCGTTCAACAGCGCGATGATGTCGTCGCGCACCGTGCCAAGCCGCATCCCCTTTTCAACGAGGATGTTGGCGGCCACGGAGCGCTCTTCGCGTAGCAGGCCGAGGAGCAGGTGCTCGGTGCCAATATAGTTGTGGAGGAGCCGGTCGGCTTCTTCTGCCGCGAAATTGAGGACCCGCTTGGTTTCCGCGCTGAACGGGATCTCGACAGACGTCGAGACTTTGTCGCGAAAGCCTGCCCGGCCCTCGATTTCCTTCCGGATGCTCTCGAGCGACAAGTGACAGCGCTGAAAGATCCGGCTCGTGAGCCCTTTGCCTTCGCGGATCAAACCGAGCAGGAGGTGCTCAGTCTCGATGGAGACGCTGCCCAACTGGCTCGCTTCGTAGCGTGCAAAGAAGAGCACGCGGCGCGCTCGTTCCGTGTACCGTTCGAACATCCGCGTTCCTACGTCATTCGAGAGCCGCCGTTGATCGTCTCACGATCGATATTCGCATTATACGGCGGAACCCGTGACCATCCAACTGTTCTCGCGCTCATCCGTCGCGTCCCTCACCCTCGCGTCTTGCATCTCGCCCCTTCTGAGGGACACGCACGTTGCTCACACTCCTGTACTGCACAAACGATGCCGCGCCCCTCAACCGAATGAACGGGCATCTGAGCGTCCGCCTTTGCTGGAAACCGTGGGCAGGCCGGGAGTTCTTTCCAGTCTGATCGTACAAGATTGTCGCGCGGCGCACGGTCGTTTTCGGACAACGCAGGAGGTAGGGCGCCCCTTAAGGGGCGCCATCCGTGCATGGGATTCTCCTGGCGCGGCTAAAGCCGCGCCCTACTCGCGCGATCCGAGAAATCGGATGGGGCACCTAGACACGGCGCGTTCGGCGAACGCGCCCTACCATGATGGCGGTAGGGACGCCTCGCCGAGGCGTCCGTCCGTTTTCGCCGGGTGGAGTCGCCCGTCCTCGAGTCGCAGGATGCGATCGCAGACCCCCGCCAAACGCGTGTTATGCGTGGCGATGATGGACGTAATGCCCCGCTCGTGCTGCATCTCGCGTAGCAGACCGTGAAGCGCATCAGCCGTGTGCTCGTCGAGGTTGCCGGTGGGCTCGTCTGCCAACAGCAACCGCGGCTCCATCACGAGCGCCCGGGCGATGGCCACCCGCTGCTGCTCACCGCCCGAGAGCAAGCCTGGCCGGTGCGTGAGACGCTCGCCCAGACCGACACGGCGCAGAAGCTGCTCGGCCCGAGGCCCAGCATCGCCGAGCGGCAAACGTGCAATCCGGAGCGGCATCTCGGTGTTTTCGAGCGCGCTGAACTCCGGCAACAGGTGATGAAATTGGAAGACGAAGCCGACGCGCTGGTTGCGGAACGCGACCCGCTCATCATCCGAAATGGCCATCACGTCGATACCCTCGATGACGACGCGGCCGGCCTCGGCTGTCTCCAACCCGCCGAGCACGTGTAGCAACGTGCTCTTGCCGACGCCGCTGGCCCCCACCACCGCCACCAACTCACCCGCTGCCACCTCCATGTCGAGCTCGCGCAGCACCTCGATGCGGCCGTTCGGTGTCGGATATCCCTTACAGAGGCCAGAAACGCTGATGAACATAAGCAGGTGCTAGGTGCAAGGGGCGAGGGGGGCCAGGGCTGTCTCAGGCCTCAGGGACCCACTGGTCCCTTGAGCCTCCTCGCCCCTCGCCCCTACGAATAGCGCAGTGCCTCCGCCGGATCGAGACGGGCGGCCTGCCGCGATGGATAGATGGTCGCGAGAAAGCACACGAGCACCGCACCGCCGAGCACAATCACAAGGTCGCTCGCCTCGATCTGGAACGGGACGTGCGACACTTGGTAGACGTCCGACGGGATCGTGATCAGCTGGTAGTGGTCGAGCACGCGCGCGACGCTCACCCCTCCCAGCGCACCGGCGAGCGTCCCAATCACGCCGATCACCAGCCCCTGAAGGACGAAGATCCACGTGATGCTCCGCTTCGAAGCGCCCATCGTCTTGAGAATGGCGATGTCCCGCGTTTTTTCCATGACCAAGAGCACGAGCGAGGCCACGATGTTGAGCGCCGCCACCACCACAATGAGACCGATCGTGATGGCCATGGCAGTCTTCTCCAACCACAGCGCCGAGAAGAGGGACTGATTCATGTCGGCCCAGTCCTGGACGACATACTGAACCCCAAGCCGCCGGGCGATGTCGGTGGCGACGTGTGGCGCACGATACATGTCGTCCACCCGAAGTTGGACGAAGGTTGGCGACGCGCGGCCGAGCACGCGCTGTGCCACGGGCATCGCGAGAAGCGCCCACTCCGCATCGACGTCGAACAACCCGAGCGAGTAGATGCCCGCAACCCGCAACCGTTTGAACCCTGGCATCACGCCCATCGGCGACAGCGACCCCCGTAAGGTCAGCATCGTCACCGTTTCGCCGACCTTGACGTTGAGGTTCTCGGCAAGCGCATCACCAATGACCACGCTGTCGAGCGCGCCATCCCTCGCGGGCGCAAGCGCCTGAAGGTCACCGGCGCGCATGGCGTCTTCGAGGTCGGTGACCTGTATCTCGCGTGCCGGGTCGATGCCCTTGACGGTGACGACCGCATCCTCGTACTCCGATCTCAGGATGGCTTTCCCAAGCACACCGGGCGCGGCACCAATGACGTGCGGCACCCGCTCGAGCCGCGAGATTTCCGTGGTCGGATCGTCGATACCGGCCACCTTCTGCACGTAGATGTGGGGTTGGGAGCCAACGATGCGGCGGCGCAGCTCACCTTGCAGGCCGGTCATGAGCGCGAGCACCAGGATGAGGGCCATGACCCCCACAGCGACGCCAAGCGCCGAGATGAACGAGATGAGCGAGATGAACGCCTGCTTGCGACGGGCGAGCAGATACCGGAGGGCGACGTACAGCTCGAAGGGCATCACCGTGTCACCGTTTCACGGGCCGCATCTGCGGAAAGAGGATGACATCGCGAATCGATGGGCTATTCGTCAGGAGCATGACGAGGCGATCGATGCCAACGCCCTCGCCGCCGGTCGGCGGCAGGCCGTACTCGAGCGCCCGGATGTAGTCCTCGTCCATGGCATGCGCCTCCTCGTTACCCTTCGCCCGCTCGGCGAGCTGGGCCTCGAACCGACGACGCTGCTCGACCGGATCATTGAGCTCGCTAAATGCATTCGCCAACTCGAATCCACCCGCGTAGAGCTCGAATCGCTCCACCGTCTCCGGGTCGTCCGGCTTCTGCTTGGCGAAGGGTGACACCTCCGTGGGAAAGTCGTAGACGAACGTCGGCTGGATGAGATCGGCTTCCCACAATCCCTCGAAGATGGCTTGCGTGGTCTTGCCGGCCCCTTGGTCGTCCGGCACGTCCAGGCCGAGCTGGCGCGCCACGGCCTGGGCTCCGGTCGCCGACCGCAGCTCCTCGTCGGTCACCAGCCGACCAAGGCGCTCACCGGCCCGCTCGGCCGCCGCCTGCCGGAGGGCGAGCCGACGATACGGGGGCGCAAACGAAATGCGGTGGGGATCGAAGGTCACCTCCGTGCCACCGGTCGCCTCGCGCACCACGACCGCGAGCATCTCTTCGGTGAGCATCATCAACGACTGATAGTCCGCGTACGCCTGGTAGAACTCCAGCATCGTGAACTCGGGATTGTGCTGCGTCGAGATCCCTTCGTTGCGAAAGTTCCGGTTGATCTCGTAGACGCGCTCCATGCCGCCGACGACCAAACGCTTGAGGTACAGCTCCGGCGCGATGCGCAAGAACAGGTCGATGTCGAGCGCGTTGTGGTGCGTGACGAACGGTCGCGCCAATGCGCCGCCCGCAACGCTCTGCATCATCGGCGTTTCGACTTCGAGAAAGTCTCGCGCGTCCATGAAGCGCCGCATCGCGTTGATGACGCGACTCCGCACCTCGAAGACGCGGCGTGAGGACGTCGAGACGATCAAATCGAGGTAGCGCTGCCGATACCGAATCTCGACATCCTGCAAGCCATGCCACTTCTCGGGAAGCGGGAGGAGGCATTTGACCAGGAGCTCGATCCGCGACGCCCATATCGTGAGCTCGTCGGTCTTGGTGCGGAAGAGCCGTCCGTCGACGCCGATGATGTCTCCGAAATCGAGCCGCTTGAACACGTCGAAGTCGCGAGCCGTGACGGAGTCCTGTCGCACGTACACCTGAATGCGCGCGAGGCCGTCTGAGAGCACCAAGAAGTTGGCTTTTCCGAAGGTCCGTACGCCGAGGATGCGACCTGCCGTGACACCGTGAATCTGGCGGGCGTCAAGCGTCGGGCCGTCGACGGTGCTGTACGCCTGGACGAGCGCGTGCACCGTATGCGTCTGGTCGAAGCGATGCGGGTAGGTCGCGACGCCCAGCTGCTCCAACTCCTGCAGCTTGGCCCGGCGCTGCGCTATCTGATCTGATTCGTGCATAGAACAACGGGACCCGGCGCCCCTAAAGGGGCGCCCTACCGAGTCGATGCCAGATGGCATCGAGCACACCGTTGACGAACTTCACCGCGTCCTCTGTGCTGAACGCTCGGGCCAGCTCGATCGCCTCGTTGATGACCACGCGAGGCGGCGTCTCTGGTCGCGACACGAGCTCATACACGGCCAGTCGCAGGATGAGTCGGTCGATGATCGAGAGACGCTCGATCCGCCAGTTGCGCACCGCCTCGACGATGAGTGGGTCGACACGGTCGAGAGCCGAGGCGGTGCCGCGCGCGAGCGCGGCTGCCAGACCGTCACGCGCCTCGTCGCGCGGCTGGAGGTGCAGCACGCCGTAGCCCTCGATCGCGTCGTCCAGATCGACGCCGCCAACCTCCCAACCGTAGAGCATTTGCAAGGCGCTGCGGCGCGCCTGCGGCCGCGGATCGGCGGCGTCACTGGTCACACGCCTGCGTCCTGCGGTGGAGACGAGCGGTCACCGACACGCCGCGCGAGCAACGCGATGGAGATCGCCGCCGCGGCCGCTTCGTATCCCTTGTTGGCCGGCCCCTGGCCCGCCCGGGCCAAGGCCTCCTCCGCATTGTTCGTGGTGAGCACCCCAAACGTCATGGGCACGCCGGTTGCTCCGGATGCCTCGGTAATGCCGTGCGCGACCGCCGACGCGATGACATCGAAGTGCGGCGTCTCGCCCCGGATGAGACAACCCAAGCAGATCACCGCGTCGAAGCGTCCAGTCGTGGCCACGAGACGGGCGGCAAAGGGGATTTCAAAGGCGCCCGGCACTTCGAAGATCTCAGCCTCGGTTGCACCGACACCCGCCGTCTTCAACGCCTCCAGGGCGCCGAGCCGCAGGCGATCGGTCACGTAGTCGTTGAACCGCGACACGACCAGAGCCACGCGCAAGCCGTGAGCCTGCTCGAGCGGATGCATGGAGCGTGAGCTGGGATCTGGCTGCACGATGCTCAACGGCCCTCGAACCGTGGCGGGCGCTTCTCCAGGAAGGCTCGCGTGCCCTCCTTCATATCGTCGGTCGACGCGACGAGCCCGAACAGCGTCGCCTCGTAGGCGCACGCTTCCGCGAACGGCAAGCTGCCACCGTGCAGGATCGCGTCCATCGCGTAGCGGAGCGCAACGGGCGCGCGGGTCGCGAGATCGGCGGCCAGCGTCTGCGCCTCTTCCAGAACCGAGGAGAAGGCGACGACCTTCGTGACGAGCCCCATCGCCAGCGCCTCGTCCGCGTCTACCTGCCGCCCCGTGAGGATCATGTCGAGTGCACGCCCGCGTCCCACGAGCCGCAGCAGTCGTTGCGTGCCGGCGTAACCGGGGATGAGCCCGAGCGTGACCTCCGGCAGGCCCAGCTTGGCCGTGTCCGCAACCACGCGAAAGGTACAGGCCATCGCCAGCTCGAGCCCCCCGCCGAGCGCATAGCCGTTGATGGCGGCGACCACCGGCTTCCCGAGTTGTTCAATCGCGTCGAACACCCGCTGGCCACGCTGCGCGTAGGACCGGCCCGTCACGGGCGTCTGCTCCGCAAGCTCACGAATGTCGGCGCCGGCGACGAAGGCCTTGGTGCCGCTGCCCGTGACGACCACTGCACGCACGCGGGCATCGTCTCGCACCTCGGCCAAGACGGTATCGAGCTCGTCGAGCGTCGCGCGACTGAGCGCGTTGAGCACGGCGGGGCGGTTGATGGTGATTGTCGCGATCGCGCCGTCCTGCGCGATCTGAAGATGCTCGTACGCCATGAACCGATCCTACGCGGTGTGGCGCCGCGCGGCTTACAGCTCGGAACGCGCGCGACGTTGGGTGGCAGCGATTATAGCGCACGCCCAGACGAGGCCCGCCCCCACGAGCGCGCCCAGAGCATCCGCCATCACGTCACCCCACGACGGGTGGCGACCCGGCACGAACGCCTGGTGAATTTCATCGCTCACGCCATAGAGCGTGGCGAGTATGGTGGCAAGGCAGGCGTACCCCCACGTCACGCCGCGCCAGGCGCCGGACGCGAGCGCGCGCGCCGTGAGCGCCGCCAGCACGGCGTATACGATCGCGTGCGCGTATTTATCACCGGAATCGCCAGGTATTTTGGGCAACTCGGAGGATGAGGAAAGCACAAAGATGAGCGCGGCCCACGCGATCACCCAGACCCACGAAATGACGAAACCCTTGGTGCTTTGACGTGGCAAGGAGACAGCATCCATCGCGAACAGACGTCGCAAACCCGGCGTCCGCTCGCCCTTACAGCGGGAACGGGTACATCAACCAGCCGAGGAGGAAGCCCGCGGCGACAAACGCCCCTGCGAGCCACAAACCGTAGCGGACCTGTGCGTGCAGCGTGTCGCGCTGCAGCGCCGCGAGCACCGCGGAGACGCACACGGCAAAGACGATGAGCAGGAGGAAATGATCCCTCATAGTTCAAACTGGTGCGGTATGTGCCAGGCCTAACGCCTCGGCTCAGGCTATGGCGGTGCCGCTACTTCCGCCCCACCGCGGTGTCGTAGGCGTCGAGCACCACGAGCATGTTCAACAAGCCAGCGACAATCAGGAAGGTGTTGCCGTACTCGAACGTCACGGCGATGACGTCGCCGGCACCATACCCCAGGAGCTTTGCGACCAGCCAGGGCAGTCCAAGACCGACATCGGCGACGGCAGCCAGCACCACGAGCGGCTGGTAGACCTCGAACGGAAACAGGCGGCCGTCCAGCCCCAGGCCGAACACAAACATGAAGAGCAACACCACGAAGAACACGCCCGCCTTCTGCCAGCGGCGCAAGAGGAGATGTCCGACGCCCGGCACGAGCCACGCGGCCAGACACAACACCAGCGGTCGTATTCGATCAACACTCTCAGCAGACGTCGTCGCCATCGCGCTCCGGGATCGCCCAGCGCGCAGCCGCGCTAGCGTGGAAGCAGTCTAGCAGAGTCGCCCGTTTTTCCTTTCCACGAGCAAGCCACGTCCGATTACCCAGGCACCGATCATCGCCAGTGGCAGCGCCGCCGCGAAACGGGCCGCGTTGCCGGGCTGTGCAACGCCTGCCCACTCCACCGCGAGCGTGGCGGCCGTCGGCAGAGCTGCTAGCAGCAGCGCGGTACGCGGTGACGTGCGGGTCAGCCCAAGGCCCAGGCCCGCGACGGCCGCTGCCAGGCCGAGCGGTGCTGCCACGTAGAAACCCAGGCAGCGCGCGCACACCGGCAGCGGAACGCCGTCGACATGGAACGAGCGCTCCGGCCGTTGGTGGCACACAACGCTTCCGGCAACGTACACGAGCACGGACGCGACGGCCGGTGGCGCTTCGCGCGCACGGCTACGTGCGACGACGAGCGGCACCGCCACAATGCTGACGGCCCAGGCCAGTGACGCGACGAGCAAGAGCGCGACCACAGTGCGACGAAGCATCGCCCCTCGCCCCTACAGTGTGAGCTGCCCGAAGTGTGCCTCGTAGCGCGCCTTGAAATCCTGCCACGTATAGGCGTGACTCTGCGGGCCCAGGTGTTCCAGCGCGTAGGTGGCGGCAACGCTGGCCAGTCGACCGCTGACTTCCCAACAGGCGCCGCTGGCAAGGCCCTTCATCAGGCCACCGCGGAACGCGTCGCCCACACCGGTGGGATCGACCACGCGCTCTTCGGGCACCGCCGGGACGTCGAGGATTCGACCCGGCAGGTGAATGGTCGATCCCTTCTCCCCTTTCGTGATGATGAGCGCCTCGCTCTTCTTCAGTATTGCCGCCTCGTCCAGGCCGGTCTTCTGTCGAATGAGCTCGAACTCGTAGTCGTTGCAGACAACGATGCTCGCGCCAATCAGGCCGGCATTGAGCTGTTCCCCACTGAATCGCGCACACTGTTGACCGGGATCGAAGATATGACGGATGCCAAGCGCGCGGCATTCTTCGGCGTACTGAATCATCGCGTCCGGATCGTTCGGCGAGATGATCGTCAAGCCACAGTCGGGTACGGAACGAAACGAGAGCTCGCCCGCGTTGGCCATCGCGCCCGTGTAAAAGGATGCAATTTGATTGTTGTCACGATCCGTGCTGCAGAAGAACGACGCCGTAAACTTACCGGGCACTTGCTTGACCAAGGACGTCTCGATGCCTGCCGCGTCGAGCCACCGTCGGTACTCGTCGAAATCCTGGCCCGCCGTCGCCATCAGGATGGGCCGCTCGCCAAGCAACGCGAGCGTGTACGCGATGTTGGGCGCGCACCCGCCCCGCCGCTTGTCCATGCGGTCGACCAGGAAGCTCAAGCTGACCCGTGACAAGTGCCCTGGCAGGAAGTGCTCGGTAAAGCTGCCAGGGAAGGACATCAAGTAGTCGTACGCAATCGAGCCGGTGATGACAATTTTCATGGTGCACGATGCACGATGTAGGCGCCGTAGATGTAGGGCGCGGCGTCAGCCGCGCCGCTGCGCCAGAGGGCGCCCCTAAAGGGGCGCCCTCCAAAGGGGCGCCCTAGTCAAGATACTTCCCCACAATGGGCGCGAGCTTGGCTTTCGTCTCAGCGGGCACGGCGGCCGGCTGGGTGATGATAGCCGAGGCGAGTGCGGTGCCACAGCTACAAGTGCGCGGGTGATTGGCGAGGCGCCGAACGGCGTCAGCAATCACTTGTTGCGCGACTCGCGCGTTCTCCAGAAGATTGGCCACCACGATGTCCACGGTCACCGCATCATGCTCGGGATGCCAGCAGTCATAGTCTGTGACCAGTGCAATGGTCACGTAGCAGATCTCCGCTTCGCGTGCGAGCTTGGCTTCCTGGAGGTTGGTCATGCCAATGACATCCATCCCCCACGACCGATAGAGCAGCGACTCGGCGCGCGTCGAAAATTGCGGCCCTTCCATGCAGACGTACGTCCCGCCTCGGTGTGTGGTGACACCCACCGCACGTGCCGCGTCGTAGGCAACGTTCGCGAGTCGATCGCAAATCGGATGCGCGAACGTCACGTGAGCCACCAAGCCCTCGCCAAAGAACGTGCTGATACGTCCCTTCGTCCGATCGAGAAATTGATCGGGAATCACGAGGTCGAGGGGCTTGTACTCTTCTTTCAAGCTGCCCACGGCGCTGGCCGAGAGAATCTGCTGCACGCCGAGCGTCTTGAAGCCGTAGATGTTCGCGCGAAAGTTGAGCTCTGACGGCAGGAGGCGATGCCCCGCGCCGTGCCGCGCCAGGAACGCCACGCGAAGGCCCGCGAGCGTGCCCACGACGTAGGGGCCCGATGGTGGTCCGAAGGGTGTCTCGACCGGCACCTCCTCTCGGTCCCCCAGCTCCGGCATCTCGTACAGACCGCTTCCACCAATGATTCCAATCTCAACTGTCATGGGGCTTTCGTGCGCGCTCCGCGGGGGCTGAGTCACGTCAAAATCGAACGGCACTATAGCATACTGCGGGGGGTTTCCGTGAGCTCCACCAGCACGCCGGCCGTGCTCGATGGATGAAGGAAGGCGATGAGCGCGCCGCGTGCACCGCGTCGCGGCTCCTCGTCAATCAAGCGCACACCGCGGGTCCTGAGCTCCGCCAGCGTCGCGCGGATATCCTCCACACGGAGCGCGAGATGGTGCATACCTGGGCCGCGCTTCTCCAGAAACGCAGCAATCGGCGAGCTCGAGCCGATGGGCTCTAGGAGCTCCAACCAGCCCGAGCCCGCACGCATGAAGTGCACACGCACACCGTGCGAGGCTACGTCCTCGGACGTCTCGAGCTCCAAGCCAAGCGTCTCGCGGAAGAAGCCGAGCGCCTCGTCGAGGTTGCGAACGGCGATGCCAACGTGATCAAGGGTCGCTTTCATCGTTCACACGAAGGGCTAGGGGTGATTCTGGCGTACCGCCCGTTTCACGATTTCGTCGACCGCGCTGTACGGATCCTGCTTGCGCTCGGCAATGCGCGTCACGTATTCCTCCAGCTCGCCGGGCTGCAGCACCTGCTGCTCGATGTGTCGCCGCAGGCGCTCGCCCAGCATATCGCGTAGCCGAAACGCGGCACGGGCACGGGCACGCGCGGGTTTCTGCGCGGTCATCTGTGCGCGAAAGCGTTCGATCGTCTGGACGAGCTCGGGCACACCGCGCCCGGTCACGGCTTCGGTTCTGAGAATAGGCGGGCGCCAGTCATCCGGCTCGAAACGCTGCAGGCCGAGCATCGTCTCGAGCGTGGCCACCGTGCGCTCTGCCCCCTCTCGATCGGCTTTGTTCACGACATAGATATCGGCAATCTCCATGATGCCCGCCTTGAGCGCCTGCACGTCATCCCCGGCGCCAGGCACGACGATCACGATCGAGACGTCCGCGGTACGGACGACGTCGACCTCATCCTGCCCGACGCCCACCGTCTCGATGAGCACCACGTCGCGCCCCGACCCGTCCAGCAACAGCGCAACTTCACTCGTCGCCCGCGCCAGCCCGCCGAGGTGACCTCGCGTGGCCATGCTCCGAATGTACACGCCAGCATCACCAGCGTGCTGCTGCATGCGCACGCGGTCACCTAGGATCGCCCCACCGGTAAACGGGCTGGTCGGGTCGACCGCGATGATGCCGACCGTCTGGCCCTGACCGCGCATGACCTCGGTGAGCCGATCGACCAGCGTGCTCTTTCCGGCGCCCGGTGGACCCGTCACGCCCACCAGATACGCGCGACCCGTGTGCGGGAACACGGTGCGGATCAGGGCCGCGCCTTCAGGGGCTTCATCTTCGATGAGACTGATGGCGCGGGCGAGCGCCCGGACGTCCCCGCGGAGCAGCCGATGGGAGAGAGAATCACTCACGCTTAGTCGCGGCCCGCAAGAAGGTGCCGAGCGATGACGAGCCGCTGGATCTCGCTCGTCCCCTCGCCAATGGTGAGGAGCTTGACGTCACGGTAATATTTCTCGGCCGGATAGTCTTTGACGAATCCATAGCCCCCGTGAATCTGGACGCACTCCTCGGCCGTGCGCACGGCCATTTCGCTCGCGAACAGTTTCGCCATCGCCGCCTCACGCGTGATGCGCCGATGCCGGTCTTTGAGAGACGCGGCTCGATAGGTGAGCAGACGGGCCGCCTCGATATGCGTCGCCATGTCTGCCAGCTTCCACCGAATCGCTTGAAACCCCGCAATCGCTCGACCGAACTGCCGCCGTTCGAGCGCGTAGCGGCGCGCCGCGTCGTATGCGCCTTGCGCGAGGCCGACCGACAGCGCGGCGATGCTGATACGGCCCGCGTCGAGCACCTGCAGCGCGTTGATGAAGCCCTCTCCTTCTTGCCCGACGAGGTGATCACTCGGCACACGGCACGCCCGCAACACCACCTCGCTGGTATCGCTGGCGCGCATGCCGAGCTTGTTTTCTTTCTTGCCCGCGCTCATCCCCTGCGTGCCACGCTCGACGACGAACGCCGAGATGCCATGATTGCCGCGCGCGCGGTTGGTCACCGCCATGATGACGACGAGACCACCGATCGCACCATGCGTGATGAACGTCTTGGCGCCGTTGATGACCCAGCCGTCGCGGTCGCGGGACGCGCTCGTGCGCATATCTGCGGCATCACTCCCCGCCGACGACTCGGTCAGACCCCACGCGCCGAGTAACTCGCCGCGCGCGAGTCTCGGCACGAACTGGCGCTTCTGCGCCTCACTACCAAACAAGAAGAGATGGGCCGTGCAGAGGCCGTTGTGTGCCGCCACGCTCAGCGCAATCGCGGGATCGACACGTGCGAGCTCTTCGATGCAAATGCAGTAATCGACGGCGGAGAGGCCCGCGCCCGCGTACTCCTCTGGAATCTGAATACCAAGCAGGCCGAGCGCGGCCAGGCGATCGAAGAGCTCCGGCGGAAACGCCTGCGCCTCGTCCCAGGCCATGACGTGTGGTCGAATCTCCGCCTCGCCGAAATCACGCACGCTTCGGCGCAGGATCTGCTGTTCGTCGGTGAGGCGAAAATCCATGGATTCGGTTCGAGGCAGCGACGAGCCGCCCGTTTCTCGCAGCCATAGCGCCTCATCTGCGGGGCCTCAATCTTGCATGCCGAGGTTGGGTCACCGGCAACCAGTGTCAAGGATCCTCATAGTCATGCGTGATAATACCATCATGAAACGACGGCACCTGATCGCACTCGTCCCGCTGATCATGCTCGCGTGGGTGGCGGAGGCGCGCGCCGACGCGACATTGTTTCTCGGCACCAACACGACGCCGAATGCCCGAACCAACTGGGGCGCCGCGATCGGCGGCGGCTTCGTGATCGTCGGCTGGGAGATCGAGTACAGCAGGACCAGTGAAGATGTGGAGGACGAGGCGCCGTCACTGACCACGACAACGGGCAACGTCTACCTGCAAACGCCGGTTCCGGTGGGCGGGATGCAGTTCTACGGCGCGCTCGGGTGGGGGTTCTATCGCGAGCGCCTCAACGACGCGGAAGGCAACGAGCGTCATCAAGAAACGAGCGTCACCTCGAACATTGGTGGCGGCGTGAAGGTCGGCCTCGCGGGGCCCCTCCGGCTCCGCGTCGACTATCGCTACTTCACGTTGCACGGCGACCCGCTGTACGATCACGCCCACCGCCTCTACGCCGGCTTG
This sequence comes from Luteitalea sp., assembly GCA_009377495.1. Taxonomy (GTDB): domain Bacteria; phylum Acidobacteriota; class Vicinamibacteria; order Vicinamibacterales; family Vicinamibacteraceae; genus WHTT01. The sequence goes on from WHTZ01000002.1 coordinate 105,458, forward strand.
AACCTAGGCTTCTAAGAGGGAGAAAGGAACCGGGTACCTTTTCTTAGGAGACGAGGATGCTCAATTACCGCCGCCGCCGCCAGGCGCCCCCGAGCCAAACTCGAGGACCTGGTCGAGCTCCATGAGGCCGGAGCCCTCCTGCTTCACCAGCGACCCGAAGTCCGCGAAGAGCTTGTTCGCATCCGATGGGAACGTCTCGTAGACGAGCATGCCGGGCTCGTACTCCGTGTCTTTCATCACCGGGTGGACGAACAGGATGTACTGCATGGTGCCATCGTCAGAGGGCTTCTGGCTCTTGAGCATCCGCATGCCCGCCGCCTGTTGCTTCCGCACCGGGTTATCGCTCTGCTGCATCGCGTCCTTGACCTTGTTCATCACCTGCTCGAACTGCGACGTCTTGTCCGGCAGCACTTGGTAGAAGACAATCGCCGCGTCGCCGCTGATCGTGAGCTGTGGCGGCTTGGCCTCTTGCTCCGCCTGACCCGGCTGCGAGGGGTCCCCGGGCGGCGGGGGTTGCCCGGGCTGGCCAGGCTGCTGCGGGGGGGGGGCGGTTGGCTCCTGACCCGGCGGATCCTGTGCATCCGGCGCCTGAACGGCACCGCTGTTCTGGGCGTGGTCGCGTGTGTGGGTATGTGCCGTGATACCCACGCCTAGGAGCAGGCCCAGCGTCACAGCGGCGGACGTACCGGCGGCGCGGCCGACCGGCAATATAGTCGTCAAACGCATTCTCGTCTCCTCCTCCAGCATGAAGTTGCAGCGCGAGGTTTGATACTCTACCCCAACCGCACGAGCTAGACAAACACGGGCAGGGATCTCCCCAGCGATGAGTCAGCTGGCCCCCAAAGCGAGCCAGGCGTGCATCCATCCGCGCCACAAAATACAAAAACGAGATCGGGAGTCGTTTTTTGGGCCCGCTTCGACGCGGCTTACAAACGACTCCCGATCTCGTTTCTCAGGAAACGCGTTCCACTCACACGACAAGAGGACGGGCACCGCCTCGCTGCGGGGTACCGTCGCGCATGTCACCGGGGGCTAGAGCGCACTCAATTGCCGCCACCGGGCGCTCCGGAGCCGAAGCTGAGCACCTCGTTCAGCTCCATGGAGCCGGTCATGCCGTCCTTCTTGAAGAACGACTCGAACTCGGTGAAGAGCTTGTTGGCTTCCGACGGGAACGCCTCGTAGACGAGCATGCCGGGATCGTATTCCGTGTCTTTCATCACCGGGTGGACGACGAGGGCGTACTGAATCGTCCCGTCCGCAGCGGCCTGGCTCGCCTTCAGCAGCCGCATGCCCTGTGCCTGTTCCTTCCGCGCAGCGTTGTCGCTCTGCTGCATCGCGTCTTGGACCTTCTTCATCACCTGCTCGAACTGCGTTGTCTTGTCTGGCAGCACCTGGTAGAAGATGATCACCGTGTCGCTGGTGAACGTCTGCTGTGGCGGCTTTTGCTCCGCTTGACCAGGCTGCGACGGGGCCGCGGGCTGCGGCGGCGGCTGCCCGGGCTGCGGCGGCTGCCCGGGCTCGGCAGGTTGCTGCGGGGGCTCGGTCGGCTCCTGAGCCGACGGAGCCTGCGCGTCGAGCGCCTGAAGGGCGCCGGTGCTCTGGGCGTGGTCGCTTGTCTGGGCATGTGCCGTGATACTCACGCCTAGCAGCAGGCCCAGCGTCACAGCGGCGGTCGTGCCGGCGGCGCGGTGCACCGGCAAGTTGTTCGTCAAACGCATTCTCGTTTCCTCCTACAGCATGAAGTCGCAGTGCGAAGTTGATACGCTACCCCAACCGCACGATCCTACACAAACACTTGCATAACCTCGTTTGCAATGAGCATGCCTGCCCGGGTGAGCCGAATGCTCGGCCATTCGACGCGCAAATAGCCCATTTCGAGGAACGGTTGGAGCGCGGCGGCGTAGCGTTGGTGAACATCGATGCCATAACGTTCACGGACCTGGTCCGTGTTTACACCTCTGGTAAGCCTCAGCGCCGTGATAATGGCCTCGGCGCCCGCCGCCTCCGCGTCCAATATCCGCCTCTCCGCCACGGGGGGCTGTCCGGCCTCGACGCGCCCAATGTACTCTGTAATGGACTGTACATTGCACCAACGCGCGCGGGCACGGGTCCCGTGCGCGCCGCAGCCAAACGCCAGCCATTCGCCGTCGGACCAATACTTTAGATTGTGTCGTGACGCGTGGCCCTCCCGCGCAACGTTCGAGATTTCATACTGCTCGTAGCCGGCCGCGTCCAGATGCGCAAGCGACTGCATGTACATCGCGGCCGCGTCCTCGTCCGGCGCCAGGCTCCATTGCTGCCTGGCCATGTCCTCCTTGAGCGGCGCGTTCGGGTAGAGCTCGAGGAGGTAGAGGGACGCGTGTTCCGGCCCCAGCTCGATGAGGGCATCGACTGATTCGAGCCACTGGGCCACAGTCTGCTGCGGCAGCCACATCATCAGATCGAGGTTGATATTGTCGAACCCTGCCGCGCGCGCCCGGTCGTATGCCGTTCGTGCACCCGCCGCGTCGTGCAACCGGCCGAGTCGTCGCAGCTCCTCGTCTCGAAACGACTGCACGCCGTAGCTGAGGCGTGTGACACCGGCGGCCCTGAACGCGGTGAGGCGTTCCGCGGAAACGCTCTCGGGGTTCGCCTCGAGCGTGATCTCCGCGTCGGGCGCAAGGCGAAACGCGCCGCGACACGCCTCCAGGATCGCGTCCAGCTCATGGGGATCCAGCAGTGACGGCGTGCCACCCCCCAGGTAGATGGTGTCGACCACCACTTCCTGGTCGCTCATGCGGCGGATCTCGTCAGCGAGCGCCCGCACGTAGCATGTCTTGAGCGCAGCATCGAGCAGGCCGCGGTTGAAGTTACAGTAGTGACAGATCGCGCTGCAGAATGGGACGTGAATGTAGGCGCCCAAACGGCAGGGGCGAGGGGCGAGGGGCGAGGGGCGAGGGCTGTCAGAGGGTCTAGGGCACGGGGCAGAGCTGCTTGTAGCTGCTTCACGCGTGCTGGTCGAAGAAGCTCCTATCAACCCTGATCCCTCGGCGCTTGTCCCTAGATCCTGAGACAGCCCTTGCCCCTCGCCCCTGGCCCCTCGCACCTCTACGATCCAGCCCGACCACCGGGCCACTTGACGTCCAGAGGCTCGGCCGGCGTCTGCAGCCGTGCGGCACGCAGGCGCGCGCGGGCTTGCGCGCTCGTACGTGAGGGCAACTTTTTCAGGGCAGACTTCCGCGCCTCCCACTCCGTGCGCAAGCTTTCTGCGTCGTCCGCATTGGGCGGACGCGGCTCGCGATAGTCGAGGCCGTCTAGGTGAACCGGCTCGCACATCTCGAGCAAACGCGAGTACATGCGGAAGCCAATCCGGGCTCGAAGGGAATCGGGCTCGGCGAGGTCACCGGTGTCAGGATAGTTCGACGTGAGGAGCGTGAGTCGTCGGCCGCTATACCGGCTGTTCACGATGAGGTTCAGCGTTTCGTCGACCCACTCGGACGTCTTCTCGGCCCCGAGGTCGTCCAACACGAGGACTTGGGCATCAATCACCGGTCGGAGCACTTCTGGCTCGGTCGTGTGGACGCTCGGATCATACGTGCTGCGAATCACACGCAGGAGATCACGCGTGTCATAGAAGAGCCCACGCAGACCGTAGCGCAGCACGAGCTCGCGGAGCACACCCACGCTGACGTGCGTCTTGCCGACACCCGGGGGTCCGAGCAACAACAAGCCCCTCTCTGCGAGCGGTCCTTGCTCGACGAGCCTCCGCGCGTGGTCGACCGCCAGGGCGAGTCGTTCGTTGTACGCGGTGAAGCTGTCGAGCGTGCAGTGCTGATACCGGCGTGGCACATGCGCCTGTTCGAGCAAGCGCATGGTGGCATCGCGCTTCCAGCAATCGCATCGCACCACGCGACGCACGCCGTCGACTTCCATCGGCCGCCAACCCGTATCGTCGCAGAGTGGGCACGCCATGGGACGATGATACTGCGGAATTCTGGAATGACAAGTTGAGAACGTGAGGAGCCAACACGCTACTTTTCGGTCCTGACTGCCTCGACGTCAATTGTCGGCTGCGTCGAGCGACCGGCGGAGGGCGCGGGCGTGGGATCGGCAGCCCGCACGAGCGTGGTCGGGGCTGAGCGGACGAGGGCTGTCGTCAGCCGCTGCTCCCAATCGCCGAGCCCGCGTGCGAGCTCACGCTTCACGTAATCCATGAACTCGTTGACCTCGCGCTGCATCTGCTCGATACGCTCGCGCATGTTGAGGATGATCTCGACGCCGGCCAGATTGACACCCAGCTCGCGCGTGAGCGATAGGATCGTCTCGAGCCGCTCGAGATCCTCATCGGAGTAGAGACGCGTGTTCCCCTCGGTGCGCGACGGTCTGAGTAGCCCTTCGCGCTCGTACAGACGCAGCGTCTGCGGGTGAATGTGATACCGCTTCGCCACCGCGCTGATCATGTAGGACGCCGTACCGTGTTTGGCCATAAGCAGGGGTCAGGAACCGGGCTGATTGTAGCTCCTTCGCACCTCACCCCTTCCTCACATCCTCGGTCCAGATTGACGCGAGCTCGCGCATGAGCGCGCGCGCCCGCTCGTCGACGAGCGGTGGCAGTACGAGCCGAATCTGCACGACGAGGTCTCCTCGTCGGCCACGCCGCAACGACGGCAGGCCTCGCTCGCGCAATCGAAACTGCTGGCCACCCTGCGTGCCTGGTGGAATGCGGAGCGTCGCCGCTCCATATGGTGTCGGCACCTCGACCCGCGCACCCAGTGCGGCTTCGTGCACGCCGACGGGAAGCTCCAACAGGAGGTCGTCGCCATCTCGCCGAAACATGTGGTGTGGCGCGACATGCACGCGAACCCGCAGGTCGCCACGTGGGCCACCGAAGCGCCCCGCGTGTCCCTGGCCGCTCAAGGTGATCTCGTCGCCGTCAGCCACGCCGGGAGAGACCACCACGTCAATCGCCTGCCCTCGCATGACGACGCCCTCGCCGTGACACGTGGAACAACCGACTGCCTGCCGACGCCCATCACCGTGACACTGCGGGCACGTCTTGGAAAACACCATGTGCCCACGAGCCCCGCGCACGACACCCTCACCCGCACACTTCGGGCACACTGCTTCCGGCACGGCCATCCGTCCGGCGCCAAAGCACGTGTCGCAGACGTCGTGGCGCGTCGTGGTGACCGAGTGCCGGCCGCCCTCCGCTGCGGTCTCGAACGGAACCGCGATGTCCGCGTGAAGATCCGCTCCACGCTCCGCTCGGCCAGACCGTTCGCGGGGCGGGCGGAACAGATCTGCGAACAGCTCACCAAACGTTGACGCAGCCGGTCCTTCCGCCGAGGCCGTGAAATCGAATCGCTCGAACGCAAACGTGATCCCGCCCGCCTCCGCCAGCATCGCGTCACCCTTCTGGTCGTACTCGCGTCGCTGCTTCGGATCGCTGAGAATCTCGTACGCCAGCGCCACGGCCCGAAACCGGGCCGCGGCGTCCTGATCCCCCGGATTGATGTTCGGGTGATACCGGCGGGCCAGCCGCCGATACGCGCGTTGCACGTCCGGGAGCGTGGCATCCGCCGTCACACCGAGGATGGCATACAACTCCATAACACTGCGGTGAAGGGCCACGCGGGGCCTAACCGCCTCCGCCCCCGGTCGGGTCCCGTCGGGACCCGACAAGCCAGGGCTGGCTAGCGGCCCGCCTCTCGCGGGCCGCGGTGGCGAGTCCGCCGAAGCGCGAAGCGCGAAGGCGGAAGGCCCCGCGCTACGTACCCAAGTAGGGCGCGGCTTTAGCCGCGCCATCCAAGCAAATGGCGCGTCCACAAGATGGCGCCTAAAGATGGCGCCCTTAAAGGGGCGCCCTACAAAAGGGGCGCCCTACGTCGTTACTTGTTTTCATCAACGACTTCGGCGTCGATGACTTCTCCCTCGCCGCGGTCGGCTGAGCCGCCCGCCTGCGGACCGGCCTCACCACCGGGCGCGGCCTCATTCCCAGCCGTCTGCTGATACAGGTGTGCCGCCAGCGCGTGTTGCGCCTGCGTCAGACGCTCCATCGCTTTGTTCGTGGCCGCCGTGTCGTTCGCCTCGAGCGCTTTCTTGACGTCGTTGATGGCGCCCTCGACCGTGGCGCGGTTCTCGGCCGGCACCTTGTCGCCCGCATCCTGCAAGGCGCGCTCTGCGACGTAGACCGCCTGGTCGGCGCGATTCCGCGTCTCTGCTTCTTCGCGCCGCGTCTTGTCCTCGTCGGCGTGCACCTCTGCGTCACGACGCATCCGCTCGACCTCGTCTTTGCTGAGGCCACTCGAGGCGGTAATGGTGATCTTCTGCTCTTTGCCGGTCGCACGGTCCTTCGCTGACACGTTGACAATGCCGTTCGCGTCGATGTCGAAGGTCACCTCGACCTGCGGCACGCCGCGCGGTGCCGGCGGAATGCCATCGAGAATGAAGCGCCCAAGCGCCCGATTGTCGCGCGCCATTTGACGCTCGCCTTGCAAGACGTGCACCTCGACGCTCGTCTGGTTGTCGGCCGCCGTCGAGAAGACCTCGCTCTTGCGGGTGGGAATCGTCGTGTTCCGTGAGATCAGCGTCGTCATCACGCCACCCAGCGTCTCGATGCCCAGCGACAACGGCGTCACATCGAGCAACAGGAGGTCCTTCACCTCCCCACCGAGCACGCCCGCCTGGACGCCGGCGCCAACTGCCACGACCTCGTCCGGATTGACACCCTTGTGCGGCTCTTTGCCGAACAGATCCTTGACGATTTGGTGCACGCGCGGAATGCGGGTCGAGCCACCCACCAGGACGACCTCGTCGATGGTCGACGGCTGCAGCCCCGCGTCGGCCAGAGCCTGCTTGCACGGCCCAACGGTCTTCTGCAACAGGTCCTCGATGAGCGACTCGAGCTTCGCCCGGGTGAGCTTCATCGAGAGGTGCTTGGGTCCCGTCTGGTCCGCCGTAATAAAGGGCAGGTTGACCTCGGTCTCCATCAAGGTGGAGAGCTCCATCTTGGCCTTCTCGGCCGCTTCCTTGAGACGCTGGAGCGCCATGCGGTCCTTGCTCAGATCGATGCCCTCGGCCTTCCTGAACTCCGCGATGATCCAATCGATGATGCGCTGATCGAGGTTGTCGCCGCCGAGGTGGGTGTCACCGTTGGTCGCCTTGACCTCGACAACACCTTCGCCCACCTCCAGAATCGAGATGTCGAAGGTGCCGCCGCCGAAATCGTACACGGCAATCTTCTCGTCCTTCTTCTTGTCCAGCCCGTACGCCAGCGCCGCGGCTGTCGGCTCATTGACGATGCGCACAACCTCGAGGCCGGCGATTTCGCCGGCTTCCTTGGTGGCCTGGCGCTGCGCGTCGTTGAAGTAGGCGGGCACCGTGATCACGGCCCTCGCCACGGGCTGTCCAAGGTAGTCCTCGGCGGCCTGCTTCAGCTTCTGTAGCACCATAGCCGAGAGCTGCGGCGGCGCCCACTGCTGCCCGCCGGCGTCCACACGCACGTCCTGACCTTGCGGCGCGACCTTGTACGGCACCATCTTCATCTCTTCAGAGACTTCGTCGTACCGACGGCCCATGAACCGCTTGATGGAGAACACCGTGTTCTCCGGGTTCGTCACCGCTTGCCGTTTGGCCACCTGGCCGACGAGGCGCTCCCCTGACTTGGTGAACGCCACGACCGATGGCGTCAACCGGCTCCCTTCCTGATTGGTGATGACGGTCGGCTCGCCGCCTTCCATAACCGCCACCACGGAGTTGGTCGTACCCAGGTCGATGCCAATAATCTTGCTCATAGCTGTTGATCCTCGCTCCTCCGTTGCTGTCGGCGGCCTGTCCCGGGTTTCTACCCCGTCAGGCGGCCATTAACATACTCACTAGCATAAAATATGAGTCCCATATTGTAAAGAGGCTTCGACTGAGAGCGCTGACAGGCCGATACTGCGCACAAATTGCCCCATCGCTAACCGACGCCGTTTCTGCTACACTGTGGCTGTCAGCCTGCCTGAGCTCGTTTCGAGGACTTCATGCGTCCCCGTGTGCTTGTCTTTCTTTCCCTCCTGTCCGTCGTGTGCCTGGTCGGCGTCTTGGCGTTCGCGCTTCGAGCCCCGGTCTTCGCGCAGATTCGGGACACCGCGGAAGTCGACCAGGGTACCCAGATCCCGTACGTGGACGAACACGCAGCGCAGCCAGCGACGTCTGATCCTCCACCGCCGTCCGTTTCGGACGTCGACGGCAGCGCGCAGCTCATACGCCGTGATCAAGAGGAGGCGTTGTCAGTAGGCATTCCCCTGATCGCGGGTGATTCGATTGTGACCGATGGGGGTCGCGTCGAGCTCGTGTGGGGAAACGGCAGCGTCATCTCCGTGGACGAGGGCTCGCGGCTCGACCTCTTGTCGGATGATCTCATCCGGCTGGTGGGTGGTCGGGTTCGCATCGAGCTCCCGCCTGATGAGCGCGTGGATCAACCGGGCGGCACCGTGCCGTTTCGCGTGGACACGCCGGATGCGAGTGTTCACCTGCGGGATGCCGGCGACTACCGCATCGAAGCATCCTGGGACGCCACGGCGGCGCAAGCAGACCGAGCAACGATGGTCGCCGTCCTCCGCGGGAACGCTGAGGTGGTGCATGGCGACGATCGCGCGGTGCTGACGGCTGGCGAACGCGTGGTGGCGCGCCTCGGCGAGCCGCTGGCGGCGATGACATTCAACGTGGCCCAGTTCGACGCGTTCGACACGTGGGTGGATGCGCGCCAGCGCAATCGGCAGGATAGCGCGTCCGCGAGCCATCTGCCGTCGGAATTGGCGCCGTACGGGCCGTCGTTCGACGTGCACGGCACCTGGCGTCGTGATCCCACGTATGGGTCCGTGTGGTATCCGCGCGCACACAGCGGATGGCGTCCGTATTTCGATGGTGGTTGGCGCTACTACCCCACCTACGGCTGGACCTGGATCAGCGCCTCTCCGTGGGGGTGGGCTACGCATCACTACGGGCGGTGGGGAATTGGTGTCGGCGGGGCCTGGTTCTGGATTCCCGCGCGGCGTTGGTCGACGGCCTGGGTCTATTGGGCATGGACACCGAGCTACGTGGGGTGGACCCCGTTGGGGTGGAATGGTCGGCCGCTCGTGGCGTTTGGTTCCTGGCGATCCGGCTACGGACGTGGATATCGTCACGGATATTTCCATGGTCGGCGGGACGCGTGGAGCGTGGTCCGGTGGAACCACTTTGGACACAGGCGCCTCGACCGCCGGTACGCCGTTCGCGTGACGGACGTCGATTGGGGTCGCTCGCGCGTCACGGGCGGTCGCGCGTTGCCGCGTGCCGTGACACGGACGTACGCATCGCGTTCCGTGGCGGTGCCCCGTCACGCGGCCCGATCGATACGACCTGGCTCCCGGGAGTCGGTTCGGCAACGATCGCGCGGAGCCGTGCCACGCACTGCAGAGCGGGCACGCGTGCTCGACTCGCGCGCATCAAGCGTGGTCACTGACCGCGGCGCACGGTCCCGTAGCTCGCGAGACGCGTCACGCACGCTGGACCGGGCCCGACCGCTCGACCGGGCCGAATCGCGGGCCTTCACCGAGCGCCGCGCGCAGCCGCGAACCGCCCGACCGGTCTCGCCGAGCAACGCGGGGCCGGGGCCGTCATCTCGAGTACGCGCGCCTCGTTACACCACGCGTCCAAGCGTGCGCTCGAATGAAGCTGGCGCCCGTCGTGCCGTCCCGCGGGTCGCGCCACGCAGACCGTCGGTGTCGTCGCCACGTGCGTCATCACGCGCACGTTCTGCGCCACAACCGCGTCCGGCGTCAAGCGTGAGATCAGCGCGGCCGCGTCCCGGGCCCAGTGTGAAATCGGCACCGCGGTCGCGCCCCGCGCCCAGGGCACGATCGGCCCCGCGCGGCGGATCCGCGCCAAAGGCAGACCGCGGCGGCAGCAGCCGACGTCGTGCAGTCCGCAGAAAATAGGGGCAAGGGCCAAGGGGCGAGGGGCGAGGAGGGATCAGGGATGGTCCCTGAAGCCTGAGACGGCCCTCGCACCTTGCACCTTGCACCTGCTTCGAACATGGAACACTCCGTCATCCGTGTAGCGCGCCAGGCGACGATTGCCCTCGCCTTCGTCGCGGCAATCTCGCTCGGCATCGCGAGCGGCGTCCTGTTCGTCTATGCGGGCGACCTGCCGCAGATCTCGGCCCTCGATGATCATGCCCTCCCCACGATCTCGCGTGTCTATGCGGCAGACGGCGAGGTCATTGGCGAGTTCGCCATCGAGCGGCGTGTCCTCGTCCGCTACGACCAGATCCCACCTGTCCTCCGAAACGCCATCGTCGCCGCAGAGGACGGTGACTTCTTCACCCACATCGGGCTGAGCATCCCGCACATCGTCGTCACGCTTATGAGGGACATCATCAGGCAAGAGCTGCACGGCGCGAGCACGTTGACCCAACAGCTCGCCCGGCAGCTCTTCCTCACGCTCGAGAAGACCTGGGAGCGCAAGATCAAAGAGGCCATCCTTTCGATCCAAATCGAGAAGCGGTACACGAAGGAAGAAATCTTCACGATGTACTGCAACAAGATGTACTTCGGCCATGGCGCGTACGGCGTCGAGGCGGCCTCACGCCTCTATTTCGACAAGTCTGCGAAAGATCTGCAGCTCGAGGAAGCCGCGCTCATTGCCGGCATCCTCCAGGGGAACGTCCGGCAGAGCCCGTACGTGAACATGCGCGCGGCGCTTCGTCGCCGTGACTACACGCTGCAACGGATGGCAGACGAGGGCTTCATCACGCAAGCGCAGGCGGATGCGAGCAAGAAGAAGCCTATCGTCACGCGCGGCCAGCCCACGCCACCCCGCTCGCCTGCACCGTACTTCGTCGAAGAGATTCGCCAAACGTTGGAATCGGAGTACGGGGCCCGCCAACTGTACGAGAATGGGCTGCGCATCCACACGTCACTCAACCTGGAGCTGCAAGAGGCGGCCGCACGCGCGCTGGAGGAAGGACTCGCGCGCCTGAACAAGTCTCGCAAGGATCCGAGCGTCGAGGCTGCAGTGCTCGCGCTGGACAATCATACGGGCCAGATCCTCGCGATGGTCGGCGGCTCCGATTTCGCTCGCACGAAGTTCAACCGGGCCGTGCAGGCCAAGCGGCAGATTGGATCGACGTTCAAGCCCATCGTCTACACCGCGGCCGTGGATCGCGGTTACACCGCCGTTTCCGAGTTGCAGGATGAGCCCATCTCATACGTGGCGGGCCCCGGACAGCCGCTCTACACACCCCGGAACTACGACCACCGATTCGAAGGGAGCGTGACGCTTCGTCGCGCGCTCGAGCAGTCGCGGAATGTGCCAACGGTCCGCCTGATGTATGAGCTCGGCCCCCGACACGTGGCCGACTACGCCCGCCGCCTGGGCTTCACATCCGAGGTCAGGCCGTATCTCTCGAGCGCGCTTGGGGCCAACGAGGCGAGCTTGCTCGAGGTGACGAACGCGTTCTCCGTGTTCCCGAATCAGGGTGTACGGATGCACCCATACGCTATCCTCCGGGTAACGGATCGGACCGGCAGCGTGCTGCAGGAGAACCGGCCGGATCCCCGTGAGGCCATTCGCGCGGATACGGCGTATGTGATGTTGAGCCTGCTCCAGGGCGTCGCCACACGTGGGACGGCGGCACGTGCCGCGTCGCTCGGCTGGCCGCTGGGCGGCAAGACGGGGACGACCAACGATTACACCGACGCGTGGATGGTCGGCTTCGACCCCGACATCACCATTGGCGTCTGGGTTGGCTACGACAAGAAGAAGAAGCTGGGCCCATCCATGACCGGCACCGTCGCCGCGCTCCCCATTTGGATGGACGTCATGAAGACCCACATCGCGCAACACCCGGGCGACGAGCCAAAGCCGGCGTTCACGTCTCCAGGCAACATCGTCTTCGTCCAGCTCGACAACGGGGTCCGCGAAGCATTCATCGCGGGAACGCAGCCAGGCGCGGCATTTGGTGAAACTGAAGAGTGAAGCGTATCAATGCACAATGCTGACATGATGCAGCCCAGTTACTCTTCGTCCGAACCCACTCCCGTTTCCAGCGTCCCGGTTGCCCGCGCCATCAAGTAGGACTTGATGTACCCGTCCAGGTCGCCGTCCAGGACTCGGGTGACGTCACTGACCTGGTACTTGGTGCGGTGGTCCTTCACCATCTGGTACGGGTGGAGGACATAGCTGCGAATCTGGCTACCGAAGGCAATGTCCTTCTTCTCGCCGCCAAGCCGCTCGAGCTCCACTTGCTGCTCCTTGAGCTTCAGATCGTAGAGCCGTGCCCTCAGCACCTTCATTGCCGTCGCGCGATTCTTGTGCTGCGACCGCTCATTCTGGCACGAGACGACGATGCCGGTTGGGATGTGCGTGATGCGCACGGCGGAGTCGGTGACGTTCACGTGCTGGCCGCCGGCCCCACTCGATCGAAACGTGTCGATGCGGAGGTCGTTTTCGTCGATCTCGATACCGACGTCTTCGGGCATCTCCGGCCAGACATACAGCGAGGCGAACGAAGTGTGCCGCCGTGCCGCCGCGTCGAACGGCGAGATGCGGACCAGGCGATGGACCCCCGCTTCGGCAGACAGCAGCCCGTACGCGAACTCGCCCGTGATCCCAACCGTCGCGCTTTTGATGCCCGCCTCGTCGCCGGGCTGCAGATCGAGCACCTCTCGCGACAAGCCGCGGCGCTCAGCCCAGCGCAAGTACATCCGCAGCAGCATCTCCGCCCAATCCTGCGACTCGGTCCCACCCGCGCCAGGGTGAATGGCGACGATGGCGTTCTTGCGGTCGTGCTCGCCGCCGAGCATCTTCTTGACCTCGCCCGCCTCCACCTCGGCTTCGAGCGCGTCCAGGCTTCGAACCAGATCGGCGCCCACGTCTTCGCCGTGCTCGAGCCATTCAACGAGCACACCGAGATCGTCGCTCCGCCGCCGCAGCGAGGCGACCAGCGCCGCGTCCTCCGCGAGACGACTCCGGCGTTGCAGGACCCTCTGCGCCTCTACTTGGTCTTTCCAGAAGTCGGGCGCGCCGATGCGCCCCTCCAACCGCGATAGCTCCTGCTCGAGCTTCGCGGCGTCAAAGATAGCTCCTGAGACCAGCGGCTCGCTTCAGGAGCTCCTCGTAACGTCGAACCAGATCTTCACGAACCAGAGCCATGAGCACCATCCTCCTCAATTACCGTCGACTCATCCGCGGCGACGTTTGCCACCGCGCCTCGGCCTCACCAGCACGACCATGAGCCCCGTGAGTAACAGACAAGCATACGCGAAAACGTCGCCGACACGCGAGTACAGCGTCCGCTCCTCGATGAGGCGCACGTCCCGTACAACCACCTCCGTCTGAAAGAGACGCGTGCGGACCACCACCCGCCCGTACGGATCGACGATGCCGCTGACGCCAGTGTTCGCGGCGCGTACGAGATACCGCCCTTGCTCAATGGACCGGAGTCGTGCCTGCTCGAAGTGCTGATACGGAGCCGAGCTGTACCCGTACCACGCATCATTGGTGATCGTCGTCAACAGCTCGCTGCCGCGCGCCACCGCCTCTTGCACCAGGGGCGGAAAGATGATCTCGTAGCAGATGGCGGTCGAGACGCGGTGCCCGCCGACCGGGAGGAGCCCCAACGCGTCGCCCGGCGTGAAATCACCGACGCCCTCGACCAGCGGACGCGCAAAGAAGAGCATCCGCCGCAGCGGCACGTACTCGCCAAACGGCACGAGGTGCATCTTGCGATAGACGGGCGTGCTGCCCGAGGCGACCGGCGACACCATGAACGCTGAGTTGTAGTAGCGTGGGGGTGCCGCGGTCGTGCGCGCAACCTCGCTGCTCCCAATCAGCATGCTCGCGCCACCGGCCGCCGCGATCTCGCCAATCAACCGTCGCCCAAGCCGATCCTCCTCCAGCCTGAACGGCGTCGACGACTCCGGCCACACGACGAGCTTCGCCCCGTCCTGTACCACCCGTCGGCTCATCCGCAGATAGCGATCGAAGATCTGCGCCGCGTGCTCCGGATCCCACTTCTGATCCTGCGGTACGTTCCCTTGAACGATGCCCACCGTGAGCGGTGTGCCCTTCGCCGTCCACTCGTCGGCTGCGATGCGCGCGCGTCCCCAGAACGCCACGAGCCCGACCACGAGCCCGACACCTCCAACCGCACCCCACGCCCGCGCCCGGCGCGTGCACATCACCCAGGTCACTGCCGCGCCGCTCGCGGCGACGAGCGCCGAGAGGCCGTACACCCCCGTCACGCTGGCGAGCTGTGCGACCGGGAGCACGTCTGTTTGGCTGTAGCCAAGCAGCACCCACGGAAAGCCGGTCAGTAACACGCCGCGAAGCCACTCGGTCGCCACCCAGATGGCGGGCGCTGTCAAACAGGCCGCCGCCATGCTGAGCCTCGCCGCAACCCGCGCAACGATGAGCGCGAACAACGCCGGGTAGAGCGCCAGATAGGCGACCAGCAGGGCGGCCAGAAGCACCGACACCAGCCGCTGCAATCCACCGTAGGACGCGAGCACATCGGCGGTCCAATAGATTGTGCCGGCGAAGTACGTGAAGCCCGTAATCAGCCCGAGCGTCCACGCGCGCAGCGCGGACCTCCGAGCCGCCGCCCCAGGCAACAGCACGCTGGCGAGCAAGGGCGCAAGCGCGACCCAGGCAAAGGCGGGGTGACCGAACTTGGGGAAGCTGAGTGTCAGGAGCACGCCTGACAGCAGTGCTAGCGCGTAATCCAGGGCTTGAGCTTCTCTTCTTGCGACAGCTGGCGCATCACACGCTCGGCCTCCGCGCGGTCGCCGTAGCTCCCGACGCGCACTCTGTACATCGGCGAGCTTGCGCCCGACCGAGGGCCGACGATGAAGGCGACGTAACCCTTACCTTGCAGCCGCTTCGCAATGGACTCCGCCTCGTCGCGCTTGCTGAGCGCTGCCACCTGCACGGTCCACTTGCCAGACGCCTTGGAGTCTGGTGTTGCTTCCTCGGCCGCAGGTGTCTCGCCCTCGCTCGTCGCAGCCGACTCGGCCTCACGCCGCGCACGCGACTCGGCTGACTTCGCTGCCGCCGCGTCGGCCAGTGTCGATGGAGTCGATGGGGATGGTGTCTCCGCGGACGCCTCGGGCTCCGGCGGAGTAGGGGCGTTGTCCGGTGTCGAGTCGGCTGGCTCCGACCCTGGAAGGTCGGAAGCCGCGGTCTCCGACGCAGACTCTGACTCGGGGCGGTCTCGGCCCGCCAGATCCTCGGGCGCCGCCGACTGAGCCTGACCGCTCGGCGGTAACTGCTCGGTCGGTGGCTGCGCTTCCGCGAGGCGATCCGGATACGTGAGGTCGGTTTCCGACGTGGGCTGCGTCTCGGCCGGCGACGGTACCGACGCATCCGCGGCAAGGCCACCTTGACCACCGGCGGCGTCCCCGGTCGAGCCCAGCTCGGCGCGCTGCTCGTCCTCGGCTGCGACGCCGCGAGCCTCCGCGTCGCTCGGCACGCCGCGCCCCACGAGCACGCCGCACAAGAAGATCACGATCGAGACGACCGTGGTCGCCATGAACAGGAACACGAGCTGCTTCCCGCTCAGTTGAATCTCGTGGAAGCCGTCATCCTGTGGGTCGTACGCCATGGATGGAACCTCGCGTTATTCTAGCATTTACTTCGACGAAGGCGAGCCCGCAGCGCGTTTGCCTCGGCGGACGCCGGGTCCAGCCGCAATGCCTGCTCAACGTGCTCTCGTGCCGCGATCCGATCTCCGGACTCGAGGAGCACTGCCGCCAGCGCCACGCGCGCCGCGACGCTCTCCTGACTCCAAATCGAGATCTTTAGACTGTCGATGGCCTCGCGTAGCCGGCCGGCCTTCGTGAGCGCACGTCCGAGCCACAGATGGGTGTCGGCATCATAGGGAGCGAGATACAGCGCCTTGCGGAGCTCCTCCAGCGCCTCGCGATTCTGCTGCTGCTCGAAGAAGCGCTGTCCCCGATCCCGGTGGAACCGTGCGAGATCGCTATGCTCCTGCTGGCTCGCTTGGACCACCACGCTGTCCAAGAGGCGCGTAGGCATGCCGTCGAGGTCCTCGCTCGAGCGCTCGAGACCGCGGGGCACTGGATCGCCCGTCGCTTCCGCCTGCCTCTCCCACGTGAGGTAGGTCGACGACAACTGGCGGGTGAGCTCGCGTTCACGCGCGGCTTCGGTGGTTCGGCCGCTCGCCTGCAGCGCGGCGGCGAGCACGAAGTGCGCATCCCCGTCGGCCGGGTTCCGCCGCACGGTTTCGCGCAACCAGTAGATGGCCGCCTGCAGATCCTGCTGGAGCCAGGACGCGTAACCCAGGTTGAAGAAGAAGTCCGCATTCTCGGGCTGAATCTTCGCCGCCCGAGTGAAGTAGGCGATTGGCGTTTCGGTCTCCGCCGCGGCTTTCTCGCGGCGCAATTGGACGATGCCCAGGTCGTTATAGAGCGCCGCGGTGGGCTGCTCGGACAGCAGCCCCTTCAACTCGCCAAAGGCCTCATCGTAGCGCTCGAGGGCAACCAGCGACAGCGCAGCCAGGAACCGAGCGCGTCGTGCGAGGCGCGACTGCGCGGGCACCGCAACGGCGGCATCGAGCGCGCGCGCGTGCTCCTGGCGTTCCGTGTAGACGTCCCACAGCGCTAGGAGCCCACGCGGATACGCTGGACGCCGCTCCAGCGTCGCTTCCAGGAATTGGGCGCGCATCTCGGGACTCGCCGCGATGAGCCCCTTGATGTACGACTCGAAAGCGTCCAGAGGCGGCGGTCGGTCTGGCCCCGACGACTCGGTCATAGTGGGTCCCGGCGACGAGCCGGCCAGGCGGCGCACGACGCGGTCAGTGATGAGAAAGAGATCTGACACAGGACCTTGCTCGACGACCTCCGGCTCTGCACGACCGGAGGGCACATCGAGGCTCCGGGCGCGGACGACCAAGCGTTCCGCCTCGAGCTCGATCGTGCCTGTCACCAGGCTGCTCGCACCCACGACCTCAGCCACCCGCACGATGGTCGCATAGCTCAAGCGCGTGCCGACAGGCAGTTGCATCCCCTCGAAGATGTGCGCCCGCTCGCGGCGCGTGTATGTTGGTCGCCCAGCGGTCGTCAGTCCATCGGCGATGAGCGTGGCGACACCTTCACCTAGCCAGACCAGCCGAGGATCCGTGCCATCGCCCTCGAACGCGACCACAAGCCCGCGACCCGTACCCTGGCCTCCTTCGGTCTCAGCGTACGCCTGAGCCGTCCACGCGACCGAGGCCCCGAACAGGCCGATCGTGGTCATGATGACTTGAACGAAAACGCGCATCCTATCGTGTCCTATGCCCCATCAGGGAGCATTCTCCCGCGCTTGGACCAATCGCCCCTGCTCGCCGGGAAGCTGCCGTGGTACGTCGGTTGCTGTACGGCCGCCGATCGTGACTGCAAAGATACAGCACTCGGCACCCATCGCGCGGCAACCCACGATTGATACGTCGCAGTGGAAGCGATCCAGTCGAAAGAGGTGCTCGATCGCGTCGGCGTAGTACACGCAGAGCGGTGCGCTCGATGGACCGCGCACGTGACAAAAGACGGACCCGGCGAGCTCGATGAGCGGCACAGCACCCCGCGCGTGCACCTTCACGCGACCGTCACCTGACGTCGCGCCCACGAGCTGACCCGCCAGGCGCAGCAATCTTCGGACGCGAAAGTCCCGTGGCGTGATACGCCGGCTGACGATCCGCGCTGACCAGGGGAGATCATCGTAGATCCACTGGGCGGCGTAGCGACCCGCCGCCCGCGTGACATCGCCATAGGCGTCGCCTTCTCGTCGCAGGAAGCTCAAAACAGCCGACAAGGATGCGATGCTGAGCTCGCTCTTGCGCCAACTGAAGGGCTTGAGCCATGTCTCGTAGAGCTCGAGCTGCTGGGGCAAGTGGTCCGCGATGGCTTGATGGATACTCGCCGCGACGAGCCGGTCAATTCTCCCTTCACCCATTTTTTGATACTGTTGCTTCGCGCTTGGCGAAAAGCCCTCACGATCAGACGATCGCGCAGTGGGACGCAGCGATCCTCGTTGGCGGTCGGAGCCGCCGCCTCGGCGGATGCGACAAGGCGCGGCTGCGCGTGGGCGGCGTGTGCGTGATCGATCGGCTCGTGGCCGCGATCCAGCCACTCGTTCGCCACGTGGTCCTCGTCACGAGCGCGCGAGGGGCGTATGGGGACCTGGGGTTGCCCACTGTTCAGGACCGCGTGCCCGGTCGCGGCGTACTGGCCGGCATCGATGCCGCGCTGGCGGCGACCGATGCATCACACGTGCTCGTCGTGGCGTGCGATATGCCGTTTCTCCAGGGCGCTTTCCTCGCGGAGCTGCTGCGGGCCGGACGCGACACGCAGGTGGCTGTCGCACGGGCGCCGGATGGTCGCTATCCGGTCTGCGCCTCGATTGCTCGGACCTGCCACCTGACGGTCCAGCACTTGCTCGAGGCTGGTCGCTTGTCGTTCCGCGATTTGCTGGGCTCGCTGCAGGTGCGAGAGCTCGGGCCGGAGGTGGTGAGCCGGTACGACCCGGACGGGGTGCTGCTCATGAACCTCAACACACCGTTCGATTACGCGCGAGCCTTGGCCGTCTGCGGACCCGATCGTCGGGCATCGTACCCGCACGATGCGCCGTGAGTCAACGAACGGCGATTCCCGGGTGCTTAACGGAAATGCAGGTCACGACGATCGCCAGAACGATGGAGAAAAAGGGGACAGGCCCCTTTTTCGTCGGCGTTGGTTCTCGAAAAAGGGGCCTGTCCCCTTTTTCCGACCCTCCAGATCTCGCGACCCCCATTTCCGTTAAGCACCCCCGATTCCCGATTCCATGATCCTACCAATTCAACAGCAGGTTCGCGCGCGGCTCGCGGAGCTGCTCACACGCCAGTACGCCATTCCGCCCGACGAGCTCCCCGCTCTGATCATCGAGGCGCCGCCCCGGCGCGCGTTCGGCGACCTTGCCCTGCCCGTGGCATTCGAGCTCGCGCGCCGGCTCGGCCGTTCACCGCGCGTGATCGCGCAAGAAATCGTCAACGCGCTCGGTCGCGTCGATGGTGTGGGGCGCGTTACCGCTGCACCCAACGGCTACGTGAACGTGTTCCTCGATCGCGCGGCGCTCTTACGCGCGCGCCTAGCCGACGACGGCCAGACGCCCGGCCCGTCCAGTGCAGTGCCCCGGGTCAAGACGATTGTCGAGCACACCTCGATCAACCCGAACAAAGCCGCGCATATCGGGCATCTCCGCAATGCGGCGCTTGGCGACACGCTCGTGCGCCTGCTGCGTTTCCTCGGCGTCCCCGTCGAGATACAGAACTACATCGACGATACCGGCGTGCAGGTGGCCGACGTGGTTGTCGGCTTCCGTGAGCTGGAAGACAAGACGCTGACCGACGTTCGGGACTTAGCCGAAGACACGCGGTTCGATTACTACTGTTGGGATCTCTACGCGCGCGTCACGGAGTGGTACGAAGCGGATAAGGCACGCCTCACGATGCGCGCCGCCACCCTGCACGCGATCGAGCAGGGTGAGGGTGATGCGCCAGCGATGGCGGCCTTCATTGCCGACCGCATCGTCCGCGCACACCTTGGCACGATGGGGCGGCTCGGCGTCGACTATAACCTGCTGACGTGGGAAGGTGACATCCTGCGCCTGAAGTTTTGGACGACCGCGTTCGAGACGTTGAAGCAGAACGGCGCGGTCTTCCTGCAGCCGGAGGGACGCTTGGCCGGCTGCTGGGTGATGCGCATCGACGAGGACCTCGACGCGACGGCTACCGCCGCGGAAGCCGACGCCGCGGGTGGGAGCGTGGTGCAAAACCTGGCAGAAAACCCGGCGGAACATCTGGCAGATGGGGGCGAGCTCCGTGAGAAAGTGATTGTGCGGTCGGATGGTACCGTCACATATGTCGGCAAAGACATCGCGTATCAGTTCTGGAAATTCGGACTGCTCGGGATCGACTTCCATTATCGACCGTTCGCCTCGCGCGGCGACGGTGGCACGGTATGGGCCACTGCAACAGCGCCGGCCGACCGCGGCGTCGCGTCACCCGCATTTGGTCGCGCCGAGGTGACGTACAACGTCATCGACACGCGCCAGTCGTATCTGCAGAAGCTCCTCAAGCAAGCGCTGAAGGCAATGGGACACGAGCAGCAGGCAGAGCGATCCATTCATTTCGCGTATGAAATGGTGGCGCTTTCACACCGGACCGCGCGCGAGCTTGGGTATCAGGCCGGCGACGAGACGAAACCGTTTGTCGAGGTGTCCGGTCGCAAGGGCCTCGGCGTGAAAGCGGATGACCTCCTCGATCGCCTCATCGAGAAAGCCGCCGAGGAGGTCACGCGGCGCAACCCTGGTCTCGCCTCCGAGGACACCCAACGCATTGCCGAGGTCATTGGCGTCGCGGCTCTGCGATATTTCATGATCAAGTTCTCGCGCACGAAGATCATTGCGTTCGACATCGACGACGCGCTCAGCTTCGAGGGCGAGAGCGGCCCCTACGTCCAGTACGCCGTCGTCCGTGCCAACAACATCTTCAACAAGCTGCGCGAGCGCGATGGCGTGAGTGAAGAAGCTATTGTGGACGCGCTCCAGACGATTCCGGCCACCGCGCTGGAGGAAGGGCCGGAGGCCGACGAGCTGTGGGATCTCGTGCTCGCGTCAGCCCGTTTGGACGAGGTGGTCGAGCAGGCGCTCCGGACGCTCGAGTTGTCCGTGCTCGCGAAGTATGTCTTCGCCGTGGCACAGATGTTCAACGCCTGGTACCACAAGTACCAGATCCTCAACGAGGAGAGGCAGGAGCAGCGCGTCTGGCGCGCCGCCGCAGCCAGCTACTTTCGGCGCCAGATGACCCGCGCGCTCGATCTCATGGGTGCAACCGTGCCATCGCGCATGTGAGCCCCACACTCGGAGCGCTCCCTCGTCGTGCACACGCATTGCGGCGGATTCTGCAAGTGGGCTCGTGACCAGCAGGTGTGCAGCTCTACTCATTGACGGACACCGTTCAGGACGTTGTTCCGGACGCTGCCTGCTCCTCTCTCCATCGCCGTATCGCCCGGGCATGCTTGGGGTAGTGACTGTACGTGTCGAGGCGCAGCCGACGACGGAAGCGCGTTTCGCCAATCAATTGATCCTCGGGGGCGCGCTCGATCACGGCGATAACGCGTCGGTGGATCTCTTCCTGCTGCCGGAACACTTCGGCGAGCGAGAGACTTGTCTTCTTCTTCGTCATCAGAGCATTGAAAGCATCGATGCCACCGTAGGTGACCGAGTACCGCGGTGGCCTGCGGCCCTCGAGGATGGATGGTAGGTGCTCGAGCGCCTCCTCCTCCCAAGTGGTGACGTGTGCAATGATGTCTCTAACCGACCACGCGGCCGTGACACCAGGCTCCCTCAGCTCCGCTTCGGAGAGGCCGGCATACGATGCCTTGAACGCCAGCCACGCCCTGTCGAGTCGTTGCAGCAGTCGCGGTCGATCCATCGTCTCGTCGACTACATACTATGAGCCACATCGAGGTGGCGGCCACTCCGTTTCTTGCGGACGAATCGAGCGCACCACCCACGTAGATGTGGAGTGCCGCTCGAGGACGGCCAGTGCCTCGACATGGCCCGTATTGGGAAAGAGGTCGAACCCCTCGAGGTGCACGAGGGTGTACCCTGCGTCGAGCAGGCGGCGTACGTCCCGCGCAAACGTTGCCACATCACACGAGACATACACGACACGCGGGGCATTGGTTGCCACGATACCTTGCATCGCGGCTCGGGAGATGCCCGTCCGCGGCGGATCGACGATGAGCGTGGCGTCGCTCGACTGCGCTCGCGGCGGGCCGGCTGCGATGAGGTGGTCCGCGATGAACCGCTCGACCGTGTCGTGTACCACGCGTAGTGTGGGAGCGAAACGCCGCGCGTTCTCGTCGAGGTCTCGACCGCTGAGCGCATCTCCCTCGACGGCGATCACGTCGGTCGCACCCCGTACGCAGGCCGCGATCGCAAAGAGACCAACACCGGCATAGAGATCGACCACGGGACCGTCGCCGACCCACCTCCCGACAGCATCGGCGAGCACGGGCAGCAGATACCGGTTCGCTTGGAAAAACGACGCCGCGTGACGCCGCACCTCCACGCCTGCCCCCCGATCCTTGTCCGCTGATCCCTGTTCCCTCCTCGCCCCTTCCCCCTCGCCCCTCGCACCTACGACAGCGTCGAGCGGATCGGTGACCCACGACACTCCACAGAGCGCCTCCACACGATCGCTGCGGCTGCGCGCCCAGGAGATGCCCGTGACGTCCGGTCCAGCCGCATCGGTCCAGGGAACGGCCCGGTCGAAGCGCGCGCCTGGTCGTGGCGTGAGGTGCAACACGCGATCCGTAGCCGATACGTTCTCGGCCAGCTCAATCGTGTCGATCATGTGCACGACCGACTGCGGCAGCCGCGCAACCAAGCGATCAATCGCGTCGAGCGCCTCCTCTGTGACCTGTCCGCTGCCGTGCGCGCTGCACAGCTCGTGGGTGCCTTCACGAAACCAACCGGCGCGTCCGCCACGCACGTGAAATCGAGCACGCAGGCGGTATGCGCGCTCGGGCGACGAGGCGACAGGTGGCCGTTCAACCTGCGGCAGGCGACCAATCCGCGCCAGCGCGTCGGCAATCACGTCGCGCTTGAGCTGAACCTGGTGTGGATACGCGATATGAGCGTATGCGAGCCCACCGCAGGCCGGATCTCCAGAGACAGACCGGCGCGAAGCGGCGGGCTCCAGCACATCCACGGTAGCCGCGTGCGCGACATCGCGCGTCGCGCGCTCGATGCGTGCCACGACCCGTTCACCAGGGATGGCGCCAGCAACGAACACGACACCGTCGGAGGACCTCGCCATCATGCGACCTCCCGCGACGGGCTTCTGGATCACGAGCTCGACGAGGTGGCCCGGTCTCAGCATCACGCGTCACGCCAAGGCGATCTGAGGAACACCCAAGCGGTCGCGCAGTAACGTCTCCACGGCCGCGTCGCGCAAGCGCGCATAGTCTTCCGCTGACATGTAGGCGCGATGCGCGGCCAAGCGCGCTTCGGCTTCTCGGCCGAGCGCGTCATACGCCGACTCCGACAGCGCGGCTCGCGCGCCAGTCATCAGGCGGCGATCGATGCCGACCAGGCGCTCTAGCAGCTCCGTGCGGAGAGCGCCACGCGCCCGGCGCGATGCCTCGTGCATGGCGTCGAGCTCGGCAATGGCAGCGTCCAGCACCGTCTCGAATGCGGACGAGTGGTGCTCGGCCGCCCGGAGTGACGTCAATCGCACCAGCACCCGCCGCAGATGCTGCGGCAGCGACGCCTGATGCAAGGTCTCCACTCCCGTCGCCACAGGCGAGACCTCCCGTACTACCCCTCCTCTGCCGCCTGCGGCACCCACGAAGAGTGGGCCGATGGCGCGCCGCCACTCCTCGAACGCGTCGAGCACGTCGGGCTCACAGAGCTCGATGCGAATCGGTCGTCGACCAGAGCGGCGGCCGTGCGCGCGGCGCTCAATGACTCGATCGATCCCGCGTTGCGCGATCTTCAGCGGCACGCCGCGGGCATACCATCCACTCACCATCTCGAACGCAGGTCCGACGACGCGAATGAGGTGACCACCATTCTTGCGGCAGAGATACGCTTCCAGCTCGCGGCAGTACTGACCGAGCTCGACAGGCTCAGGGTGGGAAACTGGGGGCTCGGGGCTTGCCATATCACTCGTCCCACGACAGCTCGCCTGCGACAATGCGCTCACGACCCTGCGGTGTGTCGACGAGCAGCGCGCCCTCGCTGTCTATACCAGCGGTCACGCCACCACGCGTGCCACCCGGTACCTCCCATCGCACCCTCGCGCCCCGACTGGACGGGGACAGCTCACCCCAGCGTTGCAGCACAACCGGTACGTCTCCCGCCAGCATTCGTTGTCGCCACCACGCCATCGATGCGACGAGGGCTGCAACCACCGGGGCGCGGTCGCATCGCCGCCCGAGCTCGCCTTCGAGAGAGGTCGCGCGCTCGGCAAGCTCACGCGGTCGCGGCGCGTCTCGCAGGTTGACGCCCACACCAACGATCACGTGCTGTAGCACGCCACCACTCACCGCCGCTTCTGCCAGAATCCCCGCCACCTTCCGGCGCCGTGGCCCGACGCCCGTCTCTACGACGATATCGTTCGGCCACTTGATCGCAACATCGAGGGCCGAGGCATGTCGAATGCCTTCGGCAACGGCAACACCGCTCATCAAGGTCAATAGCGTGGTCGTCGGTCCGCTGCCATGCCGGCTCGACTGCTCCGTCCCACTTGGACGAAACACAATGGAGACGTACACGCCCGCACCGGCCGGCGAGTGCCAGGAACGACCACGCCGACCGCGCCCGGCGGATTGCTCGTCCGCGAGGACCATCGTTCCCTCGGGTGCGCCACCGATCGCCAAGGTGGCCGCCTCGTCATTCGTCGATCCCACCGTCGGATGAAAGACCACATGGGCCGCGAATGGGCCAGCCCGCCGAGCCACTCCAGCGAGCGCCACCGCAAGATCCTCGGGAAGGGCTGGCGCAATCATCGGGGAAGGTGCAAGGTGGAAGGTGCAAGGTCTAAGGGCTGTCTCAGGCTCAAGGGATCCCTGTATCCTGAGACAGCCCTGGAGCTCGCACCTCGCCCCTCGCCCCTAGTCTTCAGACGGCTCGATGGTGAAGCTGAGATCTATCGCGTGGGCTGAGTGCGTGATAGCCCCGACCGAGATGAACTCTGCGCCAAGGCTCGCGAGCTCCGGCACGCGCCCGAGGGTGACCCCTCCTGAGATCTCTACCCGCGCGCGGCCGCGCGCCCGTCTCACGACTTCCCGCAGCGTATCGATATCCATGTTGTCGGCAAGGATACGGTCTGCCCCGGCATCGAGCGCCGCCTCGAGCTCATCGAGCGTCTTGACCTCGACCTCGATGGGCATGTCCTGGCCAGCGTCCTTCATCCGCTTCACCGCATTCCTGACGCCACCCGCCACAGCAATGTGATTGTCCTTGATGAGGATTCCATCATCGAGCGCCAAGCGGTGATTCACGCCACCGCCCGCGCGCACGGCGTACTTGTCCAGCGCACGTAGCGTCGGCGCCGTCTTGCGGGTATCGAGCACGATCGTGCGACCACCGGCGGCTTCCACGTAGCATCGTGTCAGCGTCGCAATCCCACAAAGTCGCTGGAGGAAGTTCAACGCGGTGCGCTCGGCCGTGAGCAGCGCCCCCGCCCGGCCAATCACGTCGCCGAGCAGCGCCCCAGCGCCAACGCTGGCGCCCTCGCTGACGTACCACGTGGACTTCGCATTCGGATCGAGCTGCCGGAAGGCCTCGGCCGCGACGTCGAGGCCGGCAACCACGCACGGCTCCCTCGCCAGAAGGCGGCCACGGCCGCGCAGATCGCTGGAGACGGTCCCCTCGGTCGTCACATCGCCCCAACCGAGGTCTTCGGCCAGCGCTCGCCGCACCACCTCCCGGTAAAACGCCGGTTCGAGTGGCGCAAACGGCGCAATCTTCATGAGGCCAACTCCACTTCCACCTTGAACCGATCGCTCACGGTTGTTTCAAGCGTCTGGATGAGAGCAGCCGCGCGCAGATCGGCGTCCGCCGCGCGCAGCCGCTCGAGCCGACTCGGTGTGTCGTAGATCATGGCGCGCGCGACCGGCGCCTTGAGTGGCCGCTGGCTCTCCGACTTGGCCCGCCGCACCTCGCCGAGCACGTCGGTGGCCACCTCGAGCGTCTCGAGGTCGGCGGGATGCTCACCGCCGATGGCGTCCAGCAGCTCATCCCTTGTCGGCCACGTGGCGCGATGAACCGAGCCGGACTGCCACCACGACCACACTTCCTCTGTAACGAACGGCAGATACGGTGCGAACAATCGCAACATGACGGGCAGCGCGACCAGCATGGCGCCGTTCGCCGACGAGGCGGCCTCCACGCCTTGATCCCCGTAACGCCGCGACTTCACGAGCTCGAGGTAGTCGTCACAGAATGCCCAAAAGACGCGCTCGATGCGGTCGAGGGCACGCGCGTACTCGTACTGCTCCAAGTCTTCGGTCGTGTCGCCCACCAGACGTGCCACACGCGTGAGGAAGCCACGGTCTACCGATTGTGTGACGGGACCGCTGGGCTCGAGCCGGCTCAGCACGAACTTCGATGCGTTCAAGAGCTTGATCGCCAGCCGCCGGCCGACGCGCATCTGCGCCGTGTCGAACGCGGTGTCCACGCCCGGCGCCCCACTCGCCGCCCAGTAGCGCACGCCGTCCGACCCGAACTCTTGGAGCAGCGCCAACGGCGTCACGACGTTGCCCTTCGACTTCGACATCTTCTTCCGGTCTGGATCGAGCACCCAGCCAGAGATCGCGACGTTGGCCCACGGCAGCGAGTCGTGCTCCAGGTGAGCGCGCAGCACGGTCGAGAACAGCCACGTCCGGATGATGTCGTGGGCCTGTGGCCGGAGATCCATGGGGAAGACGCGAGTGAAGAGACTCGTGTCTTCCTCCCAGCCGGCCGCGATCTGCGGCGACAACGATGACGTCGCCCAGGTATCCATGATGTCCGGATCGCCGCGAAAGCCTCCGGCTCGACCTCGCTGGTCTGGACGGTAGCCGTCTGGTGTGTCCGTCGAGGGATCCATTGGAAGGCGCGCTTCCGATGGAATGATCGGATGCTCGTAGTCGGTCTCGCCGCCGCCGCCGACCGGATACCAGACCGGGAACGGCACGCCAAAGAAGCGCTGACGGCTGACGCACCAGTCTCCGGTGAGACCATTCACCCAGGCCTCGTAGCGGTGGCGCATGTGATCCGGCACCCACGTGAGCTCGCGACCGCGCTGTAGCATCGCGTCGCGGAACTCTGTCGCCTTGATGAACCACTGACGACTGGTGACAATCTCGAGCGGCCGCTCGCCTTTTTCGTAGAACTTCACCGCGTGCGTGATCGGACGCGGCTCACCTACCAGATCGCCGCTCTCGCGCAGGTGCTCGACGATGGCGGCACGCGCCTTGGCGAGGGTCAGACCCTCGAGCGTCTGATAGACGCGCTGGGCACGGTCCGGGTCGGTCGATTCCCAACCCGAGACGCCCCACGTCACGGCCCGTAGGCGACCGTTTGGTTGGATCACGCTGCGCACGGGCAGTCGCAGCTCCCGCCACCAGGTCACGTCTGTCAGGTCGCCGAACGTGCAGATCATGGCGATGCCCGAGCCTTTGTCCGGATCGGCCAGCTCGTGCGCACGCACCGGCACGCGCACACCGAAGAGCGGCGTCACGACGTCCGATCCGACCATCGTCTTGTAGCGGTCGTCGTCCGGATGCGCAACCAGCGCCACGCACGCGGGAATGAGCTCGGGCCTGGTGGTGTCGATTTCGACGGCACCTTCTCGGTCTGTCCGAGCAAAACGGATCCGGTGATAGGCGCCCGCCACCTCGCGATCCTCCAACTCGGCCTGTGCGACGGCCGTCTGGAAATCGATGTCCCACAAGGTCGGCGCCTCGACCTGATAGGCAAGGCCACGCGCCAGCAACCGCAGAAACGCGCGCTGCGACGCGCGTTGCGCTCGCGTGCCGATGGTCGCGTAGGTCATCGACCAATCGACGGATAAGCCGAGATACCGCCAGAGCTCCTCGAACGCCTTCTCGTCCTGCTCGGTCAGCTTGGAGCAGAGCTCGATGAAGTTGGGCCGCGAAATGGCGATGGGCGCCTTCCCGGGCTTCTCGGGCGGGACGAAGAGCGGGTCATACGCCAATGAGGGGTCGCAGCGCACGCCGTAGTAGTTCTGCACCCGGCGCTCGGTTGGGAGACCGTTGTCGTCCCATCCCATTGGGTAGAACACGTCCTTGCCACGCATGCGATGAAAGCGCGCCACCACATCGGTGTGCGTATACGACGCCACGTGGCCGATGTGCAGCGTGCCGCTGACGGTCGGCGGCGGCGTGTCGATCGCGTAGACCTCGGCGCGCGGGCGCGTCCGGTCGAACCGATAGATAGCGTCCGCCTCCCAGCGCCTCGTCCACTTGGGCTCGAGGCCCTCGAGCGCTGGTTTGTCGGGAACGGTGAGGGGACTGTCGAGCGTCCGGCCCTCGGGCATAACGCCACATCGTAATGGGTTCGCCCGGTGGCGGGCAAGGTCCGTCGCGCTTGCCGTAGGGCGAGGATTTCTTCTCACGCTTCTTGCGCGTGGGCGCGAACGTGACCGCTAATAAAATCGACGATCTGCTGCATGGGAGTGCCGGGAATGAAGATGCCCCGAATGCCGATCGCGTGCAACTTCGCAACGTCTTGGTCCGGGATGATTCCCCCCACGACGACCAGCACGTTGTCCAACTGGTGCTGTTGGAGAAGGGTCATCACGCGTGGACAAATGTGGAGGTGCGCGCCCGAAAGAATGGACAGGCCGATCACGTCGGCGTCCTCCTGCAGGGCGGCAGAGACGATCTGGTCTGCTGTCTGCCGCAGGCCCGTATAGATAACCTCCATCCCCGCGTCGCGGAGGGCACGCGCGATAACCTTCGCCCCGCGGTCGTGGCCATCCAGGCCTGGTTTGGCGATGATGACGCGTATCTTGCGCATGGGACTATACGTTCGGCTCTTCCTCGTATTCGCCCCAGACCTCGCGCAGCGCGTCGCATGTCTCCCCGATCGTCGCGTAGGCCCGTACGGCATCCACAATCGGGTACATCAGGTTGTCGTGCCCCACAGCGGCTCGTCGCAGAGCATCCAGCGCACGATGCACCGCCGCCTGATCTCGGCTGGCTCGCAGCTCACGGAGTCGCTGGCCTTGCACCTCG
Source organism: Luteitalea sp. (assembly GCA_009377495.1). Classification (GTDB taxonomy): domain Bacteria; phylum Acidobacteriota; class Vicinamibacteria; order Vicinamibacterales; family Vicinamibacteraceae; genus WHTT01. The sequence continues at coordinate 134,251 of WHTZ01000002.1, forward strand.
GCTGCCTGTTCGTCGATGTAGAGGGTCGAGATCGGCGCCTGATCCTCCATCGCGAACTCGTTCAGGCCGACAATGATCTCGTCCTTGCGCTCGACGGCCTGCTGGAAGCGGTATGCGCTCTCGGCAATCTCCCGCTGGGGATAGCCCTGCTCGACCGCCGCGACCATCCCACCCATCCGGTCGATCGTGTCGAAGTGGCGGTACGCATCCGCCTCGAGCTCGCAGGTGAGCTTCTCGACGAAGTACGACCCACCCAGCGGGTCGACCACGTTCGCCACACCGCTCTCATGGGCGATGACTTGCTGCGTCCGCAGCGCGAGTGTGGCCGCCTCGGCGGTTGGCAGTGCGAGCGCCTCGTCCAACGAGTTGGTATGGAGCGACTGGGTGCCACCGAGCACTGCCGCGAGTGCTTGGATCGTTGTCCGCACGACGTTGTTGTACGGCTGCTGAGCGGTCAGTGACACGCCGGCCGTCTGCGTGTGGAAGCGCAACTTCCACGATCGCTCCTGTTTCGCGCCAAACCGGTCGCGCATGACATGCGCCCATATGCGACGCGCCGCGCGGTACTTGGCGATCTCTTCGAAAAAGTCGTTGTGCGCGTTGAAGAAGAACGAGATGCGCGGCGCGAAGTCGTCAACCTCGAGACCGGCATCGACACCCCATTGGACGTACTCGATGCCATCGCGCAACGTAAAAGCCAGCTCCTGCGCGGCCGTCGCGCCCGCTTCGCGAATGTGATACCCGCTCACCGAAATCGTGTTCCAGCGCGGAACGTGCTTCGTACAGAACGCGAACACGTCGGTGATGAGGCGCATGGAGGGCCGCGGCGGATAGATGTACTCCTTTTGCGCAATGTACTCTTTCAGGATGTCGTTCTGAATCGTGCCCGACAGTTGCTGCCAGTCGACGCCTGTCTTCTCTGCCACGACGAGGTACATGGCGAAGATCATCGCGGCGGGCGAGTTGATGGTCATCGACGTCGTGATCGCCGACAGGTCGATGCGGTCGAAGAGGCGTTCCATGTCAGCCAGCGACGTCACGTTCACGCCGCACTTGCCGACCTCGCCGAGCGACAGCTCGTGGTCGGGATCACGCCCCATGAGCGTGGGGAGATCGAAGGCCACGCTCAAGCCGGTGCCGCCCGCCGCCAGCAACTCCCGGTAGCGCTGATTCGTCTCCTCCGGCGTCCCGAACCCGGCAAACTGCCGCATCGTCCACGGCTTGCCCCGATAGCCGGTCGCGTGGATGCCTCGCGTGTACGGAAATACGCCCGGATCCCCGAGGTCTCGTGCGTAGTCGAGGTCGGGCACGGCTTCCGGCGTGTAGAGTCGCTCGACCTCACGGCCGGAAACGGTGGTAAATGACGCCCGGCGTTCCGGCGCCTTCTCGAGGGCTGGCGCCAGCGTGTCTCGTTCCCAGTCGGCACACGCAGACGAGGGCGTCGCAACCGTTTTGCTCACAGTGCTTCAGCTCCCGACTCTGAACCCGACGAGCTCGCGGGCAGACTTTCCGCTCGCGGTCGCTTTCAGCTCCACGAGAAAATCCCCGGGGGGCAAGCCCGCCAGGGGCAAGTCCACCTGCCACGTGTAGACGCCCCCTTGCGGCGCCGCTCCCACGGGTAGATCCGACATGGGCTGCCCTTGTCGATTGAGCAGACGCGCGTTCGGCTTCAGGCCGGCGCCCCCACCGGGCGCGGAGCCCGCAAACCGGATCAGCAGCCGCTCGGTCCGGCTGAACTCGCGCGCGGCCGTCGGCACCGCGTTCGGGCTCTTGCTCACGCCCCGAAACTCCACGGCCGTCCGCACGCGGTACACGGCCGGTGTGGCCACCTGCACCTCGGGCGTCGTGAAATCGGGAACGCGCACGTCCAGCAGATCGGAGTCGACAACACCACCGTCTTCGCCTTCCGCGGACAATCGTACCTGCATGGCGCCGGGCGGCGCCGTAAACGTCACCTGCGTATCGGTCGAGCCGGCGTCGGGCACCACGCCGCGGAAGTACGGTGCGCCGCCATTCCCCGCGGCGGTCACGCGCACGCGTGTCACCCGCTCGCGCCGTTCACTGGCCTGGCCGGCCGCCGGCTCCCAGGCAAACATCACCTGCGATTGCCCGTCCGGGCCGGGCGATGAGCCGACCCAGGTCCGAATGATCTGCGCTCGGCGCGGTCGCTCCACGGCAGCCAAGGCGTTGGTCACGTCGGGTGGAGGTCCGGGCTTGGTCGCTTCGGTGAGGCGCTTCACGGCGTCCTCGTCGTATGCCCAGTAACCGCGCCGCGCACGCACGTCGACGCCGTCCCGATTCACGCGCACTTTGATCTCGTGGAACCTGCCGTCGGTGGCTTTGGTCGTCGTGTAGCCCAAAAGATAGTATGCGCTCGAGTCGCGCAGCATCTGGTTCAAGCCGCTCATCAGGTCGTTCTGATTGACGATGGCGCGACCGTCGGTCTCATCGGCCAAGACCCGCAACGTGTCCATCGTCTCGCGAAGCGAGGTCGAATCCGTCGTGAGCGGGACGGCTGGCTGGCTGAGGTCGTGCTCGAACGCCGCGAGGCCACGGGGATCGAGCGCATAGATCGACGTGTTGTTGCGATTGGCCGAGGCGAACACCTCGCGCAGCTCTGTGTGCAAATCCGTGTTCGCGAAGAAGCGCGCGCGATCCTCTGACATGCCACCGCCCAGCGTCGAGTTGCCCCGGTTCGGGTTGCCCATGCCCGGCATCGACGCCACCGGATCGTTCATCTGTGGCGGCACGTAGTTCGAGTAGCCTTCGCTGACGAGCACGACGGTCTTGCGCCCTTCGCGCATCCCGCCAAGCTTGACCATCAGGCCCTCGAGGGCGGACAGGCTCACCTGATTGCGAATGCGCTCGACGACCTCGACAGGGTAGTTCGCATACTGCTCCTCGAACTGGTTGCGTGGAAAGTAGTCACCCTTCCGCCCGAGGAACTTCCGCATGCCGGCCGACACCAACCGGCGGTTGCGCGTGAACTTCACCTCCGACAGAGACGAGAGCGGCGTCATGACCGCCACCATATCCAGCGTGCCGAGGTGGTTCTCAACCCAGTCGGCCAGGACTCGTCGGACGAAGAGGTCTGCGCCGCGACGCACGTGGTAATCGTCCAGGAAGATCACCATGAGCCGGACGTCATCGCGCGCGGCTTCTGCTTCCTCGACATAGTCCGAGGTAATGGCCGACGGCGACGCCTCACCCGGCTCTGGCTCGCCACTCACGCGGATCAGGCGAAATGTCTCGATGGCCTTCGGCTCGCCATCCTCCCGCAGCTCGAAGTCACGTGCCGTGAGATCGGTGATCGGGTTGCCTTTCTTGTCGGTGACGATTGCGTCGACCCGCACGAAGTTGATGCCGGTGCGGAAGGTCGGTTGCTGCGAAGCCCCTGACTCATCTTCAGTGGCGGACTGGCCACGCTCCTGGCCTTGTTCGCGCGGTGCCGGGGGCGACGGCTGGCCCTTCCCTTCCTCGGCCGGTGGGCTCTGTGGCGGTGGCGGTTCCGCCGGCGGTCGGGGCTCGGCTGGCGGTTCCTGCGGAGGCTCCTGCGCCGCTACTGCAACCCTGGGTACCGGTTCGGCTGCCTCGGCGGCCTGGCGCGCCATCTGGATACCCGCGGCGCCCGCCAGGGCGCACGCTGTCGAGAGAGCAACGACCTGCTTGCGTAAATGGCTGGAAATCATTGGTGTCCTGCCTCGAGTGTGCCACGCTCGGTGGGGATCATTGGTAATGATAACATTCACGCGAGTCACATCCTCGTCTTACTCATCGAAACATGAGCGACCTCTCAGTCGACACGACCCTCCCTCTCACATCCCTCTCGGAGGACGAAGCGATCTTCCGCGACAGCGTCCGGACGTTTGCGGACGAAGAGGTCCGGCCACGAGTCCGCGAGATGGACGAGCGCGGCGCGTTGGATCCCGATCTGGTGCGGCAGCTCTTCGAGCTCGGCGCGATGAGTATCGAGATCCCCGAGTCGTACGGAGGAGCCGGTGGGCGCTTCTTCCACGCCGTGCTGGCCGTCGAGGAGCTATCGCGGGTCGACCCGTCGGTTGGCGTCCTCGTGGACGTGCAGAACACGCTCGTCATCAACGCCCTGCTACGCTGGGGCAACGAACGCATCAAGCACCGCTATTTGCCGAAGCTCGCGACCAGCTGGGTCGGCGCCTACGCGCTGTCGGAGGCCGAATCCGGCAGCGATGCGTTTGCCATGAAGACGCGCGCTCTCGAGGTGCGCGACAGCTTTCGTCTCTCGGGACGAAAGGTTTGGATCACCAACGGGAATGAAGCCGACGTATTTCTCGTCTTTGCCAACATCGACCCGGACGCGGGCTACCGCGGCATCACCGCGTTTGTCGTTGAGCGAGGCTTCGAAGGCTTCACGGTCGGCAAGAAGGAAGACAAGCTCGGCATTCGCGCGAGCAGCACGTGCGAGCTGCTGCTCGACGAGTGCCGGGTGCCGCGTGAGAACGTGCTAGGCGAGCTCGGGAAGGGCTACAAGGTGGCCATCGAAACGTTGAACGAGGGGCGCATTGGCATTGGCTCTCAGATGGTCGGTCTCGCACGCGGCGCGCTCGATCACGCGATCAAGTACACGAAGGAACGCAAGCAGTTCGGCCGGCCCGTCGCGGAGTTCCAGGGTGTGCAGTTCCAGCTCGCGCGTGCCGCTACCGAGGTCGAAGCGGCGCGCCTGCTGGTCTACAACGCCGCGCGGCGGCATGACGCGCGGCAGCCGTTCCTCACCGAAGCCGCCATGTGCAAGCTCTTCTCCTCAGAGGTCGCGGAACGGACGACCTCGCTGGCCGTGAACCTATTCGGCGGATACGGCTTCGTGAAGGACTATCCGGTCGAGAAGCTGTACCGCGACGCCAAGATTGGCCAGATCTACGAGGGTACCTCGAACCTGCAGCTCCAAACGATCGCGAAGCAGATCCTGGGTACGTAGAAGAGATCATTACGATGGATCTCGACCTCACCCCAGAGCAGCAGGCGTTCCTGACGCTCGTCGAGCAGTTCGCGCGTGACGAGGTGTTGCCGTGCGCTGCGACCATCGATGAGCAGGACGCGTTTCCGCGCGACCTCATCGCACGCGCAGGCGCGCTAGGCCTGATGGGCGTGACCGTGCCAACGGCGCACGGCGGCGCTGGCCGTGATCAGGTGACCTACGCGCTCGCGCTCGAGGCCATCGCACGGGCGAGCGCCACCGTCGCCGTGATTCTGGCGGTGAACAACTCGCTGCTCGTCACGCCGCTGCTGGCCTTTGCCAGCGACGATCAGAAGGCGCGGTGGCTGCGCCCGCTGGCCTCAGGTGACGCGCTCGGGGCCTTTGCGCTCTCCGAGGAGCAGGCAGGCACCGACGCCTTCAATCAGCAGACCCGCGTCACGCCCGATGGTTGCGGCTACCGGCTCAATGGGCGCAAGGTTTGGGTGGCGAACGCCGTAGCGGCAGATGTGGCCATCGTCTTTGCCGCGTCGCACTCGGACGCGCGCAGGCGAGGGATCAGCGCCTTCCTCATACCACTCGACGCCGAGGGCATCGTCCGAAGTGCGCGCAACGACTCGCTGGGCGTGCGTGGTCTCGGGTGCATGGACGTCGATCTCCAAGACGTCTACGTCGACGCGAGTCAGGTAATCGGCGCGCCAGAGGACGGGCTGAACGTGGCCCGGTGCGCGCTCGAGAACGGCCGCATCGCCGTTGCCGCCCAGGCGCTCGGCGTCGGCCAGGCAGCACTGGATGAAGCCGTGCAACACGCGCGCACGCGCCAGACGTTTGGCCAGCCCATTGGGCGCTATCAGGCGATTCAGTGGATGCTGGCCGATACCGCCACCGAGCTCGATGCGGCACGTCTGCTCACCCACAAGGCTGCCGCGATGGCGGATCTGCACGTGGAGGATCGCGTCATGCTCGAAGCCGCTATGGCGAAGCTCTACGCGTCCGAAGCCGCGCACCGTGCCGCTGACCGCGCCATGCAGATTCTCGCCTCCGCCGGTTATCGGCGCGGGTCCCGCGTCGAGCGCCTCTTCCGCGACGCACGCGCAATCGAGATCTACCAAGGCACGTCCGAGGTGCAGCGCATGATCATCGCGGAAGAGATCCTGGGGAGCTAGAAGGCGAAGCCTGACATGACGTGCACGCGCACGCGGTTGTCGAAGCCGTGGGCGACGTCCACCTGCACGGGGAAGAACGGGAGCTGCAGAAACAGTCCAGCCCCAACCCCATGGTGGAATCGCGCGCGCCGGAGGCGCTCGCCGTCTGCGTAGGACGTGCCGCTGTCCCAAAATACGGTCACCCCTGCCCCGCCCCCACCGAGCGGTGAGGTCATCGGCAGTCTGAGCTCCACCGACGTCGTCAGCAGGTTGTCTCCAATAAAGGTTCCCGCCCGAAAGCCCCGGAGGCTCGAGGCGCCGCCGAGTAAGGGTTGTTGGTACGGCGGAAGCGCACGGTTTGCGCCATCGTAGCGCGCGCGCACCGCGAGCACGGATTGACGGACCAGGCCCAGGTAGCCGCGCGCGTCGATCCACCTCCGCTGCACGGTGGGCCAGGCATTGAAGCTCAACCCCTCCCAACCCACGCTCGTGTAGACCGCGTCTCGCGGAAACGCGGGATTGGTGCGCGTGTCGAACGTCAGGTCGCCGCCGTACGACACAAAGCGATCGGCGCGATCGTCGAGCTCGACGTCGCTCCAACCGGCCTGTGCTCCTACCCGTACTCCGGGTACGAGCGCGCGCTCGGCTCGACCCCAGAGCCGGACCCGCTGATCGTCAGCACGGAAATGTGGGTTTTCCTCCTCCGCAATCGACACACCCCCCTCGAGGCGATGCACCCACGGCGCGCGAAACGTCTTCTCCACCTCCAGCGCCGCGCGCTTCGTCGCCCCCCACGTCAGGGGCACCGAGACGCGGCTGCGCGCACCGAATGTCTCCACGAAGCTCGTGCGAAGGCCGTAGGTGACGCCATACCCGTCCCGGTAGCTCAGCATCGGAAAGAACATCGACTGGCGCCTCAGCCAGCGGACCGGCGCCGCGATCGTCCCGCCCGTGCGTCCAGGCACCTCCTCCACAATCACCACGAACGCAACCTCCCTCGTCGCCTCTAACGATCGATACCGCTTACGTACCTCGACCTGCCTGAAGCGACCGCTCGAGCGCAGGCGCGCCGCAATCTGCTCCGTCGCGCCAGGTGACAACGGCTCGCCAATGGTCACGCCTGCAAGCCGCAGAATCTCGTCATCGGGTGTCGTGTGGTTGCCTTGAACACGCACCTCCGCGACGACCTCAGCGGCACCAGCTTGAACCGGTGCCGCTCGCGCGGAATGAGCGACCAGCGCCACAAGTGACACGACCAGCGCGAGGCGCATGCTACGGGCGCTCCAGGGTCTTGCCGACGCGCATGCGGGCGCGTGTCTCCGCCTTTCGATAGTCGTAGAACTCGCGGTCGTACTCCACTTCGACGGCTCCTTGGGCAACCGTGAAGGTCGCACGCGCCGCGATCGCTTTGGGGACCCAGAAGCCTTGAAGGTACGGTGCCATCACCATCGATGCGCTGACGTCGTCTACGCGGGCGAGCCACCGAAGGGGAAAGAACTCGTAGCCTGTGTTGTCGAACGTGTACTTGACGATCTGCTCTTCCTTGGGATCGACCCACAACGTGATGAGCGCCACCTTGTTCAGCTTGCGAGCGAACTCCTCTTCCTCTTCGGTTGGCGCGTGCCGCTCATCAGCGTCGAAGAGTCGGGATGGGTAGTACTCGATTCGAAGGACCTCGCGCCTTTCGAGCGTCTCGCGGCCGGCGAAGTAGTAATGTCCTGGCTCGAACTTGAAGTCGAGGAAGTACGCTTGTGAAATGAAGCGCGGCTCGACCCCGGCGCCAGCGAGTGCTTGCACGTCCGCCGTCTCGTCCGGCACATCCCGCTCGTCGACCTCGTCGGCGTCCGACGTCTCTGCTGGCTGCGCCTTCTCGTCCGTAGCCCGTGCTTCTCGCTGCTTCTCCTCTTTGAGCCATCGGGCCTCGTAGTCGCGACGCTCCGACTCGGTGATCGTCACGCCGTTGAAGCGCAAAGGGCTCCGGATGAAATAGCCATCCCGGATGTACCAGATATACTCCCGACGGCCGCCGTACTTTCGCTGTCCTGCGGAATCACGAATGTCGAACCGCTCCTTCTCGCTCAGGACGTACTCGTGCAGGCGGCGCCAGTTCTCGTCGCGCTGCTCGAGCACGCGCGCCATCAGCGCATCGAGATCCGTCTCTTCGGCAGCCAGCGCGCTGCCTGGCGAGGGCGATCGCGCAGCCAGCGACACGTGCATGTTGAAAACGACCGAACCGAGACAGGCCAAGAGTGCCGCCGCACCAGGCCAGGTCATCAGGTGGTGTCCCACGCGAGCTCCTGGGGAATTTGACAGACGCAGGCGTCCTTCACTGAGACGAGCGCCAACGGGCAGAGGTTCCGGTCGCGCTCACTCGCCTCGCAGCGCTCTGACAGGGTCCACGCGTGCGGCGCGCAGGGCGGGAATTGCACCGGCGACGAAAGCGACCGCTACCAAGAGGAGCGGGACGGCTGCCAACGTCGACGGATCCGTTGCGCTCACACCATACAGGAGCGTGGAGAGCATCCGCGCGACCGCCAGTGCCATCGCGAGGCCGCAGACGCCGCCGACTGCTGCCAACATCAAGCCGCGTGACACGACCAGGCGGAACACGCGGCCCCGATCGGCACCGAGCGCGATGCGAACGCCGATCTCAGTTCGCCGCCGCTCGACCGCATACGCGAGCACCCCATAGATCCCAATAGCGCCCAAGAGGAGGGCGCTGAGCGCGAAGAAGCCCATGAGATAGGCTGCAAATCGTGGCTGACTCGCTGCGCGGTCGACGACCGCCATCATGGGCAGAAGCTGGTCGACGGGTAGGCTCGCGTCGAGACTCATGACCGTGCTCCGCACGCTCGCAGCCAACGCCGTCGCATTCGTCTGGCTGCGCACGACGAACGTCATCGCGCGCCCTTCGTAGTCGGGTCGAGGCGACTGCGCCAATGGGACGTAAATAGCTGGAGGCGCCGGCCGATCCAACCCCATCGAACGGACGTCGCCGACGATGCCAACGACGGTAATCCAGGTTTGCCCGTCCGGTCCGCCGTACCCGATTCGACGTCCAATCGGGTCACCGGACGGCCAGTAGGTCCGCGCCGCGATGTCGTTGATCACGGCAACCAACGGTTGGCCCGTTCCATCTCGCTCCGTGATCAAGCGCCCGCGGCGCAAGGGAATTCGAAGGGCCTCGAAGGCGCCGGGCGTCACCATCGAAAAGCGGGCGTTGCGTCCCGGCTCCCCTGGACCGGTGGGCGGAGCGCCCTCGATAACGAAGTTGTCGGACCCACCGGCTGACTGGAGAGGGAGATCCGACATCGCGCCGGCGGTGGCCACTCCGGGGAGCGCAGCCAGACGCTCCCGCAACGTCGCATGGAATTGTTGCACGTGCTCGCGGCTCGCATACGCGGTCGAAGGCGTGAAGATCTGAAAGGTCAGCACGTCCTGGGGATCAAAGCCCGCGTCGAGCTGGCGCAGCCCTGCATAGCTGCGCAGGAGCAGGATGGCGCCGGTCACCAACACGACACTCAGCGCCACCTCGACGACAACGAGCACAGACTGCGCTCGCACGCTGCTTCGACGGGTAGTCGTGCTGCGTCCGTCAGCGCGCAGCGCGTCCTGGATGTCCACCCTCGTCGCCCGGAGGGCTGGCACGAAGGCGAAGGTAACCCCAGCGAGCACGACGGCAAGAGAGGTAAACGCCAGAACGCCGCCGTCGAGGACGAAGCGTCCACCGCGGGGTAAGTCATCTGCGTAGAGCGCGAGCAGGAGCGGCAACAGCCAACGGGCCACGAGCAGCCCGAGCGCGCCGCCCGTCACCGCGAGCAGAAGATGCTCGGTCAGGAGCTGCTGCAGCAGTCTGGCGCGACCGGCACCCAGCGCCGAGCGAATCGCACCTTCGCGGCGCCGACCCTCGGCGCGCGAGAGCACCAATCCGGCGAGGTTCGCGCACACGATCAGCAGCACGAAGGCCACCGCGCCGAGGAGCACGAGCAACGCGGTCTGCAGATCGCCGACGAGATCCTCCTTCAGGTCCCTCAGGATGACGAAGTGCCCTTTCGCGTAGTCATCCGGATACTCTGAGGACCAGCGGCGCCACAAGAGCCGCAACTCGGCCTCCGCTTGCGCGATCGTTCGCCCTTGCGCGAGCCGCGCGACCGCCAAAAAATCGTGATTATTGCGCCCCCAGTTCGGATGTGTCGGGTGGAGCGCCAGCGACGTCCACAGCCGGACCTGCTGGATCGGAAACACGAAGCCAGGCGGCATTACGCCAACTATGGTGCACGGCCGGCCATCCAGGCGGAGGTCCCGACCGACGATGTCGGTGGCGCCACCGAACCGGTCGCGCCAGAAGCCATCGCTCAGCACCGTGACGCACGGCGCACCAGGAGCATCATCGCCCGTGGCGAACGTCCTCCCGAGCGCCGCTGGGACGCCAAGGACCGTAAAGAGATTCGCCGTCGCCGAGGCACCCTGAACCCGTTCCGCGTCAGAGCCATCAAGCGTGGTATTCCACTCGCTCCACTGATACGCGCTCACCGAGAGCGAGCGCACATGCTCGCGTAAATCGAGGAGCTCGGGTCCCGAGAGCTCGAAATACGAGAAGTCTTGTCCGATCGACGGCGGGTAGCGGGTGTACACGGAGACGAGGTCATCTGGTTCCCGGTACGGAAGCGGGTCGAGGATGACGCCTTTGACGATGCTGAACATCGCGGTGTTGAGGCCGATGCCCAGGGCGATGGTGAGCACGACTGCCGCGGTGAACACCGGTGTCTGCCGCAGGCGCCGGAAGCCAATCCGCGTGTCCGACCACAGGCGTGTCATGATTCGATCTCCTTCGCGCCGCGCGGACGGCTGGCGCCGAGCGCGCCTTCGACTCAGTGCGAGCCACTGCAATGGTGCGCCTGCGGCCACGTCGCTGATCGCGACGAGGGCCGCGCGTGCAATGGCCAAGCGCCCCTGCCGGGCGGCGTCGTGGACATCTCGTTCCACGTCCGCTCGGAGCTCGCGACCGAAAGTCGCGCGGAACCTTGGCGGGTACAGCCACAACAGCGACCGGACGGCCACGCTCGTCACGCGCGCCGGCATCGTGCGAAGCCGCCTCATGCGCGTTGGCTGGCCGACCGCCTACCGAGCCGGGCGGCAGCAAGCACCCGGTCAAGGCGCCGGAGCTCCGCGGCCAAGGCGCGCCGGCCCGTCGGCGTGATGCGGTAATACCGCCGCCGCTCATCGTCCAGCTCCGGAGCAGGCCGGCGATCGCTCTCCTCTACCAGGCCGTCTTCGAGCAACTGGCCGAGGAGACGGTAGAGCGTGGCGGAGCCCAGACGCACCCCACCGCCGGTCCGACGGGCGACGTCTTTGCTGATGGCGTAGCCGTGGCGATCGCCGTCAGCCACGCTGGCAAGGACGAGAATCACCTTTTCCGAGAATTGGCGTGCCATTCGGACCTATTGTGTCCGACTTGGACAGAGTATGTCCAGTCTGACTCCAGTACGTAGCGCGCGGCCTTTCCGCCTTCGCGCTTCGCGCTTCGGCGGACCCGACCGGGGCGAAGGCGGGCAGGCCGCGCGGACGAGGGGACGAGGGGTCTAACCGCCTTCGCCCAGGCTACGGCGGTCCGCCGAAGCGCAGAGCGCGAAGGCGGAAGACCCCTCGCTACGTACTACGTGCTGCGTGCTCTTACGCTCTGGTGTCCTTCACGAGACGTTCGAACACGGGGCGAAGACGCTCGGCGGTTTGCGAGAGTGATTCCGGCAGAACGCGCGCCGTTCCAAAGACGGTCATGAAGTTGGTGTCACCTGTCCAGCGTGGGACGAGGTGGATGTGCAGGTGATCGAGAACACCTGCACCGGCCGCCTTGCCGAGGTTGATCCCTACGTTGAGACCCTCAGGCGCATAGGCGTCGGTCAGCACCATCTCGGCAAGTCGCGTGAGCTCGATGAGCTCCTGGAGCTCGTCGGACGTTGCGTCAGCGAGCGTCCTGAAGTGACGCCGCGGCACCACCATCAAGTGGCCATTGTTGTAGGGAAAGAGGTTGAGGATGACGAAGGTGTCGCGGCCCTCGTGAACGAGCAGGGCACGGGTCTTTTCATCGGGCTCAGCCGCCGCACAAAACACGCAGCCGTGCGCGTCCTGGGCGCCGGTCACGTACGCCATCCTCCAGGGGGACCACAGATAATCCACTAGCTGCCCGAATCGTCGCCAGAGGCGGTCACGGGTGCAGTCGCTGTCTCGTCAAGGTCGGCGAGCGGCGCGCGGTTGATGAGATCCTTGAGCTCCTTGCCTGGCTTGAAGTAGGGGACTTTCTTGGGTGGCACATCGACACGATCGCCGGTCTTGGGGTTGCGACCTCGCCGCGGCTCGCGCCGACGCAGCCGAAAGCTTCCAAACCCACGGAGCTCGATCTTCTCACCGCGGTGCAAGGCATCGATGACGCTCTTGACCACGGTGTCGACAATGATTTCGGAGTGCTTCTTCGTGAGGTCGGACACCCGGGACACTTCTTCAACGAGGTCCACCTTCGTCATGTCACCCCCACTCTTCAGGTGTCAGGGGCCAGGGGTCAGGGGTCAGTAGGGATCAGGCCTGACCCCCGACACCTGGCTTAGCCCTGTCATCCCTACTGTTGGTGCTTGAAGTGGTCACCCAACGTGACCGTCGGTGAGCCGGAGTCGCTCACGTATGCGTCCCAATCGCCACGGAAGTGGGCGTCCTTCAGCGCCCGAATACTGAGGCCGATCTTCCGCTCCGTTGGACTGAGCTTGATCACCTTCATCTGATAGGTTTCCCCGACCTTCAGCTCGACTTTCTCGCCCTCGCGCTGGCCGTCGAACTCCGACACGTGGACGAGTCCTTCCACCCCCTCGGCCAGCTCGACGAAGGCGCCGAAGTTGGTCATGCGCACCACCTTCCCCTCGACGACATCCCCGACCTGCGTGCGACCGAAGAACTCGTCCCAGACGTCGGTGGCGAGTTGCTTGAGTCCGAGCGACAACCGCTGGTTCTCGGCGTCGATGTTGAGCACCATCGCCTGCACGGTCTCACCCTTCTTGAGCACCTCGGAGGGATGCTTGACGCGACGGCTCCACGACATATCCGAGATATGAATGAGTCCATCGATGCCCTCTTCAACCTCGACGAAGGCGCCAAATTCCGTGAGGTTGCGCACCCTGCCGGTGAGGACCGCGCCGACCGGATATTTCTCGGCGAGCTCCTCCCACGGGTTGGCCGCCACCTGCTTCAAACCCAGGGAGATGCGGCGGTTCGTCGGATCGACGCCGAGCACCATGGCCTCGACCTGGTCGCCCACGTTGAGAATCTTGGACGGATGCTTGACCCGCTTGCTCCACGACATCTCCGACACGTGGATGAGCCCTTCGACGCCAGGCTCGAGCTCGACGAACGCACCGTAGTCGGTGAGGCTCACGACGCGACCACCGACACGCGCTGTCGAGGGATACCGCTCGACGACGTCCGACCAGGGATCCGGCGCAAGCTGCTTGTGGCCGAGCGACACACGCTCGGTTCCCGCATCGAACTTGAGCACGATCGCGTCAATCTCATCGCCGACCTTGAAGATCTCCGAAGGATGCGAGACTCGCCCCCACGACATGTCGGTAATGTGCAGCAGACCGTCGATGCCACCCAGATCGACGAAGGCGCCGTAGTCCGTGATGTTCTTGATGACGCCGCGCAACACCTTCCCCTCGGCCAAGCTCTGGAGGGTGTGCTTCTTCTTCTCCGCGTTCTCCTCCTCGAGGAGCACCTTGCGGGAGAGCACGATGTTGCCGCGCTTCTTGTTGACCTTGATCACGCGCATGCGCATCTCCTGCCCCCTGAGGGCATCGAGGTTGCGCACGGGCCGGACGTCGATCTGCGAGCCGGGCAGGAACGCGCGGACACCAATATCTACCGCCAGGCCTCCCTTGATCCGCTCGACGACGCGGCCGAGCACCACTTTCCGATCTTGGAAGGCGCGCTCCACCTCATCCCAAATCTTCATCTTCTCGGCCTTCTCGCGCGAAAGCACGATGTGGCCGTTCTTGTCCTCGGTTCGCTCGAGCAGCACGTCGACGGTGTCACCAGCCTGCACCATGAGCTGGCCACCCTCATCGAGGAACTCCTCGAGAGCAATCATCCCTTCCGACTTGTAACCGACGTCGACGACGACCTCCGAAGACGTGACCTGCAGGACTGTGCCCTTCACGACTTCACCTTCCGCGATGTGGCGGAAGCTGGTATCGTAAAGGTCTAAGAGACGCGCGTACTCTTGCGGATCCAGTTCGGCGTCCGTGCTGGTCCACGAGGTGGCGGAGCTTGCGACACTGGTCACCGTGGCGTCTGGGTCACCTCCTTCGTGAAGCTCTGGCTTGTCCGTGAGTTGTGGGTTTGACATACGTTCTGCGAGTCCTCCTGGGCGTTTGATCCGCCGCAAGCCGCCCCCCGGTTCGTTCACGTGGGGCACGAGCCCGCGGACGTTCAGGGCTCTAGTTATTGAGCCAAGTAAAAGATATTACATCACTTACCGTTACCTCGTCAACGTGCAGAGGGTTATCGCCATGGCCACCCGCCCTCGATCCCGTCAGACCGACCCTGCCCAGCCTCCGGTGTCGCACCACCAACCTGTACCGAAGCGGGCGACGACCCGCGCCAATCCGTCGCCCCCGGCCCGCCCCCAGCGCAGTCGGGCAGACGGCGACACACATGAGCCGCGGAGTATCCCGTCATCACTCGAGACCGAGCGGCGTGCCTCAGCCGCGCGGAGCGGCCGCGAAGAATTGCTCCAACACTTGCGCGCCCACCCCGAGAGCGGCCCCGCGCTCACCGGCGGCGACATCGACGCCAACTGGGAGCTGGCCTACAGCAGCGGCGACGAAGCCCCGGGTGGCGACAATCCGACACCGGACCAAGTCTTGGTCGACGACATCGCCCGGTCACTGGGTGTGGAGTACAAAGTGGACGAGGAGCTCCAGGGTGCGAGAAAGATCGAGGAACGCGATCGGCACCGCTGGGAGCTCGACCCCGCCTCATCAGAGGACTATCCGCGGCGCACGAAGTAGGCTTCTCGGGATGCTTGTCAACTTGTGGCTTGTGCATTGACGAGCGATAGCACCTCGCTGACGGCTCCGTCGATCGTCATATCCGTCGTGTCGATGAGGATGGCGTCCTTGGCCTTGAGGAGTGGTGACGCCGTGCGGGTACGGTCGGCGGCATCGCGGGCGTCCAACGCCGTTGCCACCTGTGCGACATCGCGGCCCTGACCGCCATGTGCCGGGTCACTGGCTCGGCGGCGCGCGCGTACGTCAGGGGACGCATCGAGATAAAACTTCACATCCGCATGCGGAAACACCGTCGTCCCAATGTCGCGCCCTTCCATCACCACGTTCCCGCCGCGGCCGCACAGCCGCTGTCGCGCCACGAGCACGGCGCGCACCGCGGCCAAGCCCGCGACGGCGGCGGCGGCCTCGTCGATGCGCGGCGTGCGGATGTTCCGCGTTACGTCGTGGCCATCGATCGCGACCTTGTCGGCCTCGATCAGAAACGTCGCACGCTCGGCGAGACTGGCCATGCTCGCTTCGTCTGACAAGCGCACACCCCGTTCGAGCGCGAGCCAGGCCACGGCTCGGTACATCGCCCCCGTGTCGATGTATCGATACCCGAGCGCCCGCGCCACCCGACGCGCCACGGTCCCCTTCCCGGCACCCGATGGTCCGTCAATGGCAATGATCATCTGTGTTCATTTGGGGATTTTGAGCACGCCGCACCCCACCTTCGCATTGTATCCTGACGCCGATGTCTCGTCTGGTCAGGGTCTGCCTCGCACTCGTCGCGGTCGTTCTCGTCCTCGCCTTGGCGCAACCGGCAGCGCGCTACGCACACAGTGCTGCGCTGCTCACCCGCATGAGCGGCACGGCCGGCCCGTGGGTGACGCGCGCGGCTGGCTTCATGGCGACGAGTGTCACGACCCGCTCCGTCACCATTCCCACACGCAGCGCCCCGCTGCGCGGCCGCCTCTATGTTCCAGGACGCGTGCGCACGCGACCAGTCGTGCTGACAGGCGGCGTGCACGCCCAAGGCATCGACGAACCGCGGCTCGCGAGTCTCGCGCGCCAGCTCGCCGCACACGGCACACCGGTGGTCACGCCGGAATTGCCAGACCTGGTGGCCTATCGGATCACGCCAGAGCTCCCGAATCAAATTGAAGACGTCCTCCGCTGGATCACCAACCGACGACCCTTTGATGCCGATCGCACGGGCCTCGTGGGCATCAGCTTCGCGGGCGGCCTCTCGGTCGTCGCGGCGGCACGGCCGGCCGTGCGTGACAACGTCGCCTTCACCGTGTCGCTCGGCGGGCACGGTGACCTACGGCGTGTGCTGCGCTATCTCTGCACCGGCACGCAACCGGATGGTTCGTTCCTCCGCCCGCACGACTACGGCGTGGTCGTGGTCTTGTTGAACGTCGCCGATCGCATGGTGCCACCGGTGCAGGTGCAGCCATTGCGGCACGCGTTGTTGACTTTCCTTCGCGGCTCCCACGTGTACACGGTCGACCGCACGCGCGGACGTCAGATTTTTGCCGACGCGGCGCAGCAGGCGCGCGACCTGCAAGAGCCGGCACGAACGTTCATGGGCTATGTGAACACGCGGAACGTTGCGGCACTCGGTCAAGCGCTGCTCCCGTTCGTCAATGAGCTCGGCGATGACCCGTCCCTCTCACCGGAGCGATCGCCTGTGCCGCCAAGCCCCGTCCATCTCCTGCACGGTTCACATGACGTTGTCATTCCCTCCGCAGAATCGACACGCCTTGCACGCTCGCTGCGCGCGCGCGGTGGTCGGGTCAATGTGCTCTTGAGCCCCCTCATCACGCACGCCGAGCTCAATCGTCGTCCCGGTATTCGCGACACGTGGAACCTCGTCGCGTTCTGGGCGGGGCTGGAATGGTAGGTGCAAGGTGCGAGGTGCGAGGGCTGTCTTAGGTTTCAGGGACAACACCTCGAGCCTGAGACAGCCCCCGCACCTCGCCCCTTGCCCCTTCACGTGTCGAGGTCGACCGTCCTCCGGAGCTCTCGCACCTCTGCCGTCGTGAGCTCGCGCCAGGCTCCGGGCTTGAGCCGGCGGTCAGCGATGGGACCAATTCGAGTCCGTTTGAGTGTGATAACGGGATGTCCCACCGCTTGACACATGCTCCGCACTTGCCGCTGCCGACCTTCGCGAATGGCGATTTCAAGCAGGCTCTGATCGCCGCGCCGCGTGCGCGACCGGTGCAGGACGCGCACGCGCGCAGGGGCCGTGCGGCGCGCGGGGCCCGGCGCACGCCGGGAAGCGCCAAGCGGCACGCCGCGCGCCAGCTCGTTGAGCGCGGTAGCGGCGGGCACACCCCATACGCGCGCTTCGTAGACACGTGGAATCTCGTGGCGCGGGTGCATCAGGCGCGCCGCCAATTCCCCGTCATTGGTGAACAGGAGCAGGCCTTCCGAGTCGTAGTCCAGACGACCCACAGGATAGACGTAAGTGGGTAGCTGGCCGAGAAGCGCCATCACCGTCGGGCGGTGCTGAGGATCGCGCCGGGTCGTGACGTAACCAACGGGCTTGTACAGTAGCAGGTAACGATGGGCCGCCCGCGAGCGCACCCGTTGTCCGTCGACACGCACATCGTCCTGTTCGGGATCCGCCCGTGTGCCGAGCGTCTGCACGACGTGCCCATTGACGCTGACCCGCCCGGCTCGAATGAGCTGCTCCGCCGCCCGCCGGGATGCCACGCCTGCGGCAGATAAGAGCTTTTGGAGCCGCATCGTTTTGTCAAGGGGACAAGGGGTAGAGGGGTCACCCCTTTCCCCCTTCTTCCTGCCCCTCTGTCCCTTCTTCAAACGGCAGTGTGACCGACGCGGCACCGCCCGGCTCGGGTCCGACGACGAGATCGAAGCCTAGCAACTCCGACATGTCTTCGACCTTCGGGAGATCGGACAGATCGTTCAAGCCAAAACGATCGAGAAACTCGCGCGTTGTCGCGTACATGAAGGGACGGCCGACGACGGGCTTACGGCCAGCTATTTTGATGAGCTTTCGATCGAGCAGCGTACCGAGAACGCCTGCCGTGTTGACACCGCGCACTTCCGCGATCTCGGCCGCCGTAATCGGCTGCTTGTAGGCGGTGACGGCCAACGTCTCGAGCGCCGCGCGTGAGAGCTTCTGGGCCGTCGTTCGTTCCTTGAACAGCCGCCGTACCCATTCATGGAGCTCCGGCCTCGTCACGATCTCATAGCCGCCTGCGACCTCCACCAACTGCAGACCGGCCGACCGCTCGTAGTCCGCCGCGAGCTCCTCGAGCGCCGCGCGAACCACGTCCTTCGATTCGGCGTCGACGAGCTTGACCAGTTGCTTGAGCGAGACTGGCTCGGGCGAGGCGAACACCAGCGCTTCGATCACGGCCTTCAGCGGGTGCGCGATGGCTGGGGACTGGCCCGCTCCCTCCTCGGCGGCCGCCTCCGCGTCGGTCGTGGCGGCGGCAAAGCGGTCGAGGAACTCAGCGGCGCTCGCGACCGGCTGCTCGGTGACACCTTCCTCGCCCTGCTTCTCAGCGGCGTCCTCGGGCTTGCGTTTCACGTCAGTGTCCGCTTCGTCCATCATCGCTCGCTTGATCGGTGTCCTGGGCACCAGGCTCTGGTGCGCTCGCCTGATTCGGCCGGTCAGCCGGAGGTTCATGCGTGATGACCGCATCACCAATGGGTCGGGGCGCCTCGGCCGGCCGTGCACGTTTGTAGATACGAATCTCGCCCAACGCCCCTTGCTGAAACACGCGTACGAGCTCGAGCCGAATCATCTCGAGCAACGAGAGAAATGTCACGATCAGGTCCGCTCGCGACGCCACGTCGTCGAACAGGTCTTCGAAGCCCATCGCCTGGTGCTCCGAAAGCCGACCCAGTAGCTGCTCAATGCGCGTCTCGACGGAGATTTGCTCGGCCGGCAGCGGCACATAGGGCCGATGCTTGGCGCGCTCGAGCACTGCCCTGAACGCGCTGATCAAGCTGAAGAGGTCAACCTCGATCTCGACCTCCTCCCCAACCGGCTCATTGTGCAACGCGGCCACGCGCGCGTCTGGCCTCGCAAACTGCGCACTTCGCACGGTCTCTCGCTCGTGTAGCAGATCGGCGGCGCGCTTGAACTTCTCGTGCTCGATCAGGCGGCGAACGAGGAGCTCACGCGGGTCTTCATCAGCCTCCTCCTGCTCTGGGGCCGGGCGTGGCAGCAGCAGGCGCGACTTGACGTGGATGAGCGTCGCGGCCATGACGAGGAACTCGCCCGCAATGTCGAGCTGCAGCTCCTGCATGAGCGACAGGTAATCAAGGTATTGCTGTGTGACCAGCGAGATGGGAATGTCGTAGATGTTGATTTCGTGCTTCTTGATCAGGTGGAGCAACAAATCGAGCGGCCCCTCGAAAAACTCGAGCTTGACCGGATACGCCTCGAGAATCGACTCGAACCCGTGATGATGGGGCGCCTGCTCGCTCGTCACATTTCACCTGGTCACTGCTCAGTATCGCAGTTTCACCGCATCGCGCACACGCGCCATGGTCTCCTGCGCGACACGGCGCGCCTTCTTCGATCCCTCGAACGCCATTTCCCGAACGCGATCCGGCCTGGCCACCACGTCCGCCCGGCGCGCGCGAAGCGGCTCGAGCACGTCGTTGATCGCGGCTGCGAGCTTCTTCTTCACCTCCACGTCA
The DNA here is from genome assembly GCA_009377495.1 of Luteitalea sp. GTDB lineage: Bacteria > Acidobacteriota > Vicinamibacteria > Vicinamibacterales > Vicinamibacteraceae > WHTT01. Next base: position 154,062 of record WHTZ01000002.1, read on the forward strand.
CCGACCCGGCCGGCTTTGTAGCGCTCCTTGAGGTCTTCGACCTCCGCCGTGTTTGGATTGAAGGCGTCGTGGTAGACGAAGACGGGATTGCCCTCGACGGTGCCGGGAATGTCGGCTCGAACCCGCTTGGGGTCGGTGTACATCTGCATCACCTTCTTCCGGACAGTCTCCGCATCGTCGGAAAGCTCGATGGCGTTCCCATAGCTCTTGCTCATCTTACGGTTATCGAGCCCTGGTAGACGCGGAAACCTGGTGAGCAACGGCTGCGGCTCGATGAAAACGTCGCCGTAGAAGTTGTTGAACCGGCGGACGACTTCCCGCGACAGCTCGAGGTGCGGCACTTGATCGTCCCCGACCGGGACATGCGATGCGTGGTAGATGATGATGTCAGCCGTCTGGAGCAATGGGTACCCAAGGAAGCCATAGGTCGAGAGGTCCTTCTCCCGGAGAAGATCCTGCTGCTCCTTGTAGGTCGGCACGCGCTCGAGCCAGGGAACCGGCACCACCATCGAGAGCAACAGGTGCAACTCGGCATGCTCCGGAATGAGCGACTGGATGAAGATGGTGCTCTTCTCAGGATCAAGGCCCGCGGCAATCCAGTCTGTCACGTTGTCGAGCGCGTGGCTCGTCAACCCGCTGGTCTCGGCATAGTCACTCGTCAGCGCGTGCCAGTCTGCCACGAAGTAGTAGCACTCGTACTCTTGTTGCAACTGCGTCCAATTTCGGAGCGCCCCGACCAGGTGGCCGAGGTGCAGCTTACCAGTCGGGCGCATACCCGACACGACTCGTGGTGTCACGGCGTGAGAAGCCTCATGAGAATCGCGACAGGCTGCAGGATCTGGTGGATCACGCCCAGGTACAGAAGGCCAAACAGGACGAAGATGCCGTACGGCCGCAGCCGATCGAACTGCCAGGCCGCCCGTTCAGGGAGCAAGCAGCCCAGCACATTGCCTCCATCGAGCGGCGGGATGGGCAGCATGTTGAACACGGCCAGAATCAAGTTCACCTGAATGCTCAGGAGAAGGAACAGCATCAGCGGCATCCACCAGACATGGGCCGCGTCCATGGCCGCCGGCGCGACCAGCCGGAACAGCAGGGCCGCCGCCAGGGCCAGGGCCACGTTGCTGAGTGGGCCGGCCGCCGCCACCCAGAGGAAGTCGGCGCGACCTCTCCGTAGTCGGTCGATACGCACCGGCACGGGCTTGGCCCATCCGAGGATCGGCGCGCCGACCATGAGGGCCATCATCGGCAGCAACACCGACCCGAAGAGATCGAGGTGCACAAGGGGGTTGAACGAGATGCGCCCGAGCTGTCGAGCCGTGGGGTCTCCCAGCCGATCCGCCGACCACGCATGCGCCATTTCGTGCACCGTGAGCGAGAACAGCAGGACGAGGAGCCCAATGACGATCCTGGGAACATTCGCCTCAGCCAAGCCACTTAGCGTATGGCAACTTGGGGCGGAGCGGCAAGCGGCCAGTCACCGTGTCGCCCCATTACTGGCCAGCGAAGTGCCGCAGCACCGCATCAGCCACCTTCGGGCCGACGAGTGCCGTGAGCTCCTCCCTCGTCGCACGACGGACGCCGGCCAGGCTGCCGAACCTCGTGAGCAGCAGCTTGCGACGACGCGGGCCGATGCCGGGAATGGCGTCGAGCGCGGAGCGTAGGTCACGCATGCGGCGCGCATGTCGGTGGAACGTCACGGCAAAGCGATGCGCCTCGTCGCGAACACGCTGCAGTAAACGCAGCGCCTGTGAGCCAGCGGCGAGCGCAATGGCATCGCGTTGGTCGCGCGTGAACACGAGCTCCTCCTGCTTGGCGAGACCAATGGCTACGAGCTGTCCCAAGCCGAGCTCCTCGAGCGCGGCATACGCGGCGTTCACTTGTCCCTTGCCCCCGTCGACCACGACCAGGTCCGGCCACGGACCGCCGCGCTCGTGCACGCGACGAAAATGCCGGTGAACCACTTCGTGCATCGCCGCAAAGTCGTCGGGACTCACCTGCCCCGACTCCCGATTCCTGATTCCCGATTCCCGATTGAGTCCCTTGATCCGGAACTTCCGGTATTCTCCGCGCTTCATCCGGCCGTCCTCACAGACGACCAGCGAGGCGACCGTCTCTGCGCCCTGGATGGTGGAAATATCGAAGCACTCGATTCGCCGTGGCAGCACAGACAAGCCGAGCACTGACTGCAAGGCGTCGAGCGCCTCATAGTTCGTGGCGCCTTCTTGATTGAAGCGCGTGTCGTATGCGAGCGCGGCATTGCGTTGGGCGAGGTCGATCAGCGCACGCTTCTCGCCGCGGCGGGGCATCACCACCTCGACCCGGCGGCCCGTCTGGCGACCCCAGAGCTCCCCAAGCGGCTCGGCATCCTCGAGCGAGACGGGGACGTGAACCTCGGGCGGTGCTGGTTGGACGGCATAGAATTGCTGCAGCCCAGCCTGTACGACCTCCGCCTCACTGGCCCCACCGAGCTGATCCGCGTCGTTCACGAGCTCCACGCGGTCGATGACGCGGCCGTTCCTCATCCGAAAAATCTGCAGGACCGCACCCGCCGCCCCGAGCTTGATACCACACGCGTCGCGGTCGCCGAGTCGCGGCGTGACCATTTTTTGCTGGCGATCCCGCAGTGTCTCGACCGTGCGAAGGGCATCACGAAGCTGCGCGGCCCGCTCGAACGCCTCGGACTCGGCCGCCTCCAACATCCGGCCGCGGAGTTGGGCGATGAGCTCGTCGTTGCGCCCCTCGAGGAACAGCCGTGCAGCGGCTACGCTCCGGGCATACTGGTCGGGCGAGCAGATCGTCTCGACGCACGGCGCCGTGCACCGCTTGATATCGTACTCGAGGCACGGCCGCGCGCGCTTGCCCGTGATGATCTCATTGCACGAGCGAATGCCGAACAGCTTGTGCGTGAGGTCGATGGTGCGCCGCGCGAGCGAGGCGGGCAGGTATGGTCCCGCGTAGAAGGCGCCGTCGCGCTCAACCCGCCGGGCAACCATGATGCGGGGACACGACTCCTGCACGGTCAGGCGAAGATAGGGGTAGTTCTTGTCGTCGCGCAGCAGGATGTTGAACTTGGGCGTGCGCTGCTTGATGAGATGATTCTCGAGCGCCAGGGCTTCGACCACCGAATCGGTGAGGATGACCTCGACGCCGGTGATCTCGTCCAGCAAGGCATCGGTCTTCGGGTCGCTGCCGCGGGCGCCGAGGTAGCTGCGGACGCGGTCTCGCAACGACCGCGCTTTGCCGACGTAAATCGTCTCGGCTGCAGCGTTCGTGTAGAGGTACACGCCCGGTTGCTCGGGCAAGCGCGCGATGCGGGCCTTGAGGTTCTCGATGGCCATGGACTAGACTGCGGCACTCGGGGTCGCCGTCCGAACCCTCCATTATACGCTCGACCCCTACACGACCATGACCTTCACCGGCGCCATTGGCGCGATCTCTCTGTTCCCCCTGCGCGCCATCATTCGCGCGTGCGTGGCGCTCCGCATCCACCCCAACGTGCTGACCTTCACTGGCGTCGTGATCAACGCCGGCGCGGCCTGGGCCCTTGCACAGGGACGGTTCGTGGCGGCGGGCATCATCATGATCATCGCCAACATCTTCGACTTCATTGACGGGAAAGTCGCCCATGAGCTGAAGGTCCAGAGCGCGTTCGGCGCGTTCTGGGACTCGACCATGGACCGCCTCTCCGATGTGGTGCTGTTCATCGGCCTCATCTATTTGTACGCCTCGCTTGGACGGACGGACTACGTGCTGCTCACGTGCATCACGTTGATGTTCACCGTGATGACGAGCTACACGCGCGCCCGCGCCGAGTCGCTCGTCGATACGTGCAAGGTCGGGTTCATGGAGCGTCCCGAGCGCATCGTCCTGTTCATGATTGGCGCCCTGACCAATCGCATGGCGGCGGTGCTGTGGGTGATCTGCGTGCTGTCAGTGGTCACGGTCGCCGACCGCATCTACTATACGTGGCGGGCGCTCGCCGACCAGCCGCGAGGAGCGGCGGCTTAGTGTCCAACGTGGGATGGCGTCAAGGGCTTTGGCGCACGCTCTACTGGACGTACGAGCGTGCCACCTGGCAGTACGACCTGATGGTTATCGCCATCCTCGCGTTCGTGTGGCTGACGCCGCCCGATTGGTTGGGCGACCCCATGGCGCGGGGAACCGGTCTGGCGGGCTGGTTGCTCCTGTGGTTCGGCTAGGGAAGGGGGTGCGCCCGCATCATCCGCTGGGCGACGAAAACCGTCAATCGGTTTACGTCGGCCGTAACTCGGACCATCGAAGGCGCACGACGACCGCCAGGTGAATACCGTGCGACGTCGCATTCGATTGTGAGAGAGACGCTACCCTAGTCGAGGCCCATTGGACCTATGGCAGAGGTTGAGCGGGAGGCTTTGTTCTCATCAAGGGAGCTTTTCGACCTTCGAGGGGCAGCCTTTTGGACGGCACACCTGGCCCCTCGCCTCCCCCTCGCGCCGGGCACCCGACCTAGCGCGCGAACCGGTCGAAGATGTCCACGAGCTCCGTCAAGCGCTTGCGCTGCTCTTCGCCGCCCTGCGCCACACCCTCGGGCACGCAGTGGTCGACGTGATACCGCAAGACAGCGAGGCTGATGCGGTTGATGGCCGCTTCGGCGGCGGCAAGCTGCTGCAGGATTTCAATACACAGTCGCGGTTCCTGCACCATTCGCCGAATCCCCCGAACCTGCCCCTCCACGCGCTTTAGGCGCGCGATGAGGTTCTGCTGATGGGACTCGTCGATCACCGTCTCGCTCCTGGAACCTATCGCGTCCATTGTGGCAACCTCATTCATTTCACAACCTCATCCATTTGTGGATTCTAGCATGTTCGTAACGTGGTAGTAACGCTGGACCTGCAGGGAAGGAGTGTCTCGGTTCCTCTTCTCGTTAGACGGTATCGCGGTCGTCTCGGACGCCGAGATCCAGCGCTCGATCCGCGAAGTGGATGTCGTTCTGGGCGATCTTATCCCGGAGCAAACGCCGGGCCTCACCGTAGTACCCCCGTGGGACTATCAAATATCGGGCCACCCGGGCCATCCTCGGCATGAGTAGCAACGTCAGCTGTTCTCCCTCGCGCCAGGACAGGCCGGCAATCATGTGATACGGGAGGTATCCAGTCTCCGACCATACGCCATCCGCATAGAAGCCGCGTGCAATGCGTGCGGTGAGGGGAACCAAGTAGCCATAGTAAACGAGCATCATCGACTCGCCGAAGACGTCACCCGGCGGACGCGCCTGGAGCACCAGCTTCACGAAGACGACGACGCCGAGCGCCATCGCGATGGCCAAGCCCAGCCCGTAGTAGGGTGGACGGCGCCCTGGCCAGGTGAGAATGGCAGAGGTGCGGAGCCGGCGGAAGCGAAACAGGTCGACCAGGAGCCGCACGTTCGCTATCAGGAAGCCGACACCAAAGAACAGCAGAACGATCGAGAGGGTGTGCGCAAGATCCAAAGTCGTCCAGGGGCTTACCCCTTCACCCAGCCCTTGAAAGATACTCACCCGTTTCCGTGCTCACGCGAATGACGTCGCCCGTGCCAACGAACGCGGGAACGTTGACGACGAGCCCGGTTTCGAGCGTGGCCGGCTTCACTTGGGCCGCAGCGGTCGCACCTTTGATGCCAGGTACCGTCTCGAGCACCTTGAGGTCGACCGTCGTCGGCAACTCGATGCCGACCGGCTGCCCCTCGTGGAACTCCACCCGGAGCGTCAACTCTGGCAGCAGATAGTTGACGGAGTCGCCGAGCGCTTCGTCCGAGAGATGCACCTGCTCGTACGTCTCGAGATCCATGAAGTAAAACCCTGCGGCATCTCGATACACGAACTGCATCTGCCGCTCGTCGAGAATCCCTCGCTCGATGAAGTCCTCCGAGCGAAACTTGTGCTCGAGCAGCGTACCGTCTCTGACCTTCCGAAGCTTCGCGCGCACGAACCCTCGCTTGTTACCCGGGGTCATGTGCACGGTTTCGAGCACCCGGTACAACTCGGTGTTGTGCTTGATGAAATTCCCCCTACGCAGTCGGGTCGCCTGAATTGAAACGCTCATGCCGCTCCAGTCATCACGATAGCGGGCAGCACGCGGCCCGCTAGAATTTCTTATGATAGCAGGGAACCCTTCGTCGCTCCTATCGAGGAAACGAGATCGGGAGTGGTTTTCGCCTCGTGCCATAATCGCTATATGCGTTGGGATCCGCTCCACGACCTCCTGAAGACGAGCGATCGGGGGGCCCGCCTCGTCGCGTCGCACAGCGCGGGATGGGCGCCCGTGGCCGACCTCTACGAAACGTCCGAGAGCTACGCGCTGGTTGTCGAGTTACCCGGCCTGCGCCTCGAAGACCTCGACCTCAGCGCTACGCCCAACGCGCTGACCTTGCGCGGCGAGCGGCGGGCACCGACGGGCGAGCCCGCCAGCTATGTGCGGGTCGAGCGCGGGTACGGCCGCTTCACGCGCCGGTTCGAGTTTCCCGCCCCCATCGAGGTCTCGCGCGTGAGCGCAGACTTGAGCGACGGCGTCCTGACGGTCATCGTGCCCAAGACACGCCCCACCGGACCGGGACGTGTCGAGGTCGGGTAGCGACGAGGTCAGTAACCATGAAACGAGCTTCCCTTATCGTTGTGCTCATCGTTGCCAGCTTCTTCGCCGGCATGGTGATTGCTGGGCGGATGCGCACGAGCGACAGCGTCGACGCGGAGCCCGCGGCCACCCGACCACCGGCCGTGCAAGTTCGAGCGCCCTCCTCCACGCTCCCGAGCTTCACGGCCGTTGCAGCGCGCGCGGTTCCTGCTGTTGCCAACATCTCCTCTCAGCAGGTGCAGCGCTCGCCGTTCGCCGATGATCCGTTCTTCCGGCATTTCTTCGGTGGCGATCCCCTCGGCTACCGGAGCCAGAGCATCGGGTCGGGCGTGATCGTGTCGGCCGATGGCTTCATCCTCACGAACAACCATGTTGTCGGCGACTACGCGTCGAGCGTCCAGGTGGTGCTGGATGGAGGGCGCGAGCAACGCGCAAAGCTCGTGGGCGCCGATCCCGCGACCGACCTTGCGCTGCTGAAAGTGGAGGTTGGCGACGAGCTGCCGACGATCCCCTGGGGCGATTCGTCGAAGCTGAGCGTGGCCGAGTGGGTGCTCGCGATCGGGAACCCGTATCAGCTCAACCAGACCGTGACACTGGGTATCGTGAGCGCCCTGGGTCGGAGCGAGGCCAACCTGACGCCGTACGTCGATTTCATCCAGACCGATGCCGCCATCAACCCTGGCAACTCTGGTGGGGCGCTCGTGAACGAGCGCGGCGAGCTGGTGGGCATCAACACCGCCATCTACAGCGAGAGTGGCGGGTACCAGGGCATTGGCTTTGCCGTGCCAAGTAACGTTGCGCGTCGCATCACCGACGAGCTCAGTCGCTACGGCGAGGTTCGACGCGGTTACACGGGCATCTTGCAGCTCAGTCCCGTGTCACAGTATCCGCAGTTGGCGCGCAAGCTACGGCTGCCAGATACACATGGCGCGATCGTGACACGCATCGAAAGAGGGCCAGCATCCGACGCTGGCATCCGCGAAGGCGACGTGATCCGCTCGGTCAACGGCAAGCCTATCAAGGACGGATCAGAGCTCGTGCGGCAACTCCTCGATGCCCCGATAGGCAGCAAGCTCAGACTCGCGGGCGTTAGCTTGGACGGGCGCGAGTTCGATGTGCAGGTGCCAGTGATTTCGACGCGCCGAGGGCAAGTCTAGCGGAAGAGGGAAAATGGGGACAGCTGTCCCTCACCGACGCCCAGAAACGGCCCCGTGTCCGGCAACGAAGCAGCGCCACGGCCGGTCCGTACCGACGTTGATGCCGATGCGCGGGCTCCACCCAACGGGCTCGAGGGCCAAGCCGCGGTCCTCGACGAAGAGATGGCAGCCGCAGAGGTCCGCACTGTTTTGCTCCAGCGTGATACCCAATGCGCGTGTGAGGTTGCCAGGGCCACGGCAGAGCGCGTGTGCGGCGAGGTCGTGACCGTTCGGCGAGAGCGCGGCGCGGCGTCGTCGCATCACGGCGAGACCCGTCAGCGGCTCGAGCGCCCGTATGAGCACTGCCGCGGGTGATCCTTCGGCTTCGGTCACCGCATTCACCAGGTAATGCATCCCGTAGTTGAAGTAGACGTACGCGATGCCGGGGCGACCATAGAGCAAATAGTTGCGCTTCGTCAGGCCGGCAGCGGCGTGGCATGCAGGATCCTCTTCGCCGATGTAAGCCTCGGCCTCGACGATGATGCCGCTGGCCACGCCGTGCGGCGTGCGATGCACGAGGACCTTGCCGATCAGCTCGCGCGCGACCTCGAGCGTCGGGCGGTCATAGAAGCTGCGTGGCAATCGTCTCTTCATCGTTGGCGAATGCGTGCGGTGGCCCGCTCGGCTGCACGAGCGACGTCGACGTCCGGATCCCGCTGCGCAGACTCCACGAGCGAGAGCGCCTCGTCGCCTTCGATGAACCCCAGCACCACGGCCGCACGCTGCCGCACCACGCCGCTCGGCTGCTGCAGCGCCGTGCGAAGGCCCGGAATAGCTCGTGATCCAAGGTCGACGAAGTAGTCCATGGCCTGCTCATGACGCGCGTTCTCGTCGAGTGCGCGCACCAGCGTCTCTGCTCCCGACCCGCCGCCGGCAATTGAGGCAAACGCCAGAGCCACGCGCACGCCCTCGTCCGTCTCGCCCGCAAGCCGTGTCGCCACGGCTGCCGCAGCCGCCTGATTCCCGCTGCGGGCGAGCCCCTCGACCGCATAGCGTCGAATGAGCGGGGTCGGATCGGTCAGCCGCTCGCGGAACAGCTCCTGACTCGAGACGTGCGCGATGCGCGCGAGCCCATCGAACGCCGCTTCAGCGAGCGCGCCGCGCCCATAGTAGTCGAAGAGGTCCGCGAGCGCCTGCAGCGCGCGCCACTCGCGCAGATCGCCCACCGCGCGCATGGCGGCCATGCGCACGCCCTCGTTCCGATCGTTCATGGCCTCGATGAGCGCGTCACCGGCTTGGCGAATGCGCAGCGCGCCGGCTACGCGCGCCGCCGCACGGCGAACGCCTGTCTCTGGATCCTTGAGCGTGCGAATCACTGCGTCCGCCGTCCGGCTGTCTACCGGGGGACGCCCCATCACGCCCAGCGCATAGACCGCCTCTCGGCGCGTGCGGTCACTCTGGTCCGCCATGGCTACCGCGAGGTTCTGCGTCAGGTCTTCCGGCACGCGTTGCGGGATCACGGCGTAGGGCCCGAGATCAAATGCCGCCTCGGCCAGTCTCGTGTTGCGCAGCTCGACAATGCCGACATAGCGACGAGCTTTCAGCGGCTCGACGACGAAGAACTGTAGCAGCGTGTTGATGGTTTCGATTTGGATGTCGGCGAGCGGGTCGCGCAGCAATGTCGAGATAGGGCCGATCGCTTCAGGATAGCCGCTGTCACCCAAGGCGCGAAGCGCGCCGCGCCGCAGCTCGGGATCCTCGCTCTTCAACTGAGCGACGACTGTCGCGAACGCGGTCGCTTGCCCGGGTTGTCCGAAAGCCGCCGACACACCGACAGAGATGAGCACCGCGATCAGAACGAGCTTCCTAGACATCTTCTAAGGCCGAAGTCGTGAGAGATGAAGCAAGTTTTATGAAGGAGCGGCCTTTAGAAGCTGTCTTAGGCGCGGCCGCCGCGGCGGCCGCGCCTCTAGTAGCGACGATCCGCCCCACCGTGGTTCGCCTAGGCTCGGCGGTTTGAGGCGGAGCTTTGCTACTAGTGCTCATGACGCTCCACGGCACCCCTAAAGGGGCGCCCTACCATTGAGCATTGGGCATTGGGCATTGGGCATTCACTTCACCCCCTACGCCCCGGCGGCCGACGCTCTCGGCCGAGACTGCTCGAGAACGCGGGCAAGCCATGCCCCGGTGTGCGAGCTCGGATGGGCGGCAACCTGTTCCGGCGTGCCAGCGCACACAATCTCGCCACCCGCGTCGCCACCCCCCGGACCGAGATCCACGATCCAGTCAGCCGTCTTGATGACATCGAGATTGTGCTCGATCACCAGCAAGGAGTGACCCGCTCCCAACAGCCGGCGAAACGCCGCGAGCAGCTTGGCAATGTCATCGAAGTGCAGCCCGGTTGTCGGCTCGTCGAGCACATAGAGCACCCGTTCGCCCGCGCTCGACGCGAGGTGCGCCGCGATCTTGATACGCTGGGCTTCGCCACCCGAGAGCGTCGTCGCTGGCTGCCCGAGCTTCAGATAACCGAGCCCAATCTCGTCCAACAATTGCAGCCGGCGCAGCACCTTCGGCGAATTGGTGAAGAAGCCAATCGCCTCGCGCACGGTGAGGTCGAGAACCTGGTTGATGTTCTTGCCCTTGTAGGTCACCTCGAGCACCTGCGGTCTGAACCGCTTGCCATCACAGACCTCACACGGAACGAACACATCAGCAAGGAACTGCATCTCGACACGCACTTGGCCTTCGCCTTCGCACGCGTCGCATCGGCCGCCCGGCACGTTGAAGGAGAAGCTGCTCGCGCTCAGTCGACGCGCGCGCGCGTCCTTTGTCGACGCGAACAGCTCGCGAATGGGATCGAAGGCCTTGAGGTAGGTCACCGGGTTCGAGCGCGGTGTGCGCCCGATGGGCGTTTGATCGACGAGAACGATGTCCGTGATGAACTCCGTCCCTTCAATCCGCTCGAGCGCCCCCACGGGGCGGTCGTAGTCACCCTTCAGACGCTTCAGGCCGGCATACAGGAGGTCGTGAACGAGCGTCGACTTGCCGGAGCCGCTGACGCCAGTCACACACGTGAGCACACCGAGGGGAATCTCGACGTCAATGTGCTTCAGATTGTGCTCGTGGGCGCCCAGCACGTGCAGACATTGGCCGGTCGGGCGCCGCCGCGACGCCGGTATGGGAATCGCGAGCTCGTCGCGCAGATACTTGCCCGTGAGCGAGCGCGGCTCACGTAGGAGGCCCTCGAGCGATCCCGCGTAGACGACCCTTCCCCCCTGTTCACCGGCGCCGAGCCCCAGATCGATGATCTCGTCCGCCACGAGCATCATGTCGGCATCGTGCTCGACGACGAGCACGGTGTTGCCTTGATCGCGGAGCTGACGCAGGATCGCGATCAGTCGCTGGTTGTCGCGTGGGTGCAGACCGATCGATGGCTCATCGAGCACGTACAACGTCCCGACGAGCGATGCGCCGAGCGCGGTCGCGAGGCTAATGCGCTGCGCTTCGCCGCCCGACAGCGTGGACGAGAGCCGGTCGAGCGTCAGGTAATCGAGGCCAACGTTGACGAGGAACCCGAGCCGCCGCGTGATCTCTGCCAGCACTCGCTCGGCAATGGCTGCGTCGCGGCGGGCGAGCGTCAGCTCGTCGAAGAACTGTTGCGCCTCCCGAATGGTCTGCGCACACACCTGATCGATGGTCTTGCCACCCACCTGCACATCGCGCGCCTCGCGCCGCAGTCGGGTGCCCGTGCAGTCCGGACATTCCAAGTAACCACGATAGCGGCTCAGGAACACGCGGATGTGCACCTTGTACTTCTTGCGCTCGAGCCATCGGAAGAAGCCGCGGACGCCTTCGAACGCCTCACCATCACCATCGAGGACGAAGCGTCGCTCCTCTTCGGCGAGATCTTTCCATGGCACACTCAGCCGTACGCCCTGTGCCTTGGCCGCACGCTTCAGCAGCGTCTGGTAGCTCCGGTAGTTCGGACGACTCCATGGCTCCACCGCGCCTTCCGCCAGTGTCTTGGTCGCGTCCGGTACGACCAAGCCGAGGTCGAGCTCCATGACGTTGCCGAACCCATGGCAGGTCGGGCAGGCGCCAAACGGATTGTTGAACGAGAAGAGGCGTGGCTGAGGCACCTCGTAGGTAATGTCACACGCGCGGCACTCGAAGCGCTCGCTGAACACGTGCCGCACGGGTGCGCTCGCCGGGTCGCGCTCCTCGTCGGGCTCAGGGCGCGGCAGCTCGACGGCAAACGCCGCACCGCCGCCCTCGAGATAGGCCACCTCGAGCGAGTCCGTCAACCGGCTCACGCCATCGCCCTCGACCTTGACGCGATCAACGATGACCTCGAGCTCTGCGCGGCCCGCGAGCGCGGCCGGCGAGAGGTCGGCCAGGCTGACGACCTGGCCGTCGAGCAACAATCGCGTGAAGCCTTTGCGGCGCAGCACAGCGAGCGTCGCTGTGAGGCCATCAGCGCCCCGCTCGTCGCCGGGATCGTTCGCGTCAGGAAGGGCGGCTGATGGCGCCTCGCCGTCCACGTCGGCATCGGCGATCTCCTCGGTGTCGCTCGACTCGGAACCGGCGATCGCCCGCTCATCGACGGACACGACCGGAAAGCCAAATCCAAGCAACAACCGCGTCCCCGGAGGCAGTGCGGCAAGCCGTTCGGCCACGACCTCTGGCGTCTCGCGCGTCACCTCGCGGCCACAGCGCCGACAGATCGTCCGGCCGGCGCGTGCAAACAGCAGGCGGAGATAGTCGTGGATCTCGGTCGTCGTGCCGACGGTCGAGCGCGGGTTGCGCACCGCGTTCTTCTGGCGGATGGCGATGGCCGGCGGAATGTTCTCGACCGCATCGACGTCCGGTCGCTCCATACGCTCGAGAAACTGGCGCGCGTACGCCGAGAGCGACTCCACATAGCGTCGCTGCCCCTCGGCGTACAACGTGTCGAAGGCCAGCGACGACTTGCCGGAGCCGCTCACGCCGGTCACCACGACGAGCTTGCGCGCCGGCAGCCTGACGTCGATGTTCTTGAGGTTATGGGTGCGCGCACCGCGAACGATCACATCACGAATGGGCGGACGACTCGGCTCGACCATCGGGAGGTCCAAATGTCAGCGAATCTCGACCGGGGCAGTAGCGAAACTCCGCCTCAAACCACCGTGCCTAGGCGAACCACCGTGGGCGGATCTTCGCTACTAGATGCGCGGCCGCCGACGGCGGCCGCGCCTAAGACAGCTTCTAAGGCCGCTCCTTCAGAAAACTTGCTTCATCGCTCACGACTTCAGCCTTAGAAGATGTCTAGGCAGCGTCTCCAAGCGCCGCCTGAAACGAGCATCGTAGCACGCGACGACGCGCGCGCAAACGACAGGGGCAAGGGCGAGGGGCGACAGGCAGGCGAAGACGAGGGGCCAGGGCCGTCTCAGGGGACAAGGTTGCCCCGTTCGGGGGGTGAAGACCTCTTGCGCCGGCTCTGGCCTTATGCAGTACCATCACCCTGTAGAGTTATCGGTTTCGACGGAAACGACCGAAGACCGTACAGCGAGCGCGGATGGCCGGATCTACCGAGCGACTACCAGTTGCCGCACGTGTTTATGTCGCGGCTGTCACGGTGGTCGGGGTGTGGGCATTTGTGTCCGCTTGGCCGCTCGATCTGCGGAAGCCCCTGCTGTTTGCCGGTCTCTTCGCCCTCGCGGCGGTGGCCTCTGCGTTCAAGATGCAGGTTCCGCTGCCGCGCGGCTGGGCAACGATGTCGCCCGGCTACGCGGTGATTTTCGCGGGGCTGCTGCTCTTGGGTGTCGACGCCGCGTTGCTCATGGCGGTGGTGAGCGCGTGGATTCAGTCGACGTTTCACGCTCGCTCGCCACAGCCGCACTACCGCAAGCTCTTCAACGCCGCGGTGCTCGTGCTCTCGGCCTATTCGGCCGACGCCGCCATGACAGCCCTCGGCGGCCGTTCGGGTGACCCCAGTACTGTACTGCTGATGGGCCCCCTGCTCGGTGCCACGACGGCGTACTTCGTCGTCAACTCGATTGCCATCGCGTCCGTCGTGGCCCTGACGACGGGCCAGCCGGTGCTGCGGTGCTGGCAAGACAACTTTCTGTGGAGTGGTCCTGGCTATTACCTGGGCGCTGCCCTCGCCGCTGCCTGCGTCATCGTCATCGAGCGCGGGGCTTGGTGGCTGACGCTGTTTGTCGCCGTTCCTGTTCATCTCATTTACTACACCTACCGGGTTTATTTCACGCGCCTGCAGAAGGAGCAGGCGCGCGTGAAGGCGATTGCCGACCTGCACGCCAAGGCCGTCGAGGCGTTGGCGTCGGAAAAGGAACGCCTGGCCGTGACGGTCAGCAGTATTGGCGACGGCGTGATCACGACAGACCTGGAGGGCCGGATTACACTCCTCAACAACGTCGCGGAACAATTGACGGGCTGGCCACAAGACGAGGCGGTGGGACACGACCTCAGCGAGGTGCTGCTCTTGGTCGAGCGCACCACGGCCACGCCGCGCGAGCATCCGCTGGCGCGAGTCCTTGCGACCGGCCGCATTCCGGAGACCGAAGCGCACTGCGACCTCGTCGGCCGTTCCGGCAATCGGGTACCTGTGCACCTGACGGGCGCACCCATCTGCGATCGCGATGGCCGTCAGATGGGTGTCGTGCTCGGTGCGCGCGACGTCACCGAAGGCATCCGACTGGAGCGTGAGCGCGTGCGCGCGAGCAAGCTCGAGTCCCTGGGCGTCATGGCTGGCGGCATTGCGCACGACTTCAACAATGTGCTCACGGCCGTGGTGGGCAACCTGGCATTGGCGCAGCAACGCAACGAGCAGTTGTCCGACGATACGACGATGTGGCTCGAGGAGGCCGAGAAGGCGTGTCTGCGGGCGCGTGGGCTGACGCACCAGTTGCTCACGTTCTCGAAGGGCGGCGATCCCGTCAAGCGGAGCACGTATGTGGGCGGCCTCGTCGATGCGGCAGTGCGCTTCGCCGTACGTGGGTCGAACGTTCGTTGCCTCGTCGACGCGCCACCGGACCTCTGGCCCGTCGAGGTCGATGAGGGTCAGTTCGAACAGGTTGTCAACAACATCGTCATCAACGCACAGCAGGCCATGCCGCGCGGCGGCGTCATCGAGGTGCGGTGCGCGAACGTGTGGGCGTCGCCGCCAAACGCCGAGTTGCCCGTACAGGACAAGCCGTTTGTACGCATCGGTATTCGCGACCACGGGACCGGCATCGCGCCGGAGGATCTGACGCGTATCTTCGATCCCTATTTCACGACAAAGCTGAGCGGCACGGGCCTTGGTCTCGCGGTCGCCCACTCGGTCATCAAGGGACACGGCGGCTTCATTAACGTTGAATCAGTCGACGGCTCGGGCGCCAACTTCAACATCTTCCTGCCGCGTGCTCTGCGCACCACGGTGCAGCCCGCGGTCAGCCCGACCGCGTCGGTACCGCGCGGCGCGGGTCGCATTCTCGTGATGGATGACGAGCGGATGATCAGCGACGTGACCGGGGCCATGTTGCGGGCGCTGGGTTATGAGAGTGAAGCGGTGTCCGACGGCCGGCAGGCACTGGAGCGTTACCGTGCCGCACAGCAGGCGTCGCAGCCCTTCTCCGCCGTCATCATGGACCTGACGATTCCGGGTGGCATGGGCGGCGTTGAAGCCGTCGGCCACCTGCGCGAGCTCGATCCGCAAGCGCGGGTGCTGGTGGTCAGCGGGTACGCCGACAGCGGCGTCCTCGCCGACTACGCGCAGCATGGCTTCGACGCGTTGCTCCCCAAGCCCTTCTCGCTACGCGACCTCGCCCTCGCCCTCAGCTCGCTGCTCAAGCCCGAGGGGGAATCGACGATACACTAAGAGCAGGGATCAGGGTCAGGGGTCAGGGCAACAGAAGGGGTCAGGTGCCAGGGGTCAGGTCTCAGGGCTGTCTCAGGTTACAGGGATCAGTTGCTCAGGGGTCAGGGCTGACCGCAGCCCCTTCGAGCAGTTCGTCCTGTTCGCCTCGCCCCGTCAAGCAGCCGTGATCCCTAGATCCCTGATCCCTACTGACCCCTGGCACCTGACCCCTGTTGTGATGGCTGACATCCTCGTGTGGGACGGGCTCGAGGCGTGCCCGTACTTGCCCGGCCGCATGGCGCGGCTTCCATTGCACCTCCCTTCGCGCGCGTTGACGCCGGACCAAGTCGACGAGCGTCTGGCGACCGGTGAGCGCCGCCTCGGCGCGTTCTGGTACCGCACGGCCTGCCCCGGATGCGCCGCATGCGAGCCGCTGCGGATCGACGTCGACGCGTTCACACCGTCGCGCTGGGCGCGCCGCGTGCTCCGGCGCGGCGACACACGATTCCACTTGCGCGTGGGCTCACCCTCTGCGGATGCCTCGCGGGTGGCGTTGCACAACGCACATCTGGTCGAACGCTGCCTTGCGGATGCCCGCACACAGCTCATCGATACCGATACCTATCGTGGCCACTTCGTGACAACGACGTGCGACACGGTGGAGCTGAGCTACGAAGCGGACGGCCGGTTGGCGATGGTGGCGATTGCCGATCGCGGCCGCGAGTCGCTTTCAGCGGTCTACTGCTACTACGACACCGGCCTGGCGCGCCTCAGTCCCGGCAGCTATTCGATCTTGAAAGAGTGGCAGCTCTGCCGTCTATGGGGGCTGCGCTATCTGTATCTCGGCTTCTACGTGGCGAACTCGCCTCGCATGCGGTACAAGGCTCGCTTCGTCCCGCACGAGCGTCTGATCGACGGCGTCTGGCAGCGGTTCTAGCGGGACCCCCGGCCATCGACACTGCGCCGGTGTCAAAAGAAGGTATGTGCTCGCCGTAGTAGCGAGGGGCCTTCAGGCCCCTCGTCGTACCCTCTCGTCGTACCGTAAGCGGGCGAGGATTTCCGCGGAGGCTGCCGATGCTGACACGGCGCGTGAACACGCTTTTGGTCGCCCTGCTCGTGATCACTGCGGCAACCCTTTCGTACCGGCCTACGGGCGCCGCGAACGGCGACGCTCCATCGAGGACGACCGCGGCGACGCGCCCGCCGACGCCGATGAAAGCGTTCGCTTCTGAGGAAGAGTTGCTCGCGTTCCTACAGGAGCTCGCCGAGCGACAGAGACGCGAGACACGAAGGGCGAAGCTCCCCGGTGGCGTTGTCGGTGGGGTTGTCGATGCGCTTCCCGCGGCCGCACCGCCGGTCTCGGCGGCTTACGCCTCGGACGCGGGCGCGCACGCAGCCAGCGAGTCAATCACGAACACGCAGCACGCGGTCGTCGACGAAGGCGGCATCGTCAAGGTGCATGGCGAGCACCTGGTGATCCTGCGGCGGGGACGCCTGTTCACGGTCGGGATTGGTGACAATAGCCTGACGCCGGTATCGACGGTTGACGCGTTTGCGCCAGACATCGACCCGCACCGTACGTGGTACGACGAGATGCTCGTCTCCGGAGACACGGTCATCGTCATTGGCTACAGTTACGAGCGCGGCGGGACCGAAGTCGGATTCTTCGACATCGACAAGGCCGGCGGCCTCACGTATCGCTCGACGTATCACCTTCGCTCGAACGATTACTATTCGTCGCGCAACTATGCCAGCCGATTGCTTGGCGAGAAGCTCGTCTTCTATTCGCCACTATACGTGGACGTGGCCGGTCCGGTACCGACCGCATGGCTGCCCGCCGTACGACGCTGGCGCACCGGTGCAACCGCGGCAGAATTCCAACGCATCATCGAGCCATCGCGCATCTATCGGCCGTTCGACGACACCGCTTCGCTCACGCTGCACACGGTGACGACGTGCGATCTCGCCAGTCGTGAGATGACGTGCACCGCGACGGGCGTGATGGGGCCGCCAGGCCGCGTCTTCTATGTCTCACCCGATTCGGTGTATGTGTGGATGACGCCATGGCGGAGGGCCGCCAGAGCTCGTCGCTCATTGTTGTACCGCTTGCCCCTCGATGGATCGGGACCTTCGGCCCTGCGGGTCAAGGGCGGGCCAGTTGATCAGTTTTCTTTCCTGCAGGGTGAGGATGATTTCCTGAACGTGCTCGTCCGCGCGGACGCGCCGGGCGACGCCATGTGGGATGCTGAAGACACGGCGCGCGGCGTGGCACTGCTTCGCGTCCCTCTCACCGAGCTCGACGGCGATGCACCGGATGTGCGTGAGGATCGGTATCGCGAGCTGCCGGTGCCCGACGGCCGCGCATTTCGAAATCGTTTCGTCGGCGAGTACGTGCTCTACGGCACGGGGACCACGTGGGGCTACGCGGATCCACGCAACACCGACCAGTATGTGTACGCCTACCGATTTGCTGGCGGCGGCGAGCCTGTTTCCCTCTCGCTCGGACACGGCGTCGATCGAATCGAGGCCATGGGACGCGATGCGGTCGTTGTGGGCAGTAGCGATCGCGATCTCCATTTCACCGCCGTCGGTCTTCGCGCGCGTCCTCGACTCGGCGGTCGCTTCACGCAGCCGGCAGCAACGCAGGGCGAGCTACGCAGCCACGGGTTCTTCTACAAGCCCGACACCGATACGAGTGGGTTGTTCGGCTTACCAATCCGGTCGGAGGGTGAGCCTGGCGCAGCACATCTTGTGCACGACTCCGCGTTCGTGCGCTTCATCCGTCATGACTCGTTGAACTTCAGCACGGCGGGCAAGCTCGCCGCGAGCATGGGCGGGCCAGGGGACGATGCGTGTCGCGCGTCGTGTGTCGACTGGTACGGGAACGCACGGCCGATCTTCTGGCGCGACCGCCTCTTTGCCTTGCTCGGCTACGAGCTCGTCGAAGGACGACTCGAGGACGGACGAGTCCGTGAGCTCCGCCGCGCCACGTTCGCGCCCGCAGTCTCACGCAGCACCCAGTAGGGCGCCCCTTTGTAGTAGGGCGCCCCCTTGTAGGGCGCCCCTTTAGGGGCGCCGTCCTGCTACACTCTATAGCGGCCATGTCGGGCGCCCGGGTCAGGTCCGTCGTCCGTGTCTGGCGCCGAGCCAACCGCATCGCGCGCGGTGCGCGGCTGATTGCGTCCGGGCTCGTCCACACCGCCCATCCGCTTCTCGCTCAGGTCGTCGTCACCCGCCGCTGCAATCTCGACTGCACTTACTGTAACGAGTTTGACACGGTCTCAGCGCCGGTGCCGCTCTCCCTGCTCTTGCATCGGCTCGACAAGCTTGCGGCGCTAGGGACGTCGGCTGTGGCGTGCACGGGCGGAGAGCCGCTGCTGCACCCGGATCTCGATGCGTTCATCCACGGCGTGCGTACGCGCGGCATGACGTCGGCGGTACTCACCAACGGCTATTTGCTCTCGCCGAAACGTATCGACGCGCTCAATCGGGCGGGTCTCGACTACCTGCAGATCAGCATCGACAATGTCGAGCCAGACGCGGTCTCGAAGAAGAGCCAGCGTCTGCTCGATCGCAAGCTTCAATGGCTTGCCGAGCACGCGTTGTTCGACGTCCACATCAACTCGGTCCTTGGCGCTGGCGTGCCGCGCCCAGAAGACGCGTATACCATCACGCTCCGCGCACGCGAGCTCGGGTTCTCCACATCCGTCGGTATCATTCACGACGGCGCCGGACATCTCCGACCCCTCGGTCCCAAGGAGCGGAGCGTCTACGAGGCGATCGACCGTGAGGCTCGTGACGTGCCGTGCTACTTCAAGAACCTCTACTCCGGGCTGCGGCGACACGAGCGAAACCTCGTCGACGGACGTCCGAACCGGTGGCGCTGTCGGGCGGGCGCACGGTACCTCTATATTTGCGAGGATGGCCTCGTGCACTACTGTTCGCAGCAACGGGGTGCGCCCGGCGTCCCGCTAGACGCGTATTCCGTATCCGATATCCGGCGCGAGTTCCTCACACCAAAGCCCTGCGCGCCCTACTGCACGATTGGTTGCGTACATCGCGTGTCCGTCATGGATTTCTGGCGCGCGCCGCAGGTTTCCCCGCGGGCCGACTGACTCGCCGGCTCGACGGGTTCGTGTGCTACACTTTTAGGGTTGTCCTGTTTGGTGTCCGTCCGCCAGGGGAGCACACTCCACGACATCGGCCGGCGTAGCTCAGTTGGTAGAGCAGCTGATTCGTAATCAGCAGGTCATCGGTTCGAGTCCGATCGCCGGCTCCAATAGAATCAATAACTTACAGCGACGCGCTACGGGAACCGATGGGAGCAGGGGAGCATTGGGGTAGCAGCCTGTGAATGCTCGGCCGCTCGCGCAAGCCGAGACGGGCCGGCCTCCGCGTCAATCGTCTTCATGCGCGCGTGCTTCCCGGGCCAGCACGGCGGCGCGTTGATACGTCACGTCCAATAGATGCCCGATGTCGCGCACCGTCAGGCCGTGCTCGACGCCCTCGCCGGCGACGCGACGCATCGCGCGTGACGCTCGCTCAGTCACCTCTCGCCGCAGTCGCCGCGCCGCGATGTACTCGTCCAAAGCATCGACGACCGCCTTGAGACTGGGAGCCTTCTCGCGCTTCCCGCGGCCGCGTTTGGCTTCATTTCTGGTCGCTTTCCGGCTAGAAATGCTCCCGCCCAGATGGATCGCCACGATTTCGACTTGGTCCGGGCTCACGGAGCGGTCATAGGAGAGCGACAGCGCATCCGCTGCCATGGCTGGCACCTGGTCGAGTCGGCGCGCCTGGCTGTGGATCCGATCGTCCTCCGGGAAGTGGATCGCCCACCAGCGACCCGCTCGGGTCACTTCAACCCGGTACTTCTTCGGTTGCTTCCTCATGCCTTCTTCCACCGTTCGGCAGCGCGGATCGCGCCGTTCGCGGTCATCTTGGGCAGCTCGCTATGGCGCGCCACCGTCGTCACCCATTGGCCGTCGAAGAGCACTTTGGTGTGGCGTCCACCCTCCTGCATCGTCATCTCGACGCCTTTGGCCTTGGCGATCTGTCGGAGTCTCGCGAGGAGCGCCGCCCGCTTCATCAGCGTAAGTCTATAGGGAGCGACTAATCAAGTCTATGGCTATTGACTACACTCGCGCGTTCTTGTCCAGCGCAGCATCCCGTGTCGATGCGTACGATGGTCTGCGTCGCGTCGTCGCAGTCACGCGTCGTCGCAGTCACTGGACATTTGAGCTCACCTGTGCGATTGTCAAAAGACTACTCCCCATTCCGTGGTCTGCGGAGCGCCGTTTAGGAGCCGACCGCGGCTCTAGCCGAGGCTTGCCCTCTGTCAGTTGTCCCCCGCGATGCTCGTGGCGCGTTGCACCGATCGGTTGGCGCCTGCTCGGCGCAGCTTGGAGGATGCAAACATGAGACAGCCTTGGGAATGGGAAGAAGATGACATAGTGGCTCTGATCAGCAACCGTACCCAGGAAAGCATCGATCTGGATTACAAGGAGTGCGATGCTCTGGCTCTAACGGATTCCAAAAAGAACGAGGTTAGCAAGGACGTTTCGGCCTTTGCCAATTCGGCGGGCGGCACGATCGTCTATGGCGTTATCGAGGACAAGCACGTGCCCCTGCGACTGGATCACGGTTTCGATCCGAACGTCATCTCGAAGGAATGGCTGGAACAAGTGATCAGCTTCCGCATCAAACGCACGATCGATGGGGTACGCATAAAGCAGATAGAGTTGAGCAAGTCCAACCCGGGCAAGGTTGTCTACGTCGTCTATGTGCCCCAGAGCACGAGAGCCCCCCATCAAGCCTCCGACAAGAAATTCTATAAACGCCGCAATTTCGCGTCGGAGCCCATGGAAGAATACGAGATTCGAGATGTCGCAAACCGCTCCGAGGTCCCCGATCTGTGGCTGCAGTACAGCGTGACGGCGTTAACCAGCGAAAGCACGAACGAAGGAGCAAGCGACGGTGCGCAGAGCCTCCCGGTGCGGCTCCGCGTTGAAGCGTCCGTTATGAACGACGCTGCGACTCCAGCAGAGTACGCAGTCATCGTCCTGTACATCGACTCAAGGCTTCAGATCGTCCAGAGGTGGCCGGGTCTGTATGGTGGGGGAACGCAGCAACTCGAATGCAACGGCTCCCTGGTGGCGTACACGCGGTTGTGTATGAATCACGGCATCCCTGGAATGATGCCCATATTCCAGGGCGCGGCCTTCAAGTTATCGGATCGACCGCTGTTGCTCGACGCGCCCAGCATCGGCGCGTTTACCCTGTTGTGGCACCTTCAAGCCCCGAAGATGATCCCGAGAGTCGGTGGCATCGTACTAAATTGGCACGGGCAAACGCTCCAGGCCGCCGCGACGGCTGTCCCCATCCGAGTTCCGACACCTGGGCAGCTTGGTGACGGCCTTCAAATCCATCACGCCCAGTTGACCGAGTTCTTCAACCTTGAAGGAGGAGGGAAGGGGGGATAGAGGGCACCCTCGGCCAATCTTCGGCCTGCACCCGCAGCCCCTGTCGATGCGCACGACGATCGCGCGCTCGGCCTCGCGGGCCGTGCGCGACGCGCCGGCGCCGCGGGAAGCCCCCAATCATGGACGATCCATCTGTCGGAAACCGGTATGAGAATGCTCGCAACGAAAGAGGCCGCCTCTGTCGAACAGCAGTGTTCGACAACATGCGCCAGAGCCGGGCTCACTGCCCTATTGTTCGCAAGCTTCGCCATAAGCCTTGGGCGTTTACCTGCTCGTGTGGACGATCTTGATGCGCTAGGTCGCTTCGTAGCCTCGAGCACGTACCTAACGGCGATGCTGGATACTCTCGACCACGATCCTTGCTGGAGACACCTGCAAAACGGCACGCCGGTCGAGCACTCACCCGAGAAAACGTGGTCCGTCAAAAGGTTGGCAAATCACTTTTGCGGGGGCAGCTCTTCGCGGGGGAATGATTCAGCGTCAACACCCGCAGCCGCGTCGGCGATACCAGGCAAGCCAAGACCACCGGCGCCTCCTGGTCCGCTCCGGGCTTCGATGTTTCCGGCTGTCGAAATCTATCGGACGCTTACTGAACTCTCCAGCCCATCACTCCAGCGACAGGCGGGCAGAAGCTCCAATCGCGCGCGATACGCGATCTACAAATGGGAAGCTCTTCGGGTCAGTCTCGCTGATAGCTTGCCACAGACGGGCGCGGCGGTGACGCCCACTGCTACCATTTACCTCAATCGTGAGCGAACCTCGAAGGACATTGCCGCCGAACTAGACATGCTGACCATCGAGGACACGAGGAAGCTAGCAGCGGCGCCCATAACGGTAGAACAGTTCGACGAGATGATCGATCCGTTTCAGAAAATCGGGCTGCCCGGCTCGATATTCTTCGGAGCGGACTACATAACGGCAATTCATCTAACTCAGCTCGTTATCGCTCTATCGCTCATTTGGTTCTGGCTGCATCAGCGCGAGGCGATGCTATCAGGAGCGTTCCCCTCGGAGGGCACCCTGTTCGCGGTATTCTCGCGAGGCGCTGCATCCAGGTGCTTGTTTCATCTCCTTGTGATCGTTCCCGTCATCGCAGCTGCTCTCCTCGCCGTCTCAATATGGAAAGCGAAGACGACTGTCGGTGCCGGCGACAAATGGATTGATGTTGTCCTTGCGTTCGTGTCTTTCGCTGTTGCTGTAAAGATTGCCCACGATATCAAGTGGTTCGCCGTCCGTCCGCCGTCACCAGAGGGATAGGGGGGCAGCGGGTCCCCTGGGTCGCATCCCTGCCAGCATCGGTCTTCCCTGTCGATGCGCAAGATGATGATTGCGCAATCGACTTCGCGCGCGCGATCCGCGAGGCGCAACGCAAGAGGGAAGCCCCAAAAATGCCTGTACGACGCGACGGGACACGCCAGGGCTAGCCTCCTGAATTTCATCAGGGCGGTTTCCGAGGCTGCTTGCACGGACCCGTCCATTCTAGAGCGGATCATGGTCACCATCGGCGACGATATTGGAGACGATGTGCTCCAGATGTACCTCTCGACCGCTGACCAAGACCGCGTCACTCGATACTTGCTGGCTGAAGGGCTCACGACTTGAAGCAGGCGCGCATAACCCGGCTTGTGTCGTCCATATTTGCCACGTACGCCCTTACCGCGTGTCCCATTTTGAGCGCGGCGGGGATCAACCACTCCAGCCGGGCCGCCGACGGGTTTTCGATCCAACGAGAGATCTCGTCGGCCCATCCGACTGCGTTGGGGGCAATCTGGTAATGCCTGGGAAACTCCCGCGCCGCTCCATCCGGCAGATCGTCGACCGTGAAAGCCCTGCACGCTCGCGCACCGCCGGGAACCGAAGCAGCTTCAGCGAGTGCGGAGAGCTCGCGGCCGCCGAGGGTGGCGTGTCGTCACTCACGCGACCCTGCACTAATTCGTGCGCACTCACACGTGTGCGCTCACGGGCGTTCATACTGTTCCATGGGCCGCTCTCGTCCCGCGCGCGAATCCCACCCAATCCTTCGCTCATCGCTGCACCTCCTCGCAGACGGCATCCGTTGTCATTGGTCTCCAGGATGCCTCGTGCCACTCTCGGTTTGTGATGATCCTCCACCGACCCAGCCCTGAGATGTGCCGGTCTCTCACTCAGAATGAGCGTGCCGGCTCAAAATGAGTGACCGAGCTCGCGCAGCGCTCGGCTCCCTTCGAGATCGTTCTAGACGATTTAGTGCGATTCCCGGCATTCCCCACGGTATCCTCACACGCCTTCATTCCCTACTGAGAGTTGTAACGGTTCTTGCTCTGAAACGGCACGCGCTGACGACCGGTTGGGATACAGCGTTCCTGAGCTCGTCGACCCGCGGCTCCCGGACGACGTGAGAGCCGCGCTGGTGCAGCAGCTTAACCTTCCGCGTGGTCGCGACCGCGAGCGGGTCCGCGTAGGGCGGCGCAAGCTGACACCTCACGGCTCGGAAGTGCGTACGCCCGCGCGCGTCGGCGCCCTTGAGGATCGCCGACGCGCGCAACTTCGACGCCAGCGCCGCCGACCGGTGGCATCCCATGTCGCTGAACGGATAATGAGATGATCGAGGACGAGCGCATTGCAGCAGTCGCTGCCCATGGCTTCACGCCGCGCCAGGCCGCCTTCCTGGCGACGGTCATGCTACACGCGGGCGTGTGCGTGCCGCGCCAGTACACCGCCTTCGCCGGCATTGCCTTCGGCCACACCACGCGGGAGTTCTTCGCGCGGCTGACACGGCAGGGCTTTGCCACCGCGTATCCGTGCTGGCGCGGCGCCGGCCGCATCTACCACCTCCACCACAAGGGTCTCTACCGCGCCATCGGCGAGCCGGACAACCGGCATCGACGCCCGGCAACCGTCGCTCGTGCGATCGAGCGCCTGATGGTGCTCGACGCCGTGCTCGCCGACCGCCAGACGGCGTGGCTCGCCACTGAACGGGAGAAGGTCGCGTACTTCGTCGAGCGCCGCGGCCTGAAGCCGGCGGAGCTACCGAAGCTCGTATTCCGGCAGCGCGGCGACGTGACGGTTCGGTACTTTCCACGGAAGTTGCCCATCGGTCTGTTGCACGCCGATCAAGTCGCGTTTCTCTACCTCGTCACGGACGGCACGGGCCGAGACTTCCGGTCGTTTCTCGATACGCACCGCAGCCTCCTTCAGCGCCTGCATCGGTGGACACTGCGGCTCGTGTTCCCTGCCGGCCTCATGGCAGGCAAGAACGCTCACACGAGCCTCGTGAGCGACTTGGTAGCCCCGCCCGTGCGGCCCGCGGTCGTCGACGAGTTCCGCTGGTATTGCCATGCGCGCCGGACGCTCGAGAACGAGTCGCCCGCCGTGAATTGTGTTCCCGACCCAACCCGCTACACCGCGGCACGCCGCGCCTTCGGCGCCCCCAGGTTCTACGCGGCGTACCGTGCCTGGCGCGAGCGAGGTGAGTCCGCACTGACGCAGTTGCTGTCCCCGCGTCTCCACGACACGTGGACGCGCGGCGACGCCCGATTGGAGATCCATGTCCTGCCGCACCAGTACCACCATCTCGCGCCGGCCGTGGGAACGGCCTGAACTCCTGGCGCGGAGGCTTTCGAGGGGCCAGACCTGGCGCCAGACCGTCAGGGGAAGCTTGGCCCCCTGGTGCATTCGAGCCGGTGCCTCCTGCCGACCGCTTTCTGTCAGCGGCGCGCCCTCACGCGCCGCGCTATCTGGTTGTTCCGGCAGGAGTTCGCGCGGCGGCCCGAACAGGCGCGCGGCGCGAGGGCGGCGTTCTATGCCGCCCTACTCGCGCGCGCAGCATCCACAGAGCGGGCAGGAGCGACCCCCCAGCCGAGGCCGTCTTCCAGCCCCAGCTCAGACCCCGCTCGGGGGGTCGCTCTGCCCGCTCTGCCTGTGTTCGGGCCGCTGAAACGCGCGCTGAATGCCCGACGGTTCTCGTGCGCTGTCCGGCGCGGATGAGGCGCCGCGCACGCACTCGCAATCGCCTAGAGAGGAGGACGACATCCCAGCGATCAAACCACGTACGACACAGAAGCACGTCGTGCGCCACATTACGCGCCTATAGGGCGAGAACAACGAAACGTTGTTCGCGTACGCGAAGTTCATCGGTGAGCCTACGGAGTACGTGTTGAACCAGCTCATTGCCACCGTCCTCGCCAAGGACAAGGACTTCCAGTCCTGGCTCGCGGACAATCCGGGCTCACATGGTACCGGCGCTGGCGAACTGCGTGCGCGGCCGGCATCGGCCGTTCGCCCGGCCGAGCCGAGCGCAGGCGAACTCCGCGCCCGTCGCTGTCGGTTCTGAACGGTGACCGGGAGGCCAATCCCGATGTGCCGAGTGCTCAAGTTTCGCGCACCAACCTCGACTGGTCGTCGTGATCGGCCTCCTCGGTTTTCACCGCTGGCCCTTCCCGGCCGACAACGTCTTTCTCGCCGCGATCGACGCCCGGAAGCCGTGGCTATTCCAAGGGCTCGCGTACCTGTACGCGACGCTCTGATTCAGCACGCCGCTCATCCTCTATTCGTCCGCTCCGGCATGTCGAACGCGAGTACATCCTGGCCGTGCTTGAACGTCATGGCGGCAACAAGACACAGACCGCGCGGCAGCTCCGCATTGCGGCGGCCACGCTCTTTCGGAAGCTAAAGCGTTATGCAAGCGACGATCGCTGACTGCTCAGCGAACCCTCCAGGGTCGTCGCCGAGAGCCGGGGCCACCTTCTTTGGACAGACAACCAATATCGACGTCAAGAGATCTGTACTTCGTGAACGGCGTCGCGCAGTTGCTTCTCAAGCAGCCGCACACGCTCTGGCCAATCCCTGGCCGACAACCGCGGAGTCTGTAATTGCGTCAGGCCTACGAGATCGTCCGGGAGTTCCTGGCGTGTCGGCCGTCCTGCATCCCCAATTAAGACGGGAAACACCCAGGTCCCACGATCCAAAGCCGCGCACACCTCCCGCCGCAACAGATCTGCTTCATTGTCAATTCGCCGGCGACCATCCTCGTCGGCGATCGTCATCCACGTTGGACCGATCAGCACGACCATAGCGGCACAATGGGCGGCAGCCTGTTGAATCGTCCATTCATACACTTCGCCGGGCAAAATGCTGAACTCATCTATGAACACTCCGTCCTCTCCCATGGCAGTGGTGAGACGCTCGTGCAGCCGCCAAGCGTAAGCGTCGGTGTCAACGTGGCGATAGCTAATGAATATATCGGGGTACCGCGAGCGTCGGTGGAGCGGTCGTCGCGCTGAAGTATGGATCTTCTTCGTCGGATCGTTGCTGCGGAGTGTGTTCCACGAAATCTCGAGGAGCTGACCGCTCGGACCCACCTCCCCTCCCAACTGGACGTACGACCAAAGTACGCCGCCCTGTTCCTCTGGGTGATGCCAGATCTGCTCGACCCTTGTTTCGCCGTCAATCTCCAACTCACAGATCGGATCTCCATTCTTGACTGGTTTGCCAGTCTCGATGAACCACTTCTTGACCGTCATGGATCTGGCTGCCCAGCGTTCTCGTTGCGGAATGCCGAAGGTTATTGACATCGGATGTTGATATTGGACGGCGACTATGGGGTGCTCAACCGGCCTTCTAATGGGAATCTGTCATTTAAAATCGCGCCCCCCAACGTGTTACGAGTAGTGGGATCGCTCGCCGTCGCTAGCCTCCCGAAACCGAGCTATCCGAAGGGGCGACTGAAGTCCGATACGGTCGGCTCAGCTTCGTCAGCTTCGATGGGGCAATCATGACCTCCATGGCGTCTACCGCACCATCCTCAGTTGAGAACATAGAACATCGAGGTAATCAGCCACCGGCCATCGATCTCTCTCCACACGAACGCCACCACTTCGTAAGGCAGGTCGGACATCCGCAACGCCACGCCGAACCCCGGGCCAGGTGGAGTCTTTTCAAGCACTACAAAGTGATCGGCGCCCAACTTCGGTGGTTGTAAGACGCTGAGCGTCCGAAACGGCCCCTCGCCTTGTGACGTCTCGGGCATGGTCGCATACTCCGGATGCTGCGGGTCGGCATGCCCCGCCGCGTCGACCTCCCAATGGTCCGCAACGAGGTACATGGCGAGAAACCGTCTGCTCCACTCCCTCACCACTTTGGGCGCGGCATCGCTCGTAGTCTCAAGCGTGCCGGCAAGGCCGTCGCCAAGAGCGGTGGTGTCCACAAACTCAGCCGCCGCAGCGACATCGCGGGTACCGATCCACGCATTTACGAAACCGTTCGCGGCCTCGAGCAGGGCGGTCGGCACCTCTGCGCTGGAAGCGAGAGCGCTGGGTGGACGCACGGCTTGAAACTGCCTGGCGAAGGACGCCGGGCCGGCGGGAAGTGACAAGTACCGGCCAGCTTCGACCGACGCTGACCAATCCCGTGGAATGTGTTTGACTGCCCATGCGTCCTTCTGCTGCCTCGTGCTGGCTTCGGCGAACTCGCGGACGATGGGTTCGAGGGCCGACCAGTCTGCACTGGCGCGAACCCGCCATTGAGAATTATGCTGAAGGTAACGCTGGAGCACCGCGAACGTCTCGCGGGCCATGTTGGTGACGTCAGAGACGTGCAGGTATGTACGGTCTGCGGCCTTGCTGAACCAGCCTCCTCTGGCCTCTGGATGCGCGCTGCTCAGGTCAGGACGGAGTCGGAGGCCGGGCCTCAATGGAACGTCCGGCACTCCTTGATGCGACCATGAGTCCTGAAACGGGTGAAGGGCTTCACCCAGAGCCCCAAGAGCGTCTGACGCGTCATTCCGACGCATCAGTCCTTCCAGGCCATCTCGCGCGCTCCTCCCTCCAGCCGTCACCACACGTCGTTGAGGCGGACTCGGAATCGGGCCGTCGCTTGGGAAGTGATTGTCTCGGACGGAACGGGCGGCACCCTGATCGCCACGGAACAGGACCCAGATCATCGAGGTAGGAGCCGCGTGATACTCGCTATCGTCGAGGCCTTGATTACCCTCGGCGATCTGATCCGCAGCAGCTCGCAAGAATCCTGCTTGCGTCCCGAGCCAGAACGTCAGTAGATAATGTACGTCCCTCTCCCATGCGACCGCCGGAGATTCCATGAGGAGCCACGCCGCGAAGAAGGATACTGGCAAGGTCCGTCGGCTGCACTGAGCCATTTTCCCTCCAGGTCGAACTGCCCTGGGATAACGCTAGCATCGTGCTCCCTGGTCTCCAGAACCAACCCAATGCAACGTCCGGCTGAGCCCGAGATCCGATGTCTGAACGGTGGTCCCAGTGTAGCGCAGCGGATGAGCTGGATACAATCCGCACCGGAAGGCGAGGGGAACGCCGGTGTGTGGCGGCGCGCGCTTCTCAACGCTAGCATGAGCGCCCCCTTCAGCGACGCCGTCGTTGGGCGAAAGCGACGGCGAGTGCGACACCGGTAAGAAGTGCGGGCATCGGACACCGACTCGACCGGACGAGGACTGTCTCCGAGAGGCTCCCGCTCGTCTGGGGTCCGCGACGAACGCCCGCGTCCTCCCGGCGATTTTGTTTGACATGTGAAGCGCGTCGGATCCACAGTCCCTAGACACCTATGTAGTTATCCGAATGGGCAGAGACGAATTGCAGGGTGCCCTCGACCTCCTAGTGCTGAAGACCCTCGGCCGCGGGCCGCTCCACGGATATGGCATCGCGCAGCGCATCCAGGAGCTCTCGGCCGAGGCGCTCCGCGTCGAAGAAGGATCGCTCTATCCGGCACTCCACCGCATGGAGAATGCCGGTTGGATTGAGGCCGAGTGGAGGTGGTCGGAGCACGGCCCGCGGGCGAAGTACTACTCGCTGACGCCAAGCGGCAGACGACGGCTCGCCGAGGCAGAGGCCCAGTGGAGCCGCGTCACCAAGGCGGTTGCCCGGGTTCTTCGCTTCGCGTAAGGAGAAAGCCATGTCCCGGTTTCGGCGCTTCCGAAGCTTGTTCCGCAGGAAGTCGCTCGAAGGCGAGCTCGAAGACGAGCTTCGGTTCCACATCGAGTTGAAGACGCGGAAGAACATCCAGGCGGGGCTGTCGCCGGAAGCGGCACGTCGAGCCGCCTTGCGGAGCTTCGGTGGTGTCGAGCGATTCAAGGAGGCGTGCCGCGACGTTCGTGCCTGGTCGGGCGTCGAGATGTGTTGGCGCGACCTCGGTCAGGCGTGTCGGTCGCTGCGACGCAGCCCGACATTCACGATCGTGGCCATCGTCCTCTTGGCCGTGGGCATCGGCGCAACCCTTACGGCGTTCAGTGTGATCGACGCCCTCTTTCTGAGGTCTGCTGGCATCGAGGACGTCCGGAGCGTTGTACGGATCTCCTCGGTCGACAAGGCAGGACACGACCAGCCGATCTTCTCAAAAGCAATGGACAGCCTGCGCCTCGAGCCGACCTTCCGGGGCGTGTGTGCCTTCGACACACCCAGGCAGACGGCGGAGGTTGCAGGCGTCCTGCGGCGCGTGCAGGCGCTCACGATGAGTGGCGACTGCTTCTCGACCCTGGGCATCCGTACGCAGGTCGGGCGTCCATTCACCATGCGCGACGATGAGCGAGAAGCTGAGCGGGTCGCGCTCCTGACCGAGCCGTTCTGGCGCCGCGCGTTCGGGGGCACGGCAGGTGTCCTCGGCAGCGAGCTGAAGGTCGAAGGGACGAGCTTCACGGTCATCGGTGTGGTCGAGCCGCGGTTCACCGGGTTCGAGGCCGGTGCACCTGCAGACGTGATCATCCCCCTAGGGCAACGCCCGCTCAGTTCACCGGTTCGCTTTGAGGGCCGCATCCACTTCTGGACGGACATCCTGGCTCGCTTAGCGGCGAATGTATCGCCAGCGCAGGCGCAGGCGCAGTCGAGACTCGACGCGATCCAACGATCGCTGCTGGAGGCCAGCGCCCCACCATTCTACAACGCCCAGCAGCGGAGAACCTACGCTGATCGCCGCATCGTGCTGCAGCCCGCCGACGTCCGCACCGGTTGGGCAGCCACCCGATTTCAAACGCCGCTGTACGCCATCTGGGGCCTCTGTGGCCTGGTGCTGCTCGTGAGTTGCGTAAACCTGGCGATGCTGTTTCTCGCCCGCGGTCTCACACGGCAACGCGAGCTCGGCGTGCGGCTGGCGCTCGGCGCCAGCCGGGCGTCGATCGTGCGCGTCCTCGTTCTCGAGAGCGTGCCGCTAGTGCTGGCCGGTGGCGCGCTCGGCCTTCTGCTCGCCGCATGGATGCGCCACCTGGCTGCCGCTCGTGCGCAGGAGATGTTCGGCCTCGTGCTGGGCCCGGTCAGCCCGGGACTGGTGCTCGACCTGCGGGTGGTCGCCTTCATCGCGGCCGTCCTGGGGACGGTCGCGGGGACGCTCGCTGTCGCCCCGCTGTGGCAGGCTGGCCGTCTCGCGGCGAGCCAGCCGCTGAAGGAGAGCGAGCGGGGCATCGTGGGATCGAGCACACGCGCGCAGAAGTTCCTGCTCGGCCTGCAGGTTGCGTTGACGGTGGCCCTGGTGTCTGGAGCCACAGTGTTCACCGCATCGTTCCGGACGGTGGCAACGATCGATCTCGGCCTCAACCTGCGGGGCGTATCCGTGGCGACGCTCGCCAGGGTTCCGGGCGTTGAGGCGCCTGAGCACATGCGGCTGTACTACCGCGATCTCCTACACTCGGTCGAGACGCTGCCGAGTGTGTCATCAGCGAGCGTGACGGACTTTGCACCCTACTGGCTCGGTGGCCCACTCCAGCCGGTGATGAGTGTCGAGCCTCGTGCCGCGCACGTTCAGGTTCGCGCGCGGACCGTCGTCGTCACGGATCGGTTCTTCGACACCCTGGGAGTGCCCATCGTCGCTGGCGAGCGCTTCCCCAGCGCCGAGGCCACCATGGGCGGGCCGCCGAGCCGGGAGCCAACCGCCGTCGTCAGCCAGTCGCTGGCACGACACCTCGGCGGTGAGCGCGTGATCGGCCGGCAGATCCACGTTGGCGAGGCCGGATCCGAGGAGCGCCTGCGCGTCGTCGCGGTGGCCGCGAACGCGCAGCCGTTTTTCACGGGCATTGAGGAGGACGCGACACTCGCGTACGTCAACCTCTGGGAGCATCCGGCCATCTGGTCGCCGTTCCTGCTCGTGAAGATGCGCACCAGTGCACCACTGCCCGCGGTGGAGGTTCGCCGCGCGCTGGCACGGCAGGGCCTCCATTATCTCGAAGACTACAGGACGCTCGAGCAGAGCTGGGATCGAGCGATCGCTGAGAACCGGCTGCTGGCCGGCGTCTCCCTGGGCTTCGGCGGCTTGTCGCTTATTCTGGCCGCGACCGGGCTGTTCGGGCTGCTCACGTATCACGTCACCAGTCGGACGAACGAGATTGGCCTCCGCATGGCGCTCGGCGCCCGACGCACACAGATCCACTGGTACGTCCTCCGACAGTTGTTCTGGGTGCTGGCACCGGGGGCGTTGGCCGGCGTGGCCCTGACAGTCGTGCTCGGGCGGCTCGCCGCCGGGCTCGTACATGGAGTCGCGGCGCAGGACCCGGCGTTGATCGGCCTGGCGGCTGCCGCCCTTGTCGTGGCCGCGATCGCGGCCGCTGCCCTTCCCGCTCGACGAGCAGCGTCGATCGATCCCGTGGCGGCGTTGCGCCAGCAGTAGCCACATCACAGCCGACAGCCAACGTCTCCCGCTCAAGGCCACGGCGCTCTTAACATGCCCGACATGATGTCGCGACTGAATCGTGCCGCGCTTCGGCACCCTCGCGTCGCCGCCGCGACCGGCCCCGAACGGCAGCGGATCGCCCGACCGGGCTCGCGCCAGCAAGGCTGGCACATCCGTTCCCGCGTTCGCTCCCTCGCGAGACCGCCGAAGCGGTATGGTTCCGGTTCGCTGGTGGTTCCTCCGGCTGGTGAAGGAACCAACAAGCGAACCGGAGGACATCATGATTTACACGCTTCAGCAGAACCGCGACATTCCAGCCACCGGCTTCGACAGCGTAGCGCCAACGACGAGTAGGAACGCGTGATTCGATGACATTGCATCGACGTGATGCGAGAGATGCCGCCCTCGCGCGTCGACCTGATCGTTACGGATCCGCCGTACCTCGTGAACTACCCCTCTCGCGATGGGCGGGTTATCCGAACGACGACAACGACCGCTGGCTCGAACCGGGCCTTCAGCGAGGCGTTCCGCGTCCTTCGCCCGAATCGTGTGTGGGCAGTATTTCTATCGCTGGGCGAGGGCGGGCGGATTTCTGGGCCGCCTCGCGCGCACGGGCTTCAGAGCGATCGCGCACGTGGTGTTCGTCAAGCGTTCGACGTCCGCCACGCGCTTCGTGCGCTCCTAGCACGAACAGCCGTACGTGCTCGCCAAGGGAGAGCTGCGAAATCCGCCTAAACCCATTTCCGACGTGCTGGTGTTGGGAGCCCAGCGGGAATGAGGGACATCCCACTCAGAACCTAGTGTCAGTATTCGAGCCGCTGATTCGCGCTTCTCGCGACCAGGCGAACTCGTTCTCGACCCGTTCTGCCGGTCTGGCTCGTCGCTGGTTGCCGCCCGTGAACTCGGGCGAGCCTACCTCGGCATCGAGTTGACCGAGCGCTACTGGCGCGCCGGTTCCCCCTGCGTGCAGCGGTGGGACGCACCTGCCAGATCTCGCCTCGACGCTTTCGACATTCGCACGTGTGTCGGCACCTCACGCCACGTCGAGCAGGGCGCGCGGGTTCTTCGAGGCGATGAGCAGAAGCGTCCGCGCGGCGCCGGACGGGGCACGACGGCCCTGCTCCCACTCTTGCAGCGTCCGGACCGACACTCCTAGCAACTCCGCAAATCTGGCCTGCGACAGACCGGTGTTCTCCCGAATGGTCGCGACCGACGGCACGTTGATGATACGGCCGTGCTCGCCCCGCTTGAGTTTCCTGATGCCTTCGAGGATCTCCAGGCCGATATTGCGCTTGGCCTTAGCCATCGATCTCCTCCTTGATCTTCTTCAGCACGTGCGCCGGGATGTTCTCGGCCACGTTCTTCGGATACATGGTCAGCATCCACACCTGCCCCTGTCTTGACCGCAGGTAATAGATCACCCGAAGGCCGCCGCGCTTGCCCCGACCGGCGATACGCCACCGCAGCTTCCTGACACCTCCTGATCTAGGGATGACATCGCCCGATTCCGGATCCGCAACCAGAACCTGCTGCAGCTTCGCGTATTCCTCGTCCGACAAGTACTCCTGCACCAGCTTCGTGAACAGTGGAGTCTCAACAAACGTCAGCATGACGATTATACGTCATTGACGGATTCCGTCAATGACGGACGGATACGCCGGGGGCGTCAGCTTGCCCTCGCCACTTGGCTGTGACGGCCTCGGGCGAGACGGGGACCTGAGGCTTGGCCGTACGTCTGGCGGTACGTATCAAACCAGAGGAGACGACCCACCACCCTACGGCCATTCACGATTGCCTCCAACCGCTCGCCCCAGAAGTCGAGCGCGACGCGCTTCTCGAAATCGTAGCTGTGGCGGTCGTAGACGGCGGTGACCCCGGTCTCCACGTGGTTGAGGATCTTCGAGACGACAAGTCTCGGCACGCCTGCGCCGACCATCAAGCTTGCCGCGGTTCGTCTGAGGTCGTGGCCTCTGAACTCAACGCCAGACCGTTCGACAATCCGCTCGATCGCCTTCTGCGCATGGTTGATGTGCGGCCCCGTCTTGCGAGTGCTGGGGAAGACCCATGGCGACTCATCCACCGCCTTCCTCTGGGCCTCCTCCGCTACTCTCCGCCGGAGCTCCTCCAGGATGCTGAGCGCCTGCGGTGAGAGCGGCACTCGATGCGCCAGGCCGTTCTTGCTTCGCTCGCCTGGAATCGTCCACCAGCCCGTCGCGAGATCGAACTCGGTCCATGCCGCTCCATGGACCTCGCCGCCGCGCTGGGCGGTCAACAGTCGTATCCGGAACAGTGCCGCGATGATCGGATGTTCCGTGTCGAGCGCGGCCCAGAGTCTCCGTAGCTCGTCTTCGCTGAGCACGCGTTCGCGCTGACTCTCAGCCGAGGGTGCCTTGACCATATGGCAGGGGTTGGTCTCCAACCACTCACGCTCAATGGCGAAGTTCAGCATCTTGTGGATCAGAGCACGCGTGCGGTTCGCCATGATCGGCGCTCGCTCTGCAATCTTCTCCACGACCTGGCGAATCTCACGGCGCGTGAGGTCCTTGACCTTGATGTGTCCCCACCGCTTCACCAGCGGCACGTGCGCTCGCTTCCCCGTTCGCTTCCGATGCTCGGACCCGTAGAGCATTCGGTGGTCTTCCTTCCAGGACCGTTTCTGCTTCTTCGCGTGCTTCTCGAGGTACTCCTTCGCGAGATCGGCAAACGTTCCCGCTTCGCGGTCAACCCGTCGCTCATCGGCTGGGTCGCGCCCGCCCGCCACCGCACCGAGAATCTCTCGGGCGCGATTGCGCGCCTCGGCAAGGTCCATCAACTTGACCGTGCCCACGTTCATCCGGCGCCAGCGGCCGCGCGCGCGGTACGCAACGCGCCAGGTCTTCCGGCCGCTCGGCTCGAGCCGCAGCACGAGCCCCGTCAACGTCCTATCGAAGTACTCCACGCGCTTCGACGCCGGCTTCAGTGCCTTTACCCAACGCGCCGTGAAAGCTTTGGTCGGCATTGCCAGGGCTCCTCCACCGACAAGGTTGGTCAGTTCCGGGGAGCAGGCGGGGAGCAATTGGCTCGAAACAGCCTGAGCACCGGCGAACAGCAGCACTCAACTCACGACGCGCGAATTGTGGCGTATTTCCGCCGATTTGTGCAAGTCCGGCGTTTCAGGAGGTCTCACCTGCGGCCAGGGGGTTTTGCGCTTAGACTGATTCGTAATCAGCAGGTCATCGGTTCGAGTCCGATCGCCGGCTCCAGAATCCTTAGAAAAACCACCCGCTTGGCCCTACTCCGCGTGGCGTCGGTGAAAAAGGTAGCGCATAGGTAGCGTGCGGCGGTCGATCGTGGCGACGGTGAACAGCCACGCAGCGCGATGGTCACGGACCTCTCCGACGACGACGCGCACACGCGATTGTGCGCGAGATCGTCCCTGTACCGAGACCGCGTCACCGAGGGTTCACTGACACCCCAGAACCAGGGTTACAGGCGCCAGCCGACTACAATTCGAGCATGGCTGTGTCGCC
Source organism: Luteitalea sp. (assembly GCA_009377495.1). GTDB lineage: Bacteria > Acidobacteriota > Vicinamibacteria > Vicinamibacterales > Vicinamibacteraceae > WHTT01. The sequence continues at coordinate 190,212 of WHTZ01000002.1, forward strand.
GTGGGCGGACCATCGGGCCAGTATTGACGGCAAGCAGTTCGAGCTGTTCGTGGCAGAGGTGCTCAGCGAACTCGGCGCCAAGCTCGACGGTTTCGGGTGGAAGCGCAGGAGGTCGTGACCGCGGCCGATGGGCGCTATCGGATCGACGTCACGGGCGGTTCCGGGCGCTCGACGCAGACTTCCTCGTGCTCGTCGAGTGCAAGGATCACAGCCGGCCGGTCGAGCGCGAGGATGTCCAAATGCTGGCCGACAAGCCTATGGTTGTCACTTCGGCGCGGCTGTTCAGGTTGAAGCCTGACGTGCAACGTATCGACACGATTCGTCAAGCCGGTTCGCCCGCTGATGTCGCCGACGAGCTGCCGTGGACGTGGTGCTACTATCCAGCATCTGGCGAGGTACTGGATCACAACCAGTTCGCGATCGACCTCTGGGAGTCGACGCACAAAGGGCTCCGTTGGCCCGGTCTCGACGACCGATTGGCTCACCTCTGGACTGGTCTACATTGGGTGCTTGTCGTAAACATCGAGGGCTTGGCAGACGCGGTGTCTACGGTTCGGACTACGTTCGCTGGGTTGGCGAAGGACTTCGCGAGGAATCGCAACCTTGAGGCGCTGATGGCCCGGCTCGCAGCCAGGCGGCGTCTGGCAAGCAGGAAGAAAAGGTAGATCAGAGTCGGCTTGCAGCCGACGACGGACAGTGCGACCGTGAGCCGCCGCGGCTGAAGCCGAACGTTAGGCAGACGAGCCAACAAGAGATGAACTCGATCGACGGCTGGGACCGGGTACGGGCGGGTGTGGTCCTTATCGAATGGTCTGAGCTCGCGAAGTGGACGGCTGGTACGGGGCGGTTGTCTGCTTCACCCTTACAAACCTTCGAAAAGTCTGCGGTCAACCGACATCGCGACTTCGGCCGCGTTCTCAGTTGGGTCGTGTTCGCGGTTGGCTGCGAGTACCTTCTCAAGGGCGCCTGCATTGTTCGGGGCCTGTTGACGGAGAAGCGGACGGTTGTCCTGCGAGCGCCACATCCAGGCGAGAACATTGCCTCCTGGGTCGCGGGCGCTCTGAGCTCAGAACATTATAAGAATTGACTGGAGAGCCTTCGAATGGCGAAGTTATCCAAGACCTCATGGTTTAATGCCGCAAAGTCATGGGACTTTGTTGCCATCAAGTCGATTCTTAAAGAAGCGCCAGAACTCCTTGAGGCGACAGATCCGAAAGGGCTCAATGCGCTTCACATGGCCTGTGCTGTCAAACCAGGAAAGAAGGGCGTTCATGAGCCAAACGGCCTAAAGACCGTGAAAGCTCTGCTCGATGCTGGCATCGACATCGAAAGTGTAGCCTTCACGGATCAAGATGGCGGTGACTGGCACGCCAATGCTGTGTGGTTCGCAACCAGTCGCGGTCAGAACTTGCCGCTGGTGAAGTTTCTTCTCGAGCTGGGTGGCGACCCGAGCTATTCGCTCTTCTCGGTGCTTTGGGGCTACAAGCCGGAATTCGCGCGCGAACTTGTGAAGTACAAGCCACGGATGAATCTGCGTGGCAGCGATGGTCGCACTGTGCTGCATGCGGCGGCAGTACCCCATCGGCTCGAAGTACTCAAGCTTTACCTCGATGCTGGCGCTGACCCTTGGATCAAGGACAATGCGGGTATCACGCCGCTCGATCTAGCGAAAAAACGTCGAGTGCCTGAGGAGTTCATTGAGCGCATGGAGAGCAGCGGCGCCTGACGTGGCTCACAGGGCGCTCGTTTCTGGGGATCGTACGGCAACAGCTGGCCGAATCCGGACAGAATGGACGGCCCGCAGATGCCGCATAACATTCAGATGCAGCGGACGTGTCAAGAGTGTCACGCCGCTGATCTGAGCGTTAGCCAGACCAGCGAACAGCTGATGAAAGCCCCTGGTGGGTCCGATGCCCTTCCTTGATGATGCTGCGATGTACTTTGCTGGGTTGCCGCCCGACAGTGTCGACGCTGTGATCCTCGAGTTTCTGTTGCAGCACGGGATCGGACGACAGAATGCTCAGCCTTGGCCCTCGATCAAGGAGCACCTTCGACAGCGTGGGTATCCTATTCGGAAGCAAGCGTTTCAGCATGGCTTGTTGAGAGCGAGCCGCGAAGGCTCTCTCTTCATCGGCGCCACCAATCAAGGGTACTTCTTGATTCAGAATCGGGAGGATGCGGGCGCCATGGAGAACTGGTATCGTCAACGGATTGCGGTTGAGCAGGCGCATCTGGACCGATTGAGCGAGCTGATTGCGGAAGCCTTCGGGGATGAGGGCTGACACGCGACACGCGCCCGGTCCGCGGCTTTCGGCGGGAAGCATTCAGAAAGCGCCAACCGCCCGAGCCTGACATCCAGTGCGAGCACTCCGACCTTGGCGGTATGCACTTCGAGCTGGTTGAGATCGTTGATGCTCAACTCGCGCGGGCGGTGGCCGATCAACTGACCTTCCAGCAACGTCTGTCTGCCGCAACCCAAAGTCGCGAACTTGCCAACTTGGGGAACGGCCTCGTTTTCGTCAGCTTTGTGCAGAGCAGCACTGCCGCGCACAAGAACGGCGCCATACCAGGTCTCTTGACGCTGCTCGGCCAACTGCCTTCTGACTTCCGAGGCGACGTCGCCCTCAACGGCGAATTGCGGGCCCTCATTCGAAGAGTGCGAGTCACGAGCGGCGACTTCGGTGGGCCCATTTTTAAAGTCGATGGTGCGACCTTCCTCACAGACCCGGTAATCGAACAACTCGAAGGTAAGTTCAAGAAGAAGTACGCCACGACTGGCCGTCTTGAGCTGCTGGCTTTCTACGAGCTCCATCCCACATGCCGTGCGGAGTTTGAGCTGCCGGTAGTCGAAGAGTGTGTTCGCAAGAATCTGCAGGCGTCGCAGTTCTCGAGAGTGTGGATCTTCGATGTGGAAAACAAGGCGGTCCTGTACTCCTCGTCTTGAACGGTAAAGGCAGCGTCATTCGATGAACGGTCTAACATCCGCTTGCAGCCGACGGCGGCTGCTGCGATCATTAGCCGCCGCGGCTGAAGCGGACCGTTAATCAGCTCGATTACCAAGCTTGAAGAGCGCTGTGCCTCACGGAACGTCAGACGGCGGCCCAGCTCGCGAACGGCGAACATCTCGACGAGCGCCCGGCTGATGACGAGATCCTGCTCGACCTGGGCGTCCTGCACCCACGGCGCCTGTTCGCGCCACTCGGTGATGTAGTCCCTCGGAATCAGAGGTCAGGCTCCACGCTCGCATTGATAGCGAGCTTCCAGCGATCGTCGCGCCGGGCGCGCGCGCGCTCCCGGCGCCGAACGAGCGGCGCGGCGAGCTTCGCGTGCGCCTGCACGTACTCGACGAGCGCGTTGGCAACGTCCGCATGACCCGTCAGATCGAGCAGGTAGCCGAGGCGCTGCGCCCAGACGATCGGACACAACCGGGCCACGTCCGCGAGCTTCGCGGCGTCGATGACGTCGAAGAGATCCGCAACGACCGAGGCCACGTTGTCGAGACCGCCGCACCGATCGGCATAGCCAACCAGCTCGAGGGCCGTCGTCTCCGGCGACGAGATCCGCACCGTGCCGCGAGGCGTGTTCCGCGTAATCGTCGGCATCCGGTCGAGGTCCTTGCGCGCCACGAACTCGACCCGCACGTCGCCGCACCGGATGGGCCGGCGGTTCTTCCGCACCATCACTTGGAACACCTGCGGGCGCTGATGCGCGGCCCCAAGAAACTCCGCCGCGCTCAGCAGTGCCACGTAGTACGGCTCGCGCAAATGTTCCATCAGCTGCGGAATGAACTGCTCGGCTGGGAGGCACCTGAGCCGCCGGTACTCCGGGGGCACGATGACGTGGAAACCCTGGTGTGGATCGGCAATCTCCCCGCGCCCCTTCATCCGGCGAAGCACCGCACGGGCCGCCGGCAGGGAAACCTCAAGGGCGGCGTGGGCCTCTCCCGTCGTGAAGTGGTGCCGCCCGCGGGCGGCCAGGTCGGTGAGGAACTGCGAGGCTCTGCGCATGTCGATACTTGCAAAAGATAACATTTTATGTGACTTTTTGCAAGCATTGGAATCCATGCCGACGGACTCAAAAAGTCATGGTTTTCGTCACTTTCTGCAGGCATCGGATGGGCGAGTCGGCTGCTACCCCGGGCAGCGAACCGGCGCGGAGCTCAGACTGTCACGCCCCCAACGACCCGCCTGTTCACGCACGCACGCGCCCGCCCGGCTCGCTCACGTTCCTGCCCGAGTGTCGAACGGCTTGAAGTAGGGATTCTTGTGAACCAGCGCAGCCTGCGCTTTCTGGCTCAGGTAATCCATCCCCATAGGCCTCGAAAAGCCTGTTCAGAGCACCTTCAAGCTGCTGGGGCGAGAGTTGGGCGTCAAACAGAGCGTAGAACTCCCGCTTGGCGCCGTCGATTCTCGTCGCGCGTTCCTCTTTCGCCCGTTGCGCCTGACGAACAACAGCAAGCCGCTCCTGCCGTTCGTCTTCCCGCGCCTGATTCATGCGAGTGAACGCATCCCTCTGGTTCACGACCTCCCGGATGCTGGCGACAAGGCCCTTCGCCTTGAGCTGGTCGTCGGGCCAGCAGGCGTCGTAGTTCGTAAACTCAACGACACGGCGCAGAACTTCGCGTCGCTCGCGCAGGCACGCCTCTCCGCGGGCATTGAGACGCTCGATCACTGTGCGAGCAATCTCGGCCTTGCCAATCTGCCGGGCATCCTGCCGCACCCGTTGCGCCAAGTCCGCGGTCATGTCATCTGGAACGCCTCCTCCACGGAAAAAGACCAGGACGTCCCTCGGTTCAATGCAGGGATGGCGTCAACCAGCAGGTTGAACAGCTCCGGCGGGTAGTGGAACGTGATGTCCGTCATGCTGTAGCGACCTCACCGACGTGAGGCCACGCGATCGTCGCCGCTTGTAGCGCCGCGTTGTAGGCGATGTTCATCTGCCGGTCAGCGCTTAGGTCTCAGCGATGCTGTCGGCGAGATCGCGTTCGACGACCTGCGGGAGCTGGCGCGTCTCGCTTGGGCTCAAGGCATCGGCGCGCTCGGGCACCTTCATGGCCCTCCTTTCGTCAGGGCCTCGTCGAGCATCGTCCTGAAGATCGAGGCGGTCGCGCGCCAGTCGCCGTCCATCGCCGCCACGCCGGCAAGTCCGTAGCCGCCATCCGGCCTGGGCCGAAGCCGGACGGCCGGCGGAAGACCGTAGCGCATCAGCAGCGCGTTGGCCCAAATCCGCGCGGTGCGGCCGTTCCCGTTGGCAAACGGGTGGATCCGAACCCACTCAGCGTGCGCCCAGGCACACAGGTCGATTACGGCGGCCAGACCATCCGCATCCAGTTCGCGTCCAAGCGCGTACCGCGCGTCGAGTACCGCGACGATGCCCTGAAGCGTCCGCTCGAACGCCGCGAGCTCCGCGGCGACATCGGCCGGGGCGACGCCTTCGCGCACCCCGATCCACACGCGCGTCGATTCGAGGCCCGCCTCTCCGCGAAAGCAACCGACGTACTTCTCTTCGGGCGCGTCGAGCCCGGCCATCGAATCGCGCTGCCAGCGCCGCGCGTCCTCGACCGTTGGCAGATCTCTGCGAACCGCCCGGTCGCGGGCGTCGCGCAGGACGTTGATCAGATTCCGTCGAAGGCGCGGGCTGTCGGCGTCCCAGTTAGCCACGAATCAGCTCGCGCACCCGCCGCTGGACGGGGCCCTGCGCGCGAGTGGTTTTGCCTTCCACGGGGTCCTCGGCGGCGTGATCAGCCTCGGCATCCGCGAACCTGGCAATCGCCCCTTCGAAGTCCGGGTCCGAGTTCCGGTACGCCTTGACGCGGCGAAGCGTTGTCTCGAGGTCCGCCTCCAGGCTGGCCGCCTGAGCTTCGAGGTATTCGTCCACGGCTTGGTTGACAAGCCGGTTCAGCGGCGCCTTCCGAACGTCGCTCAGCAGTTCCAACCCCAGCTGCAATCGCGGTTCGAGGCGGAAGGTCGTGGCCCGGCGCGGGACTCGCTGCTTCGCCCGGTCGGAATCACGGCGCCGAGTCCTGCGGACACTGGTCTTGCTCTTCATGGCTCGCATGATATCAAAACAACACTTTGATGTTAAAAGCATACTTCGACATCACGAGAGTCGATCGGCGACTTTGCCCTCTCGGAGCGGGCCCCTACTCCGGTTGCCGAAACACGGTGCCAGCGCCCTCCAGCAGGCGTTCGATGACGTCGCAGGGATCGCCTCTCGCCTGGAGGAAGGTATCGCACGATGCATCGTACGACGCATAGAACAGGGCGCTGGAAACGGCGTCCAGATCGTCCTCCGGCCAGGCGTTGTGGTTGGGGTCTGCGCCGGCACCCAGCGCTCGACGATGGCTGCGCCAGCGTACGCGAGACGGTGGTGGGACCGCGAGCGAGGGGATCTAGCTTCTGGAGCTGGGCCGCTTGCCCCACACCTTGAGCACGGTGATCTGGCCGGCGCGGCCCACCAGCTCGTCGGTGCCGACCGTAAACAGCGCGCTGCCGCGGCGGAGGATGAACGTCTCGGGGTACGGATGCTTGTGCAGCCGCGGCCCTGCGCCGGCGCGATCGGTGCTCTCGAGGATTATCGAAACGCCGGCGCCATAGGGCTTGCCTTGCCAGTTGTCGGTCCAGTTTTCGCCGTCTGTCCGGCCGTCGCTGCGGTCGATCACGCGCGCGAGCTGGGATGCTGTCATCCGTGCCTCCTTTGGCCGGTTTGCTGCCGCATCAAGCTAAGCCGGCGCCGGTCACATTTCGATCACCGGCGCCGGCTCAGGTTTATCAGCTCGGGAATTCCGTTTCGAGCCATTCGGCGTAGGTCGGTCCGGCTAGGATCGCGCCGGCGTTCGGCAGCAACGCGCCGGTTGCGGCCAGCCGCTGATCCGGATCGTCGGCACTCACTTCCTCGATCTTTGCCGGGTACCCGCGATTGGCGGCCAGCGCAGTGGCGACGTCGGCGAGGGTTTCTGCTTGCGGACCGGCGATTTCCACCCACGGTTTGTCGAGCGGCTGCTCGTCGACCGCGAGGTCGGCGAGTACCTCGGCCACCGCACGGGCTTCGACGGGTTGGGTCCGCATCTTTGGCAGATAGGCGACATCACCCTGCGTGCACCACTCGATGACGATTCCGAGGAACTCGTGAAATTGCGCGGCACGCAGGATCTTGATCGGTACCGACCCGGCGCGGTGTACCCGTTCCTGCTCGATCTTGGCGGCGTAATAACCCCCGGCAAAATTGTCGATCCCGATGATCGAAACCACGACGATCTGCCGAACGCCGGCCCGCGCGCCTTCGCGCTGTAGATTCTCGGCCGATGCGGTGAAAAATTCAGTGGCCTCGGCCTGGTCAGGTGTCGGATTACTGGCCGCGTCGACGATGACGTCCACGCCCACGAGCGCCGCGGCGAGACCCTCGCCGGTGACGACGTCGACGCCCTGGGAGCGCGATATCTTCACTACGTCGTATCCGCGTTTGGTTAAGATGTCGACGGTCTGCTTGCCGACCCGGCCGGTCGCCCCGACAACCGCGATTTTCTTAGGTGCTGGCATTGCTTCCTCCATGTCGTGAAGTGACGTCCACTGGGTTGACCCGCGCCGCCGGAGGAATGTGACACGTGACCGCTGACACGTTGGCGTTCGAGGAACACCGGCCGCATCTCAAAGCGGTCGCGTACCGCATGCTGGGCTCGCTGACCGAAGCCGACGACGCCATTCAAGAAACCTGGATTCGGTTCAGCCGCACTGATACCCGCGAGGTCGACAACCTGCGTGGCTGGCTCACCACGGTTGTCACGCGGGTGTGCCTGAATATGTTGCGGTCACGAACGACGCGGCGGGAGGAACCGCTCGACGCGCACGTACCCGACCCCGTGATCACGCTGGAGAGCGACGACAACCCGGAACGCCAGGCGTTGATGACCGACTCCGTTGGGCTGGCCTTGCAGGTCGTGCTGGACAGCCTGCCGCCCGCCGAGCGAGTGGCGTTCCTACTGCATGACATGTTCGGGATGCCGTTCGACGAGATCGCACCTTTGCTGGACCGCTCGCCGACGGCTACCCGGCAGCTCGCCAGCCGGGCTCGGCGGCGGGTGCGGACCGCGCCAACGCCGGACCGCGACTTGGCGCGGCAACGTGAGGTCGTGAATGCGTTCTTTGCCGCGGCCCGCGGCGACGACTTCAACGAGCTGGTTGCGGTCTTGCATCCGGACGTGGTGCTGCGGGACGACGCAGGTGCGGGAGTGGCAGCCACGGCCACCGTGCAGGGAGCGGAGGCTGTCGCTGGGCGGGCGCTCATGTTCTCCGACCCGCGGCGGGTGTTGGTACCGGTGTTGGTCAACGGCGCGGCCGGTGTGGTCGTGACCCTGAATGGGCAGCCGACCGCGGTTATGGCATTCACGGTTACCGACGGCCAAATCACGGCCATCAATGCTTTGACCGACCGCGAACGCCTGACCCACCTCGATCTCGGCGTCTAGCAGCTAGGCATCCCTCGCCCCACCGGGCCCCGCGAGGTATACATCCGCCGCGCCAGATTGCCGGTGTCTTTGGCATTCGCACGATCCGCGTCAACGCGTATTGAACGACTTTAGCTGTTGACGCGCACGCCCGACCTTTAGGTCGGGCGCAACGTGAACTTGACGGGTGCGCGTTCGCATTCTAAGGTTGTCTAGACATCCGTACAGTGAGATGGTAGGGCGCGCTGCTGCCGGCTGGTGGGCGCTGTGTAATGCGGGCGGTGGGCAATGCGGCGGTGGTCCTGAGGGCGTCTGATAACGGACGTTCGGTCAACCTTCCGCCAAAACCCGCCCCGCCAAAAATCCCACTAATGCCGTCTATCGTCAGATCGTGGTAGATCTCGGCTTGGCCCTCCGCTTCCGTGAGCCGGCCGATCGAGTTCACGAAGTTCGCCTGGACGCGGTTGAAGTCGTCTGCCGCGGGAATTCTACTTGCGGACGGCGTACGCGAGGTCGACGCTGTTGAACCAGACGCTGCCGGTCCGGTAGTCCGGCTCGCCGGCGCCCCAGACCGCATACAGCCGGCCGGATCCATCGATCGCCACGCCGCCGTAATGGCCGTAGAACGCCCTGAACCCCGACGGCGACTTGTAGCTCGCGCCATCGCCGCGGTCGGACAGCAGCACGTCGGCGCCAAACGTTCGCGCGCCGTCGGTGGAGCAGCGCGCCCACACGTCGAGCGCGCCGCGGCGATCGTCGACCCACGCGACACACAGCCGATCGGATCCAGACGTGGCAATCATCGGGAAATCGTGATCGGCGGTGTCCTGCGATTGCGGACGCGGCGCCGCGCTCACGGTCTGCGGCGGCGACCACGTGCGGCCCGCATCCGCGCTCGATTTCAGGAACAGTCCGTACGGCTGGCGTGGGCCGTCGCCTTCTATGTACGTCACGAACGCGCGGTTGCGGCCGTCGACCGCGAGCATCACACCCGGAGTTTTCACGCGGCACTTCGGATCGTGCGCACAGTCGTTCACGAAGCGCGGCGAACTGCCCATGTCGAAGTCGTCCCACGTGACGCCGCGATCCTGCGAGCGGAAGACGTGCAGCTGCACCGGCGTCTGCTTGCCGTTTGCGATATCGGAGTCTGACATCGAGGGCACGGCGAACCAGACACTGCCGTCCGGCGCAACCGCGAGCGCCATCGGCCAGAAATGACGGCCTTTACTCTGACGGATGACACGCGGTGCTTCCCACGTCCGGCCGCCATCATGCGACGCGGCGAGACGCGGCCCCGGAGACGATTCGTAGACGATGTAGAGATGCCGGCCGTCGCGGGAGATAGCGAGCTCCGGTTTGTCGTTGACGTGCTCGGCCGTCACCGTCTCCACCGAGAACGTGCGGCCGCCATCGCGGGAGCGCGCGAGTCGCAGACGCCTGGAGCGGTTCCGCGCGTCCGTGTCCTCGTCCATATAACTGATGTAGATCGTGCCGTTCGCGTCGATGGCAATGCGCTGGTCGAAATGCCAGTGGCCTTCGGGGCTCACCGGCAGCGGCCCCGTAAAGGTCTTTCCACGATCGTCAGAGCGCCAGATGACTTGTCGCTGATCGAAGTCATTCGATCCCGGGGGAGCATTGCGCTTTCCCGCGACGACGAAGATCGCTCCGCTCGGCGCGACGGCGAGCGCCGGCTCCCAGCAATCGACCGAATCCGGCAGCATCTGCTCGTGGCTGGGTGAAAGACGCCAATCGTCGCTCGCCGCGACGACTGTGATGGCCAGGAGCACGGTCGCGGCAATCACGCGCGTAGCTGATGTCGTCATACGCGTCGTCCCCGCCACGTCAGCGTCCTTGTCCCCACGCACTATTCGCCTCGGAGCGCGATCATTGGATCAACGCGCGCTGCCCTTGACGCGGGCACGGAGCAGGCGAGAATCGCCATCGCGATCAGGGATGCCCCAGCCGCCGCGAGCGTGAGCGGATCCTGAGGTGCCACGCCGAAGAGCAATGTCTTGACGACCCGCACGCTGGCGAGCGCGGCGACGACACCGACGGTGAGACCAATCAGCGTGACCGTGAGGCCGTCGCGGACCACGTCCCGTACGACGCGGCGGCGGTCGGCACCGAGGGCCATACGGATGCCAATCTCCCGACGCCGTTGGGCCACGGTGTATGACATCAATCCGAAGAGACCAACTCCCGCAAGGAGGAGCACGAGCGAGCCGAAGAAGCTCGACATCAGCGCCGTCAGTCGTTCGCGCAGCAGCGACCGGTCCGTGATGTACTGAAGCGTGACCACGTCGCCGACCCGTTCACGCCCCAGGCTCTCCACCGCATCTTTCAACGCGGTGACGGAAAGGTTGTCGCCGCGAATCACCAGGCACTTGTAGCTGGCCTCCTCATCCTGAAGGGCTGGCGTATAGGCGGCGAAGACATCGGGGCTCTTGAGATCGTACAGCCGCGCGTCAGCGACCACGCCAATGACTTCGACACTGTCGCGCGACGGATCGAGGCCAACGCGGACGCGCTGCCCAAGCGGATCAGCGTTCCCAAACAACCGGCGAGCGAGGCTCTGACTGAGAATCGTCACACGTCGGGCCCGCGAGTGGTCACGCCAGTCGAAGTCGCGTCCCTTGACAACCGGAATGCCAACGGCCGCGAAAAATCCTGGCGCCACGGGGCTTCGCGTGACCTGGACGCCCGCCGCTTCCTGTGTCTCGCCGAATCGGACGACAGCCTCGGGGATCCCGCCGCCCGTGCCGGGTTTCCCGAGTGAGGCACTGGCTCGCCTGACCCTCGGCAACGCCTCGATACGCTGCAGGACTTGCGGGTAGTAGGTGTCGTTGTCAATGCCATCGTAGGCGCCCGGGTGTGCGGCTTCGGGGTATGCGACGAAGACGGAGTCACTCCTTTCGATACCGGTCTTCAGCGCTCGGAGCTCCGTGAGGCTACGGACAAGTACACCCGCCATGGTCAGCAGGACGAGTGAGAGCGCCAGTTGAGTCGCGACAAGGATTCTACCGGCGCGTCCGCTGACACTGAAGGTCCGCCCTTCGGTCTGTAGCGCCGCGGTTGCAGTCCCTCGCGTGCTTCGCCATGCGGGTAACGCGCTGCAAAGGATCCCCGCCGCGACAGCAACGACCATCGTGACGGCGAGCACATTCATGTCCGGTCTGCCGTCGAACACCACCGGCACGAGATAATCTTCGAACACGACGCGCGTGATTTCGGCGCATGCCCAGTAGGAGAGCAGGACACCACAGACTGCACCGGCCAGCGACAACAGCACGCCTTCGGTGACGAGCTGCCGCGCCACACGCCATCTGCTTGCACCAAGCGCCAGACGCACTCCAATTTCGTGGCGCCTCACGCTTCCCCGTGACAACAGCAGGCTCGCCACGTTCGTGCATGCGATGAACAGGACGAGGCTCGCGATGCCCAAGAGGATGGTAAGCGGTTGGACATATCGCTCCCTCAGCGACGTCTCGTCTCCCTTCGATGCGGAGGTCACGTCCAACCCGATTGAGAGAAAATCGTTGCGCCGCGCCCCCGTATAGACCGGCGGAAGAACCGCTTCCCGGACCCGGGCCAGACAGCCGACAACTGTGCGCGGGCTTGTTCGACCGTAACTCCGGGTTTCAGCCGGCCGATTACACGCACCGAGCGCGATGCGCTCGTGGCGAGTGTCGACGCGCTCTTCCCCGAGAGGAGTGGCGTTGCCGCGAGTGGAATCGTGATATCAGGTGCGGTTACCAGTGCGAATCCCGTAAAGCCGGCAGGTGCGACCCCAATCACTGTGAAGGGCTTGCCTTCGACCTCTATCGACCGTCCGACGACCGACACATCCCCGCGGTAATGCCGTTGCCAGAATCCGTAGCCCAGCACAGCCACCGGTTGAGCGCCTGGTGGATCGACGCTCATGTCGCCATCACCAAGAAGTCGCCCCGCCACGGGTCGTACACCTAATTCATCGTAGAGGTTGCCGGTTGCGGCCCAGAGAAGTCCTTTCATGACGGTTCCGCTGTCGTTCACGGTCACGACGGTATTGCCCGACGCACCGATGACCGATGTGAACACCGTCTGTTGCGCCGACAATTCGCGGAACATCGGGAACGTCAGGTTCGACGCTCCCTGCAGGGTCACCATCGAGACTTGCACCAGACTGCCGGGATCGCGGACCGGGAGATCGCGCAGGGCGAGAGCATTCAGCAGGCTGAAGATGGCGCTGCTTGCGCCGATCGCGAGGGCGAACGTGAGAATGACGACGAATGCGAATCCTGGAGCCCGGCGATAACTGCGCGCCGCGGAACGAACGTCCTGCCACAGCGCATCCAAACTGGGCCAGCCCGCCGTATCGTGATAGGCCTCACGCGTCTGGATGATTCCGCCGAAGCTGCGAAGGGCGGCATTTCGAGCCTCATCGGGCGACATTCCTCGAGCGATGTTCTCGTTCGTTGCCATTTCCAAGTGGACTTCGATTTCGTTCTTCAGCCGGTCGTCCAACCACGGCCTCTGAAACGACGACACCACTCGATTGAGCCATCCGCGAAGAGGCATCATGCGAGGTCCTCTGTCGGATCGATGAACCGCGCAACGATCTGCGAGGTCTTAGACCATTTCTCGGCTTCGCCCTTCAATTGCTTCCGCCCGGCGCGGCTGATAGCGTAAAAGCGTGCTCGTCGATTGTTGTCTGACGAGCCCCAACTCGAGGTGATCCAGCCCAGTTGTTCCAGCTTTAGAAGGGCCGGATACAGCGTACCTTGGTTCAGCGCGAACTGGTGCTCGCTAATCTGCTCGATCCGCGCGCGATGCCGTACCCGTGCAGCGGACCAAGGGCGTCGAGCGTTCGCAAGACCATCAACGCGAGGGAGCCGTGCAGGACGTCGAAACGGTCGGCAGGCATGAACGACGAGACTCCTTCTTCTGTTGATTCCAAACAGAAGATACGCCGATCCATGTTGGTCGTCAATAGGTCTGTTTTCGGGGGCTGCACGACGGAACGGACGGCTCCACCGAGTGAACCGTGCCGACACAGGTCATCACTTCGACGTCGGTGACCAACGTTTCGCGGTTTCGACAACCGAATCGGCTGACATTCGGAAGAACCTCAGTGGGCGCTTCGGCGCCCTTTCATACGTACGGACGGGCTTTGCCCCCGCTTCGGGTACCCTCACGAGACATGACCAGTGATCGCACACATCGAGACCGGACGGACACGAAACCTCGAGCTGCGGACGCTTGTCAAGATCGCGGCGGCGCTGGACGGCGAAGTCGAGATCCACGTCCACCGCCGGCGTGTGGGGCGCCGCACGCAGCGCCGTGTCGCCCGCCGATCCCAGCGGGCGACCGGCGCGGCACGCTGAGAGCCACAAGAACCGCTCCGGGCGTTAGCGATACTTTTGGCGGTACCTTCTCGTGGACACTTGAAGAAACTTGAAGAAAAACGTGGACGTTTGAAAAACCGTCCGAGGCCGGCCATAAAGGTCAACTATCGCGCAATCAACTACTTAGGTTTTTGCGAGCAGGGGCTTCGTAATCAGCAGGTCATCGGTTCGAGTCCGATCGCCGGCTCCAGATTTCCTCGAAAAACACGCACAATACCTAAGTAACTGCGCGGGGCGCCCACCGCGGGAAGCAGACGAGGAGCACGCGGGAACGCGCTAGGTAACTGGGAGCAGCAGTTCGCTCCACGCCTTCAAGCTCATCGCGCGACGCGGCCCGCCAATCCATCCCACGTAACGTGATAATTCCAGTGCAGATTGCCCGCTCGCAGGGGACAAATCTGCGCAAGAATCATCTCTCATGGCCGGAGTCTTTGCGCCTCTCGATTGCCTTTCCATGGCTCGCCCGGCAGGCGCTCGATCAGCTGCACTCTCACTGCCGCGGCCGCCGCGTCCGCGTCCCATTCGTAGCCGGCTGCGAGCAAGTGGCTGATGTCGGCCATGAAATCGGAATCGTGCAGTTTCCTGGAGAAGTTCTCGTCGAACAACGCTCGCGTGACGTTATGGCCTTCATGGTCCATGTATTTCAAGAACGCCGCGACAATGCGATCCGGATCAAGGTTGGGAGCTTTGAGCGCAATTGCTAGATCGAAGAGATCCCGGCCCTGCCTGCGTTGATACAGCGCCCGCAATTTAGTGGCGAGCAGTTCTTCAAGCTCGTACGTATGGATGTTGGAGGAGCCCTCGAACCAGCGCGATGACACGCGGAACGGAATCTCCTTGAAGCCGTACACGGCAAAATGCTCACGCGTGTTGGTTTCGACCTTCAGTCGCAGCGCGATGGGCGGCATGTCTTCAGAGTTGATCCGGTACACAAATGTGACGCGGCCCTCGGTCTGTTTCCAGCGTGGTTTGCCTAGCCAGAGGTCGAGGGTCTTCCGCAACTCGTCCATCATGGGGCCAGCGGGTGCCGTCTCCGTCTGGACGAGATCGATGTCTTCCGAGTAGCGCGCCCCGGGCAGATGAAGCTTGTACAGTGCCGTGCCGCCACGGAAGGCGAGCGCGTCGTGCAGAACGGGATTGGAAAAGATCTCGACGAGCGCCGTGGTACTGGGCCGCCGTCAGAAGATCCGCATAGTAGGGCGACCGCAGCGATTTCATCAGCGCCGGAATGAACTGGTCAGCGGGCAGACATCCGAGGGACCGGTATTCTAGCGGCACGAGGACATGGAATCCCCGCGCAGGTGACACGATGCGTTTCTGACGCGCCAGCCGATTCAGCGCGACCTTTAGCGCCGCGTGAGAAATGCCCAAGGCGGACCGTGCCTCGGCCGTCGTGAAGGCATAGCGGCTGGACGCAGCCAGATTGTCGAGATACTGCCGCACGTTTGGCTGAGCCGTCGCCGATTTCATATGCATAAGGTAACAGTTTTGTGTTACCTTATGCGAACAGAATCTGGCCTAGCCGCCTCCGTTTCGGGCTATCAGCTCAACCGCTTCCACCGATAATTGCGTCGACCTGGTATTCGAAGACTTCGTGGAGCGGTGTGTCGAAGGCCTGGGCGATCTGGAACGCGAGCTCGAGGCTCGGGGAGTACTTCGCGCCTTCGATGGCGACGACGGTTTGGCGAGAGACGCCGATTCTGTCCGCGAGCGCTTGCTGCGTCATCTCGCCGTGCTCAAAGCGCAGCCGCCGAATATTGTTGGTGATGCGGGTCCTTTTCATGATGCAACGGCAGCCCATGAAGGGGCGGAGCAGAGCAGCGCGAACTGGCGCAAGGGCGACACTGCGGCACGCGCGAAGACTTCCGGATGGCGACGCGTCAGGCTCCCCGTCGGTAGTAGGCGATCTGCAAGAGGCGCTTCACGATCTCGGCGAGCACGAAGAGGAGCACGAGCAGGTTGCCGAAGACGTAGGGCGCCGGCATCGACCACGGCGGGAACGGAAGCGCATTGAACGTGCCTCCCCAGATGAGGACGAGGGCGACGCACATCGTCCCGACGCTGAGCACCCAGTCGCCATTGCGGTCGGCCTTGAGCTCGATGAGGCGGTCGCGTTCGTCCGTGGGTCCGGGCGCAGCGCGGATGGCAAAGGCGATATGCGCCACAACAAGGATGACGACCTGCGCGACGACGGCGCCGATGAAGAAGAAGAACAGGGGGAAGGGCTTGACGTCAGGTGGCGCCGGCAGCGCGACGGCCGCGGAGAAGTAGGCGCCCCAGACCAGGACTGTCGAGGCGACGACGGCCCAGGCGGATTTCTCCTCGAAGGGCATGGGGACGCGGCGGGAGTCGGCGGTGTCAGTCATCGAGAGTCTCCAAGGGGTCGCCAGGTTGTTGGCGTCAGTGTATGCCTCAGTTGACACCATGTCAATAATATTTGACATTCAATCGCGCGGGTACCGTCCTGGCTGCCCATTTCGTCCGGTGGCAGGGAAACGTGTAGTCTTGCTGTCGAGGCGAGGCAGGGAATGCAATTATTCCCGTGAGGGACTCCCGTCAGGTGGGCAGGTCCTCGGGGAGCAACCGAAGTGCGTCCACATGCCGAGGCTGCAGAACGCGGAAGTGGCGGTGGTCGAGCGTGGCGACCGGGCGCTCGTGTGCGGAGCGACGAGCAGTATCCGCGTCCCCGGAAGCCCCAATCCCTACGCTGCGCGGACGCGAACGATAGCTCGTAATCTTCTCCTCCAGCGCGGCATTCACGAAGCGCTCGTCCTTGTGCATCGTCAGGCAGATCACGGCCGTCGACAGCCGCCGGTCGCGAACGGCCCGCGTCACCTCCAAGCCGTCGCGGCCCGGCATCGAAACGTCGAGGATCGCGACGTCGGGCGCGAGCGTCTCGATGTGGGTGATCGCCACGTGCCCGTCCTCGGCTTCGGCCACGACTTCGAGCATCGGATCACTCTCGATAATCTGGCGCAGCCCCTGGCGAAAGATCGGGTGATCGTCTGCGATGACGATTCTGATGACCGGCTTCATCCTGCCACCGCTCCTGCTCGTTGACCTGCTCCTCGAGCGTCTCGAGCACGGCCTGAATCGTCGTGCCTCGGCCCGGACTCGAGACGATCGTATGACGACCTCCCAACATCCGTACCCGCTGCGCGATCCCGGCCAGGCCGAGGACCGGCCTTGGCGGTCGTTGACGCGTGCGGGGCTGCCGTCTCGAAGCCCCGTCCATCGTCTCGGATCGCAATCACAACGGTGTGCTCATCGCGAGTAATCTCGACCCACGCGTGCGCGGCGTGCGAATGCTTGACGATGTTGGTGAGCGCCTCCTGCACGATCCGATACAGGTTGATCTCGTGGTCCTTGGGAATCGCGTCTTCGATCTGCGCGATGCGGCTCGAGACCTGTATCTCGGACGAGGTCGAGATCCGCTCGACCATGTCCTCGATGGAGTGCGTCAGACCAAGCCGATCGAGGTGATATGGCCGCAGGTTGCGGGCGATCTCGCGAATCTCGTCGAGCGACCGCGTGGCCGTCGCCGAGATCTCGTCGAACTGCTCCTTGCCCTCCTCGGCGTGTGGGTCTGCCATCGCGCCGAGCAGCGCGCGGTTCTTGATGATCAGGAGCTGCTGGCCGAGGCTGTCGTGCAGCTCCGCGGCGATGCGTCGCCGCTCGCCCTCCTGCGAGTCGATCAGCTGCTGGACGAAAGCTTGCTGCGCCGCGCGCGCCCGCTCGAGTCCCGCCACGCGGCGACGGTAGGCGAAGGCAACCACGGCGATCGCCGCCAGCCCCGAGAGCGACCAGAACCAGCGGGTCTGCCAGAATCGCGGGATGATGACGATGGAGAGGCTCGCGACGTCGGTGTTCCAGACGCCGTCGCTGTTCGCGGCGATGACCCTGAAGGTGTACTCACCCGGCGGCACGTGCGAGTAGTATGCCGTGCGCCGCCTGCCGGCCTCCACCCAGTCCTCGTCCAGTCCGGTCAGCCGATAGCGGAATCGGAGCGACGCGGAATTGTGGAAGCTGAGCCTAGTGTATCGGATCTCGAACGTGTTCTGCCGGGCCGCCAAGCGAAGCCCGTCCTCGAACGGCACAGAGGTGCGACCGACCAGGAAGGACTCGATCACCGCGGGCACCGGCGCCGCGCTTGCCTCGACGGCCGTCGGATCGATCACCGCGACGCCCTCTTGGGTCGGGAACCAGAGCCGGCCGTCGCGCGCGGCGACGCCGGCTGGCCAGTTGCCGCCGTTCGCTTCCGGGTTCAGCAGACCGTCGCTCTTGCCCAGCGAGAGTGAGTTGATGGTCGCGCGATCTCCAGCCGCAAACCGATTGAGGTCGGTCTTGTTGACGCGATGAAGGCCGCGGTTGCAACTCATCCACAAGTGGCCGTGTCCGTCGTCGAGAATCTGAAACACGCCGTTGTTGAACAGCCCGTCGCGGACGGTGTACGTGGTGATACGACCGTCCTCCAAGCGGCCGAGACCGCCGTCATAGGTGCCAATCCACAGGTCAGCGTTCAATGTCAGGCGCCAGTCCTCACCGCGCCGGTCCCGGTGCGCGATGTGCATCTCGGCGCCACCCGCGACTTCGCGCCAGGCGTCCCGCGTCCCGTCGGACGCCGGTTGTTCTTGCCGAGATCGGCGTATGAGCGTGGCAAGGGTCCCCTCCCGCGTCTTGACCCAGAGCGTTCCCGACGGATCCTCTTCCACACGGGAGAGGCCCACGCCCTCGGGAAGGGTCCACGTGCTCAATCGTCCGCCCGTGAAGTGATACAGCGTTCGGCCGTGCACGCCCCAGAAGATCTCGGTGCTCCAGTCGGTGCTGCGAAAGACAATCGCTGGGAGGTCGAGCTGTGCGGGGCTGAAACGTCCGTCCTGCCACTGTGCGATGCGGCCGCCCGCCAGCACCCAGACGTTGCCCGCCTGGTCGCCCGTGATTCCGGTGACGTTGTTGTGGCGCAAGCCCTCGTCCACGCTGTAGGTGATGAAGACGCCGTCGTGATAGCGCGTGACGCCCGCACTCTCCGACCCGATCCAGAGCGCGCCGTTCGCGCTCTCGTAGATCGGCGTGAAGCGGTTGCTCGCGATGCCACGTGAGGTGGTCCGGTCGAAGACCGTGAAGCGCACGCCATCGAAGCGCACGAGACCCGTCCAAGGTCGTCAGCCACAGATACCCATCGCGTGTCTGATGAATCGCGCGCACGATGTTCTGGGGCAAGCGCGGTCCGTCGTCCAGACATCGATGCCGTACTCGGGCTCGTCGGTGCGTGGCTGCGCCTGCGCGGGAAGCGCCAGCCAGACGACGGCCGTGAGACAGAGGAGGACCCTGCCGAGGTGAGCAAGCTCAGGCGAGATCCCATACCGGCGGGGGATGCGCATACGATTTCGCCGAGATCGGCCGCGACCGACTGGCGCCACTCTACTACACTCGAGCGCAGTGTCGCATACAACGATGTGTCGTCTGCCTACGAGCGGACGCCTCGGCGAGGCGTCCCTACCTCCCGCCATGGTAGGGCGCGTTCGCCGAACGCGCCGTGTCTAGGGCTGCAGCCGGGCCCGAAGCTCCAAGAGGTTTTCCTTCAAGACGTACCCCTGCGCACCCGCTAGCCGCGCGGCGTCGCGTAGCCGGGCGTCGTCGTACTGGGTCACGATCAAGACCCGGGCCTCCGGGAACAGCTCGAGGATCTGCCGCGTGGCGGTGAGGCCATCCATCTTCGGCATCTCGATATCCATCAAGACCCAGTCCGGTCGATGCCGGGCGTACGCCGCCAGCGCCTTGGCACCATCCTCACACTCGGAGATGGGATCGGCGAGATCGGCGATCACGCGCCGGATCATACGTCGCATTTGATCGCTGTCGTCGATGAGCAACACGGAAGGCATGTAGTTGGGGCCTGATCATGAAACACCGAGACGGGCCGGCGTGGGGGAGGCACGTGCCGACCCGCCTCGCGCGGGGACGCCGAGAAATGTGCGGCGGGCGCCCCCCGTTTCTGTTGACCAGCGGGCGAGGCCGCTGGTCACATCCGTAGCCTGGTTCATTCCGGCAGCGGCAGCGCCGGCGTCGCGCTGCCGGTGGTGAGCGGCTGGCCGTCGGGCGAGGCGTAGGCCGCGCCCTCGACGACGAGCGGCACCGGGTCCTCGCCGCGGGTGCTCTCGACCAGCACCGCCACGGCCCCCTCACCTCCCCCGTCCCCCGCGTCCGAGAACAGGCCCCTGAGCCGGAGCGTGGTGCGGCTCCACGGCCCCAGCGGCACCGTCACTGGCTCGCGCGCGCCGTCGGGCGTGATCAGCGTGAGCGTCGCCTCGGCCTCGGCGTTGTTCGGATTCGCGACGAGGACGTAGGCCTCGGCAGCCTCGGCACCGCCGAGCACGAGCCCGGCGAGGCCCCAGCGGGCCGCCGGCCGGACAGCGCCCGTGCTGACATGCCCGCCGTCCCACGCACCGCTGGCGCCCCACCACATGGCGCGCTCGGCCAGAATGGGCGTCTCGCTTTGAACCGTGATGGCGACCTGCGTCTCGGCGAGGCGGTCGTCTTCCGCGTCCACCCAGATCGTGCGGCGGCTCTCGGGCTCGAGCACGTAGCTGCGCGCGAGCGGCTCCCCCGTCGGCAGCAGGTAGCGCACCGTCGCCTCGACCTGCTCCGCGCTCGGATTGGCGAGCAAGAGGAAGAGGTCGAAGAAGTCGGTGGCCCCTTCGGCGAAGTACCACGACTCCGCCGCGTTGGTCACCGCGGGCGCCAAGGTGCCGGCCGTGAACGGTTGCGTCGCCTCCGTCGTCAGATACATCGCCCGCTCGGCGACAATCGGGACGCCGTTGGTCGAGACCACCTGCGCGGCGACGTCGGTGTCGCCGAGCTCGGGGTCTGGCGTCTCCTCATCGAGCCCCGCGTCGACCAGCACGGTGCGGCGGGTGTGGGCCGCCACCGTATACGCACGGGTCACCGTCGCCTGATCGCCGCCGCGATAGTACGTGACGCTGATCTCCGCGGGCTCCTCGCCGGGATTGTAGAGCAGGTAGAAGAGTTGGAAGGTGCCGGTGGCGCCTTCGGTGAACCACCACACAAGCTGTGGTGCGGCCACGCCCGCGCTCTCGTGGCGCCCGTAGTGCCGCTCGTCCCAGCGCATCGTGCGCGAGGTGACCAGCGCCCGATCGGCCTCAATCGACGTGGCAAAGCCGACCCAGTCCTCGGGGAGCAGCATCTCCGGATCGACGAGGACCTGTGCCTGCGCAGGAATGGTCACGGTGTGCGGGACGACCTCTCCGGCCTCCCCCGCAAACGCCAGCGTCGCGGCGGCCGCCTCGTCGTTCGGGTTGAAGATCGCGAAGGTCGTATCGAAGAACGTTCCAATCGCCCCTTCGCCAAAGTAGCGCGTATAGACGGCGCGCAACCGCGTGCCCGTGAAGGGGACCTGCTCGTTCTGGTCGAGCGGCTCGAACGTTCGCGACTCGGGCGTGAAGTGATAGTCCGCCTGCGTCGGCGTGACCGTGTAGGTCCCGCCCCAGGCGAGCGCGTCGAAGGCGAACGCTCCGTCCGCGTCGGTCGTCACCTCATCTTGGTCGTCGCCACTGAACTCGACGGCGACCCCCTCGACCGGCTCCTCGTCGTCGTCGACGACGGTCCCGGTGATGGTGAGCTCCACCGCCGCGGCCTGGAAGGCGGCGGTTTGGTTCGAGGCCAGCGCCTCGAGCTCCGCTGAAGGCGGCGTGAACGTATAGCCGAGGCTCGGGGTCACGGTGTAGTCCTCGCCAGCGGTGAGGTTCGGGAACGTATACGTGCCCTGATCATCGGTCGTCGCTTGGGCCGCCGTGCCGCCGGTCAAGTGGACGGTGACGCTGGGGAGCGGCGCGTCGCTGGCGTCCGTGATGGTCCCGCTGATGGTCCAGGTTGGGGCCGCGACGCCGCTGCCGGTCAGGGCGAGCGTGGCCGTCACCGCTTCGTCGCTGGTCACCTCCAGCGTCGCCTCGGCCGATCCGATGTCGCTCGGCATGAAAGTGACGGTGACCGTGCAACTCTCGCCGACGTCCAAGTCGGTGCACTCAGTGGCGTCCTCGTCGACGGTGAATGCGCTGCTGGTCGTTCTGTGGTCCAGGTTCGTGGATTAACGTGGAGCGCTGGCACGCTCGAACAGGCCGGCGTCAAGCGACCGTTCTCAGGTCCAGCATTCAATCTGTGAACAGAATGGATGTAGGGATTGGCCATCTTGTACGGTCATCAACTCGTGGCGGCACTACTTTGTCAGATCCGAAATTTGTCCGAGAACTAAAGATGGTGCGACCGCCAACATAGGTAACAAAATAGACCGGTCTAAAGTGTCACCTATGTCGCCGGTCCGGACCGATTTCGCTTGACAGGATTTTGTCGACGAGTGCGTCGCAATGAGGACCCCGCGCCCGAATGCCTCCGAGAGGCGCATGCGGCCCGTGTGGCGGCCGGCGACGGCCCAAGGAAGGGCGCGGAGACCTTCGGCCCGATGTCGCGGCGCCTGGCGGCGTACAAGTGGTTGGAAATGCAGGGGTTATGATGGGGCATGTCTGCTCGAGTCTCTCTGTCTCAGACCGACCCCTCGATCCCCGCGCCGCTGCCCGACGGCCCGCCCTCTCGGTCGCATGCGGAGATCGAACGGCTGGGCGATGCGATCGCGGAGCTGTCCGCGCGTATCCAGGCGGCGACCTACGAGTTGTTGGTGCTGATCCGCCAGTTCGATGCGCGCGCCGGCTGGAACGACGGCGGCTGCCTCTCCTGTGCGCACTGGCTCAGTTGGCGAACCGGCCTCGACCTCGGCGCGGCGCGCGAGAAGGTGCGCGTGGCGCGCGCGCTGGCGAGGCTGCCCCTGATCAGTGCGGCGATGGAGCGAGGCGAGATCTCGTATTCGAAGGTCCGTGCGCTCACGCGGATCGCGACGCCCGCGACCGAGACGCAGCTCGTGGGCGCGGCGCGGGGCGGCACGGCCGCGCACGTCGAGCGGCTGGTCCGCGCCTGGCGCCGCGTCGATCGGCTGGAGGAAGCCCGGGAGACCGCGTGGCGACACGAACAGCGGTCCCTCCACACCTGGGTGGATGACGACGGGCTGGTGGTGATGCGCGGCCGGCTCACGCCGGAGCTCGGGGCGGTCGTGCAACGGGCGCTCGAGGCGGCAAGCGATCGGCTGTTCCGCGAGCGCGCGACCGACCCGCGCGAGGACGGCACCGCGGACGTCACGCCCGCCCAGCGCCGCGCGGACGCGCTCGGCCTCTTGGCCGAGAGCGCGCTGGCCAGTGATGGGGATCGCGGGACGGCGGGCGATCGGTATCAGGTGGTCATCCACGTCGACGAGGCCACGCTGCACGCCGACGCCGGATCGACCGCGGAGGACTCGGTCGCGCCGGACACCGGCCAGGCGGTGTTGGAGGATGCGGAGGGGGCGCGCGTTTCCGCGGAAACGTCGCGACGCCTGGCCTGCGACGCGTCGACCGTGATGATGCGGCATGCGCCGGACGGCACGGTGCTCGATGTCGGGCGGAAGCGGCGGACGATTCCCCCCGCGATCCGCCGCGCGCTGACCGCCCGCGATCGCCACTGCCAGTTTCCCGGCTGTACGGCGCGGCACTGCGATGCCCACCACCTTGAACATTGGGCGGACGGCGGGGCGACGCGGCTGACCAATCTCGCCTTGCTCTGCCGCCGCCACCATCGAGCGGTGCACGAAGAGGGCTTCACGCTCACGCGGGCGCCGGATGGGGCGGTCCACGTCTGCCGGCCGGATGGCCGCCCCCTCCCCACCGTCCCGCGGACGCCGCGCTGGGCCACCGCTGGCGGCGATATCGGGGATCCGCTCGCGCCCAGCACCGCGCGCCTGACGGCCGCGGGCATCCGCATGGGCCCGCACACCGCCACCCCTGACTGGTTCGGTGCACGGCTCGACCTGGCCTACGCGCTCGACGTGCTCCGAGATCACCCCCTCGCCGCCCGCTCGGGAGATGGCGTTTTCGCGGCAGGGTCGGTCGCGAAGTCGCTCGTGGAAGAACGCGTTCCCACGTGACCGGCAACCGTTGGATGTCTTGGTTTCCGGAATAATTATCGGATCTGGTGGAGTAGACCCCAACCCGCCGTACGAGACGTACGGGTCAGCAGCCCCTCATCAAACCGTACGTGCGGATTTCCCGCATACGGCTTCCCTCGACGTTCACCGTGCGAACCTGGAATCCGCTGGGCGACGCGCAGCCGGGAGGTTCCACCGCTCCAGCCCATACCGCTGCCGGAGCGCATCCCGGGACACAAGCGACCATGCCGGCCGGCGGTACCCGTGTGTGCGGGCCCACCAGCGCGCGAGGCGCTGATTGACGAACCCATCGAGATGGCTCAGCGTCCGTCGGCGGACCCGGCGGACGTAATGCCGAGCGCCCCGGATGTACGGATTGAGGTCCGCGATCATCGCGTCACGGCTCGTCCCCGTCCGTCGTGTCTTCTGCCGCAGTTCGTCGCGGATGCGTCGCACCGCCTTGGGGGCGATGTCGAGGGACAACCGGCCGAACCGCCATCGATGCGTGTGCCCCAGACACGCGAACGCCTCGCGTCGGGCATCGAGCACCCGTGTCTTCTCCGGATGCCGCGTCAGCCCGAGTTTGGTCATGAGCTCGTGCAGCCATGCCGAGGCGCGGTCTGGGCGCCGCGGGGCCAAGAGGACGAACTCGTCCGCATAGCGGACCAGGCGCCCTCGCAGCTCCCCGCGGGGCATCCGGCGGCAGAAGTTCCGGTCGAGCAGGTGCACGGAGACGTTGGACAGCAGCGGCGAGATGACGCCGCCCTGCGGAGTCCCTTGTGTGGGCCGTCTTGGCCGTCCGCCATCGCGTTCGTCGATGATCGGGGCGTCCAAGAATCGTTTCACCAATGCGAGCATCGCACCGTCCACCACACGCTGCGCGACCGTCTGCATCAGCCGGTCATGCGGCATCGTGTCGCAGTCGGCGCTGATATCTGCATCAATCACCCAATACATCCCCGCCTCCCATGCCTCACGGATGGCATCGAGGGCATCGTGCGCCGCCCGCCGCGGGCGGAAGCCGTACGAGTCCGGCTCAACGTCCGCTTCGAAGAGCGGTTCCAGGAGCCGCTTCGCTGCCGCCTGGACCACACGGTCGCGCATGGTCGGAATGCCCAGCGGGCGTTCCCCACCATTCCGCTTCGGGATGTACACCCGTCGCACCGGTCCGGGTCGATACGTCTGCGTCTTCAGCTCCTCACGTAGCTCCTCCAGCAGCACAGTCCGTCCGTCGGCCTCCATCTCGTCGAAGGTGACACCATCCGGTCCTGGCGCGCCGCCATTCGCCTTGGTCAGCGCATAGGCGTGTGCCAGGATGTCCGGCCGATATCCCTTGTCGTCGAGGGCGTAGGCACGGAACTGCGGTTCCTTCTTGGCTCGCAGGTAGAGCGCCCCTTGCAGGTCCCGGATGCGTGTTGGGGTTTCTAGCGTTGCCACAATCCCCCTTCCTTTCCTGCAGGGGTCGCGTCCTCGAGTCGGGGCCCTTCCCTCCGGCAATTTTCATCGCCTTCCGCGGTACTACGACCCCGTCCGACTCCTCGCACCGCCGCGGCGCCTTGACTGCCGTCTTGCACGCCCGCGTTGCGGTCGCCACCCGCACCGCGCGAGGTCTCCCGTGTTCGGCGGGTTCCGCTCACCACGTGCCGTCCCTGCTACCCCGGAGGAGTGCCTCGGTGCATCGGCTGAGCACCTTCCCGAGGCGTGCTGCCTTCGCCCACTTTGTAGAGGCTCGGCCTCCTCGACTTCTCACGAGGTTACATCTGAGTTCGCTACGCGCGACGGCCCGCGGCTTCGCAACCGCCCGCTTGCCAGCGGGCGGCATGCAGGTCCCGCTTCTGCTGGACGCCTCACGACGTCACGCAGGGGACCCAGCTACCCTATTGCTCAGCGGTTCATAGGGGTGGGCTCCTTCCATCCCACGAGGAACACGCCGCTTTCACGGCGCACACAAAGTAGTGCCGGCACGAGTTGATGTCACACCTCTTGGACCCGTCGCGCCGCACGCGTGGGGTCGAGGACCTTCGGGGTCTCCAGGCATTCGTGAGTGACGAGGACTTCTTAGAGGCACCACGCGCAGGACCCGCTAATATAGACACGTGATTACCCGCGATATCCACCGCTACGTGTCACGCGAGTGGAAAGCCGCGCGTGACGCCAAAGACGCGTATTGGGCCGATCGGATTGGCCGGCTTGGTCCGACCGAGGGCCTCCGCATCGCAGA